>JBFEQB010000167.1:0-1100 GCA_041549835.1 Luteolibacter sp. | reverse complement strand
TCACCAATGCGTCGCCGCACGGAAGAGCTCCAAGCGTTCCTCAAGATCCGCAGCGGAAAGTGCTTCGAGTCTCTTGGTGGAAAACGCCTCGCATGTGAATGACGCCAGCATAGAGCCCTGCACGATCGCCTGCCGCAACGCCGCCGTGTCATACGGCGGCGCGCTTTGCGCGGCCAGATAGCCTGCCATCGCGCCCAGAAACGTATCGCCCGCTCCGGTCGGGTCCGCCACCGCCTCCAGCGGCCACGCCGACGCCCGGAACAGCTCGATTCCGCTTCCTGCTTCCCGCTTCCCGCTTGTCGAGGAAAACAGCATCGCTCCGAACTCCCCGAGCTTGATCACCACATGGCGCGGACCCTTTTCCAACAGCAAGCGCCCCGCCATCACCAGGTTCGAAGTCCCCGCCAGCTCGCGTGCCTCCCCCTCGTTCAGCACGAACAAATCCAGCTGCGGCAGCACCTCGTGCAGGCGCTCGTTCGCAATCTCGATCCACAAATCCATCGTGTCCGCGATCACGAACCTCGACCCCGCGCTTGCGTCTTCCATTCCGCGTTCCGCAGTCCGCATTCCGCATTGGGAAAGCATTTCCAGCTGGTTGTCCGGCGACATGTTCGCCAGCACCACGATCGGGGCCGCGCCCGCACCCGCCGGCACCTTCACCTGCCAGTTTTCCAGCACGTTGAGCCCCACCTTGTGGGTCGTCCGCTCGTTCATGTTCGCATGGTATTCGCCGGACCAGGTGAACGATTCGCTTTCCGAGCGCTCCACCCCGGCCAGCGAGATTCCACGCGTTTCCAGCATCTCCAGATGCTCCTTCGGAAAATCATGGCCGATGATCCCGATCAGCGACACCGGCCGGCTGAAAAACGAAGCCGCCAGCGCCGCATACGCCGCCGACCCGCCCAGCAGGTTCACGGCTTCGGCTTCGGGAGTCTTGACGTGGTCGATGGCGATCGTGCCGCCGATGATGATGGGAGATAGGGAAGAGGACATGGTTGGAAAACCCGCAGCCTGAAGCGGATCGCCGCAAAGTCCAGCCTCCAAGGTGGCGCGCTCTCGATGAGACCGCATCTAGTCCAGCTTCCAAGGTGGCGCGCTCT
>JBFEQB010000166.1:0-1173 GCA_041549835.1 Luteolibacter sp. | reverse complement strand
GTGCCTCACCTTCGGCCACGGGTCGGGGCACAGCAGGTGCAGCCGCGAAACCGCCGCCTCCGGCAACAACCACTCCACCACATACCGGCTGTCGAGCCTCAGCACCCGCGCGTTTTCCAGACCCCGCCGCGTCGCCTTCCGGCAGACCTTGCGCACCCGCCCTAACAAGCGCTCTACCCCCACGAAATCCCGCTCCGGATGATGCTCCGCCATCCCCATCAGGAACGTCCCGTCACCGCAGCCCAGATCCACTTCCAGCGGCCGGTCCTCCCGGCAAATCTCCGCCCGGTCCAGTGTGCGGAAATAATCCGCCGGCACCATTTCCCCCGCCATCGCGGCCCGTGGCAACACATTCAACGCTTGAGTCGTCATCCCGCCGCCTTGTAACCGCCAATTTCAAATCGCAAATCCCAAATTTCAAATCCCCGCGGTCCCCGCGTTCCCGCTTGACGCTCTTTCCCCCCGCCACCTAGCCTCCCCGGAAGAAGCGCATCCGGTTTGGATGCCGCCCGTCATCAAACTCCCAACCTTTATTTCCACCGTGGACCTCCAGGAAATCCGTCGCATCGTCGAACTCATGAATGAGCATGGCCTCACTCACTTCGATCTCACCAAGAAGGACTTTCACCTCAAGCTGAAAAAAGGCGCGGATCTCGATGATCTCCGTGGCCTGCTCGCCAGCCTGCCCGCCGCCGCTCCGGTCCCGGCCGCAGCCCCTGTTGCCGCCGCCGCTCCGGCCCCTGCCGCTGGCGATCCGCCCGCCGCCGCCCCCGAGGGTGTGGAAATCACCTCGCCCATGGTTGGCACCTTCTACCGCAAGCCTGCTCCCGACGCTCCGGACTTCGTCGATATCGGCTCCACCGTTTCCGTCGGCCAGACCGTCTGCATCATCGAGGCCATGAAGGTCATGAATGAAATCAAAGCCGAAAAATCCGGCACCATCTGTGCCCTCGTCGCCGAAGACGGCGCCCCCGTCCAATACGGCGACGTCCTCTTCCGCATCAAGTGACCGGCCTTCACCGGTCACCGACCACTTTCCACTTCTTCCTCATGTTCAAGCGTGTTCTGGTCGCCAATCGCGGCGAAATCGCCCTCCGCATCATCCGCGCCTGCCGCGAGCTTGGCGTGGAATCCGTCGCCGTCTACTCCGAGGCGGACATCGACTCGATGCAT
>JBFEQB010000165.1:0-1286 GCA_041549835.1 Luteolibacter sp. | reverse complement strand
TTGAAGAGCACCATGAATGCGAGAATGCGCCGCCAGCCGTCCTCCATCTGCAGGAACTGGAACATCATCGAGCCAATGCCGACTGGTCCGCTGAGGTGATCCACGCCGATGTTGGAATCCGGCGCGATCACGCTGGTAATGGTGATCCACATCATGTGCAGGCTGTCCGTGACCTGCCGCAACGGCGCCGGCCGGACGATGCGGGTGTCCACTTCCGATGAGAAATCCCACTGGATGCCGACCATCGGGTTGGTTCCCTCGGGTTTCAGCGGTCGTTCAGGTGTCAGCTCGACCTCGCGGGTTCCTCCATCGGCGGTTTGGATGCCGAGGCGCACGGTTTTCCAGTCATGCTCGCGGAGGTATTGGGAAAACTGCATCAAGCTGTAGAGCTTGTGGCCATCCATGGAAGTGATGCGGTCACCCTTGCCGAGGCCGGCATCGGCGGCCGGGCTGTTTGGCATGACTTTGCCAACGATCGCAGGGCCAGCGGTATCAATACCGATCTGTCGCAGGCCGCGGCATTGATACCAGTGGGTTTTTTCGGTTTCGAATCCGGATTGGAGCACGAGCGGGTTGGTTTCGCCCGGGCGTTCGACGGTGTAGGTGATCTGCTGGCCGCGGCTGAGGACGATGCGCTCGGTGATCGAGTCGAGCGAGCCGGCGAAGCCGTTGACGGGCTCGCCATTGATTGCGGTGATTTTGTCGCCCGGGCGCAGGCCGGCCTTGGCGGCGGGGCTGTCCGGCATGACATATCCGACTTCCTGCGAGGGGATGAAATCCGCGGGCTTGCCGACCTGCCAGACCACCACGGCGGAGGCGAGCGCCAGCAAGATCGAGAACAACGGACCGGCGAAGGCGACGATGATCTTGTCCAGTGGCGAGATGGCGGGCAGCGGGTGGGTGTGCTTGTCGCCCCCTTCAAGCGCCTCCATCGGTGCCATCTGGGGCAGCGCGACGAAACCGCCGGCCGGGATCCAGCCAAGGCCGTATTGCACGCCGTTGATTTCCTTTTTCCAGATGGGCTTGCCGAACCAGATTTGGAAGCGGTCGATCTGGAGTCCGCGCCATTTGGCGGCCCAGAAGTGGCCGAGTTCGTGCACGAAGATGATGATGTTGAACACCGTCAGGACGACGAGGATCAACAAGATCACTTGGAGAGTGGTGGTGAGGGTGGACATGGGTGAGGCTGGAACGCGGGGAACTTAGCGTCGCCCGACATTCCGGCAAGTTCATTAAATTTCCGAAAAACTCCGCGCGGGAGTGCTGGGAATTGGAAGCGTTTGGGG
>JBFEQB010000164.1:0-1517 GCA_041549835.1 Luteolibacter sp. | reverse complement strand
GTCCGGGCAGTTGGCGACACACAGGTGGCAGGCGGTGCAGCAGCTTTGGAAATGGGCGAGCGAGTTTGCGCCGGGAGGGAGCACGGCGCGTTTGTTGCGCGGGTTGGGAGTGCCGGAGGAACTCCGGTCAGCCGCCAACGCCACGGCGGGAAGGGTGGCTGCGGATGCGAGGAACAAGCGCCTGCTGGTGAGAGGCAGAGACTTTGGACTGCGGCGGGAATCGCCGCTTTGGGGGTGGAGATCGATTTGCAAACGGGGTCGCAAGGTCTTCACGGCAAGCCCAGAATCAGGGTGCCGGGAGATTGGGACGGACTGACCATCGGGAATCGGTGTGCTCTCCCCAAAGCGGTGATTCGCCCTGCGGGCGATCACCGCAGTCCAAAGTCCTCCCCGGCTGAGATGGATCCCGCTGCGTTTGCACGAGGTCACGCAGTCGAGGCACATGACGCAGCGCGAGTGGTCGATGGAGTGATTCCGGAAATCGATGCACTGGGCCGGGCAGACGCGCTCGCACATCGAGCAACCGACGCAGGCGGTATCGGCGATTTTCAGGCGGAACCAGGCGTGTTTGGAGAAGATCCCGAGCACCGCGCCCACCGGGCAGACGGTGTTGCACCAAAGCCGCCCGCGAAAGACCGCGGAAACCACGACCAGCGAGAGCAAGGCAAGCGCGACTCCGGTGGTGGTCCACGCCACGGGAGACACATCGACCGGATAGATGATCTTGGTCGATGCGACGAGGTGGTTGAGCCATCCAAAGGTCGGTCTGAGCGTCGCCGCGGAGATTTTTCCGAACACACTGTAGGGATCGATGAATCCCAGCGGCAGTGCCGTGCCAACCAGCAAGCCGGCGGCGCAAACACTAACAGCGAGCGCCCGCAACCACGGGCGGTCGGGCCGATAGGGGAGTTTCCTGTTCCTGCCGGTGCGCCGCGCGAGCCAGGCGGATAGATCCATCAGGACTCCAAGCGGACAAAGCATCGCGCAATAGATGCGGCCGAAAAGCAGCGTGAGAAGCAACACCGCGACGGCACCCGCGGCGATCCATCCGGCACTCCGGGCGAGGCCTAACAAAGACGGTGTGAATTGCAGCCAAAGGCCCGCGCGCGCCACCGGGGCGGAGATCCAGTCACCGACATCGGCGAAGGAAAGCGCGCAGAATCCGAAGACCAGCCCGCCGATGGCGAAACGAAGTCTTCGGTAGCCGCCGGCGTTCATGCCTCGAGCGTGATGCGCTTGATCCTGACCTTGGCGAGATCGGCTTGTCCGGCCCCCATCTCGCCGGCGATGCGCACGAACCCGAGGTCCGCGGGGTTCATGCCGTAGAGTTTCGCGGCGGCGGCGTCGAGCGCGACCATGTCGGTGCCGAGCATCTGGTAGCGGGCGAGTTCGCCATCCTCCTGCGCGCGGCCCTGCGGACCGTTCTTGCGCAGGATGCGGTAGGCGTCGATGATGCAGAGGTCCGGTTTTTTCGGGGTGAAACACAGGTCGGCGATGCATTGGTCGAGGCCGTTCTC
>JBFEQB010000163.1:0-1584 GCA_041549835.1 Luteolibacter sp. | reverse complement strand
CGCGGGACTGGCCCCCACGGCGGCGGATCTGGACACCCTGATGCGGAAACTCGGCATGCTTTCGAAGCCAGGGACTTGGTTTGTCATCGGTGGCCGCTTGCCCGATGGCGTCTCGACCGGATTTTTCAAAACAATGCTCGAAACTCTCAAATATGGCGGCGCGAGAATTGCCGTGGATACCAGTGGCGATGCGCTGAAGGTCGCAATCGAATCCCGTGTGGATGTGATCAAGCCGAACCACCACGAACTCGAGGAAATCCTCGGCCACGGATTGCCGGACTTGGCTTCGCGGTCTGCCGCGACCGTTCAAATCCAGAAGGAGAAGGTTCCTCATGTGATCCTTTCGCTCGGGGAGGAGGGCGCGCTTTTCGTGAGCCCGGAAGCCGCGCTCGTCGCCCAAGCCCCTCCGGTGTCGGTCATCAGCACCGTCGGGGCGGGGGATTCATTGTTGGCCGGCTACCTTGCGGGACTCGTCACCGGACGGTCGGCGGATGAGTGTGCGAAACTCGCCTCGGTGTTTGCTTGGAGCGCCTTGGGGGATGTGGGTCGCCAGGCACCGTCGCCGGAAATCGCGGAGAAACGAATGCAGGAGATCGAGGTCCGCTCGGTGGCGAGGTGATCCGGCTTTGGAAATCGCGCAGATCCTTTGGAATAATTGATTTCACTGAGTTGTAACCTGTTTGGGGTCAACGAGTTTAATTCGCTTGCGCTGGCCAAGGGAATGTTCAGAAGTGTGAGTGCGATCGGATGGATCCGAGTTCGTTTTCCCTCCTCCCCCCAACATGAACCTGTCCTGCTTACCGGTGGTGGCGCTATTTGGCGGCCTGATTTCAATGGGTGATGCCTTCACCTTGGACGCCGCCGGTTACGAAGGTGGTGCCTTGGCGAGGGATCCGTTTTCAGTCTTGATCCCCGGCTATGGGGAAGTGGTTTTCGAGACGGAAACCGGCGCTCCGTTGGTGGTTGATCCTGCATATGCCAATGGCATCCGATTCGGCGGATCTCCGTTGATTTTCGAGCCGGATGACTTGGTGAAAGTTGGTTTTCCCCCCCCATCGGGAGACGGCATGCCCCCCGCTGCCGCGGGCTTCCCGCCGCAGTATGCTCAGTCGGTTTTTCAGGGTGGGGATGATGCAAGCGGACTCCAAGCCAACGTTTGGAATGCCATTCCGGAACCGGCGTCCGCAGGGCTGGGGCTGGTGGGCGTCGTCGCGTTGTTGCTGGGGCGTCGTCGCTGAGGCCCCGGCGGTCCGGAAACCCGGTGAAAGTTCATGGCGGCGCGCGCGGTAAATGCTTTGCAAGGCCGCGCAAGCGCGCCTAGCGTCTCCTCAACAACTCCAACACACTTATGGGACCCATCGGAATGCCGGAAATGATCATGATTTTTGTCGTGATCCTGTTGTTCTTCGGAGTCAAGAAACTGCCTGAACTCGCCCGTGGCATCGGCAAGAGCATGGGGGAATTCAAAAAAGCCCGCGATGATTTCGAACGTGAGATCACCCGTGGCGAAACGGAAGCCAAAGTGAAGGACGCTCCGGGCAAGGAACCGCAGGACTCTTGATCCCCCGTGAGTCTTCGCCAGCT
>JBFEQB010000162.1:0-1648 GCA_041549835.1 Luteolibacter sp. | reverse complement strand
TTGATGTAAGGCCAGGAGTGTATCATGGAGGAGAATGGGTTCTTCATGCTTATGTTGGGAATAATGATTTTCCGGAAATGCCAATGATGTTGGAGCAGGAGTTTGATGGGTTTAGAATAATTTGGATGCAGAAGTAGCTATGCATAACACGGTGACAGACAAATAGTGGAGGTTGGTGGGACAAAAACCCCCTTGGGGAGTGAGGGGTGAAACCGGGACAGATACGGCAGTAGTGTGAACCTAAATGGGGTTCACTTGCCGCAGCACTTCTTGAACTTCTTGCCGCTGCCACAGGGGCAAGGATCGTTGCGTCCGACGGATGCGGGGAAGTGGGGGTCAGTGTGCAAAATTTGACAAAACCTTAGTGGGGGCATTGCTCACGGATTCACAAAAACCTTCGCCAGGGTCGGTCCCGGCTAACAGGCGAACCACGGTTTCATGATGGAGGAATGGGGCCGGGACAGTGACCGAGATCAGTCCCGGGAATCGATCACAAGGCAAAGCGAAGATGCCGCCTTCCTTCGCGGCGCTTCGTCTCTGTTGATGCGGCGGAAACAGTGACTTCTTCCTTGGCGGTGCCCGCAAGTGGGAGTCAGAGTGTGTGGGGTAAACGCGAAACATGGAAGAATCACCGCGCCATTTCCCCGAAATCCAACTCACTTTTGTGGAGTCCCGCGTGCTCGGATGTCTGCTGGAGAAGGAGAGCACCACTCCGGCCTACTATCCGCTCACGCTGAACAGCCTGCAGACGGCATGCAACCAGACGTCCAACCGCCAACCGGTCACCCAGTTGGAAGAGCGCTTGATCGAAAAGGCGCTGTTTGGTCTAAGGGAAAAGGGACTCGTTTTGAAGGTGCATCCTGCAGGGTCCCGCTCGCCCAAATACAAACACATCCTGGACCAGACCCTCGATCTGGATTCCGCGCAGCGCGCCATCCTCACTGTCTTGCTGCTACGCGGCGTGCAAACCTCAGGGGAGATCAAACAAAGGTGCGAACGCATGCACGCATTCGAGTCCCTGGAAGAAGTCGATCAGGCTTTGGAATGGTTCATTGATTATCCCCATGGCCCGCTGGTCATCCGTCATCCTGCCGGGGGTGGGAGACGTGTGGAAACCTATGCCCATTTGTTGTGTGGCGCGGTTCCGGAGAATGCCCATGTCCTGCCCGAGGCTGCTGCGGATGTCCTCGAATTGGAAGAGGAACAACTCTGGCGTAGCCGCATGGAACAGAAAATCCAAGGACTGCAATCGCAAGTCGAGGAATTGTCCGGCATGGTCCACCACCTGCGGTCGGAACTCGGGAGCGAGTGACAATGACGAGACGTCTCTAGGGTTCGGTCCCCGCAGTCTCACAAGGGAGCTGGCCGTGGTGGGAAACACGGTGACCGCCACTCTGAAAGCAGGGGATCGGATCACGGATTCACAAAAACCTTGGCTAGGCTCGGTCCCGGCTAACAGGAAGCGGCGACAGGATCAGTCCCGGTAATCGATCACAAGGCAAAGCGAAGATGCCGACGGGGGCGGGGGAGAGGGGGATTTTGAATGTTGGATTTTGAATTTTGAATGGGAGAGGGAGGTGAGAGGGGGATTTTGAATGTTGGATTTTGGATTTTGAATGAAAGAGGGAGCGGAGGTGGAATGCCCTAA
>JBFEQB010000161.1:0-1655 GCA_041549835.1 Luteolibacter sp. | reverse complement strand
CGTTGGAGCCGGCCTGAAGCTCATCCATTCCGCCGGACAAAGTATAGACGGCCGCCTGGCTGGACGTGGCCAGTGCAAGGATCGAGAGAGGGACGATGAGGAGTTTCTTCATGATCGGGATCTGAGTTGGATTAGGGAGGTAACGGAAGGCTAAGGGGGCTACGAAATTTCCATGAGCGTAGTAATAAGCATCGAACCCCTCGCGACTGCATGCGTCAAGAAGCATGTTTCCGCATTCTTTGCTCTTCGCGAGAGAGTAGAGAGGGCTGCGGCGGCCATGATTCCGCGCCTGCTCTGCGGGGGAAGATCTTGTGAGGCTGCGGAGACTGACCCAGAAAATACCGACCCCGGGAAACACCCTTAGCGCTCCAGTTTCCGGATCAGGAAATTCCGGTAGAAAATCTCCTGGCCTTCGCTTTGCAGGCCGATGCCGCCGGAGACGAGCGGGGCACCCGGCTTCTTCGTTTCCGTGTCCGCCTGCCGGATGTCGTAAACGCGCATCACCACCTTTCCGTTATGGATGATCTCCACGGATTCCGCCCCGTGCACGATGGCCTCGAGAGTGTTCCACTCGCCGTAAGGATTGGCATTCACCTTCCCATCCGGATAGTTGCAATAGAGGGTGCGGCCCCGGAAGGGATCGACCAGGTGGGGAATTCCGCCCTCGTTCTGCGGCAGATAATTGCTGCTTCCCGCCCTGACGAAACTGGACCCGAAGGGACCGACGCCGCTGGCCATCCAGATGCTGGCAGGGCTCTCTGAGCGCATGTTGATCTCGATGGAGCGCGGGCGGTTGTCCTTCACCAACTTGGACTCCAGGTCCACGTGGGTCATCAGTCCCGCATTTTCCGAGCCCCCCCTCTCCCCCCAGCGGTAGTCCACCTTCACGTGGTAATGGCTATAGGGAACCTTGGTCACGATGAGCCCGTTGGTGCCGTTGATGACATGGATCTGGCCGGGCTCGGCAAGGAACACCTTTTGATCATGGACATCAGCAATGTAGCCCTGCCCCCGGAAATAGATCCGGAAGTCGTCTAGGGTGCCCTTGTAGAGTGACGTCCACCCCCCCTCCTTCGCCTTCCCTGTCTCCGGTTCGGCGGCGAAGGTCGGCAAGATGGTGGAGAAAACCGTCAACAAGAGCAGGCGAAACAAGCGTTTTTTCATGGCACCACCTCTCTGGGGCCAGGTCTCCCGGATTCCCATTTTGTGTGTCTCCATGGTTGTTGGCGGCTCGGTTTTAAAATGGCGGGGCAACCCGGGTTTGAGCATCCCGGCCAGTTTGTGACCGATGTCCCCGGCCCGAACCACGTGTGAATCCGAGAGACCCCATTCATGAAATCAAATTGGCGGCTGATCGCCGACGCCAGCAGCAACTTGTTCGGAAATCTTTTTCGCTTCAGTTTTCTCAATGTAAAGCGCAAGAGCCAGCAAATTTCCGTTTGATGCATAGACCACCAAGTTCATGGCAGACACGCCCATCATGATTCCGGCCACGCCAGGATTTTCTCCAAAGAACGCGAGAAAAGCGGCGAGCATAGTCGCAACTGCAGCCACCAGCGACCACTTGGCAGCCTTGCGCAGTGACTTGATCTTCTGTTTCCTGTAAGTCGCATCGATCAAGTGCTCAATGAATGTTTCGTGTTTATCCATTTTTT
>JBFEQB010000160.1:0-1790 GCA_041549835.1 Luteolibacter sp. | reverse complement strand
TCGGCCAGGTGATGAGCAGCAACGATGCGAACTGGTCGACGTTCTGGAGCATGGGAGCCACCCGTCAGGATGCGGTTGATGCCGCCAACCTGAACGTCGGCAAGCATGTCGGCCAGGATAAGAACAACACGCGCGCTGACGAGGTGATCGGTTACATCGTGATCGAGGCGGGCAACGGCACGGTTAACGGAGTAGCCTACGAGGCCGGCCTTGGTCCGGCGACCGTGCAGTGCTTCGGTGATTCGGCGACGCCCTACAGTTACAGCTTGAGCGGCAGTCTCGCGACAGTGAGTACGGCGGCCGTTTCGCAGAGCGGGATGAGCGGAAACGACGGGGCATGGGCCGTGTTGTCAGGCAGTCCCTATGCGACGACCACCAGTCTGAACCTGCACGTCGCCGAGGACGAGTTCAAGGACAGCCGCCAGCGCCACAGCGCCGAGCGCGTCGCATACATCGTGTTCGAGTAAGTTTCCCATAGACACACAGTAGCCCGTTGGGCTGCCCCGTCGGAGCAGAGCTCACAGTGCTGCCCTCGCCATTTCGGCGGGGGCAGTTTTTCTGGATGATCCTAGTGCTGAGAGTCTGGAATTCCGCCTGCGGAGCCTTGGACTGAGGCACATCAGGGTCCTCCCGGTCACGTTCTTCTCATTGTTCTCCGCAGAGCTCTGCCAATTTTCCGGATGATACCGGGCCCACCCCTAGCAGGGGGTTGGGTAGAGGCTTGAAATCTATTGCCGTCTCCGGGTGACAGGCTACATAGGTTGAAATCCAAATTGTAGAACCATGATGAAACCCAAAAAACTATTCCTTACTGTATTTATTGCAGCCGTCATGGCTTCTAACGCACATTCTGCAGAGCAGTTTGGCCCCACCGGTATTTTCGGCAATCGTGTCGGCACTGAGATTACCGTGACATCGGTGGATGCAGGATCTCCTGCCGACGGCCTGATCACTCCCGGAATGATTATCACGGGCACGGATGGCACCGATTTCAGCAGTGCCATTTATCAGGACCTGGCCGCAGCGATTGATGCCGCTGAATCGGTGGCGGGTGCCGGACAGCTCACGCTTCGAATCAAAGACGCGCCCTCGGTCGCCATCACGCTGCCGGTTTTGGGATCCTACAGTGCGACCGCACCCTTCAACTGCCCGAAGTCGGATGCGATCCTTGCGAATTTCTCAAGCTACATGGCAGGCCAGCAACCTTATGGGAGGCAGTCAGTGCTGGTCGCCAGGACGGGACTGGGTGCCAGCCATTCGATGGCGGATCTGGCGGGTTACGCCTTTGAAGAACCCAGCGAGACGAGTGTATGGGATTGGGGTTACAGATGCATTGCGTATGCGGAGTATTACCTGGCAACCAACGACAGTTCGGTCTTGCTGAGCCTGCATAAGACGGTGGAGAAGATCGTCGACGGCCAGGATGCCGGTGGGCTTTGGGGGCACCAGGGGATCAATGGAAGCGGGCGGCTTCCGGGTTACGCGCAAATGAATTCGAGTTCCCTGCCTTGTTTCATTGGTCTGCAGCTCGCGCAAAAGTGCGGCATTGATTCGCCTGAGATCCAGCAAGCGATTGACAAAGCCTACACCTTTTACCGTTCCTACACGCATCGGGGTGAGATCCCCTACGGCGTGCACATGCCGAAAACCAATATTTTCAGCGACAATGGCAAATCGGCCAAGGTCGCCATTGCCATGTCCCTCTACGGCGACCTTGAAGCGGCCGCCTACTTCTCTGAGCTCGCCACCGCTGGTCACGTCAATCTCACCTATGGCCACGCCGCGAATGC
>JBFEQB010000159.1:0-1902 GCA_041549835.1 Luteolibacter sp. | reverse complement strand
GGTTCGGTGGATCGGTGGATCGGTGGATCGGTGGATCGGTAGCGCCCTACCTTTCATTGGCGGGCGGGACGCCCACGCTCTCATGGAGCCGCCTCGCTGCGACGATGCCCACACCGAGATGGCCGGTGAATGCGGCAACTGCGGTGTCCCCCAGTGACTCTGAGAGCTGGTTCGAGTCATCGACCACCGCGCATCTTTCGATTTCCCAGCCGTCGGCGAACCAGCCGATCAGGGTCTCCGGTGCGAAGACGCGGTGAGCGTTGAATTCGATCCTCTCCGGGCCGATCTGGGTGGATAGATAGAACATTCCTCCGGGAGTCACCATCTTCTTGAGCTGTTCCACCCCCTTGAGGTGACCGCTTGCGTCGAGCGGATCCCCGTAGCGACCGAGTCCGAAGTGCTCGATGGTGTGCAGGCAGGAGAGCGAGTCGGTGCAGTCGGTCCACTCCGGTGGCAGCGGCTGCATCAGGTCAAGTTGGTGAAAGGTGACATTGCGCACCGGCTGCGGCTGCGGACGGATGTCAATGACCTCGACCTCGCGGAACACCGAGAGGCTGCCGATGAATCCGTCCAGCCGCGATCCCACATCCACATGGCGGCGGGGAGCTGCTTCGTAAATCCAGCGGGCCACCCACTGGTCCTGGAAAAAGTAGCCGCCGAGGCCGCCCGACGTTTCATTCCACTCCGTGAGTATCGGCAGTTCCCGGCCCCATGGCCATTCGCCGCCAGCCACCAAGCCCCGGAACAACCTTCGGTCGCGTGCATAGCGCCGCCAACCGCGCAGTGCGGACAGCAGGCGCCGAGGATTGATGCCGGCGTTGCGAAGGATGGCGCGGAGCATGGGTGGTGAATGATGAATGCTGGATTTTAAATGTTGAATGAGGCGTGCGGCCTTCGCCTTCACTCGCTGGCGCTTTTGACGATCGCGGTAAGAATTCTACGGATTTCTTCGATCTGTCCGATGGCTGGTGTGATTTGTTCCATCGAAAGAACCTGCCCGTCCCGGGCCAGTCACAGCCAGTAATGAGTCTCCCGTGCCTCCTTGGCGGCAATCGCCATCTTGGAACGGAAATCAGCCCGGCTCTGAGCGGCCTGGGATTCTTCAACATTCGCACCAATACTCGTTCCCGCCCGCCAAAGTTGTGATGACAGATCATACTCCCGTTTCTCACGTATTTCCTTTGCCAAGGCCATGATCTCCAGTGCAAACGCATAGGACTTTTCCAGAATGACGTTTTCTTCCTTCATTCAAAATTCAGCATTCAAAATTCAACATTGCGGTTTGCCACCTCGTGAAAAACCGTCAGCATCCGTTTCGCCACTTTCTCAGCGGCATAGGTCTCGCGGAGTTTCAGCCCGCATTCGCGGATTTCATCCGGGTCCCTCGCCAACACCTCTTCCAGCGCGACAAACAAGGACTCGGCGCTGTCCAGTGAGAATCCGCCCTTGGCGGTCACCACTCCCAGCACCTCCTCCACCGAGGTTCCGCGCACATAACACACCGGCGTTCCGAGATAGTAGGCCTCCAATGCCGGCAGGCCGAATCCTTCGATCTCGGACGGCAGGATGAGCGCGCGTGCACCGGCATAGGCGGCCTGCAACGCGGTGTCGTCCAGAAACGGCCGCTTCACGATGCTGCGGGAACTTGCCAGCAGGGGAGAGACTTCCTTCGGCACGCTTCCGATCAGATGCAGGGTGGGCAGATCCCGGCCTCGCGATTCCGCCTCGTGCCACCAGCGGATCAGGTGGGCGGTCCGTTTGTGCGGTTCCAACGAGGCCAGATGGATCACATAGTTCCTTTTGGCGGGGTTCAGCGGTTGTGGCAGTTGCTCATAGGTGCAGGGCTCGTAGGTCACGGTGATTTCCTTCTTGGGAAGTCGGTGACGCCGCATGAAGCCGAGG
>JBFEQB010000158.1:0-1912 GCA_041549835.1 Luteolibacter sp. | reverse complement strand
GACGCCGCGTTCCGCGCCCACGTCGCCCGCGAGGCGGAAACGAAACCGGTGGTTTTCTGCGGCGACCTGAACGTGGCGCACCAGGAGATCGACCTCGCCCGCCCGAAGGAAAACCGCAAGAACCCGGGTTTCTCCGATGAGGAACGCGGGAGCTTCGATGAGTTGTTAGGCGCGGGGTTCACCGACACCTTCCGCCACCATTACCCGGACAAGACCGCGGCCTATTCGTGGTGGTCCTACCGTGCCGGCGCGCGCCAGAAGAACGTTGGCTGGCGTATCGATTACTTCGGCGTTTCCACGCCGTTCATGAAGAACGTCTCCGCCGCTGAAATCCTGCCGCACGTGCATGGATCGGACCATTGTCCGGTGGGGATCGTGCTGGGTTGAGGGGGGATCACTCGGGAAACACGATTTCCTCGGCGTCACCATGACCCACCAAGTCGCCCACGTCTTTGGAGCTGACGAAAAGCATCAGCGAGATCAGCAGGATGGCACAGATGGTCTGAAGGATTTCGAGCGGCTTGGCCTTCACCGGGCGGCCGAAGATTTTCTCAAGCAGGGCGAGCGTGATATGGCCGCCGTCGAGCACCGGGAAGGGCATCATGTTGAGCACGGCGAGGTTCACGTTGAGGAGCACCATGAAGGCCAGAACCCGTTGCCAACCGTCTTCCATCTGCAGAAACTTGAACATCATCGAACCGATGCCTACCGGTCCGCTCAGGTGGCCGACCCCGATGCTGGAATTCCGTGCGAGCAGACTGGTGACGGTAGTCCACATCATGCGCAGGCTGTCGCCGACCTGCTCGAACGGAGCGGGCTTGATGATTCTCACATCCGTGAAGGGGGCGCTGTAAAAGGAGACGCCCAACATCGGTCCTTTGCTCTCGGGTGAAACGGGAACCCGCGGTGTGGCCGTCAGGCGCAGGGGGGTGCCGTTGCGCAGGATTTCGAAGTCGATGGGCTTTTCTCCAAGGCTTTTGATGTAGTCCACCGCCTTGTCATTGTCCGTGAACTTCTCTCCGTTCATCGAGACGACGACATCGCCCGGCTTCATGCCTGCCTTGGCGGCGGGGCTTCCCTTGACGACCGAGCCGATCTCAATGTGATCGTATTCCGGGCCGATACCGACCTGGCGCAGTCCTCCGCGTTTATACCATTTGGTTTCGGGGATCTTGAATTGCGAGACGATGCTGAGCGGCGCGGCCACGCCGGGGCGTTTCACGGTGAACTCGATTTCACTGCCTACGCTGAGCACGATCTTCTCGATGATGCTGTCCAGCGAGCCGGCGAATCCATGCACCTCCTCGCCATTGATGCGGAGGATCTGGTCTCCGGGTTGAAGTCCGGCTTGTTCCGCAGGCGAGTCCTTAAGAACCTGGCCGATGGTCTGGGTGGGAATGAAATCCTTCGGCTTGCCGACCTGCCAGACGAAGACCGCGCAAAGCAGGGCCAGCAACATCGAGAACAAAGGGCCGGCGAAGGCGACGATGATCTTGTCCAGTGGCGAGATGGCGGGCAGCGGGTGGGTGTGCTTGTCGCCCCCTTCAAGCGCCTCCATCGGTGCCATCTGGGGCAGCGCGACGAAACCGCCGGCGGGAATGCTGCCAAGGGCATACTGCACGCCGTTGATTTCCTTTTTCCAGATGGGCTTGCCGAACCAGATCTGGAAGCGGTCGACTTGGAGACCGCGCCATTTGGCGGCCCAGAAGTGGCCGAGTTCGTGGATGAAGATGGCAATGTTGAACATCGTCAGGACGACGAGGATCAACAGGATCACTTGGAGAGTGGTGGTGAGGGTGGACATGGGTGAGGCTGGAACGCGGGGAACTTAGCGTCGCCCGACATTCCGGCAAGTTCATTAAATTTCCGAAAAACTCCGCGCGGGAGTGCTGGGAATTGGAAGCGTTTGGGG
>JBFEQB010000157.1:0-1925 GCA_041549835.1 Luteolibacter sp. | reverse complement strand
TTCTGTCACCACGACCAACTCAACGGATGACTTGACCTTGACCTTTGGATCTACGAGCTCCGGCACCGGGCAAGGATTTTTGGCCGGCTACACCATCACCACCGCCGGCAGTGGCCCCTCCGACTACGACATCTGGGCTCAGGGCTCCTTCACCAACCCCTTCACCGACACCGAGCCCACCAGCAACCAAGACAACGACAGCCTGACCAACCTTCAGGAATTCGCCTTCGGCACCGACCCGACCGTTTCAACGAGCGGCCCGATCACCTACGTGTCCGGCGGCGAGGTCACCTCCCCGGGACTGCCGGTGGCTAGCAACCTCGCGGTGGGTGAAGGCGTGGATTACCGGGCGGTGTTCGGCCGCCGCAAGGATTACCTGGCCGCCGGCCTGACCTACACCGTCCAGTTCAGCGCCGGCCTGGACGCCTGGGTCGACAGCACCGATCCCCCCACCGTTCTCACCAGCAGCAGCGGCGAGATTGAAGCGGTGAGCGTGCCATACCCCATGTTCATCCAAACGGTCAACGGCTCCGAGAAACCGACCTTCTTCCGGGTGGGCGTTTCACAAACAACGCCTTGACTCATCCCCCCTCGTGCGCTGGATTACCTGAGCCTTCATGAAACTTGGACTTCGCCACAGCCCCAGCCTGGCGGCCTTGTGCCTGCTGCTCGTGCCTGCTTCTGCGGACACGATCTACAGCGGCTTGCTGGATACGGTGATTTCCACCGATTTCGACGGCGTGACGGTGAACATTGAAGGTGGCACCCTCAATCCGTTCTTCGGCGGAGTGGGCGTGGCCAACAACGCGGCGCTCCAACCGCTGCGTGACGGCACGGGGGACTTGGATACCCTCCTGAATCTGGCGGCAGGCACTACCATTGATGGCAGCAGCCTGTTCTATTCCACCGGGGCCGGTGGGTCGCAGGACCACCTCGGCAGCACTTTCACCGCCGGTCAGGAAGGATACATCGGCTTCCAGCTCAACGGCGCGGATTACGGCTGGATGCGGGTGGTCTTCACCAACAATACCGGCGGGGCCCTGATCAAGGACTGGGCCTACGACAACAGCGGCGGGTCCATCGCCACCGGCAACGTCCTGCAAAGCGGCTCGACCGTCACGCTGGATTCATCCTTCGGTTCGTTCACCCTCGCCTCCTCAGTCACCGGCTCCAACAGCGTGGTCAAAACAGGCACGGGCACCGCGACCCTCAATGCCGCCAACAGCTATTCCGGCACCACCACCGTGAATCAGGGCACCCTCTTGATCAACGGCGACCAGTCCGCCGCCACCGGCGAGTTCATCGTCAATGCCGGCGCCACTCTTGGCGGCACCGGCACCATCGGCGGCTCGGTCACCTTGGATACCCTCGGCACCCTCTCCACGGCTTCCAGCATCGGCAGCATGGCCACCGGGGACAACACTTGGAACGGCGGCTCCAGCGTCATCTTCGAGTTCAGCACCGATGGTGCCAGCGGCGTTGCCGGCAGTCAGTGGGACCAGCTCTCCATCACCGGCAGCCTCGTTCTCAGCGGGGCTTCCAGCAGCAACCCGATCACCCTAGGCTTGTTCTCCATGGCGGATGCCGCCAATTCCGGCCTGCTCGCCTCATGGAACCCCGATGCAGACGCCCTCTGGTCCGGCTTCGTCACCACCACCGACGGGGTCACCGACTTCGCCGCCGACATGTTCAGCTTCGACACCAGCGGCTTCCAAAACACCCTCAACGGGAATTTCTCGATGGTGCTCAACGGCAACAACCTCGACCTGGCCTACACCGCCATCCCCGAAACCAGCACCGCGCTGCTCGGCGGGCTCGGGCTGCTCGTCCTGCTGCGCCGCCGCCGCAACTGAAGGCGCGGTTTCAGCAAGATCATGAAACCCCATCAGGGCGGCCGCGAGGTCGCCCGGATTCGTTTTGAACCC
>JBFEQB010000156.1:0-2017 GCA_041549835.1 Luteolibacter sp. | reverse complement strand
TCGGAAAGGGTGGCGTCCTTGGCGGTGAGATTGTTTTGCAGCGTTTGGATGACCGCCGCGAGATCCGCCCCCTGCGTGCCGTCCGGCGTGGTGTCCGTGGCGAGTCCGCGCAGGCGGTCCAGTGCCTCGGAGGCCGCACCGGGAAACGCCGCCGCTCCGCTGCCCTCGATGTCCTGATAGACCTCCGCTAGCTCCCGGAACGTCTCGAAGTATTTCTCCGTGGATTTCTTCGCAGCCTCCGGCCCCTTCGTCAGCCGCGTCCACAGTTGGCTGCCCGCCACCGCCGCGCTCGAGATCACGCCCGCCAGTCCCGCAGACCCGCCAATCGCCAAGATGAGACTCGGGATGTTGTTGAGCAGGCCCCGGATGCCGTATTGCGCATCCTCGAAGGCGCGGGAAAATTCCAGTGCGGCCGTGCCGGCGTTCCCCTTGGAGCCGTAGCCGCTCTTCCCGGTGCCGAGTTGCTTGGCGGACTTCGCCACGCCATCGATTCCCTTCGCGGTTCCAGGCGCGGCGGCGGCGGTTCCCTCCACCGCTTTCTCCACGCCCTTCACATCCGCCGCGGCCTTCTGCGCCCCGGTCGTCTTGATCCCGATGGTGATGTCTTTGTCTGCCATGGTCGTGGGTGTTCGTTTAGGAAATCCGGGTGATGCGCATCATGCTGCCCGCCAGAATGTCCACCTGGTTGCCGTTCGCCTCGGAGAGCAGCTCCCACGTCAGCACCGCCGTGCTGGTGGCCGTGAAGATGCCCTTAATGACCATCCCGAAGGGCGTGCCGCCCGCCGCGCTGGTGGTCGCAGCGAATGTCCCGCCAGTCGCGGAGATGTAGGCGGCGGAGTCATTGGAGACCAGCACCAGCGTGCCGGTGCCGCTCGTGTTCACGAGTTGCACTCCCGTGCCCGTGGTGACCGCCTTGGCGATCAGGGACATCTCCACCTCGTAGGTGGCCCCGTTTACCGGCGTGAAATCCAGATCAGAGATCGCCACTCCCACCGTGTTGGAGGAGCAGCTCACATCGGAAGTCACCACCTTCCACTGGGAGGGCTTCACCTCCACCCCGCCGAGCGTCAGCGTTCCTGTCAAAGTGGCGGCACCGGTCACGCTCAGCGTTCCGCCCACCGTCGCGTTGCCCGTGCTCTCGAAAGTGCCGTTGATCTTGAAACCGCCGCTGACGAGTTCCATGGCGGTGGCGATGCCGGTGCCCGTGCGGATCGTCGCCACGGTGGCGCTGCCCGTCCCGATGTGCAGCAGTTGGTCCTTCGTGTTCGCCGGGCTCACGCCCGCGCCTGATAGTGTGTTAGAGCTCATGGTTTGATTGTGTCTGTAGCGGCGGTCTATGACCGTCGGTGATTGTCTGTAGCGGCGGTCTATGACCGTCGGTGATGTTCAAAGTTCATCCCACTCCGTGGCGATACCCCCCCACGCTTGCAGGATGAACGCCCACGGGATGCCCGCGTAGAGTGGAATTTCCGCCGCTGGCAGCATCTTGCCACCGGAGGCGCGCCACGCCGTCATGGTGGCGAACACCCCGCCGATCGCCGGTTGCGGGCTGCTGGAAACGATCGTGCAGTCTTGGATCGCCCAGCTCTCGCCGGACTGGATGGTGAAGGTCAGGGTGCCCGTCTGGCCGGTGGGAAACGTCGCCACGCTGCGCAGCACCGCCGCCCGCAGGGCCGCATGGCTGGCGTGATCCTCGCGGCGAATCCACTCCAGCTCTGTCACCGCGCCGCCGCGCGCTTCCGTGTTTCCCCATGCGCCGCCGATTGGCGCGTATTGCTCCACCCGCTGGGAAACAGAGGGCATGATGTCGTCTTGCAGCAGGTCCCCGTAATTCAGCAGCCGCCACGTTCCCGCCGCGTTCGCGAAGTCAATCTGGTGGGAACTTTGGATCATGGGGTGAGGAGTGGAGCAGTGATCAGTGAGCAGTGATCAGAATGGAGCGGAGCGACATGGACAGGAGCGAACGCGACGTGCCCGCAGGGGACCGCCGGCTGGCGGGATCAAAGCAGAATGGAGC
>JBFEQB010000155.1:0-2201 GCA_041549835.1 Luteolibacter sp. | reverse complement strand
AATGCAGAAATACCCAGCGGTAAAAACATCCGCTCATTGCCCAGAATTCACTGAAAACCCAGCCATGATTCGTCACACATGAGACCAACGCTAGGCTCCGGTCCCTAACCTTCCCACATTTCAAATTCCATCTCTCCCTTCCTATCCATGTTCAACGGCTTCTACACCAACCGCCGGGTCTTGGTCACCGGACACACCGGTTTCAAAGGCTCATGGCTCACGGCATGGCTCGATCATCTCGGAGCGAAGGTCTGCGGCTACGCACTCGACCCGCAACCGCATGAGCTGCTTTACAATCAACTCAACCTCGGCGAAAAAATCGCCGCTGACCACCGCGGCAACCTCTCCGACCTTGACGCACTCTGTCGGCTGGTGCGGGATTTCCAACCCGAGGTGGTCCTCCATCTGGCAGCACAGCCGCTGGTGCGGCTGTCCTATGAACAACCGGTGGAAACCTTCGCCACCAACGTCATGGGCACCGTCAATGTGCTCGAAGCGATCCGCCTCGCTGCCATCCCTTGCTCTGTGGTCTGTGTCACCACCGACAAGTGCTATGAAAACCGCGAATGGCTGCATGCCTACCGCGAGGAGGACGCCATGGGCGGCCACGACCCCTACAGCGCCTCCAAGGGCGCCACAGAAATCGCCATCTCGTCCTACCGCCGTTCGTTCTTCCCCGCCGACGGTCCGGTCCGCCTCGCGAGCGCCCGCGCCGGCAACGTGATTGGTGGCGGAGACTGGGCACAGGACCGCATTATCCCGGACTGCATCCGTGCACTGCGCCAGCAACAGGCAATCCCGGTGCGTAACAAAATCGCGACCCGCCCGTGGCAACACGTCCTTGAGCCGCTTTCCGGCTACCTGCATCTCGCGACCTCGCTCGCCAGCAGCCAAGGGGCGGACACCGGCAAAATCGCATCCGCATTCAACTTCGGCCCGAGCCTCACCAGCAACCGAACGGTAGCCCAATTGGTCCAGGAATTGATCCGGCACACCGGTGGCGAATGGATCGATGCCTCCGACCCAAACGCAGTTCACGAGGCTTCCAAACTCAACCTGGCCGTCGACAAGGCATTCCATCTCCTTGCGTGGCAGCCGGTGTGGCCGTTCGAGGAAACCATCGCCCAAACCGCCAACTGGTATCTGCAGGAAGATGCCAATGCCAACCCATCCAGTCTGACTCGCTCACAAATCGAAACCTATCACCAAGCGGCCTCCGACCTCGGCCTGTCATGGGCCAACTCCTGACTCCCCACTCCCACCATGTCTCCACAAGAAATCAAAGCTGAAATTCTCCGCCTGACCCGCGAATACTCGAAACTTGCCCACGCCGCCAACCGCCCTGGCGATGACGAGGCACATGCGCCATTCACACCAGGCGACACCATCCCCTATGCCGGTCGCGTGTTCACCGAGGACGAGGTCGAAGCCGCCGTTTCCTCGACCCTGGACTTCTGGCTCACACTGGGACCCGAAGGGCAGGCGATGGAAAAAGAACTCGCCGAGTTCATGGGGGTCAAACACAGCCTGCTGGTGAACTCCGGATCATCTGCCAACCTGATCGCCTTCTCGGCACTCACCACCCACAAGCTGCCGGAGCACAAGCGCATCCGCAAGGGCGACGAGGTCATCACCGTAGCGGCGGGTTTCCCGACCACGGTCGCCCCGATCATCCAATGTGGTGCGGTGCCGGTGTTCATCGATGCCAAGACCCTGACCGGGAATGCCGACTGCTCGCTGCTAGAAAACGCATACTCGCCAGGCAAGACCAAGGCGGTGATGATGGCCCACGCCCTCGGCAATCCGTTCGAACTGATCACCGTGCTGGAATTCTGCCACCGACACGGGCTGTGGCTGATCGAGGACAACTGCGACGCCCTCGGCTGCACCTACTCACTGCCGCTTGAGAAGGCGCGCGCACTTGAGCTGGGACACCTGATCAAAATCGCCGAAAAAGGGGAACACCCGATCATCCGAATCTCGGAGTCGTTCGGCCAACAGGTCCTCACCGCGCCCACCGGCTCCTTCGGCGACATTTCCACCCAGTCGTTCTATCCTCCCCACCACCTCACCATGGGCGAAGGTGGAGCAGTCAACATCGTCAGCAAACCACCACTCAAGACCTACGCGGAAAGTTTCCGTGACTGGGGCCGCGATTGTTGGTGCCCGTCCGGCAAGGACGACACCTGCTGCAAGCGCTT
>JBFEQB010000154.1:0-2204 GCA_041549835.1 Luteolibacter sp. | reverse complement strand
GAAAATGTCACGCCGCGCCTGGCTCCGCGACCAGAAGGCCGAACAAGCCGAAGCCGCCGGCACCGCCGCCGAGTAAGCTCCGCGCTTCGCAAAGCGAATATTCAAGACCGGCGTCCTCGCAAGGGGGCGCCGGTTTTTTCGTGGTCGAGATTTCCAAACGCCATGCCAGACATCAACCAGTCTTTCCTACTGGATGGACCTCGTCTCTCAACGGTCTCCCAATCGGTTTCATAAAGCCTCGCGTTTTGAATGATCGCAACCATTCCCGGAACATGGAGATCTTCCGAAGCCCTCCTGACGCCAACGACTCCTTCGCTGCCGAGTTTTTCAAGTGAAGCCCTTGGTCTCGACCTGAAACCCGGCGATATTTCCTTCCAGTGGGATTGACTCAGTGGGCAGCCGGAAACATGAACCCCGGAATCCCCGCATACCCCAGCGTTTCCATCCCGTCGCGCAGCGGAAATGAAAGCTCTCCGGGATACACCAGATAGACTTTTTCCAACCCGAGGTCCGCTTGGGCGATGGTCATGGAATGGGTGACGCTCGGTTGTTCCGTCACTTTGAATTCAAAGCCATAGCGCTTGCCTCCACGTTCGACGACAAGATCGATCTCGGCGCCGCCATGGGTTCCCCAGAAAAACGTTTCGTCAGGTTCGAGATTCAATACCGAGCAGAGTTGTTCCAACGCGAAGCCTTCCCAAGATGCTCCATAGCGCGGATTCGATTGAAGGTCTGCGAGCGTGTCGATCTGAAGGAGACTGTGCAGCAGGCCTGAATCCCGCAGATAGACTTTGGGGGCTTTGACGACGCGTTTTTTCAGATTCGTGACAAAAGGCGGCAATTGGCGCATCACATACGAGTCGGTTAGAATATCCAGATACGAGCGGGCGGTCGTGTGGGAAATGTCGAGTGACTTGGCGATGGCCGAGCTGTTCCAAGTCTGGCCGTGGTAGTGGGCCGCCATGATCCAGAAGCGGCGCAGGCGCTCCGGCGAGACATCGATTCCGAAACTCGGAATGTCCTGCCGTAGGAAGGTCTGCACAAAGGATCGCCGCCAGCGATTGCTCACCTCGTCGGACGCCGCCAGATAAGATTCCGGGAAGCCTCCTCGCAACCATAGACGATTGCGGGTATCGGTGCCGACCTCCTCACAGTCCAGCCCGCCCATGTGGATGAAATTCACCCGGCCCGCCAGTGATTCGGACGCACCTTTCATCAACTGCGGCGAGGCACTGCCGAGAATCAGAAAACGGGCGGGTGTTTCCTTCCGGTCCGCGAGCACCCGGAGGATCGGAAACAAATCGGGCTGGCGCTGGAACTCATCGATAATGACCAACCCCGTCAAATTCCCCAGCACGTCCCGCGGATTCTGAAGCCGCGCCTGATCCAGCGGATCCTCCAAATCGAAATAATTCTCACGGTGCACGTCGAAAGTCCGGGCAAGGGTGGTCTTGCCACATTGCCTCGGCCCCAAAAGCGCCGTCACCCGAAAGTGCTCGATCGAATGATTGAGATGGGTGGCCAGTGATTGGCGGATGATTTCGCTCACAGTTCGTGTAAATTGCCATTATTATTTGCAATATTCAAGAAAAATACAGCTGGCTCGGCCTTTGAATGGATTCAGGGTGCTCAATTCGCGCAGGGCTTGAGACTTGCGGCGATTGGATGATGATCCCGCCATGAACGACCTCCGCACATGCGCTGAATCACTGGGCCTCGAAAAAATCGAGCGCCACATCTTCTTGTGCGCGGACCAGACGGAGCCGAAATGCTGCGCGAAGGAAGCCGGGCTGGAGTCATGGGAATTCCTCAAGCGGCGCTTGAAGGAGCTCGGTCTCGCCACCGGTCCGGAACCTAAAGTCTTCCGCACCAAGGCGAACTGCCTTCGGGTCTGCATGCACGGGCCGGTCGCCGTGATGCATCCGGAGGGTGTTTGGTATCACTCGTGCACGCCGGAGGTGCTGGAGCGGATCATTCGGGAGCACCTGATCGGTGGCAAGGTGGTCGCGGAGTTCGCCATCGCGGGGATCTGAATGGAGTGGCGTTTTCCAAAGCGCCATCACGCGGGCAGGCGACTTGAAGTCGTTTGTCACCGGCGGCCGGAGCCCGCCGGTCCATGTCATGGCGGCTCGGAAGCGCGCCACTCCCTTACAGTCCGCGGACTTCCGTGGCCAAGCGCTTGGCGGTGGCGATGGTGTTGCGGT
>JBFEQB010000153.1:0-2236 GCA_041549835.1 Luteolibacter sp. | reverse complement strand
GGCCGCCCCTTCCCCCCCTCCTATCAGACACTCACCGTCACCGACCCGCCACCCGAGCCTCCGTCCATCCCCTCCTTCGCCACATGGGCGGCCAACCTCGAAAACGAGCACTCGCTGCCCGCCGGAACGCTCTCAGCGCCCAACGGCGATTACGACCACGACGGCAGGTCCAACCTCATCGAATACGCCTTCGGCGGATCGCCGGTCAGCGGCAACGACCCTCCCGCCAGCCTGCCGGCACCTTCCACCACCGAAACCCACTTCGTCCTGACCTACCAGCGCGACACCTCGCTCAGCGACCTGACCTACACCCCGCAGGCCTGCCCGATCATGGAAAACTGGAAAGCTCCTGGCGAAGCGGGCGCACCCGCCGGATTCACCGACGAGTGGGTTTCCTCCGACGGACCCATCGAGACCCGTGAGGCGAAAATCCCGCGGAGCTCCGGCACCTGCTTCCTGCGCGTGCGAATCAGCCGCCAGTGAGGGACATTACTCCTGCACCACCCGGATGCGGAGAAACCTCTGCTAGCTGGCGACCGAGAATGTGGCGCGGGTGTCCCGCCCGCCGCCATCTTCATGGCATCGTGCATCTTCAAGACGGGAATTCCGGCATGTCCGTAAAATCGGCACACGCACTCAATGCGGTGAAGCGCGCTTCACCGCAATCCAAAGTCCCGGCACGGTCCGACACCCTTGAAAACCGAAGGAAACTTGCACCCGGCGGCCGAATGTGGCGGATTGCGCGCCGTGAAACCCATCGTCCTTCTCGTCGCCCTTGCATGCCCGTTGCAAGCCGAATTGATCGCCGCCTTTCAGACCACCCGGGGGGAGGTCCTCGCCACCCTGCAGTTTGACAAAGCTCCCAAGACCGTTGCCAATTTCATCACTCTCGCCCAAGGCACCCGCGCCCGCGTGGATCCACTCACCGGCACCGTCACCCATTCCCCGCTCTATATCGGCGAGAAGTTTTTCCGGGTGATTAACGATCCCGGATTCAAAATCGCGCAGACCGGTTCCGGCACGGGAAACAACAGCGGCGGCCCCGGCTTCACCTTCAGGGATGAGTTCGATCCCACCCTCACCCATGTCCCTTACGTGCTCTCGATGGCCAACAGCGGACCCAACACCAATGGCAGCCAGATTTTTTTCACAGGAAACGCAACGATCTCCGGATTGGATCACGTCCACACGATCTTCGGCCTCGTCACCGACCCCTCCAGCCGAAGCGTGATCGATGCCATCCTCGCCGCCGGTAACGACGCCACCACCATCGGGAACGTCACGTTCTCGCGCACGGACGCCGCCGCCCTCGCCTTCGATGAACACGCACAACTGCTGCCTGTCTGTTCCGGTCTGGCTGGAATGCTAAGCGTCTCACCCGGGGTGGCGTCCACTTACATCCTGAAGGCACCACAAACACCCGGATCGGTCCTGCAGGCGTTTCGCAGCCCGGATCTTTCGGTCTGGAGCAAGCTCGGCGAGATCTATCAAGGAACCGGCCTGAGCGGCGCGGAAAGCATCACCCTCGACACCGCCAGCCTGCCCCGCGCGTTCTATCAAATCCCTCTCGTCACTTACCCCGACGCCCTCGCGCCAGCCTCCCTCGCGGACCGGACTCTGGTCACGGGATTGTTCGACAGCCAGACGATCACCTTCCACTTCGACTCCACCGGCACCGGCGGCACCGCAACCTACTCCAACACGCCGGACCAACCGATCACGATCACCGACGTCTCCTACCAACCGTCTCCCTACAAGGCGACATGGATCATCTCCACCGACACTTTCAACCCGCTCCGCTTCCGCGGTACTTTGGAAACCGAGACCGACTCTTTCGTGATCGGTTCCAATACTTCCGACGAATGGACGGGGTTTTACTGGAGCGCACTGAGCAGCGGCACGCTGAGCCTGTCGAAATAGCGCGGCCCCGCGCTCACCTCACGATGATCGCCCGTGGCGGCGGTTTCGCGAGTTCTTCGTCTTGATCCTCAACTTCGTCCTCAACTTCGTTCTCAACTTCGCCCTCATCTTCGTTATCGATGGCGGTTTTCGGTTCCTGCGGTGGTTCCTGCGTCACGGCGTGAGCGGGCTTCGTTGGCACGGGCCCCGGCTGGGATTCCTCCCCGCCGAAACGGACTTCGTAGAAGTCATGCCCCTTGATCACCCCGACAACCAGTGCGGCCGAGAGCGTCAGCAGCATCAACACCGACAACAAACCGCCGCGATGTTCGTGCGC
>JBFEQB010000152.1:0-2338 GCA_041549835.1 Luteolibacter sp. | reverse complement strand
GGTGGTGGAAGGTGCCGGTAGGCCGGCGGGAGGGTCGTTGCCGCTGACCGGCGATCCGCCGAAGGCGTATTCGATGAGGTTGGGTCTGCCGTCGTGGTCGTAATCGCCGTTGGGGGCTGAAAGCGTTCCGGCGGGCAGCGAGTGCTCGTTTTCGAGGTTGGCCGCCCACGTGGCGAAGGAGGGTGCGGACGGAGGCTCGGGTGGCGGGTCGGTGACGGTGAGTGTCTGATAGGAGGGGGGGAAGGGGCGGCCGGAAATCACCGGGGCCACGGACATCAGATAGGTGCCGGGGGCCGGAGTGAAGCTGCCGCTGTTAGTGGCGAGCAACTCGGTGGTCTGGTTCTGCAGGATGGAAACATCCGTGAAGGAAATGGCGTCGATGAACCAGCCGACGGAGTTTCCGGTGTTGGTAAAGCGGTAGCCGTTTCCAGCATCCAGGAGGAAGCGGATTTGGAACGATTTGCCCGTCATCGCGGTAAGTGCTGCGGAGCGGAGGGTGAATGCGGTTTCCCCCCAGCCATTGGAGCCTTGCTGGTCATAGATATCCAGCCATGCGCTGCCGCCGGGTTCCCGGATCTGGACTTTGAAATGTTCCGAGGAGGTCGCAAGGCGGACGCTGCTTTGGAACGAGAGGGAAGGGGCGTTCCCACCGAAGTAGAGGCCGTTGAGCTCGATGGATTGGTGGGTGCCGGTGGAGTTTTGCAGGTGGAAGGAAGCGCTGCCCTGTTGTTTGACGGCGGTATTGAGCACGGTGTAGCCGCCGGAGGTGGAGGATGTGATGCCAGTGGTGCTCTCGCAGTTTTCCGCCGGAGCGGTGCCGAGATTCCAGCGGTTCCACTGGTAGCCGGTGGCACCGCCGACCGCGGCGAATGCCAGGGTGAGTTCGCTGCCATTTTCGGCGCTTGCCGGGCTGGTGATCGTGGGCGGCGTGTAGCTGAGTTTCAGGTCCGCCTTGGCGTTTTTGGAGGCGGGGAAAACCAGCGGGGTGGACTGGTTCACATTCAGCCCGGAAAAGGTGACCGTGCGGGTGGCGGCGGTGCCCGGGACCGGGACCACCCAGCCTCCGCCATCGGCCGTGTTGCAATACTGCGAGGCTCCTTCCACCGTCACCGTGAGGCCGGAAATCCCCTCGCCGATGTCATAGAAATCGTTGCCGTTGAGATCGTAGTAGGCCACGCCGGTGCCCAGTGAGGGGCTTGAGAACCGGGTGGCAAAATCCTGAGTCACCAACTGCGGGCCGACACTGCCATTGCTGCCGAGCACGACTCCCACACCGATCTCGCGGAAGGCGCCGTTATGGTTGTTTGCCCGGTGTCCACGCCCGGCCTGCATGCCACCCGTGCCGCCGGTGCCCCAATCCACCTGAAACCCCGCGTGGCCGAACCACACACTCTTGCAATACGCATAGATGCTCTCCCCGGCGGTCGAGTAGCTGTAGCCGGCGTCGGTGATGCGGCTCCAAGGCGTGTTGCTGGGATTCGTTTCGTTGTGGGCTTGCTTGGCATTGGCCAACATCCATGCCGAGTGGCTTCGCGCGGTGCTCGTCAAGAGAGCGTTCGGTGCCAGCGGCGGTTGCGCGGCGATCGCGTTGAACTCGTTCTGCATCATCGTCAGGTTGACGTTGAATTGGGAATAGGCGCTCAGCACGTCCGGGTCCGTGGTGGTGGCGAGCCGTGCTCCCTCGGCCGGTGGATCGGCCCGGGCACGGTTGATCAATTCAATGTAGAGTTGCTCCTCACCGCTCGGATTGCCGAACTCATAGAGCGTTTGGCCCTGAGCTGGGAAAATCATCGCGGCCATTCCACACAGGAATGGGAGTAGGGCGCCTCCGGAGAGGCGGAATCGTGAACTGGGACAGGTTCGCATGGCGGGTTTTTTGGAAAACTGAGCCGTTGGTATCAAATTATTTTAAATAGTCAACCGAAACAGAAGATCGGGCCGAGCAAACATTAAGAAGTTCTTGTTGGACTGCGCAAATTTTGCGGCGGAACCGGACGCTTCGACTGCGTGAAGGTGGAGCAGGCTCCCTGAGTCCTGTTGCCGCAGTCTTCTGTCGCGCCGCCCGGTTCCTTCCAGACGGCGCGACTCCTTCATTGTTAGTGAGATCGGGAGCCTTTCGTGGCTGCTGAACGTAGGCTCGTTCGTGAGAACGAGGAGGGCGGACGCCGGCGGGCGGGAAGATCGCACTCTCACGAATGCGCCTTGGTTGTCTGCATGTGGTAAAGTGGCGCTGCCTTATGCGAGTGCATGGGGTGAGATCAACAGCATTCGGTAAGTCAGGCGCGGGGTTTCGTCTGGCTTTTGGATCAACCGTCTGTTACCTCGCGTTCCAGCCCGC
>JBFEQB010000151.1:0-2374 GCA_041549835.1 Luteolibacter sp. | reverse complement strand
TCGATCGATCTCTCGGAAACCGGATTCGGACCGGAAGACATCGATCTCGCGACCATTTTTCTCGAAGAAACGATTCCCGCGCAGAACGTCAAGCTGAAGAACAATGGGTTGAGCATGAAGTTTGACCGCAAGGCGTTGCAGGCGCTTCTCTCCGGAGCGGGAGAAGTGGAACTCACGATTACTGCGAAAACCTTGGCTGGCGATGTATTCGTCGGGTCGGACACGATCCGCACGATTCCCTGAGACCCGTTGTTGGAACGCCCGTATTTGGGGGCACGCACCATCGCCTGTGGCACGGGTTCAATTGGGCTGGTATGGGTTACAACCCGCCTGAGAGGACCCGTTGAAGAGGCGGCATGGGAACCGTGCTCCCGAGGTCAGAGCTTCCGAGATGCGGTGAGGGTGGCACGGACGTCTCCGATGAAGACGGCGGCGCGCAGTTCGACAGGGATGCGGTCGGCATCGTCGCTGAGCCAGAGGGTGGCGTCGCGTTTGATTTTCCTGTAGGGCTTGAGGGCGAAGGTTTTGCGGTCGATTTTGCGCATGCCGACGCTGAGCCGGATGGTATTGCGATCGAGGTGGTTTTCGCGGCCGATGACGTTGACGTGGAGCAGATAGGGGTTGTTGAACGGATGGACGACAAGTTTGATGGTGTCTCCGTCGGCGAGTTTCTGGCTGCGGACGTGGAGAATGGCAGAGAAGATTTCAAAGACAGGGGAGAAGCGGAACGTGCGGTCTTTGGTGGTGCCGGATCGCTTGCCAAGCGGGGTGGTGATTTCGTGGCACTCCATGCGGTCTTTGAAATAACGCGAGGTGGTGGTGACGGTTTCGCTTTTGTCGGTTTCCACCGAGTGAGAGAAGCGGGGTTTGAAGGTGACGGGATCGAGTTCGACCCAGGAATTCCCCTGGTAAGGATAGAGCATGGCGGCAGGTCCGATGCTGGTGGCGGACGAGCGGACGACGAGGACGCCGTTCTTTTCCGCATCTTTCGGGGCGAATTCCATCCGCACCTTGCCGGAGTTGATGAGGCCTTTCCAGCTGACTTGGAGGTCGAGGGCGCTGGATGGTAGCGGGGGATGAGGGCCGGGTGCGGGGGATGTGAGATCCCTTTTCCAAGCGGGATCAGCCGATGCGAACGGGGAGGCGGCGAGAGCGAGGAGGAGGAGATGGCGCAAGTGCATGATTGCGCGTCGGACGTTGGCCGTGCCGGGATTATTCACGGGTGGGGAGCTCGACGGGCTCCGCGCGGGGAGGCAGGACGCCGATTTCTTCGTCATCCAGGCTGGAGAAGGGTCTGTCCTCGCTGATGGGAAGCGGGCGGAACGATTCCGAGTGGGTGTCCACGCGGAATTGGAGCTTCATGAGGTCCCGGTTGGTTTCCGCCAATTGGTCGAGCAGGTCCCGGTTCTGGGTTTCGACGCTCGCCATTTTCGAGATGAGAGCCTCGTAGAAATCCTTCTGGTGGGAGCCCTGAGAAAGAGCTGGGGCGGTGGATTTGCCAGTAGGAGTGACTGGAGTTTTGGCGATCTCCAGCGGTTGGGGTGTGGCCGTGCGGGGCGTTGATCCGTGCAAGGCAGGTGCCGGGAGATGTCCGTTCATGGCGACCACGGTTTGCCGGACCGTCCACCAGTGGCTGGTGCCGGCGGCGATGACCGAGGCAAGGGAGACACCGCAAATCATAGGGATGGTCGAGGGTTTCATCGCTTGTTAGTGGATTTGGCTTCCGGTTCGGGAGCGGGTTCCGGTTTTGGCAGGGACACGAGGAGCTGCTGGAGGTCGTCGATCACGTTTCCAAGGGCCTTGGAGTCATCGTCCAACTGGCGGATGGATTGGGAGAGCACCGCTCCGACGGTGGCATCCTGGCGATATCCGAGAGCGGGATCGAATCCAGGCTCGAACACGGAGAACTCGGCGGCTCCATCAGTGTCCGGAACGAGGAGGTGGGGGCGGACGGTGAGAGTGATGCTTTTGCCGGGAGAGAGCTCGACTTCGCGGGTGAAGGGCGGGGCGTTTTCCGAGGCCTCGAGATGCCAACCTGCGGGAGGCTGGGAGAGAGGCTTGGCAGGAAAAGGAGCGAGGAGCTTTACGCTTGAGGGGTCCAGGTTTCCGTTGCCTTGCTGGATTTTTTCGACGCGGACCTGCAGCCCTTTATGGGGCTTGGGAGCTGGATCTTCGAGGAGTATTTCAGGTGGTGCCGTGTCGTCCGTTTCGTGAACGAGTTCGGTTCCTTGCGGGGCCTTGCCGGTGACGAGCACGGGTGCTTCGGATGCTTCGGATGCTTCGGATGCTTCGGATGCTTCGGATGCTTCGGATGCTTCGGATGCTTCGGATGATTCGGATGATTCGGATGATTCGGATGATTCGGATGATTCGG
>JBFEQB010000150.1:0-2402 GCA_041549835.1 Luteolibacter sp. | reverse complement strand
GAAGATGAAATCGACCGTCTTGCTGCTGATGGCTCTCCTGCTGCCAAGCTGCGCATCGAGCGTCTTGCCCAGAGGCTCCGCCGCAAGCGCGAACGCCTCGGCCCTCTATGACCCGCCGACGGTGACGCTGATGCCGGACACGGTCTATCAGTTCGTGGAAGGCACGCTGGCCGGGCGCGGGCAGAAGTTTCACAGCGACTACTCGTATCGGCGAGCGGTCATCATTGGAGGTGTGAAATGAAGATGACCGATGACCACTGGCTGGAAGGGGCCACGCGCATGCCGATCCCCGGCGGCGCCACCATGCCGATCCGGCGTTTTCTGGTGATCCATTTCACCGCCGGAGCCAGCGGACTCTCATCCATCCACTACTGGAAGCAGCTCGGCAACGGGGTGTGCGCCCATTTCGTGATCGAGCGGGACGGCACGATCTATCAATGCCGGCCGTGCAACCGGACCTGCGGGCACGCGGGAAGCTCCCGATGGAATGACCCGAACACGGGCATCACCTATTTTGCGCTCAATCATTGCAGCATCGGCATCGAGCTCGCCAACGGTGGCGACGCGTTCCCGGAGCGGTTCTCCTCGCTGGTCCCGACCGTAGCCAGCCACAAGCACGGTGGGAGAGCCAAGGAGTGGGAAACCTACCCCGCCGCGCAGCTCGCCGCCTGTGAGGACTTGTCCAAGGTGCTCGTGGCCCGATACCGGCTGGACGACGTGGTGGGGCATGAAGACATCGCCCCCGCCCGCAAGAACGATCCCGGCCCGGCCTTCCCGATGCGGAAACTGCGGGAGTCCTGCGGATTCAAAGGGCTGCCCTCAATCCACACCGTGTCATGATCGAACTCCCCATTGCCTGGCTACTTTCCACCATCGGCCTGCTCGGCGGCGTGATCGCCACGCTGGCGGGAATCATTTACACGAGCTTGAGCGCTAGGCTAGCGGCCCAGGACAAGATCATCGACCACCTGAGGCTGGAAGTGGAACGCATGGGCAAGGGGTGTGGGCAGCGGGGCTGCCTGTGGCGGGGGAGGGAGTGAAGGGGGGAGATGCTGAACGCGGAGAGAAGATGGCGCGAGGCGTGATCCGTCTTGTGATCGATTGCCGGAGCTCTGCGGACGAAAAGATGTGACCCCAGAGACGACTAACCCCAGAGACGATTTCCCGCCAATCGCGCTGGCGTGGGCGTCGATTCCGAGCTTGATCGATTCGTAGGTATCGGTTGGAGTGACTTTGTCATTTTTCATGACGGCTGTCAGGAATTGGCGATTCCCATCCCCGCCCGACAACCCCATGTCATCTAGCAGCGAGGCAGCCGATGGTCTTGCCAATGTCGCCCGTCGCTTGAATAAGCTGACGACTCGCGGAACCACCTAACAGTAACAACCCAATGAAAATCATCCATGGCGAGGAATCGCACACGCTCGAAACTCCTGAACTGAGTCTCGCAGTGACCGCACGAGGCGGCCACATGGCCCCAGTCACTTTTCACCTCGGTGATCGCGAGGTCTCTCCTTATTCGCTCTCGCCTTGGCTTGCGGCGGACCACGAAGATCAACCGGTTCTGCTCTCTGTGTTGCGCGGCGATTTCCTTTGTCTGCCTTTCGGCGGGCAGGTGGACGGCCCGCCTCATGGCGATCCGTCCAATGCCACTTGGGAACTGGTGTCGGCCAGTGATCGCTCGTTGATTCTGTCGCAGGACGCCTCGGATTCGGGTGCGCACGTCGAGAAGCATCTGTCAGTCGTTTCAGGTCAGCACGCGATCCGCGCCGAACACCGCATTTCCAAGCTTCAGGGCGACTACAGCTACGGCACGCACCCCATCCTCGACCTTTCCGGTCTGCCCGCGGGCGCCGGGCGCATCAGCACCAGCCCCATCCGTTGGGCCTCGACTTTTCCCGGTCTGTTCGCAGTGCCCGAGGCGGGCGAGACCCAGTCGCTCAAGCCGGATACCCGCTTCACCGACCTGCGCGAGGTTCCGCTCGCCGCCGGCGGAGTGGTCGACCTCAGCCGCTATCCGGTGCTCCCTGGCAACGAAGAGTTGGTGATGATGGTCAACGAACCGACCACCGAGGCCCAGCCCTTTGCCTGGAGTGCGATGGTGATGGACGGCTACGTCTGGTATTGCCTCAAAGATCCGGTGGATTTTCCTGCCACCTTGCTATGGATGTCGAATGGCGGGCGCAGCGCCGCCCCATGGAGCAGCCGCCACACCGGACGTATCGGCGTCGAGGAAGTGTGTTCCCATTTCAGCAACGGAGTGGACATCTCACGTCAATCGCCACTGGCGGACGATGGCATTCCGACCGTCCGCCACTTCGAGGCGGACGAGACGGTCTCCTTGCGCATCCTTCAGGCCGTCGCTGCCCTGCCCGAGGGCTTCGACCGCGTGGCCTCGATCG
>JBFEQB010000149.1:0-2408 GCA_041549835.1 Luteolibacter sp. | reverse complement strand
TGGCACGGGCCCCGGCTGGGATTCCTCCCCGCCGAAACGGACTTCGTAGAAGTCATGCCCCTTGATCACCCCGACAACCAGTGCGGCCGAGAGCGTCAGCAGCATCAACACCGACAACAAACCGCCGCGATGTTCGTGCGCAGGCGCCCTTTCCGACCCTTGCTGCGGAGAATCTTCAAGCAGCGCCCGCAATTCCCCGCCGGGCATGAACGATCCGGGTTCCAGCGCATCGAGCCACGGCTGGGCGTCCACGTTGAGGAATTCGCTGTATTGCGCCAGAAAGCTCTTGGCATAGACCGGGCTGATGAAGGCGGAGAAATCCTCGGCCTCGAGAGACTCCACCACCGAGCGCGGAATCCGGGTGCGGAAAACGACGTCATCCACCTCAAGACCGGCCGCTTCACGCGCCGATCTGAGTTTCGCACCGATCTGTTCGAAAGCGTCCGCCACGATGATGGCGCTCACCATAAGGTGGGATTCCGCATGTGCAAGCATGCCGGGAATTCGGGCAGGGCGACTTGCTTTGGCCGGGTGGCTGTGGCGTCCCGTCCATGTCCTTGCGGCGGGACGCCGCAACCACCGCCTGCCGCGAGACGCGTCAGCCACGATTCCAAGGTTTCCCCACACACGGAAAAACCGCCGCAGGGACGAACCCGGCGGCGGTTTGAAAAATCCGGAATTCCAGCAGGTCAATGTTCGCGGCAGAACTGCTCGAAGCGGGTCAATCCCTCGTTGAGGATGTCCAGCGTGGTGCAGTAGCTCAGGCGGATGCCCTCGTCGTAGCCGAAGGCGACGCCCGGCACGGCCGCTACCTTGTAGCGGGAGAGCAACTTGTCGCAGAGATTGAGCGACTTGAGGCCCATGCTGCCGGTGTAGACGAAAAAGTAGAACGCGCCCTGCGGCTCGATCACCCGGATGTTCGGAATCGCCTTGAGGCGGCCATACATGAACTGGCGCTTCACGTCGTATTCGCCACGGAGGTCCTCGATGAAGGCCTGGTCGCCTTGCAACGCGGCGAGCGCGCCGTATTGGGAGAATGTGTTCGCGTTGGAAACCGTGTGGTTCTGGATCTTGTCGATCGCGTCCGCCAGCGGCTTGGGAGCAGCGGTGTAGCCGAGGCGCCAGCCGGTCATCGAATAACATTTCGAGAAACCGTTGACGGTGATGGTGAGGTTGTAGAGCTCCTCACTGAGCGAGGCGATGGAAACGTGCTTGGCCTCACCGTAGACGAGCTTTTCATAGATCTCATCCGAGAGGATCATGATGTCCTCCTCAAGCGCGATGTCACCGAGCGCGCGGAGTTCATCCTCGGTGTAGACGGCCCCCGTCGGATTGCCGGGAGAGTTGATGATGACCATCTTGGTGGCCGGAGTCATGGCTTCCTCGAATTGTTCGGGAGTCATCTTCCAACCGGTCGATTCCTTGGTTTCCACCAGCACCGGCACACCACCGGCGAGACGCACCATTTCCGGATAGGACACCCAGAACGGAGCCGGGATGATGACCTCGTCACCCTCTTCGATCACCGCGAGGATCGCGTTGAAACAGGCCATTTTCGCACCGCCGGTCACGCAGATCTGGTTGGGAGCATAGGTCAGGTTGCTGTCCTTCTGGAACTTGGCGGAGAGCGCCTCGCGGAGCTCGGGAATTCCACCGGCAGGCGTGTATTTCGTCCGACCGGCACGCAGCGCCTCGATGGCGGCCTCCTTGATGAAGTTCGGGGTGTCCACTTCCGGCTCGCCGCCGGCGAGCGCGTAAACCTCCTCGCCCTTGGCGATCATGGCTTTGGCCTGTGCGGTGACGGCCAGTGTGAGGGATGGGGAAACCTTGGCGATACGGGATGAGATGCTGTCCATGTGGCTCGGAAATAAGGATTGTGCCGCCAAACACGAGGGGATAACGGACTCCGAAAGCCCCCCGGGACGGGCAGCGGCTTTTGTGGGGCCTGCCCCAAAGCGTGGCAAGCGAAATGCGGAGCTTTTCCCTCCCGCAAATCCCCGCCTGCGTCACAAGCCCCCAAAGAGATTGCTGGAGTTCCCGCGGGAAAACTGCTAACTGTCCCCCACACCCAGACAATCCCATGAAAATCACGCTGTCCATCTCCATCCTCGCCGCCGCCCTTTTCACCTGTTCGTGCCGCACCTACACGCCCATCGACCCCATGACGATGAAGCCTTCCACGCGCTGCCTGCCCGGCCATCAGACCCCCGTGGTGGACGCCACCAAGTAGGCGGCCCTCAGACGAACATACCCCGCCCGGCGAGGTGCCGGAGCCACGGCCTGAAAGCCAGCTCCGGGCAATGGCCACCCGCGAAGGTTTCCAGCGCGGCCTGATCCTGCGTGCCGTCCATCCGTGCCAGCACGTCGAAATGCGGCCCGGGAAACGTGCACGGCCGGTGCCAGGCATC
>JBFEQB010000148.1:0-2434 GCA_041549835.1 Luteolibacter sp. | reverse complement strand
CTCCAGCCCAACGGGGCGGCGAGTGCGACCACCCGCAACTGCATCGCCCGGCTGAATGCAGACGGCTCACTGGATCCGGATTTCGATCCCAATGCAAGCTCCTCCGTTTTTAGCGTGGTGTTGCAATCGGACGGGAAGATCTTGATCGGGGGTGGTTTCCGCACCCTGCAGCCCAACGGGGCTGTGAGCCCGACCCCACGCGACCGAATTGCTCGACTGAATCCAGATGGCACGCTGGATCCGGGTTTCGACCCCCGTGCGAACAATCCCGTCGAGTGCGTGGCCTTGCAGCCGGACGGCAAGGTTCTACTTGGTGGGAGATTCACGAGCCTGCAGCCCAACGGAGCGGCGAGTTCAACACCGCGCAATCTCTTTGCTCGCCTGCTCAATGACCCTGCGAGCCAGAGCTTGAGCGCACCAGACTCGACCCGGGTTCTTTGGGCCCGTGGCGGCAGCGCGCCCGACCTCTCGCAAGTCACCTTCGAGCTGAGCACGGATGGTGGGTCCACTTGGGCACCCTTGGGAAGTGCAAGCCGGATTGGCAGCAGCTCAAGCTGGGAGGCGACCGGCCTCTCCCTTTCCGCCAGTGGCCAACTCCGCGCCCGCGGTCGTACCTCCGGCGGCAATCGCAACGGCAGTTCCGGACTGGTCGAGCAGGTGGAGAGCTTCAGCGGGCTGGGAGCGGGAGTGACCTTTGCCGATGCCAATCTCCAAGCGGCGGTTCGAGACCAATTGAACATTCCCACCGACCCGCTGACCGAGGCCGATATGCAGACGCTCACCACCCTCGATCTGAGCAATCTGGGCATCACCGACCTCAGCGGGCTGGAGGCGGCCACGAATCTCAATATCCTCAACATCCGTGGAAATCCCTTCACCGATGCCGTGGCGACCTGGGCGATTCTCGACAGCCTTCCGCTCATCCGCCTCTACACCGATCTTCCGCGGCCCGGCGGCAACTCGCCCGGCTTGCTCACCGAGGCAGTGACCACAACCACCGCCGAGACATTTTACATCGTGGTGGACGCAGCCCTGCCGACGCTCGACATCACGGGACTCGACATCGACACCAGCGAGCGGTCGAACCTGGAAGCCTTGCAGACATTTGTGGATGCGGGGGTTTCCATTGAGACGGGAGGCGTCAATTTGCCTCCGCTGGCGAACGCGGACTTCTTCGTGTTTGATCCCGTGGCCGGATATGTGGATCTGGATGGCAACGGGTCAACGGACCTGGATGGTTCGATCTCGAACTACGAGTGGACGTGGGGCGGGGAATCCGCTACCGGCGCAAACCCATCCATCATTTTGCCAGTGGGAGAGACTGAGGTGACCTTGACGGTGACGGACAATGACGGGGCTACGGGAACCATGAATGTGCTGGTGTTCGTCGATGGAGCCGCGCCTAATCAAGATCCGGTTGCCACGGCGAGCTACAGCGTGCTGGATGTCGATAGCGGCCAGGTTCTTCTGGCCGCAGGAAATTCCTTCGATCCCGATGGATCGATCATTTCTTACGCTTGGTCTTGGAGTGGCGGCACGGACTCGGGAGAAACGGCGACGGTGAATCTTCCTTCCGGCAGCACTTTGGTGAACTTGACGGTCACCGACGACCAGGGCGCATCCGATTCCGTGTCCATGACAGTGACTTTCGCCTCCATGGACAATGCCTATGCGGATGCCGGACTGACCGAAGCCGACGCCCTTCCTGAAGCCGAGCCCTTCAACGACGGCGTGCCGAACCTGCTCAAATACGCCTTCAACATGAACCTCGGCGGGGCGGACAGCAGCACATTGGTCCCGGGCAGCGGCACTTCCGGACTTCCGACCTATGCACTGGACGACAGCGGGCCTGCAACCGTGGTCCGCGTGGAATATATCCGCCGCAAAGGCAGCGGCTTGGATTACACGCCGATGAAATCCGGGGATCTCTCAACCGGGAGTTTCGAGCCCATGAACGGCACGGAAACCAGCGAATCCATCGACGGTGAATTCGAGCGGGTCACCGTGGTCGCTCCCTGCGATCCCGCGACCGAACCTAGCTGCTTCTGGCAGGTTCGGGTGACGCTACCGTGAGGAAAGGGGAGACTGGATTTTTTGTGAAGCCCCGGGAGTCTTGGGCTCGCGCTGTCATCAGCGCGCCTACGTGGCGGAAAGAAGCCGCCGGGGTGGCGTGGATCAACCGGTGGTGCGTAGGCCGGAGGCGATGGCGTTGATGGAGAGCAGGAGTTTGGGGAGCAGGGCGTTGGCCTGCGCCTCGCGACCGGCGGCGAGGTGGGCGCGCCACTCGCGCAGCAGCATGATTTGTTGCTGGTGCAGCACGCGCAGCGGAGCCTCGCGGATGCCGAGGGTCTTGGCCATGCGTGGACGGCGTTGTTCCATCGCGCCATCGAAGAGTTCCGCCAGCAGGTGCCTAGTGCGCTCGAACTCGTCGAGG
>JBFEQB010000147.1:0-2445 GCA_041549835.1 Luteolibacter sp. | reverse complement strand
CCTCCTTTTCCGGTCTTCATCGATGAGAGATTGTTTGAGGTTCCTCTAAATCACTCATCGACACGCCGGCCGCCGATTCACGGATGAGGCCGGCTATTTGCAAACATGACCCCGACACCATTCGAGGCGTTGCCATTGGCCACGCCCCTTCAACGCGTTTTGCGCGAACTGAAATACACCACGCCCTCGCCGATCCAGGCACAGGCCATTCCTCTGCTCCTCAAGGGCCGCGACCTGCTCGGTTGCGCCCAAACGGGGACCGGCAAGACCGCGAGCTTCGCCCTGCCGATCCTCCAGTCACTGCACGAGAACCCGCGTCAGATGCGCTCCAAGGCTTGCCGCACGCTGGTGCTAGCCCCCACCCGCGAACTCGCCGGGCAGGTTGGCAAGAGTTTCACCACCTACGGCCAGCACGTGCGCTTCAGCCAGACGCTCGTTTACGGCGGCGTCGGCCAGGTGCCACAGGTGAACGCCATGCGCCGCGGCGTGGATGTGCTGGTGGCCACTCCCGGCCGCCTGCTCGACCTCATCGACCAACGCCACATCGATCTCTCGCAAGTCGAGTTCTTCGTGCTCGACGAAGTGGACCGCATGCTCGACATGGGCTTCCTCCGCGATGTGAAACGCATCGTTTCCCTGCTTCCCGCGAAACGCCAGTCCCTGTTCTTCTCCGCAACGCTCGCTCCTAACATCGTCAACCTCGCGCAAACGATCCTGCGTGAACCGGCACATGTTTCCATCACCCCGGAAACCACCACCGCCGAGAAGATCGATCAGCAGGTCTGTTTCCTGACGCGTGAGTCGAAACGCCCGTTGTTGGAACAACTGCTCCGCGCCCAGGCCGGTGCGAACCAGCAGAAGCTGACGATCGTTTTCAGCCGTACCAAGCACGGTGCCAACAAACTTGCCAAGAGCCTGTGCGCCTCCGGTTTTCCTGCGGATGCAATCCATGGCAACAAGTCCCAAGCGCAGCGCGAGAAAGCACTCGACCGCTTCAAGAAAGGCCTTACTCCCGTGCTCGTCGCCACCGATGTGGCCGCCCGCGGCGTGGACGTGAAGGACGTCGGCCTCGTCGTGAACTTCGATCTGCCGAACGAGCCGGAAGCCTACGTTCACCGGATCGGCCGGACGGCGCGTGCCGGTGCCGAAGGCCGCGCGGTTTCGTTCTGCTCGGAGGAGGAGCTCGAGTTTCTCCGTGAAATCGAAAAGATCATCCGCATGCCGATTCCCCGCTGGGACGATCACGACTGGCATATCGAAGCCCTCGCCGAGCATCATGCCGCGTGGAAACCCGGCGGCCGTAGCGGCCCGAAGCCCTCTAACGGTGGAAATCGTGGCGGCCAACGTCGCCGCTTCCGAGGCCGCCGCTGAGGCGGGCCCGGGTTTCAAGCGAGTCCGGCCCCCGTGTGAAGGGTTCTCACGGCGTCGCCCGGATTGGGGCTTGCGGCCTCAAATACGGGTTGTCAGGGTCCCGCCCATGATTGGCCGATTTGATTGTTGTTTGAAGAAGTGCGTGGCCGTTGCAGCCGCCTTGCTGATGTCCTGCACCTGGGCGGGTGCTGCGGAGGACGGAAAACCTGCGCCGGAGATTTCGCTCGACCGGAAAATCGACGAGTTTTTCAAACCGGCGACCGATGCGGTCAATGACATTGTCTTCTTCCACATCTACGACAGCAGCGAGAGAAACGCGGACGGCTCACCGGTGTTCAGCATCCCCTTCATTCTCGTCTGGCTGGGTGGCGGGGCTCTGTTTCTCACGCTCTTCTTCCGCTTCGTCAACCTGCGGGCCTTCGCGCTGGCGCTGCGCACGGTGCGCGGACAATACTCGAAATCGGGCGATCCCGGGGAAATCACCCACTTCCAAGCCCTCGCCTCGGCCGTCTCCGGGACTGTCGGGCTCGGCAACATCGCGGGCGTGGCCATCGCCATCAGCAAGGGCGGCCCGGGTGCTGCTTTCTGGATGCTCGTAATCGGTCTGCTCGGCATGACCAGCAAGTTAGCCGAATGCACGCTCGGCGTGAAATACCGCCAGATCGGTTCAGACGGGAGAGTCCATGGCGGCCCGATGCTCTACCTCACCCGTGGCCTCGCCGAACGCGGCCTCGGCCCGCTTGGCAAGACACTCGCCACCCTTTTCGCCCTCCTTTGCATCGGCGGTTCGTTCGGCGGCGGAAACATGTTCCAAATCAACCAGGCCGCCTCCCAGTTCGTCAACGCCACCGGTGGCGAGGGCAGTTTCATCGACGCGAACCGCTGGATTTTCGGCCTCGTGGTGGCGGTGATCGTCGGCCTTGTCATCATCGGGGGGATTTCGCGGATCGGTCAGGTCACCAGCCGGTTGGTGCCCCTCATGACCGTGATCTACGTGCTGGGCTGTCTGGTGGTGTTTCTTGAACATTGGGACAAGATCGGTGAAACCTTCGGCCTCATCATCACCGGTGCCTT
>JBFEQB010000146.1:0-2453 GCA_041549835.1 Luteolibacter sp. | reverse complement strand
GACCGACTGCGATGTGTCCGAGGATGGTTCGAGGCTTTGGGTGATCAACTCGAAGGACCCCTCGTTGATGGCGGTGAGCACCAGCACCTGGCAAGTGGAGGAGACGATTCCGCTGACCGAATTCACCAGCCGAAATCGTGCGGCCAGCGAACCCGGCGCGCACGTCAAGTGCGGCAAAGGACCGGTCGTATACTACGTGGACGAACAATGGGGACCGCGGCTGCGCGTGTTCAACACCGCCACCCGCACCGTGCTACAGACCTTCAGCGCCGAGTCCGGAACCTCAGCGGATACCTCGAACAACTTCGGCTACGGGGACATCGGCCTGAATCCCCAGCGCACCAGGCTTTTCGGTTGGCGGCAATACGGTGACAGCGCGGGCGTCGGCGGCAGCCACATCGTGCGCTTTGACATCAAGTCGGACGGCACACTCGAAAAATTCGCCAGAAGCGCCAACTACAGAAGCACGAACTTCGACCGCGACCCTTATGACACCCCGGTGATGTTCTCGCGCGATGGCTCCCGGCTGGTCATCAAGGACCGGGTGATCGACCAGGACAACCTCGACGTTCATCCCATCCTCTACCCGGACGAAATCTATTCGATCAGCCCCGGTGGCGAGATCGCCGTGGGTTCCACCGCGATTTATGCCGGTAAAGAGGCTGAGATTCTTCACAACCTGCCGGTCACGAGCACGGTCCAGTCGGTTCTGCCGGATTACTCGGCATTGGTCTATTTCAACGCGACGGCCAACAGCCTCGGCTGGCTTGATCTACCCGCCACGTTGGGTGCCGCGAAATTGGGCTTGGAGCTGACGCCTGCCAATGGATCCACGGTGGCGCAGCCATCGCGTCTGAAATGGCTGCCGATCACCGGGATCATGCAATATCAGGTTTATCTGGGAACCAATCGATCGGAAGTGGAGAGCGCGACGACCGCATCGGCTTTCTATCTCGGCTTGGCAAATGGCAATGAGATGGCGCTCGCAGGAGAGCTGGCACTCGGGCAAACCTACTATTGGCGGGTGGTGCCGGTGGACGCGGGTGGGGTGCCGGTCGGCTTAGGCACGGTTTATTCCTTCAGTGTGTCGAGCATGACTTTCTCGCGGAGTTCGATTGCCGCCGAAACGGTCCAAGGCGTGACCAAGCATGTGGAAACCATCCAACTTGAATCCGCCGTGCCGCAGGCATGGACGGCCACGGAGAACACCTCATGGATCAAATCCGTCTCTGCGGAAGGCACCACGCCGGGTGCTCTTGAGATTGTGATCAACACCAGTGGTCTTGCGGCAGGCCTCTATCAGGGATCGGTAACCGTGACGAGCGGCGGTTCGCAGGTGGCGGTGCCGGTCGAGCTCTCGGTCAGGACCTTGAACGTCACCAAGCTCATCACCCATCCGATGCGCCCGGTGGTCTATGCCATCAACACCTCGCTGGCCGGCGAGGGCTTCTGTCGCTTGTTGGAAATCGATCCCTCCACGGGCGTCATCCAGCGCACGCTGCCGATCGGCTTCGCGCCAACGGATGCCGATCTGGATCCGGTTAGCGAAAGGCTCTATATCACCAATTGGGGCTACTGGCAAACCCGGGTGATCGACTTGGCAGCCTGGGTCGAGTTGCCGTCGTTGAGCCTGGGCGAGGACATCTACAAACTGGAAGTCACTCCCAAGGGAAGGCTGGTGACGGAAGCGGAGGACCAGTGGATTTCTTTGCGCATGTGGGATGCCGCCACCGGTGCAAGCCTGACAACCGCCTCGTCGGTCCGCGAGGGTGACGGGCAGGCCGACCCTACGGGAAATTTCTATTATCACTGCGACAACAACAGTTCTGGAGCGATTCTCAGGAAATATGACATTTCAGCCGACTCCTTCGTGCAGACCGTGGCGGGTCCGCAAATTGGTTATGGCTCCCGCAACCTGATCCTGAGCGGTGATGGAAAACATCTCTTCTGGCTGGGCCGGAGCTTCGATGAAAACCTCAACCTGCTGGCGACCATGCCATCCAACTCGGAGGTTCACGCCACCAACCATACCGGTGAACTCGCGATCGGGGAAAACGCCGTCTGGTGGAGCGACAGCGGCACCCATCTCGCCAACCTGCCTTTTGCCGGAACCGTGGCCGCATTCTCGTCCAACGACACCTATCTCGTCCGCTTCGACGCGACCACCCGCACCTTGCACAGCACGGCGGTCGCTTCTCTAACAGACTTGCCCGGCCCTTGGCCGCGGCCGGGGCAGATTCTCAATGAAAGCCCGCTACAGCTGACGTGGACGCCGGTGGACGGAGCCATTTCCTACCGGGTGTACATCGCGGCGGACGCCACTGCGCTGTCGGGCATGACCGCACCCACCGCCACAGTGGACACGGCGTTTTACGAGTTGCCGGCCCCTCTCGCGTTCGGGCGCTCGTTCACTTGGCGGGTGGATGCGGTGAAGGATTCCGGCGTGGTGACGG
>JBFEQB010000145.1:0-2492 GCA_041549835.1 Luteolibacter sp. | reverse complement strand
TACGACACCATTTCCTATGACCTCTATCAACAGGGCGGAGGCAAATTCATCGGCGTCATCGTCTCCGATCTCAGCCCCCCGATCAGCGGCAACACCCCGCCCACGATTTCGACCATCGCCGACCAATCGCTGCCCGCCGGCGGCAGCACCGATGCAATCGCCTTCACCATCAGCGACGCCGAAACAGCGGCGGGCGAGCTCACGGTGACCGCCAGCAGCAGCGACACCACCCTGGTGCCCAACGGCAACATCATGCTCAGCGGCAGCGACGGCAGCCGGACAGTTGCCATCACCCCGGCCTCCGGTCTGGCAGGTTCTGCCACCATCACCGTCACTGTGGATGACGGCACCGAGAGCACCCTCGAAACCTTCCTCGTGACGGTGACCGGAAATTACCTGATGTGGGCCACCGAGGCGGGCATGACCAACGATCCGAATGACGACTCCAACAGCAATGGCATACCGAACCTGATCGAATACGCCCTTGCGGACGGCGCGGGTAACGGTGAACTCAACGGCAACACCCTCACCTTCACCAAGCGCGGCGCGCCCTACGGCGATGATCTCGGCTACGTGATCGAGACCTCCAGCGACCTCGGAGTGACCGATCCATGGGCCCCGGCAAGCACCGGGGTGGCGGAGGACGCCGCATCGATCTCCTACACGTTCCCGGCAGGCAGCCCGGCCCGGAAATTCGCCCGCCTCAAGGTGATCGCGGCTCCCTGAGAGCCGAGTTTGTCGATGCGTTTGGCGGAATCGGAGGGGGACACGCAATCCTCCTCCCAAAGCTGCCGCCAAGCTCAGCGCCTACGGGGGCTTGCGCCAAGCGTTCCACCGAAAAAGGGCCTTGATGACGTACCCTTCGGGCGGGGCCAGCCGGACATCAGGGGACCTTGAAAACACGGAATGCCGTAGTAAGTAGGGCTCGCCAGTATTCAAATCCAACTTAAACTCAAGCCAAGCCCATGAAGCATGACGTGAGGATTTTTTCCCGAACCTTGATCGCCCTTTTTCTGGCGCTGATGGTCGCTCTCAGCAGCAGCGCTTCGGCGGCACCTCCGGACCTCACCAATGGAGGGCAACCCGGCGACACGGTCACCACCAACCTGGGGCCGACCGGTCTCCGCGGCTGGGTGTATCACGTCAAGGCCGACACCAGCGAGAGCCGGCAGATTCTGGTGACGAATGTCTCCACGGGATCGCCCGCTGCCGGGATTCTGGCGGTGGACGATGTGATCCTTGGCGCGGATGGCAGCGGGGCCGATCCGGTCAATTTCAGTTCCGATGCGCGCAAGAGCCTGGCCTTGGCGATCGCCGAGGCCGAGGCCCGCACTCCCGCCGAGCTCAAGTTGCTTCGTTGGCGCGCCGATGTGATCAGCACGGTCACGCTCACCCTTCAAACCATGGGGGCCTACTCCGCCACCGCACCCTACAGCTGCCCGAAGTCGGCCAAAATCCTCGAAGAGGGCCTGCAATACATCATGGACCACGAGTCGGCGGGGCGGTATTCCTTCGGCACGCTGAGCCTGCTGGCGGGCAATGATTCGGAGAAACCCAATGACCCCGACAACAAGGCGCGCCTGTCGCGGGCCGAGAGCGAAGCACGCGCGCTGATCCCCTCTGCCGCCACCAGGGCGCAACTGATGTCCGACTCGCGGGACAGCACTTCGATGGTCACTTGGCAACGCGGCCACACCTTGATCGTCCTGGCCGAGTATTATCTGGCCACGGGAGACGCCCAGGTCCTGCCGGCGATCGAGGCCTACGCAGTGAATATCGCCAAGAACCAGAGTCTATTCGGCACGACCGGCCACATCTTTGCGGAAAAGAACCCGGACGGCAGCGCCAATGGGCCGATGGGCGGCGTGTATGGCACGGTCAATTCCGCCGGCATGCCTTGTTTTCTCGGCCTGCTGCTCGCCCGGGAATGCGGCTTGAACCACTCGGGATTTCAATCAACGACCGAGGCCCTTGTCGAAGCGGCGATTGAGCGATCGAGTCGTTTCTTCGCCTACTTCGCGGGCAGGGGTGCCATTCCCTATGGCGAGCATGAACCCTCCCAGTCAGGCCATGAGAACAACGGCAAGAGCGGACTCGCCGCACTCGCCTTCGCGCTGCAGGACAACCGGGTGGATGAAGGCTCCTTCTTTTCCAAGATGGCGACTGCATCCGCGACCGAAAGAGAGAACGGCCACACCGGCGCGTTCTTCAACTACCTGTGGGCCCCGCTGGGTGCCGCCGCCGGTGGCGAGCAGGCCGCCGCCTCCTACTTCGCCCGCACCAGTTGGTATTACGACCTCGCCCGCCGCTGGGACGGCGGCTTCGACTACGATTGCCTCAACGGCCAGGGCCCCAACAGCGGCTCCACTTACAACAACTTCCGGATGAGCACCGCGATACTGCTGACCTACGCGCTGCCCCTGCGCCAACTGCATCTTACCGGCCGTAACCACGACACCAACCGCTGGCTCAGCAGCACGGACGTGGCTGAG
>JBFEQB010000144.1:0-2772 GCA_041549835.1 Luteolibacter sp. | reverse complement strand
ATTAGATAATAGTTCGTCACATCCACGTGATTTGGATTGAATGTTGTTCCCGACGCCATCCAATGCCGCGTGTAGTCCGTTCCATACTTCCACCATTCACCAAGATGCTTGATCGAGGCCTCTATTAGGGCGGCGCGGTGCCAACCGGTGCTCTTTCCCGTCAGATCGCCCTTTTCAATGATGTAATAGGCGGGGCGTGACATGACAATTTCAAGAAGCAGATAAGATCCAACCGCCGCCCAGTGGAACCACTTCATGAATCTCCGGTAGGGCCACAAGGCAAGCGCTCCGATGGCCACGATACAACTCATCATCGGACCGCTCGATCCGCACGCCATAACCATGAATCCCGATGCCGCCATCCCTACCACGCCCAAGGATCTGCGAAAGTGCCAAAGTCCGACGAAGAATGGAAAACAAGTGGCCCCCACCGTTCCAGCGAGAATCGGGTGCCTGAAGGGCCCTTGGGCGCGAAATTCGCCACCGCGGGTGCCGACTGACTCGGACACACCGCCAAATATTGAGAATAGGTTTCTCCCGGTGATCTTCTCAGACATCATTTCCAAGGCAACCGGGGCGAGAATGACGGCAAGCATTCCAATGATCGCGACCACATCATCGATATCGGCGGTCCAAATACGGATGAGGAAATATGCTCCAATGATATTGAACACCACTCCTGATGCATACACTGGTCCGGATCCCGGAACCCGTTCGTGAAAGAGGCTGGCCACCATGATCCAGGCACCCCAAGTTAGAATGAGCTTATCCACAAGGTTCAGATTTCCGATTATACGCTCACTCCGGATCACCGCGCGGATTAAACCCACGGCAATCAGCATGCGATACAAGGGCAAAGAAATCGACCCTATGTTGATTCCCTGCCCAACCGTCATGTAACAGCAACCCACGAGCAGCGGCACTACTGCCCACCGGCGCGGCAGCGTCAACAGCGCCACCGCATTGACAAGAAAGAAAATTAGGGCGATAGGATTCACCTTATTCGATGGATGTACTGGTCTTCACTTCAAACTTCCTTCGCCGCCCTCTCCATTCCGCTTTCGATTAGACCAGCGAAAAACTCTGTCAGCCGACTTCTTGCCGCCTCCGCATCGGCCGCCAGTCCGGAGCGGACACTCTCACGCGAACCGTAGAGTTCAACAACTCGCTCGATTGCGTGCATCTCGTCGAGATGGCGTCCATCGACCACCCAATCCTCCATTCCGACTGATTCAAAAACACCTTTGAATTTCATGCTATAAGCGACACCGACGCATGGCACCCCTTGCGAAAGAGCTGCAATGCACGAGTGCATCCGGGACCCGACAAAGAAATCGAGTTGGCTGATAATGCCCTTGATTTGGTGTGCATCGTATTCTCCCGTGACGATCCTAACCCGTGATCGAACTGCCGGTGGTAAAGCCATCCGCAACTGATGGCAGGCATCGTTGTCACTTTCAATATCCCCGGCGGGCGCAAGCGTATGTGGCACAAGTAGAAAGCTTGATGACGTCACACTTGCCATCGCGGACAACAAGTCCGTGAGAAACACTTTATAATCCATCTTCAACCCGAACATGTTGCGGCGTGTGTATCCCCCGTTGAACATCAAACCATTCACGTTGATGCCAATCGTGGTCTTCGGCAGCCCCCCCTCCAGCGGTGGCTCTGCTTGAAAGGTCACAAGGCGATCGGGATGAAGAGCGAACGCAACATCCGGGCTGATTCCAACTTCCAGAACATCACCCACGAGTGCTTGAGCCACACGCTGACTTTCCCTGTCACGTGCGATCACCGCACTCGAGCGCCTCAAAAGAAAGCGGGCGATCGTTCGTGCGGTTCGAGTGCGAAACGGGCCGTATGTCTGGGGAAAATGAACGATTTCTCCCCTGACAAGAATCACTGACCAAGAGGGCATCGATGCAATCAAAAATCGTTTGATCCCATAGATATCACTAAAGCTGTCTCCTCCTCGAACGTCTCCCACAACTGTCAGGCATCGAACCACGCCTATCCATGGAATCAATCCGGAAATCCAACTCCGGACCCCCGCTATCGGGATCAGTCGATAGAGTATCGACATCAGGAGAATCACAACAAGATGATGTTTTGGCGAGGAGTTTGGGGCCATTCGCCAATGGATGATCGGGATCTGAACCGAGCGCCCATGAGGCCTCATTCTAATCGCCCCTCCCTCTCTGGAACTTCCCAGAAGGCAGACTGAAACACCCCGCCGAGCATCAATACACAGTGCGGCAAGAGAGGCGCCGAGAGCAAGAACTCCACGGTTTCCTGATGATGATGGCGCCCCCATGATTCCCACACGAACCACTGCATTGGAATCCACGGCACTCGGATTACATCCTTTTCCCATCATTTTGTTTGGGTGTCGTTCACCTCAGAGCACCTGCTCTTACAATTCTGCCTGCGCCATTACCCGCTGATCTTCCTCACAATTAGGAGTTTTCGATCCGGACTGGTAGAGCGGCGCCCGCCTTCAGTCGATGAGGTTGAAGATGAAGCCAAGTCATATGAGCGTGCAATCAATCTCGCCTTCAGAGGCGTTGACTGAGCATCTTCGCAGTAACTCAACAATTCGCCGCCAATGCTTCACGGGTAATTTGGCTGGTCACAAAACCGGTAATTGAGAGTATTCCCTGAACATGTGTCCAGGGTGGTGACGCGTCTCTATTGACGATTCCCTCAAGCACCTTCAACTTGGCCACACGGCAAGGACAAGGCTAAAAAAGAAGATCAGGGTCTGGTTCTGGT
>JBFEQB010000143.1:0-2787 GCA_041549835.1 Luteolibacter sp. | reverse complement strand
GTGCTGCAGGTGCAGGTCCCCGTTCAACGCGGCCGCCAGCGTGCCCTTCACATCGCTCGGCAACTGCTCCCGCTCGAAATACTCGAGCAGCCGGTCCCGCGCCATCGGCACGTTGATCGAGCTCCCCCAATCGCTGCCGTCCGCCCTTGGCGCGGCGGCGGCGGCGTGGAGGAGCGAGTCACGGCGCGGCGGCAAGGCAGCGCCTACAGGGTGGAATCCGGTGGCCATGCCCCGCATCCTGCCACCCGCACGCCGTCAGGTCGTTTCCCGGCAGTGGTCCCCGTTTTGGCTTGGCGTGGAACGGCCCGTCTGATAGACAGCGAGGCCATGAAAACGGCCTGTAAAAGTGACGGTGGACGGAGTCTCCGCTACCGTGCCGCATTTGCAGGGATTATACAGCGTGTTGTGTATGCAGGACAAATACAGCGAGTTGTTCAATAACACTGTTCGCCATGTAAAAGATGAAGGTTCTGAAACAGACAGGTGGCTTCATCCTGTTCTTGGTTGTCATCGAAGCCATCTGGATACTACTACGTGTCGATGTGGTCGAGGATCTTAACATTTTCGGCGAAGCTCCCTGCTGGCCCTGGCCCATCAGCGCGGTTGTTCTATTTACCCTGTTTGCAGCAGCCACGCGCCAGATTCGGCGTCCGGTTGTCAGGCATACGTTGGTTTTTGGCATGCTGGCTGCGCTGCTCGGACTTGGCTTGCTCGTGCCGCCGTTGATCGGTGGGGATGGATTCGTAATCGGGATGTTCCAGTTCCTGAACAGCTACTGGATCCTGACTGTCGCGGCCTACTGGGCGTTCCTGCTTGTTGGATCCAGGATATTCGGTCGAAGAAAGGCGAACCATTCGCCGTAGCCAACCCACACCCGCTCCGAGTTCATGCTTCACACTAATTTCAACCTCAACCCAGCTTCGGTCTGGCGCTCCCGTGTGCGGGTTGGCTAGGCTTGGGCGTTCCGCAGAAACAAAACAACCACGAGATGAAGAAACTACTTTTTATTACCTATATGGTTTCGGCTGCACTTCTAAATGCTGGCGAGAAAAACCAGCTGATCGCGCTGATCGAACTGACCTGCTTCAATGGTAAAATCGACAGCAGCAGCAAATGCTCAACCTCAATTGATTTAGGAGACAATATCAAACCACTGAAAGCAAGTAGTGGCCTTACCTGTGGATACAAAGGCCGCGTATCTAAGATTAGCTGGGAGTGGAAAAGCGATGAAGAATCCGTGCTGGTCTTCACGAGAATTTTTCCTGCGGATTCAGAAAAGCCAACCATTTCCAAGAAGGAGATCACCTTCAAAGGAAATAGGGTCATCGTATTCGAAGATGAGCATCAAGTGATCACCATTGGTCCAAAAACCGCAGAGGCCGAACAAGACGCGCCATGACACCCCCTACCAGCCTTTCTGTTTCGATGATTTCCCGTAATTACAACATCAACCCCGCGTCCGACGTTCGCCCTCGCTGATAGGGGCGCAGACGCTTTGACGTTCGCTAAAGACAATGAAAACCCTTTTCACTATAGCAATCCTTAGTGCGATGCTGGCACACGCTCCACGGTGTCTCGCACAGCGGGAATTCACCAGTAATGACGGCAAGAAACTGCGTGCGGAGATCTTGAGCGCATCCGAATCTGATGTCACCCTGAAGAGGGCAACTGACGGAAAAGAATTCACGATTCCGCTAAAACGCCTTTCCGAAGACGATCAGAGGGCAGTGGAAGCTTGGTTGGCCGAGAAGAAGCTAAACACGCGCCCCAAAAGAGAACTTACTCTCTCGCTAAAGGGAGGTCAGACCAAGACCGTCGAAGTCCCGGAAAGCGACTACCTCAACGAAGATGGGACACTGACACTCTTTCCAGGAGACACCGTTCATTTGGAGTTCGATGAGGCAGGGAAGCCCCATGTTGTTAGTGATGTGAATAATGCCAGGCGCACGGTGACCTTCTCAATGTCCCAGGACGAGGATATCACGATGCTCACGAGGAAGACACAGATGCAGGAGACAGTGGCGATGGATTGCGTGCATCGTGGATTGGGTGCCGACAATTTTTCACGAACGAACCTTCGGCCCACTGAGAAGGGCTTGGCGTCCTTCGACAGTTGGCCGGGGACCGTGTGGACTCTTCGATTGAGTAATTTTGAAGTAACGGATCGTCCGGCTTCAGAGGTTTACCAAGAACGAGTTTCCAAGTAGTAGCAAATTGCAACAGGTCTTCGCTCTCAACACCTGCCCCGCCGCGAGTTTAATCCGCCATGACCCTTCCACCCTCAACCCACAGTCGAAGCCTCGCCCTCGGGCAGGTGTAGGAGGACTCGACGTTCTGCAGAGAAGATGAAACGGAAACAGCAGCAAGAGATCCTTCGCAAAGCATATGATATGCTGACTGAAGCGCATGATCTTATCCTTGATGTCCACGTGCACCGTGAGGAAGTTGGTGAGTCCATCTCTGGAGACGCTATCGCCGGAAGCCGTATCAAGCTCGGTGAGGTAATTACGGCACTTAGAAACAGCGGTGATGTTGAAGGATACTATCCAGACTGGGATAAACCAGAATGAATGGTGGCACCAGTCCTCTCGGATTCCCATCGATGCGCCCAGCTTAATGGGTAACCGATCTTCCCGGTCAGTTTGTTACCGATATCCCTCGGTCCGAACCGGGTTGCTCAGGGGGTGGAGACGGTAAGGCTTAGGGGAGAACGAATTTCCAGTCGAGGGGAACCGTAATGAGTGGGGTCAGGCCTCGCGGATTCACCTTCGCCTTGCTTGTGAATCC
>JBFEQB010000142.1:0-2795 GCA_041549835.1 Luteolibacter sp. | reverse complement strand
CTACCAAAAGTGGCGGTGGCCAATTCGTTTCGCCGGGAGTGGCGGTGCATGTGGATGTGCCGACCGGATGGGCCGGCTGGCGGATGCGGCAGTTCAGCCCATCGCAGTTGCTGCTAGAGGATGTCAGTGGCGAGGGGGCGAACCCGGATGGTGACCGATGGTTGAATTTCGCCGAGTTTGGATTCGGCACTAATGCCCTGGCTCATGACGCGGCTCCCGTCCAATCCGATATCTTTCAAGACGCCGCTTCCGGGGAACGCTATCTGACGGTGACCTATCAACGTTCGATCCTGGCAACGGATGTGGATTTCACCGTCCAGAAGTCCACGGATCTCGCGCATTGGGCTGCCGTGGAAACTCCTTTCATCGAATGGTTGGTGGTGCCGGATGGAGAGGTGGAACACGTCACCTTGCTGGATCCGGAACCGATCGGCTCCGCCGGACCGAAGAAGATGGTGCGGGTGGCCATGAACCAGGCGGTGGTCATCGGTCCCGATTTGGAAATCACCCGGCCCGTTGCGGGAACTCTCGCCCCATTGGGTGTGGCATTGTCCATCGAAGCCGGGCCACTGGATGCGGAGGGTTACGGTGATCTGACACAGGTTGAGTTTTTTGCGAACGGGACGAGCATCGGAACGGCCGGGGCCGCCCCGTTCACGGTCTCTTGGACACCAACGAATGCCGGGAATGTGCTGTTGACAGGCGTAGCCACCGGCAATTCGGAATCGGTCGACTTGCCGGCGGTGGCCGTCCATGCAGGTGTCGGGTCCGCCTTCGAGGGCTGGCAGTTCGATACGTTTGACGCCACGCAACGGGCAGACGCGGATGTGAGCGGAAAAACAGCGAACCCGGATGCCGACCGGCTGGACAACTGGGGTGAGTGGGTGTTTGGGACCAATCCATTGGTGAGTGATTCAGTGCCGGTTTGGATCGAGCTTTCAACCGATTCGTCAAGCGGCCAGACCTATTACGAGGTGACCTATCAGCGATCGGTGTTTGCAAGCGGAGTGGATTTCAAGATCGAGGAATCCGGCGATCTGTCGGTCTGGACCCCAGCGGATGCCAGCTTGATGCCATGGGCGACAGAGTTACGTGATGAGGTGGAGTGGGTGACGTTTCGGAGCAAGAGCCCGCTGGATGGCGCTCCGCCGAGAAAGCTCTTCCGGGTGATCGCTTCCGCGCCATGAACCGCCACATCCTCATGGTCTTGTTTGTGTTCGGAGCCCTCCATCCACAGGCAAGCGCGGAAACCCAAGAGGTCGCAGCCATGGCGATGCTCGAATGGAATGAGGTGTTTCTCGACGCAATCAAGACGCAGAACTCCGCGCCAGGCCTGGCATCCAGAAATCTCGCGATCCTACACATCGCGATTTTCGATGCCCTGAATGCGCGCGAGAAGAAGTATCGTCCGGTCGCATTCACCGGATCTTCCTCCCTGGAACCGGATTCGGATTTTGGAACGGTCTGTGGGGCCGGGCGCGAATGCGCGCTTCTGCTCTATCCGTCTGAACGAGCTCGTTTCAACCGACTCTTCAAAAGGCAGGAAGCCACAGCGGGAGATGCCTTCGTCGCCGGAGTGGCATTGGGGCGCCTCAGCGCGAAGGCCATTCTGAGGATGCGTGATGATGACGGTGCGAGTCGCAGCGTGACCTACATCCCAAGCGATCAGGTGGGTCAGTGGAGACGGACCCCTCCGAAGTTTCGTCCGCCTGAGCTTCCACATTGGGCCGGTGTCCGGCCATTTGCTCTGGAAGGGGCCAGTCAGTTCAGGCCGCCGCCGCCGCCAGCCATTGATTCCGCCATCTATCTGGAAGGATGGCAGGATGTGAAGGCATTGGGAGACCGCACCAGCAAATCAAGAACCAAGGATCAAGCGGAAGTCGCGAACTTCTGGTCCTGTTTCAACTATACCGCGACCCCGGCCGGGCACTGGAATGACATCGCACGAAAGGTGATTGATCCTCTGCGTTACGATGTGGTGGATCTGGCAAGGTGCTACGCCCTGCTGAATATCGCGATGGCGGATGCTGGAATTGCGGCATGGGACTGCAAGTATCATTATCGGTTTTGGCGTCCGATTCAGGCGATCCCCCAAGCTGACAACGATGGAAACGACTGGACCGAAGCAAGCAAAGACTGGAAATCCCTTCTCGAAGCGCCACCCCATCCCGAATATGTATCAGGGCACAGTGCCTTTACCGGTGCCGGAGAGGCTGTGTTGAAAACCGTTCTCGGGCGCGATGATGTGAAGTTCGAGGCAAGCAGTGACTCTGTGCCAGGAGTGATCCGACGATACGAGAGCCTAAGTGCGTGTGCGGAAGAGATCGGCCGGAGCCGGATCTATGGCGGAATCCACTTTCAATGGAGCAACACGGAAGGGCTTTCGCTCGGGCGCAAGGTGGCGGCTGAGGTCGTGGAGCGTTGTTGTTCGCGTGCGGATGTTGGTGCTCCAAAAGAATAGGGGAATTGGTGAAGATAGCCCGCTCGGATCCCTCTTTGAATCCATTGTTTTTCGCATCCGCCGGGGTGGTGTGGATCAACCGGTGGTGCGCAGGCCGGAGGCGATGGCGTTGATGGAGAGCAGGAGTTTGGGGAGCAGGGCGTTGGCCTGCGCCTCGCGACCGGCGGCGAGGTGGGCGCGCCACTCGCGCAGGAGCATGATTTGTTGCTGGTGCAGCACGCGCAGCGGAGCCTCGCGGATGCCGAGGGTCTTGGCCATGCGTGGACGGCGTTGTTCCATCGCGCCATCGAAGAGTTCCGCCAGCAGGTGCCTAGTGCGCTCGAACTCGTCGAGG
>JBFEQB010000141.1:0-2919 GCA_041549835.1 Luteolibacter sp. | reverse complement strand
CACGCGAACTGTGGCTCGATCAAAACGGCGGCGGCCTGACATTCCGCGACCGCATCACCGGCCGGATGCAGCAAATCTGGCGTCTCGATGCCGCGGAGGAGCAGGACCTTGGGTCGGTGCGGGTGCGCGGCGAAGGTCGGCTCATCACCCGCAATCCGCAAAACAACGCGCTCGGCGTGGAGATCCGCGACCGCCATCTGGATATGGAGGCCACCGGCCGGCTGGCGCTCGGTAAGGAGCTCTCCGCCACCGGTTGGCGCTCGGACGCGGACGGCCTGAGCGTGACGCTCAACCTGCCGCCCGGCTGGCGTTTGTTCGCCCTGTTCGGCGCGGACTATGTGCATGGCGACTGGCTGACGGAGTGGACATTGTTAGACCTGTTTCTGCTGCTGATCTTCACACTGGCCGTGTTCCGCATGTCGGGTGTCGCCGCCGCGGTGCTGGCGTTCGTGGCCTTCGGTCTCTCTTATCATGAGACGGGTGCGCCGCGTTATGTGTGGCTGGTTCTGTTGATTCCGCTCGCGCTCCAGCGGGTGGTCCCGAAAGGGTGGGGCCTGCGCGTTGTGGCGGCCGGGAAATGGCTGGCCGCACTGGCCTTGGTGCTGGTGTTGGTTCCCTTCCTCGGACGGCAGATCCAGCAGGGCCTTTATCCGCAGCTGGAGAACCTCGGAGGGGGGGATCCGATGACACGGATGCTCGCCCCGCGCATGGCGGCTCCATCGGCTTTGCCCAAGTCCGCGGTCACCGATCCATTTGCGAGTGAGTCGGACGTGTATCTCGGACGGGGAAAGGGCAAACGGCAGGTGGCCCAGAGCAGGCAGAACCTGCAATACGACACCGCGGCGCGGATTCAGACCGGCCCCGGCGTTCCGGAGTGGTCGTGGCGCAGCGTCCGCTTTGGTTGGAACGGGCCTGTCACCGCGTCGCAAAAAGTCCGGCCGGTCCTGATCCCGGAGTGGCTCGAGCGCGCGCTCTCGGTGGCGCGAGTCCTGCTCTTGTTAGGACTGGCGGCGCTGCTGCTCGGAGCCCGCCAGCTGCGGCTTCCCGCAATTGCGAAACGCGGAGCCACGGTGATGCTGGCCGCGGGCTTGTTTTTCATCGCCGGCTCGCGGGTCCAGGCCCAACTCCCGGACAAGGAGATGCTCGAAACCCTGCGCGCCCGGTTGACGGAGACCTCCGACGCTTACCCCACCGCGGCCGATATACCGCACGTCGCCCTTGCTCTGCGGGATCGCAAAATCACCATGGACGTGGAAGTCCACACGGCCATCCGTACGGCGGTGCCGCTGCCCGGGCGCTTGCCGGAATGGTCTCCCGTATCCGTCAAGGTCGACGGGGTTTCCGAGGCCACTGTGCGGCGGGATGACGGTTTCCTGTGGGTCGTGCTGCCCGCCGGTGTGCACCACGTCAAGATCGACGGGTTGCTCGCCGATCTAACCGAATGGCAGTGGACCTACCGGCTGCGCCCGCGGCGGGTGACGATCGACGCGCCCGGTTGGCAGGTTGGCGGCGTGCGGCCCGGCGGCATCCCGGAAGCGCAGGTGTTCTTCACCCGCATCCGGAAAACCACCGCCGATGAGGCGAGCTACGACCATCCGAACCTGCAGACCGCGGTCGGTGTGAACCGCCAGATCGAACTCGGTCTCGTCTGGCAGGTCCGCACGGTGGTCAGCCGCTTCTCGCCTGCTGGCAATGCGGTGTCCCTGCGGATCCCGCTACTGCCCGGCGAGAACGTCATCACCTCGAACGCGGTGGTGAAGGAGGGCTTCATCGAGGTCCGTCTCGGCGCCCGGCAGAAGGAATTCGTCTGGCAAAGCGAGTTGCCCGTCGTCGCTGAACTCGCCCTAACAACCCGCGCTGACGACGCATGGGTCGAGCGCTGGAACCTGGTGGCCTCGCCGGTGTGGAATGTCGCGATTTCCGGGCTGGCTCCCGCCTTTGAGGCGGGAAATCCGGAGCTCGTTCCGGTTTGGAAGCCTTGGCCTGGCGAATCCACCACCCTTGCAATCAGCCGCCCCGGAGCCGTCGTCGGGGCCACCGTCACCGTCGGTCGGGGCACTCACGAAATCGTGGTGGGCAAGCGCCAGCGTTCGTCTTCACTGGCTCTCTCGCTGCGCTGTAGCCTGGGCGAGGATTTTCTCGTGCAGCTTCCCGCGGATGCCGATGCCACCTCGCTTACCAGCGACGGCACCGCCATCCCGATCCGCAAAGACGGCGACCAAGTCATCATCCCGCTCAAGCCGGGCCAACAGGAGGTCTCGCTCCAGTGGAAAAGCAACACGCCGCTGGAGTTCCGCTCTCGCGCGCAAGCCGTGCTCCTGCCGGTGGAGAGCGCCAACGTCACGACCTCCATCCAGATGCCCGGTAACCGGTGGGTGCTCTGGGCGGACGGCCCGCTGCGTGGGCCCGCCGTGCGTTTCTGGGCCATCCTGTTGGCATCGTTGCTCGCCGCATGGGTGCTCGGCCGCGTACCGCACTCGCCGTTGCGGCCGATCGAGTGGATGCTTCTCGCGCTCGGTCTCACGCAGGTCCCGTTGCCGCTCGCGCTGGTGGTCGTCGGCTGGTTGTTCTTCCTCGCGTGGCGTGGAAACGAATCGTTCCTCCGGCTGCGGCCGTTGTGGCACAACCTGCTGCAGGGCCTGCTGGTTTTCCTGACCCTTTGCGTGCTTGGGATTTTCATCGCGATCGTCGCGGAGGGTTTGTTAGGGAGTCCGGAGATGTTCATCCGCGGAAACGGTTCCAGCCGGACGCTGCTGCGCTGGTATGAGGCCCGTTGCGATGGCGCGTTGCCGCAACCGCAGTGTTTTTCGATCTCGGTCTGGTGGTATCGACTGCTGATGTTGCTGTGGGCGCTGTGGCTTGCGGTCTCGCTCATCCGCTGGCTCGCCTGGGGCTGGCGGCAGTTCAGTGCGGGTGCCT
>JBFEQB010000140.1:0-2923 GCA_041549835.1 Luteolibacter sp. | reverse complement strand
TCAGCCATTCGGATCAGCCATTCGGATCAGCCATTCGGATCAGCCATTCGGATCAGCCATTCGGATCAGCCATTCGGATCAGCCATTCGGATCAGCCATTCGGATCAGCCCCCGCAGTCTCACAAACTGAACGAATCGGGTCATTGCTAACGGATTCACATCTTAGGGCATTCCGCCTCCGCTCCCTCTTTCATTCAAAATCCAAAATCCAACATTCAAAATCCCCCTCTCCCCCGACCCCATCAGAACAACTCCGCCTGTTGCGGCCCGTCACCCGCTCGCTTCGCCAGCGGACTCTTGCACGGCGTCACCGCCAGTGGCCCGGCGAAGGGCTGGAAATCCCAGCTGCCATTCCCGGCCAAAAACTCCTGCATCTCCTCGGGTCGCAGCAACGCCGGCATGCGGTTGTGGATGGGCGCCATCAGTGAAGAGGCGGCGGTGGTCACCATCGAATAACAAGGACCGATCTCCCCTTCCCCATCCTCCCAGATGCCAGCCACCCAGAGGTAGTCATCATCGGGGTCATGAAACTCGTGGGCCTGTTTCCTACCGCCCGCGCCCGGTCCCCATTCGTAGAACAGGGTCATGGGGATCACACAGCGGCGTTCATGGAACGCATCCTGCCACATGCCCGCCTCCAGCTTGTCGGAGCGCGCGTTGTTGATCGTGGGATTGAAGCTGCGGTGAAATCCCCAGCGCATGATCTCCACCCGCCCATCAGCACGCATGACGATCCCGGGATCGGACTTGCGCACCAGCGACGAGGGCAGTTTTTCCACGGCATCGGCAACCCGGCCTGCCACGGAGCCCTTGGCGGCACCTCGCTTCGGCTGGATGCGGTAGCTGTTGCACATGGGAGACAATTTGGCAGCGGAGCGGCCGCGGGCAACCGCGAAAGCGCCGCCTCACACCCCGGGCGGAATCTTCCCCACCATCAGCGCCCGGTGACGGAAACGCCTGCCGCCCACTGGGATCAAGAGTCGGCCGGAGTTTAGCCGCCGCCGTAGCTGCGGATCCAGTCGACCCGCAATTCGAAGGGTCCCTCCTTTTTGTCAGCTATCAGCAAGCCGAGGCGACGGATCTTGGAGGGGTCCAGGGTCTTGTCAGGCAGCTCCATGCCACGCCAGGTGCCGGCGAATCGTGCGAAGGGCACCTTGACCTCGGTCCACTTGCCCTTTTCGGTCGGAAACCCGGCTTGGAAGGACATTTCACGCCCGCGGTAGGTGGCATCCGTGCTCAGGCGCACCTGGTAGCTGCGGCCGTCGCCCATGACCCGCAGCATGACGCCCTCGGCACCCTTCAGGTCCAGCTTCACGTTGCCAGTCCGCAGCGAGGAAAAGCCTCCATTGTTCTTCAGCGACAGCGTGCCGAAGAAGCGCAGGATGCCGTCCTTGCTGATCTCACGCTTGCCTTGCGACAGACCGCCCATGACGCCGTCATCCACGATGCGCCAGTCGAGCTTCCCGGATTCCTCGGGAGTGAACTCCGCCACCGTCTGGCGCTCGCCAGCAGCGATGGCAGGCAGGCAGGAGAAGAGGAGGGTGGCAACGGCGCATCGGGTCTTCATGGCCCGGGAACCAAGCACAGGATCCCGTTCACGCCAGCGGAAACCGAAAGCTCCCGGAGCCCGCAGGCGCATCGAACCACGGACGCCCGGCCTAAACCTCCCTATTCTCCAGCCACTTCGCGGGCACGGCATGGGCCGCGCCGAGCAATGAACCGACCACCGCGCCACGGTGGCAGTTGTCTCCGCCCACCATGGCATTGGCGAGGATGCCCGCCTCGAAGTCATCATGATACTTCCAGGCGAGGTAGAGCGAGGCCGGCATCGACTCGGCAATGTAGCAGGCAGGGCTGAAGCGTTGGCCGATGACGTGGGTGTCCGGCTGCGACAACCAGGTGTCCGCCTTGTTGCCGGAAATCCAATCGCCGGCCTCACGGCGGATGGCCTCATGCACCGGAAGCCCCTCGCGGATGCGGAACAGCAAGCGGGCGAGGGTGTCCGCCGCACGGAGCACATTGGCGTGGGCGTGCGTCAGGCCCACGTGTTCCTTCACCGCGGCACGCAGCTCGGGAAGGTCAGCCTGGCGCAGGACGAAGCAGAGCGCGGGCACTTGGGCGAGTCCGCCGATGTGCTCGTCCTGGATCGCGCATTTCCGGGGCGGCTTGCCCATCGCGTAGCGGGTGAAGAACCCGCGATGACACTCCTCCACGTAGGTATCGCGGTGGCTGCCGGGCGTGAGCATGAAATCGATGTAACGGGCGAGCCATGCGTCGGCATCATACCCGCCGTTTCTTTCACACAGCCGCACCAGCTCGGTGGCGAGTTGGAAGTTCAGGGTGTTTTCCCCGGCCTTGAGGAACTGGTGGTAGTGGATGCCCCGCTGCCCCCAATAAACCGCCTGATTGTGCAGGATTTCGCCTTTCTCGTTGGGCGCGGTGTAATCCGAGCGCCACAGGATGGAGCCGGTATGGGGATTTTTTGGGGCCAGGTAGCCGGTGATTTCACCGTATTCCGCCCGCAGCGCCTCGCGGTCGTAATACCAGTGGACCGGCATGGAAACGGCGTCCGCTACGAGCGAGCCGAGGTAGGCGTTCTGAAAGGTGTCGGGTGTCATGGGATCGTGCTCCATTTTGCTCAGCAAGCACCGCCACCCTAGCCCCTGATCTGCGCCACGCAACCCGGGCGAACGGCGGAAGTGGCCGAGCGAGCGGAGCCGTGGCGATCCACCTCGTCCTCCCCCGTGCATTCTCGGGATCATTCCCTGTGCTGGGGAGGTTCACTGGATTCGCGCCAGCCGGTCGGTCAGTTTCTTGAAATGGGAGCCACGCCAATAGATCCGCCCGCAGTCCGCACAGCGGAGGAATTCGTCATAGTAGCGCAGCGTCCGTGGCTCATCTGCCAGCGCGGCGAGGATTTCCG
>JBFEQB010000139.1:0-2936 GCA_041549835.1 Luteolibacter sp. | reverse complement strand
CCGGTGATCAAGACTCCGCACATGGATGCGCTGGCGGCCGAATCCTCGATCCTTGAGGACCATCACGTCGCGCCGACCTGCTCACCGACCCGTGCCGCCCTGCTCACCGGCCATTGGACCAACCGCACCGGTGTCTGGCACACCATCATGGGGCGCTCGATGCTCCGCACCAACGAGGTGACCCTCGGCCAACTGCTCAAGGACAACGGCTATGAGACCGGCATGTTCGGCAAGTGGCATCTGGGGGACAACCACCCCTACCGGCCGGAAGACCGCGGATTCACCGAAGTCTATCGCCATGGCGGCGGCGGTGTCGGTCAGACCCCCGATTACTGGGACAACGCGTATTTCGACGGCCACTACCTCCACAACGGCGAGGTCGTCCCGGCCAAGGGCTTCTGCACCGACGTGTTCTTCGAGGCCGCCAATGCCTTCATCCGCAAGTGCGCGGCGGACAAAAAGCCGTTCTTCGCCTACATCTCCACCAATGCCCCCCATGGTCCATTCCACTGCCCGAAGGAATACATGGACCTCTATCCATCCTTGCCGCCCGCTACGGCGGCCTTTTATGGAATGATCACCAACATCGACGACAACCTCGCCAAAACCCGCGCGCTTCTAAAGGAACTCGGCGTCGATGAGAATACCATCTTCATCTTCTCCACCGACAACGGGACTGCCGGTGGCGCCAAGGTGTTCAATGTCGGCATGCGTGGGGCCAAGGGTTCGGAATACGATGGCGGCCATCGCGTCCCGCTCTTCCTCCGTTGGCCTGCGGGCGGCATCGACAAAAAGCAGGTCGTTGGTGAAATCACCCACGCGGTGGACATCGTGCCGACGCTCATGGATCTCACCGGCTCGAAAGTCCCTGCAGGCCTGAAATTCGATGGCGTTTCTCTGCGGCCCTTGCTCGATCCCACGATGGACGCCGATTGGACCGAGCGCATGCTCGTCACTGATTCCCAGCGGGTGGTCGACCCCATCAAGTGGCGCAAGTCGGCCGTGATGAGCAACCGCTGGCGACTGATCAACGGCACCGAGCTCTACGACATCAAGGACGACCCCGGCCAGACGACCGACGTCGCAGCCGACCACCCCGATCAGGTCGCCAAAATGCGCGCCTTTTACGACGTCTGGTGGGCCGAACTCGAACCATCATTTTCCCAAACCACCGAAATTTACATCGGCCACCCGAATGCCCCCAAGGTCACCCTGACCGCTCACGACTGGCTGGAGGTGCCTCATGCTCCACCCTGGAACCAGGCCCAAATTCGCTGGGGTGGACGCGAGGGCCGCGGGGGCAAATACGACAGCGCCAAGTTCCAAGGTCATTGGGCCGTCAAAGTGATGGAGAGCGGCACCTACGAGATCAGCGTCATGCGCTACCCCGCAGAAGCCAACACTCCGATCCGTGCCGCCATGCCCGCCGGACAAAACGTCCCGGGTGCCAGCCAGGCCTACCGCTGCACCAAAGGACTCTCCTTCCCCTTCAACGAGGCCGTGCTCATGGTCAACGGCAAGGAACTCGACAGAAAGCCCGTCACGGAAAAAGACACCGCCATCACCTTCACCGCAGAGCTGGATAAGGGATCCATCCAATTGGCCCCGGTATTCCTGACCGAGGAAGGTGGCGAGGTTGGAGCCTACTACGCAATCGTCAGGAAAGAATAGCCGATCAAGTTCGTGGGGAGCTGGCAAGATCGGGTGAGAGCCCGGAAGGAAACGCCCCACCTCCCTCTCGACAACACCCCGGCGAAAAAGAAATCACCAGCCATGAATCCGGTGAAACGACCCGACATCCTGATGGGATCGGCCGCAGTCCTCCTGAGCACACTGGCCTCCGAGGCAAAGGTCGTGGTCAACCCGATGTTCACCGATCACCTTGTCCTCCAGCGTGACGTGGAGGTACCGGTATGGGGCATGGCGGATCCGGGCGAGACCGTAACCGTGGATTATGTGCCGCAAGGAGGCAGCAAGGTTCCATCTCAGAAGGTGGAAACCCGTGCCGGTGATGACGGGCAGTGGCAGGTGAAAATCGGGCCGCTACCGGCCAGCAACACCGGCGGCAGGCTCGTCATCATCGGCGACAAAACCGAAGGGGCGCCCCAGGAATTGAAGGACGTATTGGTCGGAGAAGTCTGGTTGGGTTCCGGGCAGTCAAACATGGCCTACGGCACTCGCCACTTCACCATTTACGATCCGGAACTGAAAAAGGCCACCGAAAGCGGCCCCTACCCGGGGTTAAGGGTCTATGTCGGCAATCGCTGGCAGCCTGCGGATTCCAAGAACCTCTCGGATTTTTCCTGCCTGTTGTTTTCCTTCGGCCATGCCTTGCACCAGGATCTGGATGTACCGATCGGAGTCATGGTTGGCGCGGTCAACGGCACTCCCTCGGGCAGTTGGCTGACTGCGGAGATGGCCTCCGCCAGCCCGGAACTCGTCGGGATGTTCAAAAAGAACAGCGGCTTTGAGAGCTTTGAGGCGATGGCGGCTGACTGGAACGACAAGCGGGCGAAATTCAAAGAGGAGGTCAAAAAGGTGGACTCGAAGGACCGCAAGCGCATGCGCTTCTCCCATCCCGGCCAACCCTTGGGCCACAATTACAACAAGCACATCCTGAAGTTCGTGCCTTATGCCATCCGCGGCGTGCTCTGGGATCAGGGCGAAGCCGGCACCAAGATTCCCGGCGTCGATCAATACACAGTGATGAACGCGCTGATCGCGGGCTGGCGCAAGGCCTGGGGCATGGGCGATTTCCCCTTCCTCCACATCCAGAAGCCCAGTGGTGGCGGCTGCGCGTGGGAGCAAGGCCTCATTGTCGGCAAAAAAAAGCCCCTGCCTTGGGAGCCTCTACCTGCGGAACCCCTGCCCGAGGATCGCAAGTGCACGCAGAACCTGCTGCACATCAAGATGGGCACCATCAAGAACGCCCCGCT
>JBFEQB010000138.1:0-2946 GCA_041549835.1 Luteolibacter sp. | reverse complement strand
TCGTCACCAGCAAGGACATTGGCGACAAGTTCGGCCGCAGCCGTGGCAAGAGCCAGGAAATCGTGTTTCCCGAGTGATCCCCCCTCAACCCAGCACGATCCCCACCGGGCAATGGTCCGATCCATGCACGTGCGGCAGGATTTCAGCGGCGGAGACGTTCTTCATGAACGGCGTGGAAACGCCAAAGTAATCGATACGCCAGCCGACGTTCTTCTGGCGCGCGCCGGCACGGTAGGACCACCACGAATAGGCCGCGGTCTTGTCCGGGTAATGGTGGCGGAAGGTGTCGGTGAAACCCGCGCCTAACAACTCATCGAAACTCCCGCGCTCCTCGTCGGAGAAACCCGGGTTCTTGCGGTTTTCCTTCGGGCGGGCGAGGTCGATCTCCTGGTGCGCCACGTTCAGGTCGCCGCAGAAAACCACCGGTTTCGTTTCCGCCTCGCGGGCGACGTGGGCGCGGAACGCGGCGTCCCATGACAAGCGGTATGGCAGGCGGCGCAGGCCATTCTGGGCGTTGGGCGTGTAGACATTCACCAGGGTGAAATCCGCATACTCGAGCGTGAGCACGCGACCCTCCTTATCGTGTTCCTCGATGCCGAGGCCCTCCTTCACGTTGAGCGGCTTCTCGCGGGTGAACACCGCCACGCCCGAGTAGCCGGGTTTTTCCGCCGAGCTCCAGAACGCCTGATAACCGCCGAGTTCCAGCGGCAACTGCACCTGTTCCGAGCGCGCCTTGGTTTCCTGAAGGCAGAGGATATCCGGCTTTTCGGTTGCCACGAAGTCGGGAAACCCCTTGCCGAGCACCGCGCGGATGCCGTTCACGTTCCAAGATAGCAATTTCATGGTGCGGAGGATTCCGGGGATCGGCACCGATGACAAGCGGAGTCTTGCGGGCCGCGCTCCGCCCCCTTAGGCTGCGCGCCATGCCCGCTGAGACCCGCACCCAGTTTTTCGATACCGGCAGCCCCGCAGATCCGGTCCGGCTGCGGGAAGGCGGACATTTGCCGGGCGTCCGGATCGCCTATGAAAGCTGGGGCAAGCTCAACGCGGACAAGTCCAACGCGATTCTGCTCTTCCACGCGCTTTCCGGATCGCACCACGCGGCGGGCCTCAATCCGGGCATCGAGGGCGTCGGCAACCTCTGGCAACCGGAACTCCACCACGGCTGGTGGGAGGACATGATCGGCCCCGGCAAGGCGCTCGACACCGACCATTCGTTCATCATTTGTGCGAACTATCTCGGCGGCTGTTATGGCAGCACCGGCCCGGCATCGATCAACCCGGAAACCGGGAAACCTTGGGGCGCCTCGTTCCCCGCCGTCACCGCCGCCGACCAAGTCGAGGTCTTCACCCGCTTGCTCGACCATCTAGGCATCGAAAAACTCCATGCCGTGATCGGCCCGTCGGTCGGCGGGCTCGTCGCACTGACCTTCGCCACCCGCTTCCCTAACAGGGTCCACAACGTGATCACCATCGCCTCGGGTTTCAAAACCACAGTGCTCAACCGGCTGATCCTCTTCGAGCAAATCCTTGCCATCGAAAACGACCCGCATTTCAACGGCGGCGATTATTACGACGGCCCGGCGCCGCTCTATGGTCTCGCGCTCGCTCGCATGATCTCCCACAAGACCTTCGTCCACCTCGACGCCATCGAGCGCCGCGCCCGCCAGGACGTGGTGCAACCGGATGACGTGCTCGCCTGGTACCGCGTGCGCGACCAGTTCCAGAGCTACATGCTCCATCAGGGGAAGAAATTCGTCGGCCGCTTCGATGCGAACACCTATCTGCGCATCATCGACCTGTGGTCCCGCTACGATGCCACTGAAGAGGGCGATGCCGAAACGCCAGCGGACCTCTTCACCCGCGCGCAGGAGGCCGGACAACGCTGGCTGGTGTTCTCGATCGACTCGGATTTCTGTTTCTATCCGGAGGAGCAGGCGGAACTCGTGAAACACCTGGAAGACGCCAAGGCCGATGTCATGCACATCACCGTGCATTCGGAAAAAGGCCACGATTCGTTCCTGCTGGAGCCGGACCTCTACACCCCGCACATCGCATGGGTGCTGGCGAAATGAGCACGGGATCGCAGGGGTCGACGCCCGGGCGGCCCGTGCCATCCATCAGACCAACAGGCGGTGACTCTCCACGATCCACAGCAGGTTTTCACGATCCGATTCGTCGAAGGCGGAAGGCAAGGTTGAATCCACATCGAGGATCGCCGCCACCGCGCCGTCCCGGTTTTTCCACGGGATCACCATTTCACTCGCGGAGCGCGCGTCGCACGCGATGTGGCCTGGAAACGCGTTCACATCCGCGACGACGATGGCCTTGCCTTCCGCCCACGCCGTGCCGCAAACGCCGCGCCCGCGCGCGATCCTGAGACAGGCGGGCGTTCCCTGATAGGGACCGACGCACAACTCATCCTCCACCACCCGGTAAAAACCGGTCCAAAAATAGTGCGGCATGGTGTGATGCAAGACGGCCACGATGCTGCTCATGACCACGCCCGGTTCGGTTTCGCCAACGAGCAGCGCGGCCAGGGTTCTCCGCGCCTGCCGATAGAGGGCGGCCTTTTCCTCCGGATCGGGAATCCGTTCTTTTCCGGCCTGAAACTGTTCCCCGTGTGCCATGGGCGGAGTTGTGGCCGGTGGCGGGGCACTCGTCAACCCGGTCTCTTCAGATGGCGCTCACACCGCCACACCCAGCTTCTTCTTCACCTTGTCGATCTCGTCGGAGAGCTCGCCCCAGCGGAAATAGCTGGATTCAAGGGCTTTCGAGATCTTCTCAACGGCGTTGGTAACTTCACGGAGTCTGGCGGGATCGTTGATCACGTCCGGAGAGGAAAGCTGCTGGGTGAGCGTGGCCTGTGCGCCTTCAAACTCGGCGATCTTCTTTTCGAGCGCTTCGAATTCGGTCTCCAGCGGCTTGAGAACCTTGGACTTCATC
>JBFEQB010000137.1:0-2973 GCA_041549835.1 Luteolibacter sp. | reverse complement strand
TAACTTGAATTACTCGAATGCACAGAAGGAGAAGTTGGCGATCGGGATGATCCAATTCGGCCTCGATGTTTATGAAGCGGCAATCCATGGCTGCTACTGGGGCGGTGCTGCCGGAGGATGGAATCAGGGACGTTTCTTACCATGCATTCTAGCAGGGGTATTGCTCAACGACAAGAACATTCTTTCTGTATGCAGCGGCAATGGCGAATGGACAGGTGTCTTCGAGGAAGAGAGCCAGTATTACTACGTGTCTCAAACCGACATAGACACACCTAGAGAACCTAGTCTAAACCGGCCAACCGAGCCATTCTCACAGGAAATGTTAGGTATGGCGGAGTGGGGCGAAAAAGGTAGCGATCCGTCGTCAGGCAGCAATTTTGATCTTTTCTATCGGGATGTGAATGGCAGGAACTCATTTGGGGTGTTTGTTGCACTGCGATTAATGGGGATCACGACTGGCAATCCAGCGTTCTACGACTACTACGAAAACCGTTGGTGGGGAACTTGGGGAGGATCTTCCTCACCCCAATATGTTAAGGACATGTGGAAGGCCTATGGGGATGAATCCCCTCCGCCTCCACCTTCGCCGGATCCTGACATCACTGCTCCCACGCGTCCCGGCAATCTTCAGGCAGCCGCGGTGCAGTCATCGCAAGTCAATCTCAGTTGGACCGCATCGACGGATGATGTCGGGGTCACAGGCTATCAAGTCTATAGGAATGGCTCGCAGGTTGCGACCACAGGCAGCCTGGCCTTTGGAGATAGTGGCCTAGCCCCAAGCACCAACTACAGCTACACCGTTGCCGCGGTGGATGCTGCCGGTAATGTCTCCGCGAAGTCAAACAGCGTCTCGGTCGTCACTGGCGCGTCCGGAGGAGGAGCCTCCGCCGGGACAGCCCTGAATGGCAGCGGCCAGCTTTGGGAATACATGGAATGGGGGTTTAACAATCCGAGTTTCTCAGGAAACCCCTTCGATCTTGTGGCCACTGCCACCTTCACTCACAGCGATTCGGGCGAGACGCGGACCACGGAGTTCTTCTACGCCGGAGGCAGCAGCTGGAAAGTCCGGTTCACGGGAACGCGCCCCGGGACATGGCTTGCCACGAGTTCGAGTGCCGATCCCGAACTTGGAGGGCTTGCCGGAACAATTACCATATCCGCCAACAGCAATTCTGAGGCCACGGGCTTTCTCGTCGGACAAGGCAGCAAGGTGGCCATTGAGACCAATAGTGGCAGGAAGGGATACGTTCTTCAGCTATACACCGATGACTTGGACTTCCCGAGTTTTGGCGATACAGCGGATGCCTCCCTAGCCGCTTGGCAAGGACGGGAGACCGCTCTGGCTGCGGCCTACTGTGATCGCTCGCTTGCCCAAGGCTTCGACTCCATCTTTCTACACCTGAACAATGAATGGCTCAGCCTTGGCGCAAATCGCTACGATCAGCACTCCAGTGGCGACCCCGATTTGGAGACGTTTCGAATCATTGATTTGGTGATCGATGAGGCGCGCCGGAAGGGCTGCCAGGTCTACATTTGGGCTTGGGGTGACGAAGCCCGCAAATGGACGCCGATCGGTCTTTCGGGCGGCATCAACGGTGTCGTTGACCAGCGGCTTCAAAGATATATCGCCGCTCGCCTTGGTCCGCGCCCGAACTGGCTGATGGGCTATGGATTCGACCTTGAAGAATGGGTAAGCAACGCACAGATCGCCACCTGGGCTTCCTACATGAAGGCTCACATGGGATGGCCCCATTTGCTCGATGCACGCAACAGGCCGAACTCCGAGACCACCCTGGTTTCCTATAATGATCTGAACAACACTTATGAGGATGCAGTGGCGAATCTCAACAGTGATTCCTCGCGCCCGCACTTGTTCAACGAGCAGGATTCCTATCTGCGGACAAGCCCGACCACGATGGACTGGACGAGACAACACATGTGGCGGTACACCCTTGCCGGCGGACATGGTGGATACTGGGGACGGAATCCTGACACCGGTGCACACTATCCGAATCCCGAGCAGATCATTGCCTTCAGAAAGTTCTGGGATGATCGCTTTCTACTCGACTTCGCACGCGCAAGCGGCATCACTGACGGATATGCTTTGAAAACTCCGGACAGCAGGCGCTTCGTCTTCTACAAGGAAAACACCACCACCGTCCCCATGAACCTTTCTGGTATGAATGGCACGCAATCGGCGATTGCGGTCGACACGAAAAAGGCGTATGCGGAAATGTCGATAGGAAACCTTTCGGCGGCGAGCCAGACATGGACTGCCCCCTATGCTTCGGATTGGGTGATTGCAGTAGGCGAATTCAATGGGGTGACCGTTCCGCCAGTGGGACCTACCAAGCCGTCCCAACCAACCGGTCTTCATGCCAGACGACCCTGATCTTCTTTGTCAGCCCTGTCCTTGCGGTGTGGCCAGATTGAAGGTGCTTGAGAGATGATAAAGACGCGTCACCGCCCTGAACACACGTTCAGGGGTTCCCCTCAGGTATCAGTTCTGTGACCAGCCAAATTGCCCGTGAAGTATTGGCGGCGGATTGTTGAGTTGCTTGCGAAGATGCTCAGTCAATGCCTCTGAAGGCGACATGGATTGCGCGCTCATATGACTTGGCTTCATCTTCAACCTCATCGACTGAAGGCGGACGCCGCTCTACCAGTCCGGATCGAAAACTCCTGATTAGGAGGAAGATCAGGGGGTAATGGTGCAAGCAGAATTTTAAGAGCAGGTGCTCTGAGCTGAACGACACCTAAACAAAATGATGGGAATAGGATGTAATCCGAGTGCCGTGGATTCCAATGCAGTGGTTCGTGTGGGGATCATGGGGACACCATCATCATCAGGGAACCGCGGAGTTCTTGCTCTCGGCGCCTCTCTTGCCGCACTGTGTATTGATGCTCGGCGGGGTGTTTCAGTCTGCCTTCTGGGAAGTTCCAGAGAGGGAGGGGCGATTAGAATGAGGCCTC
>JBFEQB010000136.1:0-2975 GCA_041549835.1 Luteolibacter sp. | reverse complement strand
GACATTGTAGCTGCCACCCGACGGGATGATCGTGAGAACGCCATCATCGGTGAGTGAACCGGGGACAAAGAATCCCGTGGGGTGTTCGTTGAAATCATGCTCAACCGCGGCGGCGGTGAACCCGGATTCGGGGATCCGGCCCGGAACGGCTTCGGGATTGCATTGACCGGTGACCACAAATTGAAGGTCAGGAGAAAGCGGGGAGTCATTACTGACCGTAAGCGTGGTCGACCGGACGCCGTAATCGGTCGGGACGAAGGCGATGCTGAACGAGGCGATTCCCCCAGGGACAATCACCGAAGGCAGCTGCGAAACGACTGGGAAATCCCCTGAAGCGCCGCCACTGGGCACGATGCTGATCCCGGTCATGTCGGCACTTCCCGTATTGTAGAGCGTGAAGTTGTGGATGCTGCTGTCGCCGATATCTACGTTTCCGAATCCGTGAACCCCACCGTTGGCGACAGGGCTGCCTGCTTCGTCCTTGACCGTGATCTCAGGAGCGAGGACCACACTGATCCGGAGGGCGTTCATGATGGAGCGGTCGTCGTTGGTGCCCATGCCGATCACGAGGTCGTCGTTCTCCAAACCAAAGTTCGGAGCGGAGCCCGCTTGGGCGTCGATGCCGGGAGCCACCGCTTCCCAGATCACCCAGTTCGCACCGTCCCATCCCTGCGACCAGTTAGGCCAGCTGACTTCAGCTTCAGAACCAATGAGATCTCCGGAACTGTTGGTTGCGCCGTTCTCGTTGGTATCCGGCCGCTCAAGAACTGTGTTCCCCCCATCGAGTAGCCTTATGACACCGAAGCCCTGCGTGTTGCTGGACCCCTCCATCGCCGCCAGCAACTCGACGCGGTATTTCCTGCCAGAATCGAGCCCGACGACGGCGAACAGGTAGTCCCCTATGCTTCCTATCGTGAAGTCCTGCGCCGCCTCGGGGACGATCCAGTCCTTTTGAACGCCCCCATTCCAATCGCCTCCGTTCTCCAGTCCGAACTCGGAGGCATTGAAGGCCTCGACACTGGGGTCGATATGGCCGATCCCGCGGATCGACACACCCGAGGGGTTTCCGTGACGGTCCTTCAGGGGGATCAGGTTGCCGGAATTGAGCATCTGCGCGGTGACGTCGTTCCAGTCCGCCCAACTCGGGGTCGCCCCGAAGTTCACCAGGAATTCCTCCACCGGCGAACCGGAAGGCGGAATGTTCAAGGAATTGTTCGGATCGGACCCCGCCGCCACCTCCACCCCGTCTTCGAAACCGTCATCGTCACTGTCGGCATCGAGGTCACTGGTGCCATGCACATCCTCCTCCTCCGCCTCGGTGAGCCCGTCGCCATCGAAGTCCTCCGTGCGGTCGTCGATCACGTTCAGCACGAAGGCTTTCTCGATCTGGAACCCGTAGCTGTCGCGGACCCAAAGGCGGATCTCGAGTGTTTCCTTGGTCTCGAAGTCCAGCGGCTGCAGCAGCAGCAGGTCGTGCCCAGCAGGGAGCACCTTGCCATTGTCCGCGTCCCCGGGACCCGCCACGGTGTTGTAGCCGAAGGTGTCCGGGTCATCGGCATCGACCGCCGAGAAGGTCCCGATCACTCCGAGAAGGGGCAGGCTCTCGCTGACCGTCGTGGCGTTCAGGTTGAAATCGGTAGGTGGCACACCGGCGACGAATCCGGTCTCGGTCACGTAGCCGATGATCGACGGGGGAATTCCCGAACCACCAGAGATGTAGCGGATCCGGATCGCTCCGATGCCGAGTTCTCCAGCATCGTAGGCCCAGAACTTCTCGCTGCTGAACGCCATGCTCAAGGGCAGCGTCTCGATCAACCGCGCGGGATCATCAACGGGACCCGTTCCCCGGACGCGGAACACATCGACTTCGAATTCGCCACTATTGACGCCGCTGACGAGGCGCAGGCCAACCTTGGTCAGGTTTTCCGGCAGGAAATCGTATAACACCGAAGTCGCGCCAAAAATCGCCGAGACGTAGTTACCGGTCCCCGGGGTGGTGAGGTGGGAATTGTCCACCTTCAGCGTGCCGCTCTCCGACATGATCGTCAGAATCGAGTCATCGGCGAGCGCTCCCGTGACGTTGCCGATTGCCTGGTCATTGAAATCATGCTCGATCGCCGCGCCGGTGAAGGCTGACTCGGGAATCGCCGTTGGCGGGCTGCCGGGGTCGCACTGGCCGAAAATATCCACGTCAAAAACCGACACCCCAGCCGAATCAGAGTCGATCCGCAGGGTCGTCGAACGCGTGCCATAGTCCCCCGGCGTGAAGGTCACCGTGAAAACCGTATCTTGGTCTGGAGCGAGCAAGGTCAGCATCCCGGTCGTATCCACTGCGAACTCCGCGGCTTGATTGTCCACAGTCGTGACGGAATTGATGGTAAGATCCGCCGCTCCGTAGTTGCGGACCCTGAAGGTGACCGGAGTGCCGGTTTGCCCAAAACCCACGCCGGGAAGTTCCCTGGTTCCTCCCGAGGAGACCGGACTTCCCGCCGGTTGCTCGACCACGATGTCGAGGACAACGAAAGGCTTGGCGGCGACCCGGAAGCCGAACTGGCCCCCTTCATTCATGGGGCTTCCCGAATTCGAGCGATGCGACGTTTGGAGGGAGCTCCCGCCGGTATTCCAAGCGCCACCGCGACGCACCCGAATCTCATCGACAAGATCGTTGGAACCATCCTTCGCCGACTCGCACCACTCGAAGGCATTGCCGTTCTGGGCCATCGTTCCAAACGGGCTCAGCCCACCGGCATAGTTCACGTCGGCAGGATTGGACTGAGAGCCATAGACCGCGGTGTTAGGCGCTGTTCCGTTCGGAACCGAAGCCGGCTGCGACCCCGATCCTGTCGCATAATTATAGTAGAATTCGCCCGCCGGATCGTAAAACGCCGCCTTATACCACTCATCCTCGCTTGGAAGAAAATATTGGGCCTCCGTATTGCGATACGGATTCTCCGGATCGTATCCGATATCGGCCG
>JBFEQB010000135.1:0-2982 GCA_041549835.1 Luteolibacter sp. | reverse complement strand
CTGAACGGTATCGTCGATGGCTTCCTGTGGATCGCGGCGAAGGGATGGAAGGCGGTGAAGAAGAGTCTCAATCTCTGAACGCGGATTGAGCAGTGGCAAATCCGGGAAATTAATACATAGTCGAAACCAGCATAGCCGTAGGCAATGTCAAAGGTCTGAACGTCGATGACGCATGCCGACCTCCGCCCCATTCTTCATCTCCTCTTTTCCGACCTTCCGACATCTTCAGGTGGTGCGAATGAACCGCCCACGCCAAGCCGATCTGTCTTCCCCTGGCATCACGCATTCTCCAGCCATTCGCATGCGGCCTGTATCGAGGCCGCGCTACCTCCTACCTTCTGACCGCCCCATGAAAAAAGTCATCACCTACGGCACCTACGACCTGCTCCACCGGGGGCACGTCAATCTGTTGAAACGGGCCAAGGCGATGGGGGACCATCTGGTGGTCGGACTCTCCAGCGATGAGTTCAACGCCATCAAGAACAAGAACTCCTTCTATTCCTATGAGGAGCGCAAGCTGGTGCTGGAGGCCGTCCGCTATGTGGACGAGGTGATTCCCGAGCACAACTGGGAACAGAAAGAGCGCGACATCATCGAACACGGGATCGATGTCTTCGTGATGGGCGATGACTGGCAGGGGAAATTCGACCACCTCAAGGAGCATTGCGAGGTGGTGTACCTGCCCCGCACCGATGGCGTGAGCACCACCCGCACCAAGGCCCATTTGAGACTGACGGACGCGTCCAACGTGGAATTTTCAGAGTGACCGGTTTCCTGCGCAAATTCACCGATGGGGTTTACCGCTTCACGCCGAAGTGGAACCATGCCGTCATCTGGGGCTGGCCCGATTGCGAGGACAACGGAATCGCGCTGGAGCAGGCGTTGCAGGAATCCAGTGTCCGCCGGGTCGTCCTGCTGATGAGCGACCCGGCCACCCCTCCGACATGGCGGTTGGGGAGCAAGACGATCCGGGTGAGAAAGAACTCGGTCGCCGGGTTCCTGTGGTTCTGTTTTGCCAGATACGTGTTTTTCACCCATCCGTGTTTCACGAGGAACTTCCCGCCGAATGTGATCTCGGTGAACGTCTGGCATGGCATGCCGATCAAGAAGATCGGCTGGCTGATCGAAAACGATCCGGGAACTTCAGCCCGTTACACGCTCGCCACCTCGCCGTTCTGGGCGGAAATCATGGAGCGGGCCATGAGGCCCCGCGGCGCGGTGCTTTCAACCGGACTCCCTCGCAACGACCGGCTTTTTTCAGACCGCCGCGAGGTGTTCGGAAAGCTCGGCCTGCCTGACGACCGGCGCTTGCTGGCGTGGCTGCCGACCTATCGGAAAAGCGTTCGCGGTCTGCCGCGGACCGACGGGATCGAGTCGGGCAACGTCTTCGAGATGCCGGACGTGGATCCGGACGAACTCAACTCGTTCCTGGAATCCCGCAACGCGGTCCTGCTGGTGAAACCGCATCCGATGGCGGCTTTCGATGCGTCGAAAACATGGAGCCACCTCTGGATCGTGGACGATGCATGGCTCAGGGAGCGGCGGCTGTCGCTCTACGAGTTCCTCGGCGCCACGGACCTGCTCATCAGCGACATCTCCAGCGTGGTGATCGATTACCTCCTGCTCGACCAGCCGATCATCCATGCGTTTTCGGATTGCGGGGAATATGAAAGCTCCCGGGGATTCACCGTCGACCCCATCGCCTCCTACTTTACCGGGCCGGTGGCCGGCAACTCGCAGGAACTCCGCGCCGCTCTGGACGCCGTCTTTTCAGGCCAGGACCCGGAAGCCGTTCAAAGACGGAGTATGCTGAAACTGTCGCACAGCCACCGCGACGACGGCGCGACCCGCAGGCTTTTGGAAACGATCGGGATTTGATGGGTGGATTGCAAAGGACTGACGACATGCTCCGGCAGCCCTTGAAAAGCACGCATCCCGGAAGGGATGCGTTTTTCGTATCTACCCCTCACTGTTTGACCCTCTGCCAGTCGATCTGCTCCTCGGCGAATTCATGAATGAATCGCCGCAGTTTGGCATCTGCCTCCTCGATGGTCACCTCCTTGTCGATCCAAGGCACTTTCCCATACCACATGGACGCCGAGACATAGGCCCAGCGCTGGTCCATTCCCAGAAGCAGGCGGTCCTTCATGTCCAGCAAGGTTCTCTTCAGGTGGTCCTGAGTGATCCGGTCATGGCCGACGAAAAAGTAGTAGGTGACACAATTGAAGCTGGCATACTCGGTGTGCTCCTCGTTGGTCGGGATCGACTGCACGGACAGGAGCCGCCGGGCCGTGAATCTCCTGTCGTTCGGCAGCTCCATGCGGACATTGGAAGAACTCCCGATCACGTGGCCTTGCGACGGCATGCAGCGCTCGGGCCGGTGGATCGAATTGTTGAGGTCATGCCCGGAAAGCACCACCGACAGGTCGATCCGGTCGGGAACCATCAGGCCCGAAGCGAGATCCACCTCACCATCCCGGGGACGCAGGCAGACGGCTTTGGAAAAACGCGTGTCCGCGGCCAGAATCGCGATTTCCAGCTCGCTTGCCGGAATCGAACGCAAGGTCCAACCGCCGGCCGTGGCGGGAAGATCCATCTTCACCGCGGATTCCGCCATCTCGCCGGCCTCGGGCAGCAGGTGGACGGTTGCCAGCAGGCACGCCAGCAAGACGGGCAGGATCAGGATCGGGATTTTCATGATTGCCGGGCTTCGCCCTCCGGTTGCGGGGCGGATATGATGGTCCGCCGCAATTGGCGCCTGTGTTTCGCCTTCCATGGCAGCCCGCCTTCGAGCACCGAATGAATCACCAGAAGCAGCATCAGGGAAAACGGATAGAACAGCAGCAGGCCGGACCAGTCATGCCAGGTGGTGGACGCCCATTCGGCATTGCCGTATTCGGCGATGACGAAGATCGAGATCACCCTCAGGGCGTTGCCAATGATGGCGAGGGGAAAGGCGCTGAGAAAAAGCAGGATCCGCTT
>JBFEQB010000134.1:0-3042 GCA_041549835.1 Luteolibacter sp. | reverse complement strand
TGGATGATGGTGTCGTGAATGGTCACCACGGATGGGCGGCAATAGGCATTCAACAGAGGTAGATATCCCTTTGGGAAATAATACAAATCGGGTGCGGCGTCGCCGTTGTGGAACAGCGGATGGAAATGGTCGGTGAACAAACGGATCAGCTTGCCGCGCGTTCCCCAAGGCAGGATCCTCGCAAAGCCGATTCCGGCCGGTGCCTGCTGCGAGGTCTTTGAGGCGATCGCTTCAATCCGGACCTGCCCGGTCCCTTGCAGTGCCGCCAGCACCACCTGTGACATGCGGGAAATGCCGAAGCTCCGGTCGTGCCCCGGGTTCTGATCCGCCAGGTAGATGCTGATGGAGATGGTAGATCGTGGAGGGTGGATCGTGGGCGAGAGCGAAGCAGGTAGGGCGCTATCGCCGAGAGCGCCGGGCTGTTCGCCGGTGCCGGCATCCAGCGCCGGTGACACACCGCCGCTGCAGGGTCCGGCATGCTCTCTCATCGAGAGTGCGCCACCCTCGGTTGCTACGGTGCGGAACGCGTCGTTCACCCGCTCGACAAACCGCTCTGGCAGGAAATGCTCCTGATAGAATTCGCGGGCCTCCCTGGCAGTGGCATCCGCGCCCGTTCGCCGCGTGACAAAGTCCGCCAGCGCCGCGGCATACTGGTCGGGAGAGCGAACCGGCAGAAGAGTGGCGGTTTCGCATCCCTCGAGCATTGCGGGAATACCGGCCCATTGGGTGGACAAGATCGGCAGACCCGCGCCGAGCGCCTCCATCAGGACGATCGGGGTCGCCTCGGAGGCATAGTGGGTGGGGAAGAAAAAGACATCCGCATCGGTATAGGCGCGCCACTTTTCGTCTCCCGTCAACTGCCCGGCAAACTCCACCATTTCATCCACTTCGAGTTCGGCGGCCAGATGGCGTACATCCTTCTCGAATTCGTCGGAAAACCATTTCCCCACGATCCGGAACCTGAAATCATTTTCCCTGCCTTGTTTCTTGAGGATAGCGGCGGTCCTGAGAATTTCGATGACTCCCTTGCCCTCCTGCAAACTGCCCACAAACAAGACGGCGAACGGGTCCCGGTCGGAGCGGGGTCCACGTTTCACGGCCGGGACATCGATCGCGCAGGGGCACCATTTCCAAGTTTTTGCCCGGAACACTTCATGCGGCGCCACGACCTCCTGGGCGACTTCTAGAGCCACGTCCGCCCCGGCATAAGCCAAGCGGCCAAGAATCCGCCGGATCGGGCCACCATTGACAAATACCGGGAGTCCACTGGCGTGGAATATGAATACGGTCGAACCGGCAAGCGGGCGGACGCAACTGAGGAAGATCACGTCCCGCAAAAACGGAATCCATTTCGCGCTGGCCGGGGGGTAGAAGAGGATGCTGCCAGGGTGGTTCTTCAGGATCTCTCTGGCCTTTCCAACCAGAAGGAACAAATGCCGGATCTTCTTCCACTGGAACCGGCCCACCTCCAACATCTCCTCGCTGAACTCCATGCGCAGACGGTGCACCTCGAAGTCCGGCCAGTCGTGATCGAACAGGATCTGCGTCGCCACCGCCTGCCCGTGCCACGGCGGCGGTGTCTGTCCCATCAGAAGGATGTGGGGTTTTGAGTTAATGATGAATGTTGGATGTTGGATTTTGAATGGAAGAACGCGATTCCGCGGCTGGTAGGGACGAGCGGCCCGCTCGTCCCACAATTCCGCCGGATGGCGGTGCAAGGGCTTTGCGTTCCACGTGAAGCCCTTTGCCTTCCATCCGGGCGTGAGTCACGGCCGACCAAGGCTGGTCAGCCCTACCATGTGAAAGTCGGACCCGCGAGGCCGCGCGTCCCTACCGGTTGAATCCCACCGCGGCCTTCAAGACCGCCCCATTGTCCTGGTGCCCCGCGCCCTGCTTGTAGGCCAGGCTGGCGATGATCGGCAGCAGAGGATCGCAGCTCCAGCCGGTAAGTTGCAGGTAGCCACGGCAGGCGGGGCTTTCCAAAATGGAGCAGGTCTTCGTGATCGCGTCAGCCGGACTCAGGCGCTCGACCAATCTCGCGTCCTGCAGGAAATAATGGACCAGGTCGATCCCCGGCATCCCATCCGCATGCCCCCACTCCCAATCAAGCACGACCAGCTTTCCGTCAGCCTGCCGCAGCAGGTTCCACCGGGCGAAGTCACCATGGCAGATCACCGGGCGAACGTTCTCCCGGGACAGTTGATCGACCACTTGGTCTCCGTTCTGAATTTCCGACAGCGCGGATTCGATTGCCGCCCATTCCGGAAACCCGGTGATCGGTTTTGGTGAAAGGCCAGTCACCCATGTATCGAGCAACTCCAGTGCAGCTGCGGACTCGCCCGGAGGAACCGGCCGTCCCGTCAGATAGGGCATCCGCAATACCGTCACGCCCTTGGGCCGATGCAATCCGAGCATCTGCGGCACACCGGCCGCAAGAGCGCCAAGCTCTGCCAGAATCCGTGCTTCCTGTTCCAGCACCCGCGCGCCCTCCTCGCCGAACGAGATCTTCGCCACCTCCCATTGTCCCGCATTGCGATAACTCGCGATTGCCCGCCGCACCCGGTGTTCCGGGCTGCCGAGCAGCACGCCGCAGGTTCCTTGTTCGATAGAGGGAAGGCTGGGAGGCGGACTCGCGGCTTCAGTTTCAATTCGGATTTTCGGTAGCAGACACCCCTGCCAGCCGATGCCAGCCAAGCCGTGTAAGACCCTCACCATCATCCGGGCGGCCGGGCGCTGCGGTTGATAGAGCCCGAGTGTTCTGGAAAAGGCCTTTCGTTGTTGAGGCAGCGCCATCAACAGGCGGCCGCCGCGGCGGAGGCTCAGAAGGCATTTTGCGGAGGGATCCAGAATCCCGATGACGCGCGTGAGGAGTTCGATGTCGGTCATCGGATGAAAAAATGGTAGGGACGAGCGGCCCAGGCTTCGCGTAAAGCTACGCCGGGCAAGCCCTGCTCGTCCCACTATCCCGCCGGATGGCGGTGCGAAAACCGGTAGGGCGGACTCGGCCCGATCCGCCCATTATTCCCGCCGGATGGCGGTGCA
>JBFEQB010000133.1:0-3057 GCA_041549835.1 Luteolibacter sp. | reverse complement strand
GACGCTCCGGACTTCGTCGATATCGGCTCCACCGTTTCCGTCGGCCAGACCGTCTGCATCATCGAGGCCATGAAGGTCATGAATGAAATCAAAGCCGAAAAATCCGGCACCATCTGCGCCCTCGTTGCCGAAGACGGCGCCCCCGTCCAATACGGCGACGTCCTCTTCCGCATCAAGTGACCGGCCTTCACCGGTCACCGACCACTTTCCACTTCTTCCCCATGTTCAAGCGTGTTCTGGTCGCCAATCGCGGCGAAATCGCCCTCCGCATCATCCGCGCCTGCCGCGAGCTTGGCGTGGAATCCGTCGCCGTCTACTCCGAGGCGGACATCGACTCGATGCATGTCCAACTCGCCGATGAGGCGGTCTGCATCGGGCCCGCCTCCAGCAAGGAGTCCTACCTGAAAATGGACCGCATCATCGCCGCCGCTGAGATCACCGGCGCGGATGCCATCCATCCCGGTTACGGATTCCTCTCGGAAAACGCCCGCTTCGCGGAAATCTGCGAATCCTCCGGCATCGTCTTCATCGGCCCCTCCGCCAAGGTCATTTCCCAGATGGGAGACAAGGCCACCGCCCGCGCCACCGCCATCGCCAACGGCGTGCCCATCACCCCCGGCTCCGACATTATGCCGGACGCCGAAACCGCCTTCGCCGAGGCGAAAAAAATCGGCTTTCCCGTCATGATCAAGGCCACGGCCGGCGGGGGTGGCCGCGGCATGCGCCCGTGTTTCAAGGAAGAGGAATTCATCTCCCTTTTCCAAGCCGCCTCCAGCGAGGCCATCGTCTGCTTTGGCAACGGCAGCTGCTATCTCGAAAAACTGGTAATCAAGCCGCACCACGTCGAGATCCAGGTCATCGGCGATTCCCACGGCAACTACGTGCATCTCGGCGAGCGCGATTGCTCGATGCAGCGCCGCAACCAGAAGGTCATCGAGGAATGCCCGTCGCCGCTGCTCACTCCCGAGCTCCGCGCCCGCATGGGCGAGGCCTCCGTCAAGCTCATCAGCGCCATCGGTTACGAGAACGCCGGCACCATCGAATACCTCGTCGATGAAGCCGCGGAAAACTTCTACTTCATGGAAATGAACACCCGGATCCAGGTCGAGCACCCGGTCACCGAGGAGGTCATGGGGTGTGAACTCATCAAGGAGCAGGTCCGCGTCGCCGCTGGCGAACCGCTCTCCGAGCATGTTTTGGAAGCCACCTCGCGCGGCCACTCCATCGAGTGCCGCATCAATGCCGAGGATCCCTTCAATAATTTTGCTCCCAGCCCCGGCACCATCGATCTCTGGTATGCCCCCGGCGGCAAGGGCGTGCGCGTCGATACCCACGTCTATTCTGGCTACACCGTCCCGCCGCATTACGATTCGATGATCGCCAAACTCATCGTCACCGCGGCCACCCGCGAGATCGCCATCGCCCGCATGAAACGCGCCCTCGGTGAGTTCACCATCCGCGGCATCAAGACCACCATTCCCTTCCAGCTCGAAATCATCTCCCACCCGGACTTCATCGCCGGCACCTATGACATCGGCTGGGTCGCGAGGTTTCTTGAGGAACGAAAAGCCTGAAGAAACGCGGAATGCGGAACTCGGAACGCGGAATTAAAGATATGGAAAAGCGCGGAGCCTCTTTCGTTCCGAGTTCCGCGTTCCGAGTTCCGCGTTTATACGCCATCCTCGATCTCGGCTACACCCCCGAGCTCCGCGCTGCGGAAACCACCGCCGCCCTGCTCGCCGGTGGGGCGGACATCCTCCAACTCCGCGCCAAAGGCCATGACCTCGCCACCATCCGGCGCGTCGCGGAAACCCTCATTCCCCTTTGCCGCGCCGCCGGCGTTCCCTTCATCTTGAACGACCACCCCGCTCTCGCCGCAGAGCTCGGCGCTGATGGCGTCCACATCGGCCAGGACGATGGCTCGCTCGCCGAAGCTCGCGAAGAAACGCGGAATGCGGAACGCGGAACGCGGAATGAGCTCCGCGCTTCTTCCTCTTCCATTCCGAGTTCCGAGTTCCGAGTTCCGCGTTTCCTCTTCGGCCGCTCCACCCATTCGCTCGATCAAGCCCGCGCCGCCCTTGCCGAGGGCTTCGATTACATCGGCTTCGGCCCGCTTTTCCCCACCCCCACCAAGCTCGGCCGCCCGGGAATCGGTCTCCAGGATATTCCTGCCATGGAACGCGACGTCGGATCGAAAATCCCCGCCTTCTGTATCGGCGGCATCAAGCGCTCCAACCTGCCCGATGTCCTCGCCGCTGGCGCGCGGCGCGTCGTCATCGTTTCGGACCTGCTCCAGGCGGAGGATATCAAGGCTGCAACGGCGGCTGTAAGGGCGCGCCTGAACGCGGAATGCGGAACTCGGAACGCGGAATTTTGAAGAAGCTCCGCACGCTTCTTTCTCTCCCATTCCGCGTTCCAATATAGTTTGCGGAAAAGCATTTTTGTGCGAATATGCGTTCATGCGCACGACGATTGATCTTCCTGACCCGCTCTTCCGTGAGGTGAAAACCCGGGCGGTGCAGCAAGGCGTGAAGCTCAAAGACTTGGTCGCCACCTACATCGAAGCAGGTCTCCGGGGCCAATCCGCTGCCGTCCCCGTCACCCCGCACCAGCGCCTACCTTTACCGGTCGCCATCTCGCGTGAGCCAGGCAAGCCCCTGACCCCGGCGCTCACCAACCGTGAAATGAACGCCCTCCTTGAGGAAGAAGATCTCGCAACCTACCAGCGCGTCCTCAATCCCCGATCCGCCAAGCCATGACCGATTTGCCGGATGTCAACGTGTGGCTCGCATTGGCGGATGAAAATCACATCCACCACACCGCCGCACAGCGCTACTGGCAGCATCAAGCCGCACCCGCCGTGGCTTTTTGCCGGATCTCAATGCTTGGATTCCTCCGCCTCGCCACCCATCGCAGCGTGCTCAGCCGGCCACTGTCTCCCGCCGAGGCTTGGGCCATTTACCAGCAATACCTTGCCCAGGAGGATGTGGGTTTTGTCCACGAGACTCCCGCCACCGAGGGCGAATTCCAGACGCTCACCTGCCAGCCCGGTTTTTC
>JBFEQB010000132.1:0-3087 GCA_041549835.1 Luteolibacter sp. | reverse complement strand
TCACCTACGACTACGATTCCCGCTCGCGCCGCATCCGCCGCACCGACGTGGCCGCTGGCACCACCACTTGGTACCTCTATGACGGCTGGAACGTCGTCGCCGAATACACCGGCACCACCGCACCCGTCCTGGCCAAAACCCGCACCTGGGGGCTCGACCTCAGCGGCACCCTCCAAGGTGCGGGCGGCGTAGGTGGGCTGCTGGCTGTCAGGACCGGTGGAACCAATTACTATGCCACCTATGACGGCAACGGGAACGTCAGCGAATACCTATCCACCGCAGGCGTCATCGCCGCACACTTTGAATATGACCCGTTCGGGAACCTGACGGCCTTCACCGAAGAGGAGGATAACCTTGCCGCGGAATTCACCTATCGCTTCTCAACAAAGCCGCTGGATCCCGTGACCGGCTGGTACTACTACGGCTATCGGTATTATGATCCGCAAACCGGCAGGTGGCCATCAAGGGATCCGATTGAGGAAAGGGGTGGAGTGAACCTGTATGGGTTCGTGGGAAATGATCCTGTGAGGAAGTGGGATTATTTGGGCTATCTCCCTCCAGACTATGATCTTTACACTGACTACGAGCCATTCCCACTCGATTCACTTCCAGATCTAGATCTTGATTTTAGCCTGAGTAAAGGTTTTAGCGTCGAAGGCTGCTTTCTAACAGCAGTTCCAGGTCTTGTAATCTGCCTGTCTGGAACAGTAGGCTTCACTTACGGAGACTGCTGCAAATCAGATGGTAGTGAGGGAACCATGGCTGAATTTTCAGGTTCTATAACAGCCGGTCCCGGAGTTGGGACAGGGGGATGGAGTGTTTCCTACGATATAGCAGGAACACAAGTGGATTTTGGTAAGCCAGATTGCCCAACTGCGACTACTCCCGATGTGCAAGGCTTAATTACTGTCTCCGCGTCTCTTGGTTCAGTTGGCAGTGCAAGTTGTAGTTACACTTTTCCGGGAGGCAGCTTTTCATGTAGCGGATCAATCAGTGCTTCTGCGGGAACAGGTGGTGCAAATGCGAGCCTACAAGGGGGTATTCAAGTGTCTGGTCAAGTTCTCCAAGAATAAATAATAAAAAAATGAAACTACTATTTCTAGCAGCGTTGCTACTAATGTTCCCGTCTTGTTCAAAGAGTGAGCAAGGAAAAGAAAATTCAAATTCTTACAGGGTGTTGATAGGTGAATCATTCAAACCAACATTTGACGATCTTAAGAAAGGAGATGAATTCGGAGAAAATAAAAACATAATGTCGTTCAGTGAAGGCGAGTTTGGCTTGCTGAACGTAAAGATTGTCGGTGGAGAATCTGGTGATTTTAAACAGGGTGGAGTGGTTTTAAATGTCAAACCGTGCACTCTTGTTTTCAAGGGAGATCTAACGAAAGATTTGAAGGTGGTTGTTCTTGAATCTGTCCGATCTGGACTTTTTAAAGTTGTTCAAAAAAATAAGATCAAATCCGGACAAGGAATAGAATTAGAAATAAATGTCGAGTAATGAATACGGCTATCGGTATTATGACCCGGAGACGGGGAGGTGGCCATCAAGGGACCCGATTGAGGAACGTGAATAGGGTCAGTCCTGAATGGCACGGGATTAAGCGCAGGCGCTGTATTTTGAGCGGTGTGGGATTTCGACAAATTCATGCCGTGGTTTGGTGAGCAACTGGAACGGTTTCATTCTTGTTTTCACTGAAGTGGCTCCGCTTTCGTTGCCAGTAGATTCTTGGTTTTATTGATGCTGATCGGAGGGCTGGGTTGCTTTGGTCATTATCAGGGGACACACAAACAGTGCCCCCGAGTGACAAAAACCCCCTTGGTTCTGGGGAGTGAAAACCGGGACAGTTACGGCAGTAGTGTGAACCTAAATGGAGGTCACCTGCCGCAGCACTTCTTGAACTTCTTTCCGCTGCCACAGGGGCAGGGTTCATTGCGTCCGACGGTGGGGGCGGCCCGGTGAGGGGTGCGGGAAAATGGGGTCAGGGTGCAAATCTTGACAGAAAGCACGGGGTGCTGGTCCTTGGATTTCAAGATTCCCCTCCTGTCCGTGGGGCTGCCGGATCAGGACAGTTACGGCAGTGGTGTGAACCTAAATGGGAGGATGGAACGCGGGGTGAAGAGGAAAGATTGGGTTCCTGAATCAGCGCGGACCATGCGGGGCGTCTTGACTCATGTTGAAGGATGCTCCATCGTGCTGGGTGACTTGAACGCCAGCCATGAAACTTTACCTCACCGCCAGGCAGGTTCCCGAGTTGGCAAATCTTAGCGATTCCCAGCGCCGGGTTGTCCGTAGAGAGGCCTACAAAATCTTTACAAGCGGGCATCGGTCCTGGGAACGCAATGTGCGCTTTGGCAGCATCCTGGCGGTTCTATGTGCAGGGGCTGCGGGTCTTCACGCATACCGGGCCGGGAGCGGGTGGTTGCTCGCCTTGGTGATTGCAGGAGTTATCGCTGGCGGCATGGGGGTCTTCATCCAGTCTCTGCTTACCAAGCGGTTAAGGCCTTACTTCCGGCAGTATCTAGCCCGGATATCTCACGGGACGTGAGTGATCCGCCCGGAGAGCCCGGGATTGGCTGGGCGGAGGAGGGTGATGGAGCGTTTGAGAGGCGCGGTGAGAACCGGGGACCACTCGCCGGAATTGACGGTGCCTCGTTCGCGCGAAAGATCGGAGCATGAGTCGTGCACCCGCCAGAAAAACCAAGTCGATGCCGGGGAATTCCGGCGGGAAAAGGTCTCCGGGGCGGGCGTCGCGGTATCGGGCGGAGTTCGCCGGGCAGGCGCTGAAGCTGTGCCGGCTGGGGGCGACGGACCGGGAGCTCGCGGAGTTCTTCGGGGTGGAGGTGGCCACGGTGAACGGCTGGAAGCTGAAGCAGCGCCAGTTTTCCGAGGCGCTGAAAGAGGGCAAGTCCCGGGCGGATGCGGAGGTGGCGGACCGGCTCTTCAAACGGGCCTGCGGATACAGCCACACGGATACCAAGTTCGCCACGCATGAGGGGAAGATCACGGACCGGGAGGAATATGAGAAACACTACCCGCCGGACAGGCTGGCCTGCATTTTCTGGCTGAAGAACCGACGGCCGGACCTG
>JBFEQB010000131.1:0-3170 GCA_041549835.1 Luteolibacter sp. | reverse complement strand
GTGCCGCGGCACTCTCAAGTATGTGTATGCTCATCTTACGGAAGAAGATCTGACGGCTCTGGCCGACACGGTGGTCACGGCGGTGGTCGAGCGGTCTCCGGCGGATTCGATGTTCAGTTCCAGCGTCCGCAGGGCCGGGATCCAGCTGTTGCGTGAGCACGGCTATCTCGAGGCGGAGGAGGCGGCCGCCATCATGATCGAAGGAACCAATGACAACCGAAAACCGAAGACCATCGAGCAGCTGAAGAAACCTGCCGGCTATGAGGCGTCGAAGACCTTCAAGAAAATTGATTCCGTGACCTCCACGCCTTCACCCGTCAAACTTCCGGCTAATACGGCCAAGCTCAAGGTGGTGGCCAGTGATCAGGCCAACGACACCATCCTGTTTACCTGGCGCAAGCTCGAAGGCCCTGGCAATGCCGTGTTCACGCCGAATGGAACCGCAGAGGCTGCCGAGTGTCAGGTGGAGCTCAGTGCTCCTGGCAGCTATGTTTTGGAAGTGACACTTTCCGACTCACGTGGTCTCAGTGAGGTTTCCAGAACCTTGACGCTTGTTCTCGGGAATTGATGCCGGAGTTGTGGGTGTCAGCGTGAACTCAGACGCACCCAAAGGAGTCACATTCTTTCCTGAAATTCGTATCAGAACTCCGGTGGCCCGTTGAGTCGTTCGCATTCCTCGGGTTTTCCGGGTAGGAAATCGACCACCTGTCCCTGCTTGCGAAGCTTTTCCTGAAGCGCTTCCACCGGCACTTCCTGCACGGGCAGGTCGGCGCTCGCGGCCATCGCCGCCGCCACTCCGGCGGCGTGTCCGGTTACCATCCAGGTGCCTTCGACACGCAGCGTGCAATAGGCGACATGGGTGAAACTGGACGCCACCGGGACCAGCAGGTTGGTGCATTCGTTCTTTTCCGGGATCAGCGTCCGGTAGGGGATCTGATAGGCGCGGCCCTTGCGCCAGATGCGGCCCTCATTGACGAAGGCGGTGGGCGAAACAGCCAGACGCTGGACATGGTGGGAGTCGATGAAGTGGCTGCCCATGCCGATGCTGTCGGGCTTGCGCCGCTCGGTCCGGATGTCCTGCTCGCGCACCACAAAGGGCCCGCGCATCCGGCGGCCTTCGCGGACATAAAGTTGATAGGGGAGGTGTCCGTTGTCGGCGAACTCGCCGCTGTGCAGGCCGAACTCGCGCAGCTCGTCACGGATTTTTTCCGGCACCGTTCCGTCGGTGGCGAGGAAGTGAAGCAGTCCGAGCGTGTAGTCGAGATGCTCGGCCGCGAGACGCTGCCGTTGCTGGTGACTGGCGGCCGGCCAGTCGAACTGTCCGCCGAAGTGGCCGAGGGAAACGATGGCGGACTGCTTGTTGTTCATCTCGAACTTGCCGTTGCGTCGGTCGTAGAGGCCGATCAGCTTGCCCAACCGGAGTGACGGGTCCTTGCCCGCGGGTCCGCGCAGCCAGTTGGCCAGAAGCGCGTAGCGGGATGCATCGTAGTGCTTCGGTTCGGGGAATGGAACGCGGCTGGCCGGGTCGCGAGTGACGATGAGGCGCAAGTTGTAGCACATCACCCCGGGGTGGGCGTCACCCTCACGCAGGTCCTTTTGCCAACCGCTGATGCCCGGCAGCAGCCTGCCGGATTCGTCCACGGTTGCGGCCTCGCGGAGTTCAGGGTCGAAGCGGATCCCGGCGAGGCTCTCTCCGAATTCGTCGCGGCCTTCCCGTCCGATCGTGTGGCTGACCCCGGCCGCAGCCATCAGGTCGCCCTCGTAGCTGGCATCGATGAAGACGGCCCCGGTGACGGTGGATCCATCGGTAAGCGAAATCCCGGTGATCCGGTCCTGCTGGCTGGACACTCGGGTCAGTGCCGCACCATAGCGAACTTGCACCCCCGCCTCCCGGAGCATCGCCAGGTAGGTTCGCTCGGCGACACCCGATTCGAAGGTGTAGGCCGGCCGGCCGTCCTTCAGTTGATAGTGGTGGCCGAGGCGGCGGTAGAATTCATCAGCGAATCCTCCCAGCGTCCACGGCAGCATGTGCTCGGTTTCGGCGGTGGTCAGGCCGCTCGTGCTCAGTCCGCCGATGTGCCGGGTCGGTTCCACCAGCACGACGTCAGCCCCCTCCCGCGCCGCCGTGATGGAGGCTGCGATGCCCGAGGGCGTGCCGCCATAGACCACGACGGCCGCTTGCTTGCCAGCGGCAACGGCTTCCCCGTGGATGGCGGTGAGTAGGGCGGTCGCGGCGAGGATGATGAGGTGCTTTTTCATGGGTGGAACTGCCTGTTGAGTTTGTTTTGATGCGGATTACTGCCCTTGCTGGCACGATTAAAAGATCGATGGCCTCATCAGCGAACCCTACGTTTCAGGGTTTTATCATCTTGCAAAGAATTTCCAGGGGCACCGGCGGGGTGACCGCCGCCGGCTGGGCGCGCGGACGGGACTGCCGCGGATGTGGGCCGACGTGAATGGAAATGCCCGTTCCAAGCACCTCCTTTGGTGGTTGCCAGGGGCCCTACATGAGGGAAAGCACCACCCGCGGTGAAACCCGCTGCTACATCAGCCGCATCAAGAAGGTTAGGGCACCCGAAATACTCGGCTATATCCGCAGCCATTGGGCGATCGAGAACGGCTGTCACTGGGTGTTGGACGCAATCTACCGTGAGGACCCCAATCAAACCCGTGACCGCGCCGCTGCCACGAATTTCGCCACGCTGCGATGCATCGCACTCAATACCCACAACCTCGTCAGACCCCAGGGAGATAATGCCAAACGCCCCGAGAGTCTGCCCAAACGTGAACTGCGCGCCACCCTCGATCCCACCTACCTCGAAAAGCTCCTTTCCCTAGTGTAGGGGGGGACGCCTGCCCGGAATTTGGAGCTTTACACCACCCCGTCAATTCTGGCTCTTCCAAAATCCTCAAATCGGACTACCTGTGAACGGGGTTGCATGATTGAATCATGAAATATCCGAATCAGAACCATCCTCCAACCAGCGAATCAACGCCCGCGCTGCCACAGCCCTTCAAAAACCCCAAACCCCATGAAGATTGATACGAAGATCACATCCGGACCCGTCGTGGCCTTTTTTCTAGCTCTGGCCCTGATGCTGTGCCTCAGCCTCAGCCCCAGCGCCAATGCGCAAGCCCCCGACCTGACCGCAGGTGGGGTGCCGACCAGC
>JBFEQB010000130.1:0-3218 GCA_041549835.1 Luteolibacter sp. | reverse complement strand
GTGATCGGTTTTCCAGCATCCACAGAGATGCAGGGACGCACATCTATTTGCAACGCCTCACAACACCCTGAAGAACCTCAGATGAAAAGCGCTAGTCTCGCAATCTGACATCCTCCGCAATATGCGCTCTCCGAATGGGGAAGGTCTTCCCCTCAGACCAGCTGCGTGCGGCCGTACTCCTTCCAGCGAGGCGTGTCCTCATGTGTAAGGCTGTTTTCATGGAGAGTTGAGCATTCAGCGGGGAGGAGATTCGGCGGCGGCTTCACTCCATTTGGTGGCGAAGCAACCGGCGGGATGGGTATCAATCCCCATCCCCCGTCAGATCTTGCGTCGCGGTGCTGCCGAGCACGTCGCCGGGCCAGGCTGCCAGATATGCGGAGAATGCCACCGATGCCTGTTCGCGATCGCCGGCACGGTGCAGGGCCAGCCCGCGCAGCCAATGATAGAAGCCGGGCTCTCCCTCCTTGGGCTTTTTCAGCAAGCGCAGCGCCTCGATGTCATCGCCGCCCTCGATCAGGGCGTGCAGGTAGGACGGGCTGAGCCACTTCCCGCCCGGATAGCGGCCATTGCGGATGCCGCCTTCCTTCGCGGCGCGGATGGCGGGCAGCCAGCGGCGGAGTTGGCGGAGGGCCATGCATTTCAGCGGAGCCCATTGCTTGCGCGGGAGTTCCTCCGGGTGCTCGCGCAGCAATCGCAACACATCCTGCCAGCGTCTCAGGCCTTGGGCCAGGCGCAGCAGGGTGAGAGGCGTCCGTTCTTCCGGAGGTGCCTTCAGGCCATCATCGAGAAAGCGGCCGAGGTCGTAGTGCGGGAGTTCGTCCCAATCGATTTCGAATTCACCAATGTCCTGCCAGTGGAGGTGGTGCGGCAGACGCAGCGGGAAGAACCAGTCCAGGTCTTCCGCCAGTCTCAGCAACTCATCGAAACGACGGTCCACCAAGGGCGCGTCATCAGCCCGCACGACGAGGTCGCAGCCGATGGCGAGGCGCCCGAACATCGCGAGGTGGCAGTCGGCCCGGATGTGGAAGGGGGTGGCTTCCAACAGGTTTCCGATGAGGATGGAGACGGACGGGCAATCGGAGAGCAGATAACCCGTCACCATGGAAAACCGCAGGGTGGTCCGCTCGTCATCGACTGACGTGGCGCTGACATACACCGGCAGCTTCCCGCGGAAGATGCCGCGAATCGCAGGACCTTTCATGGACTCGGGTTCCGGCTCGACCAGCTCGAATGGCGGAGGGTCATTCGCGGGGTCCGCCTTCTCCCCGAAGGCCGGGACGACGAGCTCCCTCAGCACGGTGACGAGGGGTGAGGTTTTCCCGGCGGATCTGCGGTTGGAGCGTGGCTTGGGCATGGGTTCAGACTGGGGTGGTGGAAACGAAAGGGGAGGGGTGGAAATGAGAGGGCGGGTCGCAGGCAGCCCCGTGGCAAACCGTGGGGGGAATGGCCCGCCCCGGAACCACCTGCGGGATCTTTCTCACTCGACCATCCAGCCCGAGCTGCGGCGACGGCGCAGCGGCGGCTCGGCCGGGTGGTGCCCCTGGCCAAGGCCGATGCCGCCGAACAGCGCGAGGTGGACGATGGTTTCATCCACCCTCAACGCCGCACCATGGCCCCAGCGGAAGCGCAGCCGGTGGTCGCTGCCGAGTCCCGGCGTGGCGTGCACCGACTCCTCGGACTTCGCCGCCTCGGCGAGGAAACGGGCGGGAGCTTCCGGGTCGAGCGGCTTGCGGGACTTACCGCCCTTGCGCACGAGGAAATCCATCGCATGGCTCTCGACCAGCCGGCGGTGGAGCGTGGCGTAGGCCTCGGGGCGAGACAGCACATCCACACCTTCCACCCGGTCGCCGATCACGGCCAGCAGGCCGCACTGGCCATCCAGGCAGGCAAGGTCTCGCGTGAATTCATCGAGCTCGCGCTGGCGGCCCTCGTAGGCGTCCTTCATGGCGCGGGTCTTGGAGCTGCTGTCGCTTTTCGCCGCCGTGTGGAGCTGCTCGATTTCCTCCCACACCGCACCTTGGTCGGAGGTGTGGCAGGCCATGGACTGAAGCGATTGCGCGACATCCGCCGACTTGCGCTTGCGCAACTCCGCGTAGGCCACGCTGCCGCTGGAGCCGAACTGTGGCGAATCATAGGACCAGCGGCCTTGTTCGGTGCAGCTCACCGGCACGTCGAGCGCGGTGCCGGCGGCGATCAGGATGGTGGTGTTGAGGATGCGGTTCTGCTTGGCGCCCTTGAGTTCCTCGCCATCGAAGAGCAGCACGTGCTGCGGGGTCTCGTTGATGACGCGGAGGTTCGGCACCGAGCCGCCCTCGCTGACTTCCGTGATTTGGAAACCACCGAGCGCCAGCGCATCGATCAAGGTGATGTAGGCCGGTTCGGGCTGGCGTTCCGCAAAGACCGGCCACAGGCCGAGGCCCTTGTGGATGCGTGGTTCCCCCAGTTTGAGGGAGGAAAGCAGGCCGGTGATCGCGGGGTGGATGGGGTTTTTGGATGGAGTGGGTTCAGACATGCCCGGATCTTGCCAAAGGGGGTGGGACAAATGTGGGGGTAGGTTGAAAATAGATGAAAAAAATTGATTCACAGCTTGCCCGCCAAAGCAGACTGGAACGCTTCCGCGATGCCCTCGACCCACTGCCGGTTGCTAGAGCTGTCGTCCTCTTTCACCCACCGGATAAACGAGGCCTGCATCCAGAGCAGCAGGCTTTTCGTGACATACTGCAGGGGAAACATCCAACCGTCGAATTCGATGAACTCCTTCGTCACCTCCACGTGTTTCGGGATGGGTAGCTCCGGTAGATCCTCTGCAAAAATGATCCAATCTCCATCCGGTCTCTGGCCTAGTAGCTCGGTGTCCTTGCGATCGATTTTCAAACGGTTGTGGGGCGGATCAGAGTGGTTCATCACGGGTGGCTGGTCTGGAGTGCGGAGGTGTCTTGTGTCGATTGCACGTCTTGCTCAAGAGTCATGAGTGACTCGCCCGGGTTCGGCATCCCTGTTTCAGCTTTTGCCGCCGCGCTCCGGTGGCGCTCGATCTCCCGCACGATGATCAGCATCCAGAAATAGAACCCGAGATATGTGAATCGCTGGGTCAGGCCCACATAGTTGGGTAGCCATATCCTCCCGAGCAGCCCCGCCCCAATCCAGAAGACCAGTATCCAGTGCGTCCTCGACCAAAATTTGCGATCCGGTCCCCGTTTGTCCCAGAGCAACACAGT
>JBFEQB010000129.1:0-3391 GCA_041549835.1 Luteolibacter sp. | reverse complement strand
TTCGCCAGCTTCGCATCGCCGTGCACCAGCGTCTGATAGACCGCCTGTTTCAACCGGTCATCGATGATGCCAGCCGCCGCTTTCAATGCCATGTCATCCAGCGCGGCTAACTCCTCGGGGCGAGTTTCCAAATGCCAATAACACCCGGTTTCCCACAATGCCACCGGCGCCTCACTCATGAAGGTGGCGTGGAATCCCGCCAGCCACCGCAGACAGACCTCGATCTGTTTCCATCCCACCCGCCCCAAGCGGGACGGATATCCCGCGCTATCCAAGTCCTCCAAAACCAACAGCACCTCCTCGCCCTCGCGATCAAACGCGAGAAACCCAGGAACCCGGCACAGTAGACCACAACGGCGGCTCCAATCGCGATACCAGGCGCTTTCCACCTGATAGGACTTCAGCTTGCGTTCATGGGACAGGTTCGAGTTCCACCCCCGCGGATGTGTTCCGCCGCCGGGCATGCGCACGTGTTTCACCACCACCGTGGGACACCAGCCTCCCTCCAGCTTCAGACGCAGGATCTTCCCGTAGCCACTCCATAGATTTTGAATCAACTCCGCATCCAACACGCGAAATGCCCCCGTCGCGGCGAGAACGACGGATTCGAAATGAGAGCCGAGCCGGTGAGTCATCATGATCCAAGCGCACCATGCGCCGCCGCCTGTGATAAATGCGGAAAACGCTTCTGCCCACTGATTTCCGTGGACACGCCACGGCCGGGGTGACTCCCTCTTTATCCGCTTCCACGCTTGGCGCGGAGCATGCTACCATCCGCGCGTCCATGACCCAATCCTCAGGAACCCCCACTCGCGAGCAACTTCGCCTCGAAGGCTTCGAGCTGATCGACCAGCAACTTGACTACCTCCTCAAGTGCCTCAAAGACGCACTGGTCAGCACCGGCGAGCGCGACTTGCTGCCATTCATGCCATGGTCCGGCCAGCCGCCGGAAGTCGAGGATGCTCCTGAAGGCCTGCCCCAACTTTACTCGATTGGCTTCCAACTCCTCAACATGGTCGAGGAACGGGTCGCCGCCGACATCCGCCGCGAGCGCGAAAAAGCACTCGGTGCCGAATCCATCCGTGGCCTATGGCCACAGGCCCTCCGTGACCTGCGTGCCATGGGGCTCAGCCCCGAAGAAATCCTCGCTGTCCTCAACGATGTCGAGGTCGAGCCAGTGCTCACCGCCCACCCCACCGAGGCGAAGCGCTCCAGCATCCGCGAGCGCCACCGCGCGCTCTATGACGACATGGTGCGCAACGAATACCCGAAACACACCGACCGCGAGCGTCGACACATCCGCGAGCGCATCGTCACCACCCTCGAAACCCTCTGGCGCACCGCGGAAATCCACATCGTCCGCCCGGATCTCTCCAGCGAGCTGCGCAACGCCACCCACTACCTGCGCGACCTCTTCCCCTCCGCCATCAACCGTCTGGACCTCCATTTCACCGAAGCGTGGCGCGATGCCGGCATGCCGCTTGAGCTGCTGCGCTCCGCCGGAAACATTCCACGCCTTGTCTTCGGCACTTGGATCGGCGGCGATCGGGACGGCCACGCGCTCGTCACCCCGCCGGTCACCGAGAAAGCCCTCGAAACCCTGCGCCACTCGGCCTTCGAACTCCTCGAACGCGAACTGCTCGCCCTCGCCTCCCAGCTCACCCTCTCCCGCCACCTCACCCCCGTCCCGGAGGAACTCCAAATCCGCATCGACGACCTCGTCACACTCATCGGCCCCAACGAAAAAATCGCCGAAATCGAAGCCCGCCACGGTGAGGAACCGTGGCGCCAAATGGCGGAACTCATGGCCCTGCGCCTGCGCAGCCAGATCCGGGGAAACGCAGGGTATCAATCCCCTCGAGACTTGGAGGAAGACCTCAACCTCCTGTCGGAAACGCTCACCGCCGCAGGATGCACCCTGCTTGAAGAGGCCGCCATCCGCCCGCTCCGCCACAAACTTGAAATCTTCGGCTTCCACCTCGCCACTCTGGACATCCGCCAGAACTCCGAGTTCCACGACAACGCCATCAGCCAACTGCTGGTCACCGCCGGCATCCCGGACGGAGACAGCTACCCGTCATGGCCGGAGGGAAAACGCCTCGCCTTCCTCAATGCCGAGCTCACATCCACCCGCCCATTTCTGCATGACGACCTCCGCGTTGGCCATGAGGCGGACCAGGTCCTCGATTGTTACCGCGTGCTCGTCCGCCACCGTCGGGAATGGGGCACACCCGGCCTCGGTTCGCTGATTGTTTCCATGACCCGCCAGCTGTCCGACCTGCTCGGCGTTTATCTACTGGCCCGCGAGGCCGGCCTGATGGAACTCGGGGACGAGGGCCTCGTCTGCCCGCTGCCGGTCGTCCCCTTGTTCGAAACCATGGACGATCTCGACCGCTCGCCCGGCATCCTCAGGGATTTCCTCCAGCATCCGCTCACCATCCGCTCGCACGCTGCCTGCACCAAACCCGGAAGCTCGCCCGGCCAGCAGATCATGCTCGGCTACTCGGACTCCAACAAGGACTGCGGCATCCTCGCCGCCCAGTTCGCCCTCCAGCGCGCCCAATCCGCTCTCTCCGCTGTCGGTGCCGAATGCTCCGTGAATCTCTGTTTCTTCCATGGCCGCGGCGGCACCATCTCACGCGGCGCCGGCCCTACCCATTGGTTCATGGCCGCCCTCCCGCATGGCGCGATGAATGGCGGCTTCCGCATGACCGAACAGGGCGAAACCATCGCTCAGAAATACGCCAACCTCGCCAACGCCACTTACAACCTGGAACTCCTCCTTGCCGGTGCCGCCGTTACCACCGCCAAGCACCGCCACACGCCCCGCGTCGAGGACCCCTGCCAGCCCTTCATGGACCGCCTCGCCGCATCCAGCCAGGCGGCCTATCAGGAATTCCTCCGCGCGGACGGCTTCATCACCTTCTACCGTCAGGCAACCCCAATCGACGCGCTGGAAAACGCCCGAATCGGCTCGCGCCCTGCACGCCGCACCGGCAAGGGCGGCCATTCGATCAGCGACCTGCGCGCCATCCCGTGGGTGTTCTCCTGGACCCAGGCGCGCTTCTATCTGCCCGGCTGGTTCGGAGTGGGCTCCGCGCTGCAGGAACTCAAGGATGCGAACCCGGAGGACTTCGCCGCCCTCAAGCGCGCGCTCCCGCACTCCACCTTCCTCAGTTATGTTCTAACCAACGTGGAGACCAACCTCGCCTCCGCCAACAGGGAGCTGATGAGTGAATACGCCGGCTTGGTGGAGGACGCATCGATCCGCGAGACCTTCCTCACCCGGATCCTCGACGAGTTCGAGCGCACTAGGCACCTGCTGGCGGAACTCTTCGATGGCGCGATGGAACAACGCCGTCCACGCATGGCCAAGACCCTCGGCATCCGC
>JBFEQB010000128.1:0-3406 GCA_041549835.1 Luteolibacter sp. | reverse complement strand
GTAGGGGACCGCCGGCTGGCGGGATCAAAGCAGTGATCAGTGGAAGAAGTGAGCAGTGATCAGTGAGCAGTGAGCAGTGAGCAGAATGGAGCGGAGCGACATGGACAGGAGCGTAAGCGACGTGGCCCGTGGGGCTGAGGACGCGGGCGGCGCGTCCGAATCAACTGCGCGACGTGCCCGCAGGGGACCGCCGGCTGGCGGGATCAAAGCAGTGAGCGGTGAGGGGAGGCGCCGCTGCGCGGCGAATGTTGGATTTTGAATGTTGGATGGGAAGAGGGGGAGGTGAACGTTGAACTTCCAACGTTGAACATCGAACTTCGAAGTGGAGAGGATTGAACCGCCAAGACGCCAAGGGCGCGAAGGAGAAGAGTTTCAGATTGAGGGAAAGGGGCGGGGGGGCGGCGAACATCGATCCGTCGTCGCCTGTCGGCTATGCCGCGACAAGACGTTGAACGTTGAAGAGGAAGTGCGGCTGCGTCGCCCGGTGCTTCGGTGGGAGAGAAAGGGCGGTGGCTTCGCGCAATGCTTTCTCTTTTCTTTTTCTTACGGATCTACGGATCCACTGATTGACCGAAACACTGGAAAGAAGGAAGAGCGGGGCGGGAGATTGCCGGCGGACCCGGGGGCGCGGAAGGCGGAAAGAGAAGGCGTTTTTCCGCATTCCGCATCCCGCATTCCGCCTACCGCGTTCCGGTCAGATGCGGCAGAAGGGTTCGATGGGGCGAAGGTCCGGGGTGGCGGCGACCGCGGCATCTCGGAGAGCCGGTTCTTCGAAGAGATAAAGCGCGTAGCCGCCGTGGCCACCGCCGCAGTATTTGCGGGTGATGGAGCCGGGGATGTCCGGCAGCGGGTCCATGCCTTCGTCGAGCTGGGTGGCGTGATAGAGTTGCACGCCTTCCGCAAGGCGCGTGATGTCGGCGTGCAGGGCGCCTTCACGGGCGATGCGGGCGCTTTGGGCGATGCGGTCGAAGTCGCGTGGGAAATTGGCGACGCCCGGGGTGTCGTGTTGTTTGCCGGTCCAGAGGATGGCCATGCGTCCTGAGAGGAAGTCGCCGTTGTGTTTGAAATCGAGCACGGGTTGTTCACCGGAGCGCCAGACGCAGAGTCCGGTTTCGCGGATCACGGCGGGATCCTGCCAGCCGACGCCGAGGTTGATTTCCGATTCGAAGCCGTCACGGCCGTTGAGCAACGCCCATGCGCCGCTGCCACCAAGGCCGGCTTGTTTTTCAAAGGGCCACTCGCGCAGCGAGACGAGCGGGGAGATGGCGCAGTTGACGATGTATTCGCCGGGGCGGGAAAAGCGCGGGACGTCGAGCCAGCCGCCGGCGAAGTCGACGCGCAAGGGGGCCTCGGTGGGGGCCTGGACCCAGCGGACGATGGAGCTGGTGGAGACCGGTTCGAAACGCGGCGGGGTTTTGGGCAGGATGGTGTATGCCGCGCCGACCTTGGCACAGAGCTCGCGTTTCACGTCGCCGTATTTGTCGTCCTCGGTGACGATGAGGAAATCCGGTTGGATGCGGAGGAAGTCTTCTTCGAAATCGAGGCCCTCCTTGTGTCCTTGGGTGACGATGACCTCGTCGATCATGCGCAGGCCCTGGAGCAGGACGCGCTTGTGATCGTCCGGGATAGAGGGTTTGCGGCGCTTGTGGTGCCAGAGGACCTCGGCGGAGGCGAAGGAGACGATCAGATAGTCACCGAGGGCGCGGGCCTCTTCGAAGAACTGGAGGTGGCCTGCGTGCAGGATGTCATAACAACCGGAGACGAATACTTTTTTCATGGTCGGGAATGGGATGGGAGGTGGCGCCCTCTCGATGAGAGGGCAAGGGAACGGGAAGGTGAAAGGTTGATGCCAAGGGAAGACGGGCCGACCCGGCTTGGGCCTTGATGTCGCTTTTTATTGGCCTGCGCCCTCATCGAGGGCGCGCTATCTGGTTACTCCTTGGAGACCGAGATGTGGTGGCCGTGGGATTTGAGGAGGGCGTGGCGGCGGGCTTCGTCGAGATCGGAGGCGACCATTTCGGCGCACATTTCCTCGACGGTGATTTCCGGCACCCAGCCGAGTTTGGCCTCGGCCTTGGAGGGATCCCCGAGCAGGGTTTCCACTTCCGCCGGGCGGAAATAGCGGGGATCGATTTTGACGATCACGTCGCCGGGTTTGACGCCGGGGGCTTTGGAGGGATCGGTGACGGCGGTCACAGTGGCGGTTTCATCGACGCCGGAGCCGCTGAACTCAAGTGCGATGCCAGCTTCCAAGGCGGACATGCGGACGAACTCACGCACCGAGATCTGCCTGCCGGTGGCGATGACGAAATCGTCGGCGGTGTCCTGTTGTAGCATCATCCACTGCATGCGGACGTAGTCCTTGGCGTGGCCCCAGTCGCGCAGTGAATCCATGTTGCCAAGGAAGAGGCAGGATTCGAGGCCCTGGGCGATGTTCGCAATGCCGCGGGTGATCTTGCGGGTGACGAAGGTCTCGCCGCGGCGCGGGGACTCATGATTGAAGAGGATGCCGTTGCAGGCATACATGCCGTAGGCTTCGCGATAGTTCACGGTGATCCAATAGGCATACATCTTGGCGACGCCATAGGGGGAGCGCGGATGGAAGGGGGTGGTTTCCGTTTGCGGGGTCTCCCGGACGAGGCCGTAGAGCTCGGAGGTGGATGCCTGATAGAACCGCGTGGTCTTCTCCATGCCGAGGAAACGGATGGCTTCGAGCAGGCGCAGTGCGCCGAGCGCGTCGACGTCCGCGGTGTATTCCGGTGCTTCGAAGGAGACGGCGACGTGCGACTGGGCGCCGAGGTTATAGACTTCGTCCGGACGGACCTCGCTGAGGATGCGGGTGAGGTTCGAGCTGTCGGTGAGGTCGCCGTAATGGAGGCGGAAGCGCGCGTGTTCGACGTGGGGATCCTCGTAGATGTGGTCGACCCGCTGGGTGTTGAAGAGTGAGGCGCGGCGTTTGATGCCGTGGACTTCGTAGCCTTTACCAAGCAGGAACTCGGCGAGGTAGGAACCGTCTTGTCCGGTGATGCCGGTGATGAGTGCGCGTTTCATAAGAGAGGAGAGGATGGAGCGGAGAATTCCGATCTGTGTTGGTAGCGCCCTCTCGATGAGAGGGCAGGAGAATGAGGTGAAAAAGGGTGCTTGGGCGGGGATCGATAAAGAGGCTGCGGGCTTTGCTTGCGCCGGGCATTCGCGTGCCGCCTCATCGAGGCGGCGCTACCTGGAGAGAGCGTTACTTGGAGAGAGCGGGCCATCTGGCGCTACCCCGGCTGCGCCTTGCGGATCAAAGCCTCGCTTCTCCGGTGGCGAGGGAGGCCTTGAAGTCCTGGTAGGCGGCGGCGAGGCCATCGCGGAAGGGGACTTCGGGTTGCCAGCCGGTGGACTTGATTTTGGAGATGTCGAGCAG
>JBFEQB010000127.1:0-3477 GCA_041549835.1 Luteolibacter sp. | reverse complement strand
CCTTGCGGATCAAAGCCTCGCTTCTCCGGTGGCGAGGGAGGCCTTGAAGTCCTGGTAGGCGGCGGCGAGGCCATCGCGGAAGGGGACTTCGGGTTGCCAGCCGGTGGACTTGATTTTGGAGATGTCGAGCAGTTTGCGTGGGGTGCCGTCCGGTTTGGTGGGGTCGGTGAGGATTTCGCCGGTGAAGCCGGTGGTTTCGGCGACGAGTTTGGCGAGGTCAAGGATGGTGAGGTCCTCGCCGGTGCCAACGTTCACCCAGTCCGGCGGGTTGTCGAGGCCGAGCAGGTGGAAGCAGGCGCTGGCGAGGTCGTCGGTGTGGAGGAATTCGCGGCGCGGGGTGCCGGTGCCCCAGACGGTGACGGAGGCGTCGCCGTGTTCGGCGGCCTCGTGGAAGCGGCGGATGAGGGCGGGGATGACGTGGGAGTTTTCCGGGTGGTAGTTGTCGCCGGGGCCGTAGAGGTTGGTGGGCATGGCGCTGTGGTAGAGCAGGCCGTGCTGGGCGCGGTAGTGCTGGCAGAGTTTGAGGCCGGCGATCTTGGCGATGGCGTAGGCTTCGTTCGAGGGTTCGAGCGGTGAGGTGAGCAGGCAGTCCTCGGGCATCGGCTGGGGCGCCATTTTCGGATAGATGCAGGACGAGCCGAGAAACAGGGCGCGTGGGACAGCGGCTCGGCGGCAGCCTTCGACGAGGTTCGCGGCGATGGCGAGGTTCTCGTAGATGAAGTCCGCGGGGTAGGTGGAGTTCGCGTGGATGCCGCCGACCTTGGCGGCGGCGATGATGACGATGTCGGGTTTTTCCGCGGCGAGGAAATCGAAGACGGCCTGCTGGTTGCAGAGATCGAGTTCGGCGCGGGTGGCGGTGATGAGATCGAAGCCGCCGCGCCTGGCGGCTTCACGGACGAGGGCGGAGCCGACCATGCCGCGATGGCCGGCGATGAAGAGGCGTTTCATGGAAATGAGCTGTGAGTGGAGGGCCGGAGGGCGGTGGGATGGGAGAGGCTTCGGAGTGCTGATCCGTCCCCGTGGCACGCTGCCGCCCTTGGTCGGACTTTCCGTTAGGGAAAGAAACCATGGTGGGGCGGTTGCGGGATGATGGCTGGCGTCCGGAGTGCGGACGCGGTGGGTGTGGGCGGGTTTTACGGCGTGGGACGCCTGGGCAGCAGGAGTGAAAACAGGTCCACGTCCACGGCCTGCGTTTGGCCGAGGAATTCGAGCAGGACCTTGACGCGTTCGGCGGCCGGGGCGACGGAGACGATCGTGCCCTGCATGCCCTGAAGCGGGCCGTGGGCGATTTCCACCTCGTCGCCCGCCTGGATGACCGGGGAGACCGAGAACAATTCGTCATCGTCGTCGGAGCGGTCGCGGACTTCGTTGCGGAGGAGTTCCACGAAGGAATCCGGGACGGGCGGGATTTCCGAGCCGAAGCGGACCAGACCGCGCACGCCCTGGCAGAAGGTGACGGCGCGTTCCATCTCGGCGAGGTTGAATTTGGCGAGCAGGTAGCCGGGGAAAAGCGGTTCGACCCACCAGATTTTGCCGCGGCGGGTGGCCTTGCGGTAGCGCAGGCGGGGGCAGAAAACCTCGACGCCCTCGAGTTCCCGCAGGTGGCCGGCGGCGATGTGTTCGCGTTTGGTTTGTGCGCGCACGCAGAACCATTCCGGTTTTTTCGGGTCGCGGGATGTCATTGGCCGAGGATTTTCTGGAGGACCGGCAGCACCCTGCCGCCACTGCGCATCCAGGTTTCGAGGCGTTCCACGCGTTCGCTCAGGAACTGCCGGTGATCGGGGTCCTCCACCTGGCGGGCGGTCTCGGCGAGGCGACTGATCTTGGTTTTGCCGTTGTCGAGGTGCGGGCGGATCTGCTCGCGGATGAAGCCGCCGACCAGTCGCTTGAGTTCCACGGCGGGGTCGTAGTAGGTGCGGCGTTCCGTTCCACCGTTGCCATTCGCCTCCCGAACAGCACCCAGGCTCTTGAGCATGCGCAGCCCCTGACTGGCGGAACCCTTGCTGATCTCAAGGCGCTGCACCAGATCATCGAGCGACAAGGGCTCCCGGGAAATGAAAAGCAGCCCGTAGATTTCTCCGATCGACCGGGGTAGACCGAGGACGCGCACTCCGTCCACGAACACGTCCACCACTTGGCGTTCCAAGGGGGCGAGTTCTTGAGGGGATCCGTCAGGCGGAAGATTCATGGGGGGGACCTTAGGGTGAATGTCCAATTGTTCAATTCAATTTGAACAATGCCGGGATTGCCTGATTTTCGTTGTGTTTTCAGGGGGGCGCGGCGATTGATCCTTGATTTGGCAACAGTTAGCTGTTGGTTTCCGCAACATGCGCATCCTGATTACCGGCGGAGCGGGCTTTCTCGGGTCTCATCTTTGCGAACGCCTTCTCAATGAGGGGAACGAGGTGATCTGCCTGGATAATTTTTTCACCGGCCGGAAACGCAACATCGTCCACCTGCTCGGAAATCCCTACTTTGAACTGGTCCGCCACGATGTGACCGAGCCGTTCAAGTTCGAGGTCGATCAGATCTACAACCTCGCCTGCCCCGCCTCGCCGCCGCATTACCAGCACAACCCGATCAAGACGACCAAGACCTCGGTGATGGGTGCGATCCACAGCCTCGGCCTCGCGAAACGGGTGGGGGCAAGGGTTTTCCAAGCCTCGACCTCCGAGGTCTATGGCGACCCGGATGTCCACCCGCAGCCCGAGTCTTATTGGGGCAGCGTGAATCCGATCGGCATCCGGTCCTGTTATGATGAGGGGAAACGCTGCGCCGAGACCCTGTTTTTCGACTATCACCGCCAGAACAACGTCGATATCCGTGTGGTCCGCATTTTCAACACCTATGGCCCGCGGATGCTGCCGGACGACGGCCGGGTGGTCTCCAATTTCATTGTCCAAGCGCTGCAGGGCAAGGATCTCACCATTTACGGCGACGGCACCCAGACCCGCTCGTTCTGTTATGTGGACGACCTCATCGAGGGTTTCGTGCGGCTGATGAACAAGGAGGGCATCACCGGTCCGGTCAACATCGGCAACCCCGGCGAATTCACGATGCTCGAACTTGCTGAACTGGTGCTGAAAAAAATCGGCGGCCGCTCGAAGATCACCCATCTGCCGCTGCCGGGAGATGATCCCAAGCAGCGCCAGCCGGATATTACACTGGCGAAAAGGGATCTCGACTGGGAACCGAAGGTCGCGCTGGCGGAGGGGCTGGAATCGACGATCGACTACTTCCGCAAGTTGCTCGCGGAAGGGTGAGGCCTCCGATCCCCGCTTCGCTCCGGTTGCTGCTGCAATTCGGTTCCATGGCGGATCAATGGGGGATTCCGAACTTGTGGGCGGCGGCGTGTTCCGCCTCATGGGTGACGGTGTGCAGGGAAACCCCGTGTTGCTCCGCGGCCTTGCGGCAGTCCTCGTATTCGGGAGTGGCGCGGAGGGAACCGCCGGGTAGTTGGGCGACCTTCACCTGGAT
>JBFEQB010000126.1:0-3608 GCA_041549835.1 Luteolibacter sp. | reverse complement strand
GAAAATCCGTCACCTTCCACACCTGCTCGGCGATGGGCATGGATCTGGACGCCCTGCTCAGCTTCCTAGAGGGTAGGGACAAGGTGCGGATCACCAACGGCGTGGTGTTTCCGGGCGGGTCGTCGGCGTGCGAGCATTGAGCCAGTCGATTCCAGAGCCTCTCAAGGACTGCTGACTGGAGGAATTTGGCAGGAGGCTCGTGAAACCGCCGTAGGGCCGGGCGGGATGGTGTGCCGGTGCGTCGGTGCGGGCGGTGTTTCGGTAAGAAAACCTCCGGAGTTGGCCAGAACATGGCGGGATCAGGTGATTTCGGCGCGGAAATCATTGCTCGCGCTGTGTGAGGGGGCCAGAAGCTGGTAATGGAGGCTACTCCGCCGTCCACGCGCTGACAAATTCCTGCCATGCTTGCCGGGTGGCGGCGGGGTCGCGCTGGATTTCGTGGATGCGTGCGCGCTGGAAGGCATATCCCGCAACGGGCAGGTTTCGGTTGGCGGCGGTTCTGCGTTCGAGAAGCGGGTCTTGAGCGGGCGGGCATTGGTCGAGTATTTGGCCGACGAGCTTCGCAAATGGGGCGCCAACAAACCAGGTGGTCCCGGTGGAGGCTTGGTTGCGGTAAGTTCTTGGGGCCAGATATTCGATGACCGGGTGGTTGTCGGTATTCACCGGGAAATCTTCAAACAGGGATTTCGCTGCCGATACATTGCCACAGTAGAAGAGCAAAATGGTTTGAGGATCGAGCGGCAGGTTGAGGCGTTGCAGGTCGTTGTGGTCTTTTCCGGAGATCGCATGAAGTTTGTCCGCACGGCTGTCGATATGACAGGCGGGCAATGGGGTGCTGTAGCGGTGGCCGATCAGAGCGACCACTTCATCGCCCGGCTGGAAGTTGTGCCGCCACATCGAGACCTGACCGAACACACCGAGCATGGTGTTAGAAATGATCGAAAACTCGTTTTCGGTCAGTTGATAGAGCGGTAGCCATTGAACAAAAAGTCCTCCAGGTTTCAGCCTGTCTTTGCAGCTCTCGAAGTGTTCCTTGGTGTAGAGGCTGCCGGCACCGGAGCGGAACGGCACAAACAGGTCGGCATTGATGATGTCAAATTTCTCATGGGTGGCCATCAGGTAGTGGCGACCATCCTCCACCAGCACGGTGGCTCGTGGGTCGTCAAACAAACCACCGGTGGTGTCGAATCCACTGATGTTCGTCATGTATTTCTTCGCCGCCGTGATCACCTCGGGAACGAGTTCACAGGCGACGACGCGTTTGACGTGTTGGTGTTTTGGGTCGAGAGCGCTGCCGGCGGTGATGCCGGTTCCGACTCCGAGGAAGAAGATGTCTTCGGCATCGGGTTTGATCATCAACGGGAGGTCGGCTTGAAACTTCTCCTGCATGTAGGAACCTGTCGATCCGAGGCTGTAGTGCGAGTTGATCTTGATCGCCAAGCCGTAGCGGCTGTCAGTGACCGAGACCGTGCAGTCGCTGCCCTCCCAGACTTCCAGCACCGTCTCCTTGGCGGCGTGGGGGTCGGTGCTCACTACGGGAAAGTTTTTTTTTGAGAAGGCGAGCACTGTGAGAAGTGTCCCGAAGCCCAGCATTTTGGTGACGATGCTTTTTTTGTTCCAGCCGAGGGGGATGATGAGGGCGGCGACCGTGTAGGTCCAGGCGACCAGTTGCATGCTGCGCCACATGCCCAACCAATCGAGCAGGAGAAACCCGCAGAGCAGCGCGCCAAGAATGGCACCAATGGTGTTGGCGGTGGCGAGTCGGCCCAATGAGAGGCCCGGCGACTTCAAGTAGCCCTCCTCGGCCTTCATCAGGTAGGGGAATACCGTGCCCAACAAAATGGCGGCGGGAGCGATGGTGGCGGCGGCGGTGCCGAGGATGAGGAGGATGTAAGTCGACCAATTGCCTGCCGAGCTGACCAGCTGCATGCCGTGGGTCAGCTTCAGAAAGATGAATGGCGTGGCGGTCACTGAGCCGGCGCCGATCAGCATGAGGTAGCTGAGAATGATCAGCGGTTGGGTTGTGAGGCGGGATAGCCGGGAGCTGATCAAGGCGCCGATCGCGAGGCTGACGAGCACCACCAACAGGATTGCGGAGAACGTGTAGACTGAGTTCTCCAGGACTTGTGTGAAGAGGCGTGTCCAAATGACTTCAAGCGCGAGGATTCCGAATCCGGACAAAAAGCACAGGGCGAGGATGATCCTGCTGGTTTTGTCCGGGGCTTGTGTGGCTGCTGATGCCGGTGCCCCGGCTGGCGCTTGATTGCCGCGCAATTGCTCGCGCTCCAAGCGTCGCCGTTCCTGCCGTGATGGCGCGTGGCTTGCCGTTGTGGCTTGGATTTCCGCCTCGGGTGGTTTTTCGGGCGTAGCCTGGAATACAACCGGGCTGGCATTGCAGGAGATGCGGTATGCGACGACGGCAATGAATGCGGAAACCAGGATCGCCAGAGCACAGGTCAGATTGAAACCGAGCCAGAGTGGGAGGTAGAAGCCCGCGAGCGCGGCGCCGATGGCGGCTCCCAGCGTGTTGATGCCATACATCAACGCGGAAAGAGAACCGAACGTATGGGTTTTGCGAACCATGTATTGGCCGATCACCGGGATGGTTCCGCCCATGCAGAAGGCGGGTGGAAACACGAGCAGCAATGAGAGCAGAAACTTGATCAACAGCAGCCACTCGCTCGATCCAATGCTTTGGTGGATCGCCGGGTAGATGCTGCGATAGAGCAGGATGATGGCAAAGTAGAGCAGTGCGGTGATCGCGATTCCCGCTTCAAGCCATGCGTAGGTCCGCATTGGGTTTGATGAAATCGACACGCGTTTTCCCACCACCCAGCTGCCGATGGCGAGGCCTGCGAAGAATGAGGTCAAGGTGGCGCTGGCGGCCTGTGAGGTGTTGCCAAAAAGCAGGCCGATTTGCTTCATCCACAGCACCTGATAGATCAAGGCGGCGAAGCCGGAAAGAAACACGAGGCCGAGAGCGGCCCCGGTTTCGGTATTTCTGGCAGGCGACCTGTCTTCCATGGCTCGAGAGCTGCCTACTTGTCGATCGTTGGCAGCTTCATTTCCTCGAGCCAGAAGCTTTGGCGGTTGGCCTTGATCTTGGTGCCGTCCTTGAACCTCAGGAATCCGGTGGTGCAGAGCGTGATTTTCCCATCATCGAAGGCCGGGCGCATCTCATCGCTGATGATGCTTCCCCATGGCTTGCCTCCCTGGCGTTTGCCCACATGCTTGATCGATGGCTCGTCCGCGCGGCGATTTGGCATGTAGATGCCGTCGATCCAGACGTCGGATCCATCACCGTAATTGACATGGCTGCGGCCGCCGACGAGCAAGCGGTAGGCATAGCCATCCTTGAGCGGCGGGAGTGCGATTTCGGCGCGCATCATGAGCACTTCCTTATCCCACAATGTGGCCAGCGGTTCGCCGCATCCACAGAAGTTGCCGATGCAGCGGCCATTCCATTCGAGTTTTCCGTCGTGGCTGCCGAAGGGTGCTTTGCCGACCTTCCATCCGGCGGCCTTGGGGTTGAATTCCGGTTTGAACCAGGTTTCCATGCCCTTGGGCCAGTCGAGCCGGCGGTAGCGCACTCCGGACTCCCACAGGGG
>JBFEQB010000125.1:0-3626 GCA_041549835.1 Luteolibacter sp. | reverse complement strand
GGCCCTGATTCCCGAAACGCTCGCCGCCCTGTGGCAGACCGTCGAAAAATTCGCCGCCAGCACCCGCGAATCCGGAGCCTTGAGCGCCCGCCGGAAACACCAGTCCACCGAATGGATGCGCGCCATGATCGAGGAAGAGCTTCACCATCGGTTCTTTCGCAACGAGCGGGTGAAGCAACTCCTGCCGGACATCCAGAAACAGGTGGAGGACCAGACACTCCCCGCCGCCACCGCCGTGAAGCGGATCATGGAGGGGTTTTAAATTCGCCGCGGCTTTGCGCCGGATTCACGGGCCATTTGGCGGCGCACGAATTCCCGGGCGGCCTTTACGGCGGCCGAGCCTTTGTGGGTTTTGCCAATCAGGCGCATGGCGTCCGCCGCTCGGAGCCTCCTGCTCACCGCCAACGATGCCAAACAACCGGTTGAAATCGCGTTGCCGTTCACCGTCGGCATGTGACCGTTGGAAGTCGGCCGGTCCGAAGGCCAGAACGTGTTCCGGTTTTCTCGCAAGAGCGAGGGACAAGAGAAGGGTTTCGCCATCAAGGATTTCACGCTAACTCGATATCCAAGGGAGTGGCTTGACATGCCTGTCTGACTTCACAACTTGACGAATCGAGGCGGTGAAGGACTCGCCTCCCGCTCCCGGGATATACCGAATTCATGAACTCGCCCGCACAAGCAATTATTCTCGCCCTGATTCTGTCCGGCGGATCGACGTTGTCGGCCGCCCAACCGGTGATCCGGCAGGACCGGCCCGCTGGCGACTGGCAGTCGGAACGCCTGCCGATCGGAAACGGACGGCTCGGCGCGATGATCAATGGTGGCATCGCGCGCGAGCACATCCAGTTCAACGAGGACACGGTCTGGATCGGAGACGAACAGGACACCGGCTCCTATCAGGCGTTCGGCGACCTTTTCATCGAATTCGCAAAACCGGCGGCGGACTCCGTGACCGGCAAGCCCTCCAATTACCGGCGCGAACTCGACATCGGCGAGGCGACCCACACCATCGTCTATCAGCAGGACGGCACCACCTATCGGCGCGAGGCCATCGCCAGCCATCCGGCGAATGTCCTGGTCTTTCGTCTGACCGCCGACCGACCGGGCGCCTACAGCGGCACGATCTCGTTGCAGGACGCCCATGGCGGGACGATCCGCGCGGAGGGCAACGAGCTGACTTTTTCAGGAACCTTGTCCGGCAAGCACAGCCTGTCGGGGGGCCGTGGCAAAATGAACGAGAACTACGGCATCCGGCTGGATTATGAAGCCCGGGCCCGCGTCCTCAACCAAGGCGGCTCGCTTGAGGCCGCGGAGGGCACCATCCGGTTCAAGGATTGTGACAGCCTTCTCATTTTCCTCGACGGCGGCACCGATTACCTGAACCGCCACGACAAGGGGTGGAAACAGGAACACCCCCACAAACGGATCATGGAGCGCCTCACCAAGGCTTCGAAGAAGTCCTTCGAAGACCTCCGCCGCGAGCACGTGGCGGACTACCGGGCGCTCTTCGACCGCGTGACGCTGAACTTGGGCGAAAGCCCGGATGGAACTGCAGCGATGCCCACGCCCGCGCGGCTCGACGCTTACCGCGGAGCTCCTGCGGCACCTCACAATGGCACCATGGTGTATGAAAAAGACGCCCTCAACCTGACCGGCGGCCTCCAGGACCCCGGCCTCGAGGTGCTGATTTTCCAATACGCCCGCTACCTGATGATTTCGTCGTCACGCCCAGGCTGCCTGCCTGCCAATCTACAGGGAATCTGGAACAACAGCAACAACCCGAAGTGGCGCTGCGATTACCACACGGACGTGAACATCCAGATGAACTATTGGTTCGTCGGTCCCGCCAACCTCTCGGACTGCTTCACTCCTCTCTCGGAATGGCTCCATTCGGTCGTCCCGGTCAAGCGGAAGGCGACCAAAGAGAAATACGGCGTCCGCGGTTGGGCACACCGCTCAGAGAACGGGACCTTCGGCGGCTCCTCGTATCGCTGGGTGCCCGGCGACGCTCCCTGGCTGCTGCAAAACATCTGGGACCACTACGCCTTCACTCTGGACCGGGAATATCTGGAAACCCGCGCCTATCCCCTGCTCAAGGAACAGTGCGAGTTCTGGGAGGACTCGCTCATCAAGCGGCCCGACGGAACCCTCGTCAGCCCCCAAAGCGTCTCGCCCGAACATGGACCCGCGGCCGAGGGAAATTCCTACGAACAACAATTGGTTTACGACCTTTTCACCAACTACATCGAGGCCTCCACCATCCTCGACCGCGACGGAGAGTTCCGGGAAAAGGTCAAGTCGATGCGCGCGCACCTGCTGGGCCCGCAGATCGGGAAATGGGGCCAGCTTCAGGAATGGGCGGAAGACATCGATAATCCGAACGACAAGCACCGCCACCTCTCCCACCTGCTCGCCGTGCATCCGTGCCGTCAGATCTCGCCCACCACCACCCCCGAACTCGCCGAGGCCGCACGGGTCTCGCTCAACGCCCGGGGCGACGGCGGCACCGGGTGGAGCAAGGCGTGGAAAATCAGCATGTGGGCGCGCCTCCACGACGGCAACCGCGCCTACAAACTTCTCAAGGAACAAATCCACGGCAACTTCTATGGCAACCTGCTCAGCTTCCACCCGCCATTCCAGATCGACGGCAATTTCGGCTACGCCGCCGGCGTCTGCGAGATGCTGCTTCAGTCGCAAACCGGCACCCTCGAACTGCTGCCCGCACTGCCGGACGCCTGGGCCACCGGCGAGGTGCAGGGTCTGATGGCGCGCGGCGGGTTCGAGGTCGGAATCGCATGGCGGGACGGCAAACTCACCGAAGTGAAGGTGAAGTCGCTGAAGGGAAAACCCCTGTCCATCCGCTACGGCGACAAGAGCACGAGCATGCCCACCCAAGCGGGCACCACCTACACACTCGATGGTTCACTCAAGCTGAAGTAACCGGAGGAAGCGATCTGGCGTGTGCGCCGCTCCTTCAAGGCGCCGCCTGGTCGGCTTCGGCTACCGTGGCGGCCAAGACCTTGGCGACGGGGCCGGAGAACTTGGCGGCACCGTGGTAGCGGAAGCTCTGGTTGTGGATGGATCTGGCCATGGATTCGGCGTATGGATCCTCGCCACCCGGCTTGAGCGGCGGACGGACGATCCGCTATCGACATCCCGGACCTCTTGTTCCGTCGTCCCGCCGAGCATGAAACCCTTTGCTATCATCGCGCTGACTCTCGCCGTCACGGTTTTGACCGCCGCCGCAGCACCCCGGATCGCCCTGATCCGGGTGAAGGACATCTACACCGCTTTGCCGTCCACTTTGGCATTGCAGGGAGAAATCAAAGCCGAACGGAATGAAATCATGAAGGATCAGCGGCCCGACGAACTGCGGAAAATCATCACCAAACTCCAGGAACTGCAGGCCCGCCTTTCCGACAAGAACAGCCCGCCTTCAGAGACCGTCGGCCGCCTGCTTTGCGAACAGGGAAAACGCGTCGCCGTGCTCGCCGTCAACAAGACGGATGGTGACAACGTGCAACGCGCCAAGCTCGCCTGCACCGAATACCGGCGGGTGCTGAATTTCCTCCAACCCGCCACGCCCGGTTGGAAAACGCGCTGCACCACCTGCTCGGCCCTGATTC
>JBFEQB010000124.1:0-3722 GCA_041549835.1 Luteolibacter sp. | reverse complement strand
TCCTTGAGGCCAACGCCTCCTGCCAGAAGGCCGTCGGAATGATTCAGAGTTGGTGTCGCACTTGCAATCTACCCGTTCCCTCTTCGGACACCTCCAGCTACTGCAAGGCCCGCGGCCGCCTGAGTCTTTCCTTCATCAAGTTGTGAATTTCCACCCATCGGTCGAAGAACCGGGCGGTTTTCTGCCAAACTGACAACGCTTTCGGCCGGCCGGAACACGGTGTTAATCCGGCCGCGAATGTTCCACGGGCCGACTTCTGTTATTGATACTTGCTTTGAACAGTGGTTTCGGTCGTGGTTTCCGCGCCGTGGAACGCCCGTGGCTGCGTCTTGTTGAGACTGGCAAGTTGTGACAACGCCCGGAATGCCGAGTTGCCAGGCCTGATAAGCTCTGCCCGCATGAAGTTCACACGATACCTCTCCCCCAACTCCTTGGAGCTGCTCAATTTGCGCGTCACCGTCCGCGCCTCCGGCTGCCGCCACTGCCGCTGCACCGATTCCGTGGTGGCACACGGCTACCTCCGGGGATTCGCGGAATCCGGCCACGATCTCGTCACACGGGGACTGCGTTTTTTTGCTCGAACCGCCACTCGAACATAGGCTGCGGACGGACCTTCCCGGTTTATTGGGACGACATCCTGCCCCATGCCTCGTTGCGTTGCTTCCAGCTTTTGGCGCTCGTCCGGGCCTTCTCCCTCGCTACCACGCGGCATGCGGCCTGGGCTGCGTTCGGACTCGCCGTGTCCCTGACCGGCGCCTACCGCTGGCTTGCCCGTTGGCATCGATCCGCCCCCGCGCTCAGAGCCCGACTCTGCATGGTGAGCGATCCTCCCGGGAAATCCGGGAAATCCGGGAAAACCGACGAACTGACCGACCCTCACAGCCTGCGCCATCTCGACGCGGCCTTCCCCGCTTCTCCTTGCCCGGCCGCCGCTTTCCAAAACCGCTTCCAGATTCCCGTTTGCGCGTGAAACAGCCGCCCGTTTCCGCCGCATCAGCGCCCCGGCCGGACCGGACGCCGATCTAACAAACGCCGGTTTGACATCGTCGCCGGTTCCGCCGCCCGGACGGTTTTTTGCGGCAACACAAAACGGCCATCCACCCCGGCCCCACCCGCGCCGCAGGGTCGCCCGCGTCACATGAAACGCGTCACCAACTATCTGAAAATGCGGGTGCTCGGAGCACTCGAATACGCCCAGGGCGAATCCAACGTCGCCCGCTACCAGGCCGTCAGCCAAATGACCTTCCTCGACGAGGAGGGGCAACCCCGCCAGTTCACCTGGCGCACCATCCAAACCTGGTGGTATTACTACCGGAGATACGGCATCACCGAAGCCCCCGAACGCAGCGACAAGGGAGCCACCCGCAAAGTCTCGCCTGAACACCTGCTCGAAGCCATCGAACAAGTCCTGCCGGACTTCCACGGTAAAAACCGCAACATCGAGGAAGTGTATCGCGCCTGCATCCAGAAGGGCCTGCTCCAGCGCTCGCAGATCGCGCCCAACACCTTCCGCCGCATCGTCAACCGCTTCGAACTCCTCAAACCGACCGACGACACCAGTCCCAAAGCCCGTCTCGCCTTTGCCAAAGCCCACGCCAACGACCTCTGGCAAGGCGACACCCTCCATGGACCTTGTCTCCAATACGGCTTCCAAAAAGCCCAAAAGGCCTTCCTCATCTGCTTCATCGACGACGCCTCGCGCGTCATCGCCCACGGTGCCTTCTACCCGGCCGACGACACCCTCAACCTCATCGACTGCTTCCAGAACGCCCTCTACAAACGCGGCGTCCCCAGAGCCGTCTATGTCGACAACGGCTCCAACTACTCATCCAAGGAGTTCGGCCTCATCTGCGCCCGCCTCGGCACCGTGCTCATCCACACTCCCGTCAGGGACGGCGCCGCCAAAGGCAAGATCGAACGCTTCTTCCGGACCGTGCGCGACCAGTTCCTCGTCCGCGACCTCAGCCACATCCACGACCTCCGCCAGCTCAACGACGAGTTCACCCGCTGGGTCGAGGACACCTACCACACCCGCGACCACTCCACCCTCGGCATGAAACCCATCGACCGCTTCGGCCTCGACCTCAAGCACGTCCGCCATCTCTCCGACAACCCCTTCAGCGACGAACTCTTCCTGCTTGAAAGCACCCGCAAGGTCCGCGCCGACAACACCTTCAGCTACGACTCCATCCGCTACGAAGCACCCCGCGACCTCCGCAACACCACCATCACCATCCGCCACCACCGCCCCGGCGCCGCTCACGGATGCCCGCCCGTCGTCTATCAAAACGGCGAGCGCCTCGGCGAAGCCGTCAAACTCGACATGGTCGCCAACGACCGCATGCCGGACATCGAGTTCTGATCCGGCATTCAACACATCACATTCAACATCACAATGATCCGCACCTACTTCGGCCTCAGCCAAAACCCCTTCGCAATCGACGAAAAACAACCCCTCCTCGAACACCAGCAACGCCACTTCGACATCCTCAAGGTCCACTCCCAACAAGGCGGACTCTGCGTCATCCTCGGCGAACCCGGCACCGGCAAAACCGTCCTCAAAAACGCCCTCGTCCACCACAACCCCAGACAATGGATCACCCCGGTCATCAACCGCTCGCTGCACACCTGGCACAACCTCCTGCGCCTCCTCTGCCACGCCCTTGAACTCGATGCCGACGGCTCCGACCACAAATGCGAGGCCCGCCTCATCGCCGAAGCCCGCAACCTCAACGCCAAAGGCAAGCTCATCATCCCCATCATCGATGACGCCCACCTCCTCCCGCCCGAAGCCCTCCACAAACTCCGCCTGTTGCTCGAAGACTTCCCCAAAAACCACAACCTCATCCTCATCGGCCAGCCCCAGCTCAACACCACCCTCCAGCTCCGCCACCACGCCGACTTCAAAAACCGCATCACCTACTCCGCCAAAATCGACACCCTCGCCCCCGCCGCACTCAGCGACTTCATCCACGCCAGCCTTGATCGCGTCGGCCTGCCCCACCACACCTTCACCGACGACGCCACAGCCCTCATCCTGCGCGTCTCGGAAGGCACCCTGCGCGCCGTCAAAAACCTCTGCATCGGATCGCTCATCGAAGCCGTGCGCGACCAGACCAAAACCGTCGATCTCAAACAGGTCAACGCCGTGCTCATGCAGCCCCACTGGCGGCACAACTCCCGCGACGAACCCGCCCAGCCCATTGTCGCCACCAACCAGAAATCCAGACATCCTGGCTAACCACTTTTGACGGAACGGAGGTGTGGCTCTGCGGGGACGCAACCCCACCAAGGGACCGCAAAAACAGAGGGGGCGAACGGACGCCCAAAACCGTCACAGGGCATGGCATCACTCACGTGACACCATGCCCTGTGCATCATACTGACCTAACAACAACAGGAGGGCGTCCAGAGCCCCCTCTGTCGTGCCTCAAAAAAATCCCGGGGGCCGGGGCAGAGCCCCGCCAATGGCCGTGCCACCATCCGCCAATCTTATGACCGCTCAGGCAACAAACTACGATGTCAGCGTGGAAATCGCCGCAAAATCACACGACATCAATTTGGAAATCTCGAACGATGATAATTTGGGATTTAACACATCAATTTGGAAATCTCGAACGATGATAATTTGGGATTTAACAGCGAAGCGAGGGCAAATGGCTGGGACCGACTCACCGGCGATCATCCGAAGCATCTGGAATTGTCGTAGCCAGCTGAAAAGG
>JBFEQB010000123.1:0-3759 GCA_041549835.1 Luteolibacter sp. | reverse complement strand
CCGATGGCGGAAAGCGGGATCACGGACCAAGTGCTGCTGAAACGCTTGTCGGCGCTCTACAGCGAAGCGTTTGTGGCGGGAGTGGCGGCGGAACTTGCGGAAGCCCGCCGGCAGGTCAACGAAGGCCGTGGCGAGGAGGCGGTGCTGGTGGGCAGGATTCACGAGCGTTTCACCTACCGGATGCAGAACCTCGGCGAGTTCATGAAGGGCCTGCTGCAACGCTACACGCAATGGCACAATCGGACGCATTCGCGCACGGGACGGCTGTGGGAGGACCGGTTCAAGAGCGTGATCGTGGAGGACGGCGTGGCAGCGAAGACGATGGCGGCCTACATCGACCTGAACCCGGTGCGTGCCGGGATGGTGAAGGATCCGGCGGATTACCGGTGGAGCAGCTACGGCGAAGCGATCGGTGGTGGTGCGAAAGGTAACGGCAAGAAGGCGCGGGCCGGCTTGGTGCGCGCGCTCCGCGCCCACAAGGGCTGCGGAGCAGATGACGCGCTGTGGGCGAACCATGTCTCGCGGGAATACCGCAAGTTGCTAATGGCCGGAGCGGTGGAGAAAACCGAGACGCGGATCAGCAAGATCGGCGCGATGGAGACTAGAAGGAAACGCAAAGGCCTGAGCACGGCGGAGGCCGAACGGGAGAAGGAACGGGCTGGCGAGGTTTCGACCGGGCGGATGCTGCGCTGCCGGGTGCGGTATTTCACGGACGGCGCGGTGATCGGCAGCCGGATTTTCGTAAACGATGCATTCGCGAGCGCCCGCGAGCGCTTCGGTTCGAAACGAAAGGATGGAGCGCGGAGATTAAGGGGAAATGCGAGTCCTGCGGCAGGAACACTCTGGAGTTTGAGGGAATTGCGGAAGGGGATTTGATTAGCGAGAGTCGCGGGACCGCCAGGATTCGCCGTCCGCGGCATGGTCGTCATCAAAAGTGCCCGCCCACGCCCCGCAATCTTTCTTCTGTTACCGGCGGCGAGGAAAGCGGCTGGATCGGCGTGGCGGTGGCATGGTGTATCGGGAGTTTCCCACTTTTCCATCTTTGACAATCCGCGATGTGGGCGACAGTTTCGCCCCGCAAACCAGCAATCTTCATTACTATGGCCTACGATCTCATTGTCATTGGCGGCGGCCCTGCCGGCTACGTCGCCGCCATCCGCGCCGCTCAACTCGGAAAATCCGTCGCCTGTGTCGAGGCCGACCGCGCTGGCGGAACCTGCCTCAATTGGGGATGCATCCCCACCAAAGCACTGCTGAAAAACGCCGAGCTCTATCAAACATTGCTTCACAAGTCAGTGGAGTTCGGCATCCAGTTCCAGGGACTTTCCTATGACTGGTCTGCGGTGATCGGTCGTTCGCGCAAGGTTTCCGAGCGCCTCGCGGGCGGCATCGAGTTCTTGTTCAAGAAGAACAAGGTCGATTACATTCGTGGTTTCGGTTCCATCGAAGGCACCGGCAAAGTCGGCGTCAAAGCGGCGGACGGCTCCTCACAGCTTCTTGAAACCAAGGACATCTTGGTCGCCACCGGCTGCGTGTCCCGCGGCTTGCCCCCCCTTCCCTTCAACGGCACTTCGGTCATCAGTTCGAAGGAGGCCATGACCTTGCCGCAACAACCGAAGGAAATGATCATCGTCGGCGCGGGCGCGATCGGCGTCGAGTTCGCCTACATTTACAACGCCTTCGGCACCAAGGTGACCCTCGTCGAAATGCTGCCGCGCATCCTGCCGGTCGAGGACGACGAAGTGGGCGACGCTCTCGAAAAGTCGCTCATCAAACAGGGCATCCGCTGCCTCACCAACACCAAGATCACCTCAATGGCCGATCACGGCTCACATGTCGAGATGGCCCTCGAAGGCCCCAAGGAAAACGGTAAGATCCGCGCCGACGTCTGTCTGGTGGCCATCGGCATTCAGCCGGTACTCCCCGGCGGTGTGCAGCCCGCCCTTTCGGAGCGCGGCTTCATCAATGTGGGCGACCGCTATGAAACATCCATCCCCGGCGTTTACGCGGCGGGTGACATCACCGGCCCGCCATGGCTCGCCCACACCGCATCGTTCGAGGCCGTGCAATGCGTCGAAGGCCTCTACGTGGAAGGCCACAAGCCGCGCAAAGTGACGAATTTCCCCGGCTGCACGTATTGCCACCCGCAAGTCGCATCGGTCGGAAAAACCGAACGCGCCCTCAAGGAGGAGGGAATCGAATACACCGTCGGCAAGATCCCGTTTGTCGCGATCGGCAAGGCGATCGCCTCCGGCCAACCGGAAGGATTCGCGAAACTCCTCTACGGAAAAAAACACGGCGAACTCCTCGGCGCGCACATCATTGGTGAGAACGCCACCGAACTCATCGCCGAGATGGGCCTGGCGCTCGACCAAGAGCTCACCTCCGAGGAAATTCACGCCACCATCCACGCCCACCCGACCATGTCCGAAGTGATCCACGAGGCCACGCTCGCCGCGGAAGGCCACGCGATTCATTTCTGATCGAGGCCGCCAAACGGGCGCTTATAACCCGGACGGCCAAAACGGGGCCCATCCAGCCGCTGCCACCCGGCAGCGGAGGCTAATAACTCCACTCGGCGTTCTGTATCGCTCTCAGACGGCTCACTTCGGCGGCTTGCTCCGACGCGAGATTGTGTGTCTCCAAAGGGTCTGATTTGAGATCGAACAGTTCAACGGCCTTGGGGGCCGAGGTGTATTGCCGATCCGGGGGAACCGGGCCGGGGATGACCAGCTTGTGCCACCCATTGATCACCACTTGAGCGACGAGGCTCTTCGCTGGGTTTCCCAGTTCAGCGATATTGTGTGTGTAAGCCTCCACGAAAACGGATTTCCGTGCGGCCATGGCTGGCTGGTCGAGAAGATTCAGTCCCGGCAGGTCGGACGGCACCTTCACGCCGCAAGCGCCCAGAACGGTTGGCACAAAATCGACGATGGAGGCGAGTGTTTCGTCATCGCGTCGTGGCGCCACCTTCCCAGCCCAACGAACAAAGATCGGGGTCCTAATGCCCATCTCATAAGGAGACAACTTGGCCCGGTTCCCCTCCTCCGCGTCCCAGCCATTGTCCGCAAGATAGACGATCAACGTATTCTCAGCGAGGTGGTTTCGAGTCAGATAATCATCGAGCTCGCCGCACGTCTTATCAAACCACTCAACCATGCCGTAATACTTCTCCGCCTTTGCGCTCAATCCCTTGTTCTGATAGCGCGCGAGAAACTCTTTCGGCGGATCGTGCGGCTGATGCGGCATGAAGGGTGCATACCACACGAAAAACGGCTTCTCCTCGCGTTGCGCCTTCTCGATGAATTCGTAGATCGGCTTCATCGAGTTCCGCCCGATATCCAGTCCCTCTCCGCCATGGCGGCCCTCGCTATTTGTCATTCCAGAGGTGAATCCCACCTCTTCAGCCGTGACATTCCAGAGTTTGCCGGTTTGGAACGTCAGGTATCCGGCGTCTGAAAGCGCTTGGGGAAGAATCAGAGGGTTTCCGAGGAGTTGCTTGGCAAGCGGTGAACGCCCCTCTTGGCCCGCTTTCCTGGCGAGCGATTGGGCGGCTTTGGTCAAGTCATTGCCGGTGATGCCATGCTGGTGCGGCAGTCTACCGGTCAACAGGCACGCCAGCGAAGGTGAGCAGACAGGCATCACGTAGCCGCGGGTGTAGAGAAGACTCTGAGCCGCCATGCGGTCAAGGTTGGGTGTCTGAATGACCTGGTGACCCATGAATCCGTAGTCGGTGAACCCCTGATCATCGGAGAGAAT
>JBFEQB010000122.1:0-3795 GCA_041549835.1 Luteolibacter sp. | reverse complement strand
GCGTCCGCAAGAAGTGCCGCGGCAAGGAATGGCATGAGGATTCTTGAAACCATGGTTCCGTTAGAACGGCGGAAGTGGCGGGATCTTGGGATTAATGTCCCTGGGGCTTGTGCCGTGGCTCCCATTCGCGGCGTGAGCGGGAGCGGACGGAGAAGATGACCGGGATGCCCGGCGCGGCGTGGCCGGCGCGGTAACGGTTGATCAGATACGATTCGTAGCTAGGGGTCATCAGGCGCTTGTCGTTGACGAAGAGCACGATGGTCGGCACCGGGATGACGCTGTATTTCTCGTTGGTGGCAGCGGTGGTGTAGTAGAGTTTGAGACGTTTCTTGAACTTGGTGTCGAGGGGCGGCGGGGTGTCCTCGATCGCCTGTTGGAGGATGCGGTTGAGCTGTCCGGTGCCGGGGATGTTTTGCGCGCCCTTACGGATCTTGAGGGCTTCCTTGAGCACGTGATCCACTGAGCCGCCGGTCTTTGCCGAGCAGGCGACGAAGGGGGCGTAGTGGAGGAAAAACAGTTCCCTGCGGACGTGTTCGGTGGCCTCCTCGAGGCGCGCGCTGCGGTTGGCACCGGGATGGTAGAGATCGAATTTGTTCAAAACGATGAGGCAGGGTTTTTTCTCCTCGAGGATCGTCTGGGCGATCTTGCGGTCCATCGAGGAAATGCCGGCGGCGAGGTCGATGACGAGCACGCAGAGGTCAGCGCGGCGGATGGCGCGCTCGGTGCGCATGGCGGAGAAGACCTCCACCGAGTTGTCGCGTTTGGCGCGCGGGCGGAGGCCGGCGGTGTCGATGAGGGTGAAGTTCTCGCCTTGGAACGAATAGGGAAGGTCGACCGCATCGCGGGTGGTGCCGGCGATGTCCGAAACGATGGTGCGCTCGTCCTTGAGGATGGCGTTGACGAGTGAGGATTTGCCGGCGTTGGGTTTGCCGACGATGGCGAGCTTGATGCCCACGACTTCGGCTTCCTCGGCGACGGCTTCGGTTTCTGCGGCGAGCGGTGCGATGACGGCGTCGATTTCATCGCAGAGGCGACCGAAATTCCGGCCGTGCTCGGCGGAGACGAAAACGGAGGATTTGAAACCGAGGCGAGCGAAGTCCGAGAACGCGGATTCGTGTTTTGGATCGTCCACTTTGTTGAGGACGAGGAGGACGGGAGGCTTGGCCTTGCGGAGCTTTTGGGCGAGGGCCTGGTCGGTGGCGGTGAGGCCGTCATGAGCATCGACGACGAAGAGGATGAGGTCCGCCGTTTCCATGGCGATGTCCGCCTCGATGGTGACCTGGGCGTCGAAGCCGTCCTCGATGTTGCCTCCGATGCCGCCGGTATCGATGAGGGTGCAGGCATGGGCCGTGGCTTTGGAGGGCGCGGAGATGCGGTCGCGGGTGACGCCCGGTTGGTCGTGGACGATGGCGATTTTGCGCCCGGCGAGGCGGTTGAAGAGGGCGGACTTCCCGACGTTGGGGCGTCCGACGATGGCGACGGTGGGCATGGCTTTGATGAAATGGCGGAAACGGGTTCCGCGCAAGGACGGAAGAAACTGGGTGATGGGCGTGGCGGTTGGCAATTGCGGGAGGGAATGAAAGAACCGTCGGTTTCGCGATGTCGCTCCGCACTTTATGCCGCCATGGGAAGAAAAAACCCCGCCGTTGCGGGCGGGGCTGGTTCAAGAACAGGGATGGCGGAGCGGACGGGGCTCGAACCCGCGACCTCCAACGTGACAGGCTGGCGCTCTAACCAACTGAGCTACCGCTCCATCCCCGTTCGGGTGGCGCGGACGCTAGGAGGCGAGCCGGGTCCGCGCAACACCTTTTTTTGCATCAGGAAACTTTTTTCAGCCGGTTGCTTTCAGCCGAGCGTCTCGACCGCGGCCTCGAGGCTCGCGAGGTCATCGACCGAGTGGACGACGGCGTCCTTGTCGATTTTTCCGACGAGTCCGGCGATGATTTTTCCAGGTCCAAGTTCGAGGAAATTCCGGTGTCCCATGGCGATGAGCGCTTGGATGGAGGCGGTCCAGCGGACGGATCCGGTGACTTGTTTTTCAAGCATCGAGCGGATGGCGGCAGCTTCGGAAACGGGGGTGGCGGCGTAGTTGCAGACGACCGGGATGGAGGGGGGGCGGAGATCCATCGCGGCGAGTTCCGCGGCGAGTTGGTCCTGTGCGCTCTGCATCAGGCGCGAGTGGTAGGCACCGGCGACGTTGAGTTTGATGGCGCGGCGGATTCCGAATTCCTTGGCTTTGGCGACCGCATCATCAATGCCGGCCATGGTGCCGGAGAGTACGATCTGTCCCGGCGCGTTGAAATTCGCGACATCCACATCCGCAGCGGCGGCGAGCGCCTGGACTTGATCCTCGTCACCGCCGATGAGCGCGGCCATCGAGCCTTCGGTGGCGTTGCAGGCTTCTTCCATGAAGGCTCCGCGTTTGCCGACGATTTTCAGTCCTTCCTCGAACGAAAACGTGTTGGCGGCGGCGTGGGCGGTAAACTCACCGAGCGAGAGACCGGCGGCGGCGACCGGGTTGAGGTTCGGCAAGCGTTCACGAACCAGTGCGAGGGCCATCAGGCCGTGCAGATAGAGGGCCGGTTGGCAGCGCGAGGTTTTCGTGAGTTCCTCATCGGGACCCTCGAACATGATTTGGGAAATGGGAAACCCGAGGGCTTGGTCGGCCGCGTGGGCCATGTTGCGGGCGGTGGCGGAGTTTTCCGCGAAATCCTTGCCCATGCCCACTTTCTGGGCGCCTTGTCCGGAGAAAAGTAATACGATGTCGCTCATGTCGGGGGAGGGTTTATGGGAATGCGCCCGGCGAGGAAAGAGGAAATGCCGGGGGGTGTCCGGGCGGCGGAATGGCGCGTCCGGCAGGGGAGGGAGTCAACCGCGTCGCGCTTGAAGCCGCGGCCTCCAACAACGGATCGCTGTGAGGGCTCGGATGCCCGCCAAGGGGGGAGGCATGCATGGAGCCAGGCGTGGTCTGACCCTCTGGAAATCACGGATTGACGGTGCTTTCCAGACGCAGGAAGCCCCTGCCGGCGGCGACGGGGAACCAGGCCCGGGCGAGGCCGTCGGAGCCGGGTGTCGGCAGGACGGCAAAGGGCGTGAAGTCGGATGTTAGATCGGACGACCATGCGGGAGCGAGCGAGTAGCGCGGGGAAACCGGCAGGCGGATGGGATAGGCCAGTTCGAGCATCGGGTTGCCGCTGTTGTCCACCACGGAGGTGAGCACCTTGCTCGAATCGCGCAGGATCGGATTGAGCCCGAGCGCGAACTCGACCGAGGCGGGAAGGCCGTCGCCATCAGAATCGTCGGAACCGGGAAGCCCTGTGAGCCCGTAGCCGGTCATCCAGGCGGCGAAGGGCATGTCGATCTCGTCCGCGGGTTTCGCGAGCAGCCCCCCGAGCATCTCGGTGGCGGTCAGAGGGGCGATGCCCGTCTGATAGCGGGCGTTGAACGCATCGATGATCGCATTGGCAACGAGTGCCTGGGCGTTGGTGTTCGGGTGGAAGTTCGCGCTGTATTCGCCGTTGAGCCAGACGTAGTCCAGATCACCGGTGGTGGACCCGGTGTTGGCGAAGGTGATGCCGTGGATGCACAACGGATCCGGCTCTAACAATGAGAGTGTCGGCGTGAAGATGTCCGCATAACCCAGGCCGCGTGCGCTGGCGAGTCCGGCGAGCTGCCGGTTGAGATCCCGCAGCACGGCGGTGACGCGGGCCGTGCCCACCGGATCGGTTCCGACACTGATCTTCACATCCGGGGTGATGCCGATGTGCGGCACGTTGACGACCACGATCTGGAGGT
>JBFEQB010000121.1:0-3912 GCA_041549835.1 Luteolibacter sp. | reverse complement strand
GCAGCTCAGTGAAACGGGTGACCACACACCTCGCTCCACGTCGGGGATTCTCCACCCAACCGAATAGTATGAAATCATCACACTCCCTCATGCCTATTGGTCCGGCCTGGAACCTTGAGAGAAAGCCCAATCAACATGAAAGGTGCTCTGCCCAGATGCTGAAAAGGGTCTTTCTAGCACTAACGGTGGCCTTATTTGCTTCCACATCTTTGTACGCCCAGTTTGCCAACACCCACTACGACGAAGACCATTACATCTTCTACTATGAGAATGGGTCAGCGAATAATCCAAACAGAGCGCAGGACGCCTACGTGATCAACCCGTATGGTGACGTGCTCCAGAAGTGGACAGGTGGAGAGATCACTGCTCCCGAGGGGGCGCCCGGCTACCTTCTGGAAAACGGCCTGCTTCTGAGGGGGATTGAGGGCGTCGATAACTCTGGCGAGGTGTTTCAAGTTGGTGCTTATGGCATCCTGCAGATGGTCGATAAGAATGGCGATGTGGTGTGGGAATACCATGGTTACTCTGAGGCAAACGTTCCAGCGAATGGCATTCGTCCATACTGCCTTCATCACGATGTGGAACCACTGCCCAACGGCAACATCCTTGCCTCCGTGCATGTGGTCTACAGCGAAGACGACGCCGTAAATGAACTTGGATTCAAACGCACCGAACAGCTGAAGCTGACCATGGAGGAAATCTGGGAGCTCCAGCCCGATCTGGTGAATGGTGGCGCTGAAGTCGTGTGGAAATGGAGGTTTCAGGACCACCTGGTTCAGGATGCCAACTCGGGACTGCCGAACTTCGGCGATGTCTCAAATCCGGGACGATTCGACATCAATTGCGTCAGGTCCAAAAGCAACAATCCGCGCCAAAACGGCAATCACTTCAACATGAACGGCATATCGTATAACCCGATCAGGAAGCAGATCCTGTTCAGCTCGATGAAGGCTGATGAGGTTTTCATCATTGATCACAACCTTACCACAGCGGAAGCCGCAACTTCTGCGGGGGACTTCCTGTGGCGTTGGGGCAATCCTTCCAATTACGACTATGACGGCGGTCTTGAAGCGACCTACAGCTCATGGAGATGGACCGATGGGCAGCACGATCCCCGCTGGATTGTGGATGCCAATGGCATTCCTACCGGCAACATCACCATTCACAACAATCATTCAGTCACTCACGCAAAGCCGGGTCCCGGCATGTTCGATGCCTGGACGGAGTGCCATGAATTGACGCCGCCCCATGACGAGGAAAGCGGTGGATACACCCGCGCAGAGAACGAACCCCATGGCCCCGCAAGCCCGGCCATTCTAGCCGAGTACGATCCCGTCCTGCCCTATTTCAATGCTGGTTTCGCCAGTGGTGCCCAGAAGTTGCCGAATGGGCACGTATTCTCCGGCTCGGCAACCAAGTTCACACTGCTTGAGCATGATGAAAGCGGAAACATTGTGTGGTTCTTCGATTGCAGAACCCTGGCACCCGGAGGCGGTCAGATGTGGAAGCCGTTCAAGTATCCTGTGGACTATGTCGGGTTCCGGCAGCTGGGGATTGCCAAAACGAACAGCCTGAAGCCCGTCATTACTGAACTCGATCTCGCAAACGAGAAAGTGACACTGTCATTCGTCGGGTCCTCATGGCTCTTCTATGACATCTTTAGATCCAGTGATCTTCAGAGCTGGGAGATCATCGCTCAAGACGTGCCGGGCGCGGGCATGCTCACAAACAGCCAGTTCAGCGATTTGCAGGCAACACCCGATGTCAAAGGCAGGTTTTATCGGCTTGTTGAACACCGCTAGGTTTAAACCATGATGAATGGAGACGGCTTGGTAGCTGGTTTCGTCCACCGTGCGGGAATTGGGGAAATTAGCGAAAGGGTTGATGTGCGCGTCCTGACCCCAATCATTAAATTCGAGCTCGACCCCGCCGCCGCCAGAGCTCAAACGTTGGGTAAGAAAATGAAGAACAAGGGCTGCCTCATTGCGTCTCTACTCACTGTGGCAATCGCGGCATCTCTGGCATTCGCAATCAAGCGTGCCCTTACCCCGCGTAATCTCGCGAACGAGGATCCGAGACGTGCGTTCGAATCATTCGTATGTTCGCCATCTCCTCAATCAGTCCGTGATGTCAGGGCAAGTGGTGTCGTTGCTTTTGCGGGTGGTAATGCCGCCATTGAATTCCAGATTGATCCGCGAGATTTCGATAATCTCATTCGGCGGGGCAAGTTCAGGTTGGCAGACGACAAAGCCGTTGAGTGGATTAAGGAGTACCGGCCTGAAGGGGTGACTGGCAGGATTGTGCGTTACGTGCGGATCAATGAGGGGATGACCGAGACTGCCTTGTTTGTCGCAGAGGATCATCGCAGGGCGTGGTTCCATGAGATACAATACTAACACAAGCCCAACAAGTTGCGAGTGGCAACCGGCGATCACGTCCCTTGTTGAATTCGGGCTTCCATCCCGCCGGCCCCACCGCTATGACTTTGTGCAAGAATGAATATCCTCAAAGACATTCTGACATTCGCCTGGAGAGGCAGCGGCAAATACGTCCTGATCACCTGCGTGGTATTATCCGTCATCGCTGACCTTGCAGGATTAGCCCCTCTGCTCGGAGCAATTGCCACAGTGCTTCTGAGCGGGTATTTTTGCGCCATCTACTACCAGTTGATCCAATCCACGGCGACTGGAGGGAAGGAGGCCCCGGAATTTCCCGACACGGCAAACATTTTTGAGGACATCATTTGGCCGATGTTGCAGATTCTTGTTGTTGCAATAATTTCCTCCGGCCCCTTTCTTGGTTACGTGATTTGGGCAGGTGATGAGTCGGTCAGCCCAGTCATTGCATACGCTCTTTTGGGTCTTGCTGTTGGCTATTTTCCGATGGCCATCCTTGCTGTTGTCATTCTTGGATACACTGGGGCTTTGAGTCCGCATATCGTGTTTCCCGCAATAGTTCGTGGCGGCTGGATATACTGGGTTGGCGTGTTCCTGCTTTTGGCGCTCTATTTTGTCGGCGCGATCGTAGAGGACATCTTCTCGGGGCAGATCATTGTTAGACATCTGACGATGGCGGTAGTCGGATCATACACATTGATGACGAATGCCAGAATCCTCGGTATTGTTTACCGCGAGCGGCAAGAAGAACTCGGGTGGATCTAGCAGGAATCCAAGAAGCAGAGCAAGCCGCACCAGAGCAACCCCTACCAGCCTCCCAGTTTCGATGATTTTCCGTATGTCCAACCTCAAACCCGCGTCTGACGCTCGCCCCCGCTGGTAGGGTCGCCTGCGCTTAGACCTTCGCTAAAGAAATGAAAAAGACCATCAAGCCTCTCATAGGTGTGACCGCCCTGGTTTGCGCGTCCTTGGGATTGATTCTAGCAGTGTTTGGTTCCGATATAGCGGAATCGATTCAACCTACGCCTCCAATAGAAGAGAAGGTTGCCGACCTCACAGTGAGGATCAAGGATGCCGTAGTTGCGAAGTTGAGAGACCGGGAGGCCACAGTTTCAAGCGTAGATCGCGGTTTCGATTGGCACTCTTCTGTTCCAAAGGCTGGAATGGCATTGGCAGTTTTGGGACTGATTGGCGGTGCTTCCTCCTACACTCGTGGAGAGAACCGGGCATTTGCGATCTCTGCCGGGGGAATCGGCGTCATAGCGTTAGCGTGGCAGGCCTTGATGATCAGTCTCGGAGCTATTCTGATCATCGTCATTGTGTTTGTCGTGCTTAATTCCTTAGGACTTGACCTATCGTTCTGACAACAAACCAAGCGAACCAGTCGCAGATGGCGACGCCGAGGAAGCCGTCTGATTCAATTTGGGCGTGCAAGCCGGCGCCGCCACCGCTATAATGTTCTGGAAAAATGATCATGCGAATATTTTCAATTGTTGTTGCGATTCTTGCGCTAGTG
>JBFEQB010000120.1:0-4121 GCA_041549835.1 Luteolibacter sp. | reverse complement strand
GCTGGTCGGCACCCCACCTGCGGTCAGGTCGGGGGCTTGCGCATTGGCGCTGGGGCTGAGGCTGAGGCACAGCATCAGGGCCAGAGCTAGAAAAAAGGCCACGACGGGTCCGGATGTGATCTTCGTATCAATCTTCATGGGTTTTTGGGTTTTTTGGGTTTTTTGGGTTTTTCCGCCAGACGCCCTAGTGGCAGGACGAAAGGAACCGGGGCTTTATGAACAAAAAGCCAATCTTCACATTCATCCCCACACGGGAAGCTTTTTTTTCGTTTTTTTCTGCCATACACGGTGCCACGCGGATCGTTCCAAGCGGAGGGCTCTTGGCAGTTGTTGAAAGCTCTCGGGCCCGCCCAGCGTAACACCAGGCAACCACCATGCCCTCTCTCCGAGGCCTGTTTTCCCCATGCGCTTGCTCTTCCTCCTGCCACTGTTTCTCCTTCCCCTGTCCTCCGGCGCCGATGAGCCCGCGGGAAAACCCAACATCCTCTTCATCCTGACCGATGACTTGGGCTATGGCGACCTCGGCATCACCTGGCAAAACCAGCGCAACAGCGACAAGAAACACCTCACTCCGCATCTTGACCGCTTTGCGAGCGAAGGGGTCCTGATGACCCGCCACTATTGCCCGGCGCCGGTCTGTGCCCCGTCTCGCGGATCCTTTTTGACTGGAATGCACCAAGGCCATTGCGAGGTGCGGGACAACCAGTTCGACAAGGCCCTGCCGGATGATCACACCATTGCGAGCGCCCTCCGGTCACAGGGATACCGCACGGCCCTCATCGGCAAATACGGGCTCCAGGGAACCGGTCGCTCCGCGGCAACCTGGCCCGCCTACCCCACCAAGCGCGGGTTCGATGAATTCCTCGGATATGTCCGCCATGTCGACGGGCATCACCACTATCCCGCCCACCACTGGCCGAAGGGAGACAGCGAGAGGCACCGCAGCCCCAAGGAACTCTGGCACAATGACCGGGAGATTTCCGCCGGACTCTCGAAGTGCTTCACCTCCGACCTCTTCACCGCCTACGCCAAACACTGGATCACGGAACAAGTCCGCGCCTCACCCGGGAAGCCGTTTTTCCTCTACCTCGCCTATGACACCCCGCACGCGGCCCTCCAACTCCCGACCTCGGCATATCCCAAGGGCAGCGGCCTTGCAGGAGGGCTGCAATGGCTGGGAAAACCCGGAAAAATGATCAACACGGCGGTGGGTGCCATCGATTCTTGGGTGCATCCCGACTATGAAAAACCTGGTTGGACGGACGAGGACAAGCGGCAGGCGACCATGATTCGCCGCATCGACGACCACATCGGCGACCTAGTCCAACTCCTGAAGGATCTCGCCATCGACGACAACACGCTGGTGGTCTTCACCAGTGACAATGGACCTCACAGCGAAAGCTATCTCGAAGGCGGAACCTATCAGGCCAACGCCTTTCAAGCCTACGGCCCCCACGACGGCATCAAGCGCGATGTCCTCGAGGGAGGAATCCGCACTCCCACCTTGGTCCGCTGGCCCGGCACCATTCCCCCGGGAAAAGAGAACCGCACACCGTCACAGTTTCACGACTGGATGACGACATTTCTAGCGGCCGCAGGGGCTCCTCTTCCAGCCCAAGCGGACGGAGTTTCCCTCCTTCCAACCCTCACCGGCAAGGGCGGGCAAGCGACCCCGACGACCTATGTGGAATATTCCGTGAGTGGGAGAACCCCGAGCTACCAAGATTTTGACCCGAGCCATCGCAGGCAGCAACGAGGTCAGCAGCAGATCATCTTCCTCGACGGCTACAAGGGCATCCGGAGAAACCTCACATCTCACGCCGATGCCTTCGAGATCTTCGACCTCGAGAAGGATCCGCAGGAGATCCATGACCTTGCGCAAAGCGATCGGAAGTTCCGCGAACTCGAAGCCAGGATGCGCGACCAAGTCCTCCGCATCCGCATCCCCAATTCCTCCGCCGAGCGACCCTACGACCGGGAAGCCATTCCCGCGCTCAAGCCCGCGCCCGATGTCCAAGCCGGCATCGAGTCGCTGTTTCTGGCCGGCAAATTTCCCTGGGCTCCACGCCTGGCCGGTCTCCGCGGAACTGTCGCTAGGATGCTCCCGGACCTCGCGGTGGAAACGCCCAAACCCGGCGCGCTCGAACTCCATGGCTACCTTGAGGTCCCCGAAACCGGGCTGTATGAATTCCATCTGACTACCGGGTCCTCCGCCGTCCTCCGCCTGCACGAGTCCTTGGTCATTGATGCAGACACGCCCGGCGGAGACGGGGGCACCTACTCCCGGAGCATCATGCTGGAGAAAGGACTCCACCCCTTCCGTCTCAACGCGCTCACTCTGACCCAAGCGCCCACCCTCACTTGGTCCGGACCTGGAATCGAGGCGCAGGCGATTCCCGGCACCCGCCTCCATCGCGAGCGCCGACCGTGAACGGCGAACCACCTGCCAGGGAAGGGCCGGGAGCTTCACCCGCCCCGCCCGCTTCCCGACCGCCTTTGCGCCTTGTTGATTCCACGAAATCGCCCTTAGCTGACCCATATTCCATCCAACCGCCCGAGAACCATGACCCAATTCGATCGCCGCCACTTCCTCAAACAAATCACGGCCGGAACCGCGGCGGGTGTCGCCGGTTTCCCGCTGTTTTCGATCGGAAAATCCAGAGGCTCCGCCAACGGCAGAATCAACGTCGCCGTTGTGGGTGCGGGCGGAATGGGTGGCTATGCCTACCGCAGGGCCGCGGATTTGGAAAACCTTGTGGCCGTGTGTGATGTCGATTTCAACCGCGCCTCACAAGTGATCAAGAAGTATCCCGACGTGCCGCGCTTCAAGGACTTCAGGGTCATGCTCGACAAGATGGGGAGCCAGATCGATGCGGTGGCGATTTCCACCCCGGACCACACCCACTTTCCCATCGCGATGGCGGCCATGCAGCAGGGCAAACATGTCTTCGTCCAGAAACCACTGGCCCACAACATCTGGCAATGCCGCACGCTGCAGAAGGCCGCCAAGAAATACAAGGTGATCACCCAGATGGGGAATCAGGGGCACACGATGGATGGAATCCGCCGGATCAAGGAATGGTATGACGCCGGTTTGATCGGTGAGGTGAACGAGGTGGTCACTTGGACGAACCGGCCGATCGGCCCGTGGTTTGTGCCGCCCCAATCCTTCCCGCCCCGGACCGCCGAGGTGCCCGAACATCTGGACTGGGATCTCTGGCAGGGCCCGACCGCTGAGCGGGACTACAGCCCGGAATATTTGCCGACCCTTTGGCGCGGCTGGTGGGATTATGGCTGCGGTTCTCTCGGCGATATCGGTTGCCACACCTTTGATGCCCCGTTCTGGGTCTTGGGGCTGGGCATGCCGGACAAGGTGGAGGTCGAGCGCGAGAATCCGCCCAGCCCGGACTACATCACCATGAGTTCCAAGGTGACCTATCACTTCCCGGCCCGTGGAAACAAGCCACCCGTCAAGCTGACTTGGTATGAGCGGGGATTCGAGGTGCCGAAGCCAGACGGCTGGGAGAAGGACACGCCGCTCTCCGAGGAAGGCGGCATGTATATGAAGGGAACCAAGGAAACGCTTTTCCATCCGGGCATGCGTCCCGCCAGTCCGCGAATCCTTCCCACCAGCCGGTTCAAGGAGATGCGCAAGGAGTTGTCCCAGATCAAACGCCTTCCCAAAGGCGGCGCGGGCCCCATCGAAGAATGGTTCACCGCCATCAAGGGCGGCCCGGCACCCGGTTCGAATTTCGACTACGCCGCCCCGCTCACCGAGATGGTGCTGCTCGGTGCGATGGCGCAGCGCAGCGGCAAGACCATCGAATGGGATGCCGAAAACATGAAGGTCAAGGGAAACCCCGAGATGGCCGCATGGATCAAGGAGCCGGTCCGCAAAGGCTGGGAATACGACGTTTAAAGCCGCAGGAGTCCGGTGAGGCGAGGGCTCTCGCTCCTTGTCGCAACAGGCCGGACCGCCCGGGTTCAAAACGAATCCGGGCGACCTCGCGGCCGCCCTGATGGGGTTTCATGATCTTGCTGAAACCGCGCCTTCAGTTGCGGCGGCGGCGCAGCAGGACGAGCAGCCCGAGCCCGCCGAGCAGCGCGGTGCTGGTTTCGGG
>JBFEQB010000119.1:0-4135 GCA_041549835.1 Luteolibacter sp. | reverse complement strand
GGAACTGAACATCGAATCCGCCGGAGACCGCTCGACCACCGCCGTGACCACCGTGTCGGCCAGAGCCGTCAGATCTTCTTCCGTAAGATGAGCATACACATACTTGAGAGTGCCGCGGCACTGTCCGCCCGGATTTTTGGCCACCGCCCGGATGGCGGGATAGAGCAGGGTGCGATCGATGCTCGCGATCTCCTTGCCCGCGAGCACCCCCTTGGGACCATAGGCGCTGCCGCCGTAAAAGAGCAACATACACAGACGGCCATGCGAGAACTGGACCGGATCCTCGGGATCAAGCGGCCACTCCGGCTTGGATGTCGACGCACAGGCCTTGAGCATGGTTTCCACCTCCGCCATTTTCATCTCCCGGGGCAGGGTGCGCATCGACTCCGCGGCCACAAAACGCACCAAGGGATCCTTGTCGGTCAAACAGCCAGCCAGCGCACGGGCCGCCCGGCTGTCTTCCGTCCGGCCCAAGGACCAAAGCGCGGCAACCCGGCCCGGATGACCCGGATCGACCGCCATCGGGATCAGTGTCGAGACCAGTTGCTTGCGAGCGACATCACGCTGCGCAAGCTCAAGACCCGAGAAGAACTTCACCTTGGGTGACCAGCAGGAAAAATCCGCCAACAACTGCTTCACGCTTCGTTTACCGGCGTCATGCAGGGCGGCAAATTCAGCCTGCTCGACGTCCTTCGGGCTCAGCAAATCACCTTTCAAATTCTTGCCCGTGATGACCAGCCGCCGCAGGGGAGCGGCATAGGTGAGCAACGGCGGAACATTCGAATCAAGGCCGCTGTAGTGCAGCGCGTCCTTTTTCGCCAGCATCTTGGAGAAGGCAAAGCCGCCATCCCAACGGCGGCACAGGTCGAGGTGCCAGCGGATGTGCTTGAAGTGCATGATCAATGCTTCCTTGCTGCCCGCATAAGCCCCCAAGGGCGCCCATTGGTGGTTGAAGTAAGGACCGGTGTGACCTCCATCACGCTGGGGAAAGGAGGCGGCCGCCATCTTGGCAAAAAAGGTGGCCTCTGCCTGCCGCCCTTCGATCCGGCGCATCACCAGCGCCACCAGACCGCTCTTGCCATTGTTCTCGTGGCCTTTGAAAAGCGGAACGTGCTCCCCGTAAGGAATCGCTCCCTTGCCGGCATAGTAGCCGAAAAAGCGCGCGCCGCGCTGGATGGCAGGCTCCAGTTCCGGCCGATCGATCCCGCATTCGCGCGCCAGCACCAGACCGAGCAGGGCCGGCAGGGCCGCCGAGTTCACCGGGCCGTAGCCGGTGATCGAGCCGCGGCTCCCATCCTCTTGGCGACGCTGATAGAGATGGCCCATGGTGCCGTAGATGCTCTGGCCGTTGGCGATTGACACCACGCAGGCTTCAATGGTCGGCAACACGGACTTGTCCTTGGTCTGCAGGTAGTATTCCGCGAGGGCGATCAGGGTGTGCCCACGTCTCCAGGGGGCTTTCGATCGGGTTTCGATTTCCCCACTGAGGATGGTGTCGATTTCCTCCTGAGTGAAGAGCATCTCCGGCAGCCGCTCACGCACCACTTGCAGGCGCTCCGCATGCTTGGGATTGGCCGGGTCATTGCCCGCCAACAACCCCATGATCCCCCATTCGAATTTTCCGAAATTTTCCTGCTTCGCCACATAGTCCAAACCCTCCTCGAGAATCTTTGCCGACTTGGGGCAATCGAAGGGAGCCGTGGCGCTGTAGCTGCCCATCGTTCTGAGATTCAACGGGATCACCTGCTTTTTCCCTTTGCGCCACACCAACAAGCGCAATTCGGCTGGATCGCGTGCCTCGGCATCCGCGATCGCGGCCGCAAGCTGCCTGCGCGCATCCGAATCAAATCCAACGGGATCCTTGCCGTTGCCGGCAGCCCCGAGAATCACATCCTTCAGCTGGATCTTGCCGTGGCTCGGCGAACCGGCCTCGATGCTGCTCACCAGAATCTGGCGCGCCTTGGAGGTATCCAGGTGTTGGTGATAGATCCAACCGCGCATCCCGGTCGGCCCGAGAGGCACTGCGGACGAGTCGTCGGGTTTGCCCCCGGCGGTCAGGTCGGGCATGGGCCCGGCCTTCTTCCTTGCGGCACTCGCTACAGGGGAAAACACAAGGATGGAAGCGATGGCGAATCCAAAGCTCAAGCAGTTGATCAGGGGACGTTTCATAAGCACTGGAATGGTGGCACAGGCATTAACGGAGAAACCCTCCAACTCTTGCAGGGCGGGCCGCACCATGGGGTTACTGCCATTCCAAGCCAAGCAAACTTGTTGACGTTCGCCGCCAAGGCAACATCAGGGGGAGGAGATCATGGCACTTGAGTCAACGGGCAGTGGAACCGGCATGAAAACCGGCCGATGCCGCCTTTGGGGTTTTCCTTTCCAGGCTTACCGGCCTGAAGCGTCGGCAGCAGCATCCGGTTCGGCAACGAGCTGGGCCTCACCCACCAGGTGCCGGAGTTCATTCGGGATGGTCTCGCCCACCCAGACCCGCTGCCCGCCAGCATCTTCCACCGTCATGCGGAACCGCCACCGTCCGTCGCCAATCTCCTCGGGCGAGACCAGATAGGTGCGCTCCCCTTCGGTGGGCTCAAAGACCCGACCGATCTGCTTGGTGGCTAGGAATGTTTCCCCCCGGTTCTCTCCCAGAATTCCTTTCAGGGAAGAACCGAACTGGTCCCCCACCCGCTTTCTGGCCGTCGAAAGATCGGGAAGAGTGATCCGCAAGGATCCATCCTCCAGTGGCTCACGCAGCGCGGAAGCCGTTTCAAGATCACGGACTTTTTGGCGCGACGCCCGCCAAGCCGTTTGAACACCGGCCTTCTCGCGATCGGTAATCCGCAGCAACTCTTCGATCCTGCCATCCTGGCTGAACAAGGCCTGATCAAGGGTGCGGTTACCTCCGGCAAGGCTCAGCTCTGCAAGCAGCGCAGCGGGTATTACCACCAGCCGCTCCGGCGAGTCGCCGAAGCCGGAGTCGGGGACCGGATCACTGGAGCGGTATTCACCGCTCGTCCCATCAACGACCCCGCCACCGGTCGGCCGGGAGCTCCAAGCCCGCGTGGGTTCAACGGTCTTCGCTCCGGATGTCCGCCCGCCCTTCGCAACATCCGCAGCCTGCGGCCGCTCGATGCGCGTCTCCCGCGGAAGCAGGCGACCCAGCACCAGCCCTGCGGCCAGACAGACCAGACAGCTGGCAATGTTTTTCAGAGACATGGTGGTAGTGAGGAATTTTTTTTGGCACGGACCCCGTCCGCGTTACCTCGCGGGGCCCGATTGCAGGATTGCCTCGACTCTGAGTTCAGTCAAACACGATGTAAGCGACTCTCTCGGCGCTGTGACGCTGGCGACTGTCCTTGAACTCGTCCTCGGCGACGTGCAGGTTCAGACTGGTGGTCGTCACATGCGGACTGCCGGACAGCACCGCCCACGCCCCGTCGTTACCGCTCATCCCGCTCTGCGAGACGGCCGCCGTGCCCACCGTCGCGAGACTGCCGCTCAGGCTGTAACTGTAGGGCGTCGCCGAATCACCGAAGCACTGCACGGTCGCGGGACCAAGGCCGGCCTCGTAAGCCACTCCGTTGACCGTGCCGTTGCCCGCCTCGATCACGATGTAACCGATCACCTCGTCAGCGCGCGTCTTGTTCGAATCCTGGCCGACATGCTTGCCGACGTTCAGGTTGGCGGCATCAACCGCATCCTGACGGGTGGCTCCCATGCTCCAGAACGTCGACCAGTTCGCATCGTTGCTGCTCATCACCTGGCCGATCACCACCGGCGTGGTGTAGACATTCTGATAACTGCGGGCTTCCGCGGTCCAGTTGTTAGCTCCGTAGGCGGTGATGGTGGAGGTGTATTTCACCGCCTCCATGGTCACACCGTCGGCAGCTTGGGTGTAAACCCCCTCATCGACCGCAACGATCGAGACATCGATGCTCACCGGATCGGTCAGCCCGTCGGCCCGGTCAATCCTGAGGTCGAAGCCGGTGCTCGTCACGTTGGTGATGCGGGTCACCACCGGCGGCAGGCCTGCAGTCGGATAGATCGGAGTCGCGACGATCACCGCCGAGTTGTAGGTCTGGCCGAGGCCCACCGTGGTCCAACTGGTGTTGCTCACGGCATTGACCGTGGTGCG
>JBFEQB010000118.1:0-4182 GCA_041549835.1 Luteolibacter sp. | reverse complement strand
CTTGTGGGCGGCGGCGTGTTCCGCCTCATGGGTGACGGTGTGCAGGGAAACCCCGTGTTGCTCCGCGGCCTTGCGGCAGTCCTCGTATTCGGGAGTGGCGCGGAGGGAACCGCCGGGTAGTTGGGCGACCTTCACCTGGATCGGGCCGTAGCGGGTGTCCACCGTTTCGAAGTGGCGGTGCAGCGCGTCGCGGCGGGTGTCGCTGCGGCGGATGCCGAGGGTCGAGGTTTCTTCGAACAGGATTTTTTCCAAGTGGTCGGCGTCCTCGGGTTTCGCAAGCACTTTGACGACATGCGCGGGACGGTCCTTTTTCATCTGGCCGGGGATGGAAACGACATCGAGCGCGCCTTCCGCCATCAGTTTCTGGAAGGCGTGGCCGATGGTTTCGCCGCGGTCGTTGTCGAGATGGGTTTCGAGCACGGTGATGGTTTCGCTGAGCCACGGGCCGGTGGGAGAAGAATCGCCTAACATGAGGCGCAGCACGTTCGGTATCACCATGTCGCGGGTGCCCGCGCCGTAGCCGACCTCGCGCAGCGTCATCGCTGGCAGCGGACCCCAGGCGTCGGCGAGTTCGACCAACAGGGCCGCGCCGGTGGGCGTGACGAGTTCCTTGTCGATGGGCGAGCCATGAACCGGCACGCCCTTGAGCAGGCCGATCGCCGCCGGGGCGGGCAGGGGGATCTGTCCGTGGGCGCCCTTGATGAATCCCCGGCCCATCGGCAGAGGGGAAACGGCGACGCGTTCGATGCCCAACAACTCGAAACCCGCCAGCACACCGACCACATCGACGATGGCGTCCACGCCGCCGACTTCGTGGAGGTGGACCTCATCGACGGACATGCCGTGGATGCCGCCCTCGACCTCGCAGATGCGGGTGAACACGCGCATCGCGCGCTCCTTGACGGTTTGTGAGACCTGCGAGTTTTCCACGATCCTGCGGATGTCGCGGAGGTGGCGTTCCGGCGCGTGGTCGTGGGCATGCACGTCCACCTTGGTCGCGCCGAAGCCGTTTTTGGACACCTTGCTGAAATGCAGGTGGAAGTCGTCGATGTGGAGTTTCGCGAGTTCGGCTTCGAGCGTGGCGGCGGGCAGTCCGGCATCAATGAGCGCGCCGAGCAGCATGTCGCCGCTGGCCCCCGCGATGCAGTCGATGTAGGCGGTTTTCATGGTAGAGCAGAGAGGTTAGAGCGAAGAGTTGAGGGAGGAAAGCATGCGGTGGGCGGCCATCGCGGCGCCGAAGCCGTTGTCGATGTTGACGACGACAAGTCCGGAGGCGCAGGAGTTGAGCATACCTAACAACGCGGCGAGGCCTTCGAAGGCGGCTCCGTAGCCGACGCTGGTGGGCACGGCGATGACCGGTGCGGAGACCAGTCCGCCGACGACGCTGGGCAGCGCCCCCTCCATTCCGGCGACGACGATGACCGCGTCCGCGGTCCGGATTTCATCGATGCGGTCGTGCAGGCGGTGGATGCCCGCCACTCCGATGTCGTTGAATGTGCATGCCTTGTGGCCGAGGAACGCGAGGGTGGCCGCGGCTTCCATGGCCACCGGCAGATCCGAAGTGCCGGCGCAGAGCACGGCCACGGATGCGGTTCCGCCGGCAAGCGGTTCGCCTAACAAAATGGTGCGGCTGGGCGCGTCATACCGGGCGCCCGGCAAGGCCGCGAGGACTTCGGCGGCGCGGTCGGCCGGGAGGCGGGTGCCGAAGGCCCGGCCGTTCGCTTGGGCGAGGGCGCGCAGGTTGTCCACGATCTGTCCGGCGGTCTTGCTCTGGCAATAGACGATTTCCGGAAACCCCTGACGGTGGAGCCGTCCGGGATCAAGTGTGCTGTGGTTTTCCTCAGTCATGGGTTCCCTGGGTTTGGATCACCTCGTTCATGCTGCCGGAGCGGAAGCCTTCGAGATCGAGCGAGACATAGGCGAAGCCGGCTTGTTTCATGGCCGTGGTGACCTGTTCGCGCAGTTCTAACAATCCTGGCAGGAGTGCCGGGTCCACTTCGATGCGGGCGACACCGCCATGATCGCGGACGCGGCACTGGCGGAAACCGAGGGCTTTGAGGGCGGACTCCGCCTGGTCGATGCGGGCGAGTTTTTCCGCGGTGACGGGTGAGCCGTAGGGGACGCGTGACGAGAGGCAGGCGGCGGCGGGCTTGTCCCAGACGGCGAGGCCGAGTTCGCGCGCCCAGTCGCGGATTTCCGCTTTGGTCATGCCGGCTTCGGCGAGCGGGCTGCGGACGCCGTGCTCTTTCGCGGCGCGGCGGCCGGGGCGGAAATCGCCACGGTCATCGGCGTTGGTGCCATCGATGATGACGGCGATTCCCTCACGGGCGGCGAGTGCTGTGAACGTGCCGTAGGCGGTGTCCTTGCAGTGGAAGCAGCGGTCCGAGGCGTTGGCGGCATAGGCCGGATTGTCGATCTCGTTGGTGGGCACCTCGATATGGCGGATGCCCACGGCCTTGGCGGCGGCGCGGGCGTCCTCGAGTTCGCCGGCGGCCAGACTCGGCGAGACGGCGGTGGCGGCCACGGCGTTTTTTCCAAGGACCCTCGCGGCGACGGCGGCCAGCAACACGCTGTCCACCCCGCCGGAGCAGGCGACCAACACGCTGGCGCAATCGCGCAGGATCGTTTCGACGCGTGCGCGGCGTTCGTTTTGGAGTGCTGGCGCTGGCATGGTGTCTATGAGCGATTCGAGTCGGTGGATTCTCCTGCTTGATCCGCGTCCTCGCGGATTCGGGCAGGCAGGTTCATTTTTTCATGAAGCACGGTAATGACGCCGATCAAGCCCGGGCTCAATTCGCGGAAGAAAATGTAGTGGTGACGGTGACGGATGAACCAGATTCCGGGCAGATCAGGGTCCGCAAGGTGACGCCAGTGCGGTCGTTCTTGTGAAAGGGAGTGGATGTGCTTGATCAGATCCCGCAGATAGAGATCCGCCTGCTCTTGCCCCCACCGTTCCAACGTGTAGTCCCAGATATCGAGTAATCTGGATTCCGCCGGGGCGAAAATCCTAGCTGGCATGGAGGGTCTTGCGGGCTTTGGCTTTTTGGAGGAGTTCGTCGGCATCCAGCGGTATGAATTCCGATTCGTCAGCGATGGCGCCTACTTTCAATTGTTCGCGCAGGCACTCGGATTTCCTTTCCTCTTCCTTCTCATAGTCACGACGGACCAAATCGCGGATGTATTCGCTGGCCGAGTTGTAGAGACCGGAACCACTAACCCGCTGGTGGATGAATTGTTGCAGGGTGCCTGCGAATCGAACATTGATGCCTTCTGCCATGGGAGTTTGGTTTGACGGTGAAAAACTAGGCTTTGTCCCACAAATTGTCAATTTCGTGGGACGAAATTTCAAAACGGAAACTCTTCTTCCATTTCGCGGACCGTGTTTTCCTGGCCGAGTTGCACGACTTTCGCGCGTTCGTGGACTTTGAGTCCGTCGACGACGATGGCCTTGTCCGGGCGGACCGGGCAGATGAATTCGCAACCGCCGCAGCCGACGCAAAGATCGGGGTCGACCTCGGGGATGGTGAGACCGTTTTTCCATGGCACCATGTGGACGGCCTGGGTCGGGCAGTGTTCGTTGCAAGCGCCGCAGGAAGTGCCTTTGGTTTTGACGACGCAGAGGTCCTGGAAAAAATGCGCCTTGCCGGTGCGCACGCTGCGGCGTTCCTCGACGGTGAGTGGCTGGATCGCGCCGGTGGGGCAAATTTGCGAACAGTTCGAGCAGTTGTAGGAACAGAACGCGACCGTGAAATCCTGATAGGGTTGGAGGAATCCGGCGAGTCCGTGCTGGGTGATGGACGGCCGCAGCACCTGGTCCGGGCAGTTGGCGACACACAGGTGGCAGGCGGTGCAGCAGCTTTGGAAATGGGCGAGCGATTTCGCGCCGGGAGGGAGCACGGCGCGTTTGTTGCGCGGGTTGGGAGTGCCGGAGGAACTCCGGTCAGCCGCCAACGCCATGGCGGGAAGGGTGGCCGCGGATGCGAGGAACAAGCGCCTGTTGGTGAGAGGCAGAGACTTTGGACTGCGGCGGGAATCGCCGCTTTGGGGGTGGAGGTCGATTTCCAAACGGGGTCGCAAGGTCTTCACGGCAAGCCCAGAATCAGGGTGCCGGGAGATTGGGACGGACTGACCATCGGGAATCGGTGTGCTCTCCCCAAAGCGGTGATTCGCCCTGCGGGCGAT
>JBFEQB010000117.1:0-4211 GCA_041549835.1 Luteolibacter sp. | reverse complement strand
TCTGTGTGAAGGTGGACCGCGAGGAGCGCCCGGACATCGACGCCACCTACATGGCATACATTCAGGCCGCCACCGGTCAAGGCGGATGGCCGATGAGCGTGTGGCTCACGCCCGACGGCAGGCCGGTCTTCGGTGGCACGTATTTCCCGCCGGAGGACGGCCATGGCCGGCCAAGCTTCCAGCGGGTTTGCAACGAACTCGCACGCTTGTGGCGGGACGACCGAGAGAAGATGGAAACCAGCGCCAAGGGGGCGATGGCACAGCTGCAACGGCAGGCGGATGAATCCTCACCCTTGCGGGGGCTGCCGGATGCAAGAGCATTCGGGGATTTTCTGGATCGCTGCGAATCGATGTTCGATCCCAAGCTGGGCGGTTTCGGCGGCGCCCCGAAATTTCCGCGCCCGGTGGTGGTGCGGGCGTTGATGCAACTCAGCAAACGCTTCGGCAGGGACAGCGATGAGGGTGCGACGGCATGGAAGATGACCGAGCGCACCCTGCGCGCGATGGCGGCCGGCGGCATGCACGATCATCTGGGCGGCGGTTTCCACCGCTACTCGGTGGACCGCTACTGGCATGTGCCGCACTATGAGAAAATGCTCTACGATCAGGCCCAACTCGCGATGGCCTATCTCGACGGCTGGCAGATATCCGCCACGCCCCTGTTCCGCGAGGTGGCGGAGGGAATTTTCCGCTATTTGCTGGAAACGCTGCGCGATTCCGGCGGGGCCTTTCATGCCGCCGAGGATGCGGACAGCCTCCCTTCAGCGAATGCGGAGCACAAACAGGAAGGCGCGTTCTGGACATGGAAAGCATCGGAAATCCCTGCCTTGCTGGAGCCTCGCGACGCCGCGATTTTCTGCACGGCCTTCGGCGTGGAGGCTGAGGGAAACGCCCATCCGGAAAGCGATCCCCATGGCGAACTGAAGGGATTGAACACCTTGTTCCGCGCGACTTCGGATCAGGACCTTGCCGTTACGTTTGATTGTTCCGAGAGTGAAATCCGCGAACGCCTGGCAACTGCAGCCTCGGTTCTCTCGAAAGCGCGGATGAAACGTCCGCTGCCGCACCGGGACGACAAGATCGTGACCGCATGGAACGGCCTCACCATCGGCGCACTGGCCCGCGGCGGCCGCGTGTTCTCCCGGAAAGATCTGATGACGGCGGCCAACGAGGCGGCGGGGTTTCTGAAACAGGAGTTATGGGACGGCGAACGCCTCTACCGCTCGTATCGCGGACACCGCGGGAATGCGGAGGCGTTTCCCGCGGATTATGTGTTTCTCGTTTCCGGGTTGATCGAACTTAACACCGTTTCGCCGGAGGCGGGTTGGCTCGAATGGGCGAGCGAACTCCAACAGAAACTCGATGCCGGTTTCTGGGACGCGGCGCAGTCCGGCTACGTCATGCGCCCCGGCCTCGCCGGCGAGACCCTGCTGGTGATCCGCGAGGATTACGACGGAGCCGAGCCCTCGCCCAACCATCTGGCGGCTGAAAACCTGCTCAAGCTCGCAGTGCTGCTGGATGCCTCGGACTACACAACCCGCGCGGGAGCCCTGCTGCGCGCCGGTGCACGGGTGCTGGAAACGCAAACCTTCGCCGCCCCGCTCTTGCTGGCGGCGCTGGACCTCCACGAACGCGGCGTGATGAAGTTACAGGTCCCGGCGGAGGCGGACCCCACCGTCCTAGAAACCCTGCGCCGCTCGTTCCTGCCGCGAGCGGTCTTCACCCCCGGCGAGGGAACCGAGGTCACCGTCTGCGAGGGCGTCACCTGCCGGCCGTTTCAATAAACCGACCCGCCCATTCCGCGAAAATTCCATTCTTCACGATTGGCCGGAGCCGGTTTGTGGTTCAGATTCCGCGCATGCACACGCCCGGTCCGCTTTCGCAGAAGATGTTCGCAGTCGCCAAGGAGTTCATCCCGGGAGGCGTCAATTCGCCGGTCCGCGCCTTCCGCAACGTCGGCGGCGAGCCGTTTTTCGTCCGCCGCGCCGCTGGTAGCCGGATCGAGGACATCGATGGCAAGACCTACATCGACTACATCGGCTCGTGGGGACCGAACATCCTCGGCCATGCGCCGATGGTCATCACCAACACCATCCATGAAGTCGCCAAAAGCGGCATTTCCTTCGGCATCCCGAATCCCTTCGAGGTGGAAATGGCCCGCACCATCTGCGACTGGGTGCCCTCGGTGCAAAAAGTCCGCATGTGTTCGTCCGGCACTGAGGCGACCATGTCCGCCATCCGGCTTGCCCGCGGCTTCACGAAGCGCGACTGCATCGTGAAATTCGACGGCTGCTACCACGGCCACAGCGATTCCCTTTTAGTAGCCGCGGGTTCGGGCGCGCTCACCCATGGTGAACCGGACTCCGCCGGCGTGCCGAATGCCTTCGCGGAGAAGACCGCCGTCCTGCCCTACAACGATCCCGAGGCGCTGGAAAAACTCTTTGCCGCGCGCGGGGAGGAGATTGCCGCAATCATCGTGGAGTCCTATCCCGCGAATGCGGGCCTCGTTTTCCCGAAACCCGGCTATCTCGACTTGCTCTCCTCCATCACGAGAAAATACGGCGCGCTGCTCATCTTCGACGAGGTGATGACCGGCTTCCGCCTCGGCAAGGCAGGCGTGCAGGGCCTCGAAAACCTGACACCCGACCTCAGTTGTTTCGGCAAGGTCATCGGCGGCGGCCTCCCGGTCGGAGCCTTCGGCGGTCGTGCGGATGTGATGGACATGCTCGCCCCGATCGGTCCGGTCTATCAGGCAGGCACGCTCAGCGGAAATCCGCTCGCCATGGCCGCCGGCCTCGCCCAGCTCCGCGAACTCGGCAAACCCTCCGGCTATCCCCGCCTCGAACAACTCGGCGCGCACTTCGAAGCCGGCCTGCGCGCGCTGATGACGGAAAAAGGCATTCCCCACCGCATCAACCGCGTGGGCTCGATGTTCTGCCTGTTCTTCACCGACCGCGAGATCGTCAACGTCAAGGACGTCATAAAGCAGGACCTCGAGCTCTTCAAAAAGTTCTTCTGGGGTTGCCTCGACAAGGGCGTCTATCTCGCCCCCTCAGCCTACGAAACAGGGTTCCTCTCCCTCGCCCACACCGAGGCGGATCTCGACGACACGCTCACGGTCTTCAGCGAGGTGCTGTCGGCTATTTGAAAACCGCTAGCAGCGGCCGATGATCGGAGGCGACGTTCCATCCCGGATCGTCAATGATCTGGGATGCGCGGAAATCCACTTCCGAACGCAGCGCGCGGGAGACGGTGACAAAGTCGATCCGCGAGTAGATATCGTGCGGCTCCCAGTAATGGGTCCATGCCTCGCCGCGGGAGTCCTTGAACGGAATGGCGGTTAGATAGCCGGGATCATTGTAACTTCCCGTCACCGCCTTGAAGGCCTTGCTCGGACGGGTGTCATTGAAATCGCCATAAACAATCAAGCGGGCGTCGGCATCGGCCTGCAGTATCGAATCCACATGGCGGCGCAGCAATCGGGCCTCGTGAATCCGCATTTGCTCCTGATCGACTGCCTCGACTTCCCGCTTGGATTTCAAATGGACACCGATGAATCGGTAGGACTTACCGCCCGCCGTGATGGAGGCATCGAGAAACCCGCGGTTGATGCCGAAGGTTCGGCCGTTCAGCTTGAAACCGGTCTCGGCGGGTTTCGCGGTCGAAGTGATCGGAAACCGGGACAAAAACCCGAGGTGGCGGACGGGATCGGCACCACCTCCGTAATGCCAGTGCGGCAGATCGAGGCCGGCCGTCTTGAGGGATTCCTGGAACTCGGCCAAATCTCCGGCCGAGCCGATTTCACATATGCCGATCACGTCGGGCGCATTTGCCGCAAGAATCCGGACGACCGCGGTTCTCTCAGCCACCGGCTTGGGCGATTTCTTGAGTGTCTTGCGATCCACGTAGCGGTCTATCGTCAACCAGTTCTCCAGATTGTAGCCGATGAAACGAAGGCCCTCGGAGTAGGCGGCGCTCTCTTTTCGAGTGGAATCTGCCGGCGGGCTCGTGGGAGCGGCCTGCGGTGTGGGCGCCGATTTCTCCGGGACGGCGGCAACCGGAGCGACCATCCCGACCGAAGCGGGAGCGTTTTCACCCGGAGAGTCCCACTCAGGCGTTCCTGATTTCCTGCCACACGAAGTGACTAGCAAACCAAGACTTGCCAAAAAAACGGCCCCGGCGAGGGCCGGGGCTCGATCAAAAAAAGGATG
>JBFEQB010000116.1:0-4573 GCA_041549835.1 Luteolibacter sp. | reverse complement strand
GCCATGGGTGCCTTGATTGATGCCGTGACCAAGGCCGCCGACTGAGGTCCGTTTTTCCGAATCGAAAAAGCCAACGCCGGATTTCAGGCGTTGGCTTTTTTGTGCTCGCTGGGCAGGCGTGAATGGGGGGGGTGACCCCATATCCCGTGACGATGGCCCCTGAATCACTGTGCCATTTCTGCGGCCACGGACCCGCTGCCGCGCTCGCTCACGATTCGAGGAACTGCTTCAATTTGCCGATCCCCTCCTCGATCTGCTCGAGATCAATGCCCGAGTAGGCGAAGCGGATGTAGCGTTCGGTCTCACCCGGCACCGCCCGCCCGAAATGCTGCCGCGTGCAGAATGAGACACCGGTCGCCTTGAGGCAGTCCTTGCGGAACAAATCGTAATCCAGCTGCCCCTTGTTGCGCATCGCCACCGTCACGTTCGGGAACAGATAGAACGTCGCTTCCGGACAGGCACACGACACCCCTTCGATCGAGTTCAGCAATGTGACCGCGGCGTCACGACGCGTTTTCAGAACCGTCAGGATCTCCCTCACCTCGGTGTCGTCACCGGTCAGCCCGGCCAACGCCCCGTATTGGACGAAGTGGTTCGAGCACGACTCGTCATTGACGTTGAGCTTGGCGATCACATCGATCACCGGCTTCGGCCCGATCGCCGCACCCAGCCGCCAGCCGGTCATCGCATACTTCTTTGAAAACGTGTAGAGGATCACGCAGCGCTCCTGCATCCCCGGCAGGGAGACGAATGACCGGCTCTTGCCCGCATAGCGGGTCTCGAAGTAAGCCTCATCGCAGAGCACCATCAGGTCATGCTCGCGCACGATCTTCGCCAGCTGATCGAACTCCTCGGGCGACGCCTCCGCACCGATCGGGTTCTGCAGGTCGTTGAGGATCAGGATCCGCGTCTTCGGCGTGATCGCCGCCTTGATCCCGTCGATGTCGATCGCAAACCCGTCGGCGGTTTCCTTGTAGCCATACGGCAGCGCCTTGCCGCCGTGGTATTCGATCTGGGACTCGTAGATCGGGTAGCCCGGGTTCGGATAGAGCACCTCGTCGCCGGGGTTCATCACAGTCTGGATGAACTTGCCGATCACCGGCTTGCCGCCCGGCTGCACCGCCACATTCTCGGGCCCGTAGCTCACGCCGCGGCTGGCGCTGATGTTCTCGGCGAGTGCCTCGCGCAGTTGCGGGATGCCGCCATTCGGACAATAGCCGGTCTTGCCGTCGCGGATCGCCCTGATCGCCCCATCGACCACCGTCGACGGGGTCGGCAGGTTCATATCGCCGAGGTGGAATGGATAGATGTGGTTGCCCTTGGCGGCAAATGCCGCCGCCTCGGCCGAGACGGCGAATGCGGTTTCGGTGCCCAGCAGGGCGATGCGGTCTGCAATGTTCATGGTCAATTCAGTCAATTTTGGTTCAAACCAGTCCGAGCTCGGTCGCGTTGACGATGCTCGGTGCCGCCGCCGGCACCTCGCCTGCGAGGAACGGCAGCACGTCGCCGCTGCCCCACACCGGATAGCCCTGCAGCATCGCCGCCACGTTCGCCGCCGCCAGAGATGCCATTCCCTCGCGCGTCCACACCGTGGCCGAGGCGATGTGTGGCACGATCACCACGTTATCGAGCTCAGTCAAACCCGGTGCCATCGCCGGCTCGTTCTCAAACACGTCCAGCCCGACCCGGAAGTCGGGGTGTGACCGGCAGTGGGCGACCAGCGCCTGTTCATCGATGATCGGCCCGCGCGCGCTGTTGACCAGGATCGCGTTGTCCTTCATCAGCCCAAGCCGCTCGGCATTGATCAGGTGCTTGGTCTCGGCGCTGAGCACCGTGTGCAGGCTCACCAGGTCGGCCTCCGCCAGCAACTCCTCGATCGTCCCGCAGCGCTTGCAGGTCACCGGTTGCTCACCGTGCTTCTCGAGCAACGCGGCATAATCGGCAATGTAGTTTTCCAGCTCTTCATTACGATTCAAGTCGTAGTAAACGAGGTTCATCTTGTGGCCCTCCACCATCATACGCGCGTAGGCGGCACCAATCCGGCCCGCACCGATGATGCCCACCGTCTTGCCATGGAACATCTGCCCCATGAACAAGGTCGGAAGCCAGCCCTCGAACTTGCCGCCGCGCATGTAGCGGTCGGCCTCGACAATCCGCCGCGATGCCGCAAAGGTCAGGGCGATCGCCAGCTCGGCGGTCGTCTCGGTGAGCACCCCGGGCGTATTGCCCACCGGCAGCCCCAGCGCCGTCGCCGCCGCCACATCCACATTGTTGTAGCCCACCGCATAGTTGCTGTAGGCCCGCCCGCCCGCTGCCTTCAGCGCCCCCAGCGTCTCCCCGTCCCAGGCCTCGGTCAACTGGCCGATCACACCGTCGCAACGGTCACCGATCAACTCCTTGACCTGCTCCTTATCGAGGATCGATGTGCCGGGGGCGATTTCGATGCGGCAGCCCGCAGCCGTCAGGATGTCCTGCCAGTGCGTGCCGGGAAGTTCCTTGGTGACGACGACACGCAGGGCGCCGTCCGGATTGATTACAGTGGGTGTAGGCGAGCTCATGCGCCCACTGTCTCGATCCACCCGCGAAGCTCAAGTCTTGCGGGACGGTTCTCAGACAGCGCGCAGCAATCAGCAAGATTTGCAGGATAACCCGCCGGAAATCCGGGCCTAACCCGGGCCTAACAGACCGTCGGCGCGCCTCATTCCTTGTCACCGACCAGGATCACGATGATGTCGTTGACGTTGGTCATGCTGGTGAACTGGATCGAATCGCCCAAGCTGTCGAAGAAGATCTCGGCATCGTGTTTGTCGAGGTAATGCCTCGGATCCAGCGTCGCACGGGCCACCGTGTTGCCATCGGCGATCGCTCCGGACTTGCCATCTCCGTCGACCCCGTCGGAGTCACAGCCGGCAACCACGAGGTTCTTGCGCCCCTGGATTTCAAGCGCCGAGCTGAGCACGAACTCGCGGGTCGGGCCGAAGCCGTTGCGGTCCTCCCAGTCGAAGGTGACGATCATCTCGCCACCGACGATCAGGCACGCCGGCGCTGCCAGCGGGTTTCCCGAATCCTGGATCTCCTTGGCGATGCCCATGTAGGCCTTGGCGATGATCTTCGCCTCGCCGGTGTTCTGGCTGGTGAGGATGGTGGTGGCGAAGCCCTCGCGCTCGGCGACCGCCCTCGCGGCCTGCAGCGCCGCCAGGTTGTTGCCGATCAGGTAATTGAACACGCCGGCTGGCACCTCGCGTGGCGGCTCGAGCGATGGATCCTGCAGCCCGCGCTCCATGTGGGCACGCACCGATGCCGGTGCCTCGTCCCAGATGCCATACTGCTTCATCAGGCGCACCGCGTCCTCAAAGGTGCTGTCGTCCTTGTAGCTCGGCCCGGAGGCGATCGCGCTGAGGTCGTCACCGACCACGTCGGACAGGATCAACGAAACCAGCGTGGCGCCCTTGCGGGCGACCCGCTGGCCGAACTTGCCGCCCTTGATGTCCGAGCAGTGCTTGCGGATGGTGTTGATGTCGTGGATCGTCGCGCCGCATTTCATCAGCAACTGGTTGAGCCGGAACTTGTCCTCGATGCTGACGTTCTCCGGCGCGCAGGAAAACAATGACGAACCACCACCCGACACCATCAGCAGCACCAGCACCTTCTCGCCATCACCGATGCCGTCGATCATGTCGAGGATCTCGCGCGAGTAGGCGGCATTCTCCGAACGCGGCTCCGGGTGGTAGGCGCGTTTCACCGGGATGCTTTCCACCTCGGCGATGCAGATCTCCTCGCCCAGCTTCGTGATCACCAACCCGTCGTCGGGTTTCAGGATCTGCTCGAATGCCTGGCACATCGGCGTCGCCGCCTTGCCCACCCCGAACAACAGCACCCGGTCGTATCCCTTCAAATCAAAGGTGTCGCCCCGCACGCTCAGCGTCTCAGCGTCGACCCTGACACTGTCCCGGATCGATTGCCGCGGGTCGGCTACATTCACTCCGGCCATGATCATCTCATGGGCGATCTTGCGATAGGCGGCTTCGTGGCTCATGGCGCTGCTAGATGACATTGGTTTGTCAGGCGGGGGTTAATGAACCAGCTGCTGGGCCGGACCGGAGGGCGGGAGAAAGGGGGGTGCCGGGGAGAAGGGGAGTCTGGGTAGAGCTGAAACGCGGAAAGGAAGAGTGCTTCGCTGGACGCCGGGATTTGGCCAAGTTTGGAGATTTCGGAGGAAAATTCATTCGCCGCGAGCGTAGGTTTACAGACCGCCTTGCCAAGATTTCTTTCGGCGGCGGTGTTTTTTTGAACCCGGCGGGCGGGTCAGGTGGATTCAAGAACCAGGATGCGCTCGTCGTCCAAATGGATTTCCTCGGGTTTCCACTCCTGGCTTTCGTGGAACCAGTCAGGGTCTGGTTCTGATGGATTCCGCGTGAATGGGGTTAGATGCATTTCAACAAAATGCAGACGGCACGGGATCTGGTTTCGTCCACCGCCCGGGAATTGGGAAATTTAGCAAAATGGTTGAAATGCGCGACCTGACCCCAATTATACAGATGACGCAATCTAACATGAGGCCGACGTTGACGCG
>JBFEQB010000115.1:0-4615 GCA_041549835.1 Luteolibacter sp. | reverse complement strand
GTCTTAGGTCGGGCCAGTAGCTCCGCCAGTGCAGTCGTGAAAACCGCAAAAGGTGCGTGTGCCACTCGCCAGATTCTCCAGGCCGCGACGGTCTTGTGCTGTTCAGAAGGGAAACGGCGTCTCTCTACTTCGGCGATGATGGAAGATGCTTGCCGCTCACTCAGTGCCGGTATCGCTTCTCCTGGTTGGGGCAATCTGACTTGCAAGAAGAGTTGCTGCGACTTTGTGATCGGTTTGTCGCCTGCCTCACTCGCCGGCAACTCGAAGACCAAACTACACCAGTCGAAGCCATCGATCCCGTATACCTCAGGATCCATGCAGTGCATCCTCGCCCACTCATCCTTGGCCGAGTGCAGGTCCCTAGCTTCCAAGACACGCCCCCCGGACTGCAGCATGATTGGCGCAGGTCCCGCATCCCAATAACAATAGAAGGTCGGCATCCTCTTGTAGTGATTGAAATTATGCCGGTAACGAAAGATACTCAGGAAGTGCTTCCGCGATCTTCCCGAGCGGGGTTCTGGGCCAACTCCCAGTATGACGTCGCGGCTCCAAACTCGACGAACTGTGAACTGGAACTAAGGAAGACGCAAAGATAGACATTCCCGTTACCCCAATCGAGTTCAATTCCTGCCTCGGATTGGCGATAGTCCCGCTCGTCCCACTCTCCGTCGTTCTTCTTATACCAGAACTTGGTCCGAGAGATGAACTTGATGCGCTCGTCGTCATGCGAGTTCCGCTTACGGTATTCACAGTTGAGGAGGGACTCAGGCGTGGGATTCATGATATTTCTGTGCCGAACAGTGTATTGGTTCAGCGGAGGACGTTAGGGAAAAGGGTTAGCTCCCGCAAGGTTGAAGAATCCGGATTTTTACGTATTGGTAATCAGCGTGTTGCGGATGACGGTTCAAGTAGCTGATTTCTTTGATGGGGTGGAGTTCGGGATTCGTTTGGCAACTGATATCGAGGATCGGAAGTCGTGATTTTTTGGAACACGCGAAATTCAAAAATGGTAGCCCTCATGCTGGCGCAGGGAATTGCCGGTCCTTAGAATGGACACCTTTCGAGTTCCTCAAGGTACCGATCCCGGGCGTATTCAAGAATCCGCTTGCCCGTGGAAACGGCACTCTTCCCGGTCAACTTCACGGCGGCAAACTTGATTGCGGCAGGGAATTTGACGGTGCCGAGGCTCTTGCCTTCGACCTCGAAGATTTTGCGGAGGGAGTTTCCGAAGTCGGTTCCCTTGCGCCCTTGCCCGCAGGTGAGAAAGAAGCGTGAGAAGATGGCTTGTCCCTTGTCCGGCCCGGAGAGGCGCACGAGGCCCAATTCCCGCATGGCGCAGAGGTGTTTGGCGTCATCCGCTTTCTTCTGCCGGATTTTGCGGGCGATCCGCTGACAGTGAATCCGCATCCGCGGAGGTAGTTCCAGCTCCTTCATTTCCGCCCACGGGATGTTCTGCTTGTTGACCTTGCCCCACCAGCGGCCCGGAATGGGATCGCGGGCAACTTGCGCTTTCTCGTCCTTGCCGAGGTATTTGGCGAAGTAGCCGGCGAAGTCGCGAATTTCCTGCATGTTGTCCGCCTTGGGATCGTAACGCCCGGAGCGCGTGGTGCCGTCGCGAAGATGCCACCAAAGATGATTCGCCCGGTCCTCGGCTGACGAGCTGGCGCAGATCAACTCGTTCCATTGCTCGGCAATCCACCGTTGCACAGGCCTGCGGCTTTCTTCGGTCACGCCATAAAGCACCAGGTGGAAATGCACCTCGCCGCGCTTTTGAAGTTCCTGCTTCCACATCATGCCGATGAGCATGATCGAGGGAATCCGGGAAGCCGTCATGCGGTTGCACAGGATGATGAAACGCCGCTTGGCGAAGGCCCCGGAAATGCCATCGGTGCAGCCCGGAAGTGTGAGCGCCATCGTGTAGGCCAGCGCCTCGAAAGTGATCGTGTGCAAGGTTAGTTTGAGATTCCGGCGCGAGGATCCCGAAAGGGTCTCGATCTTGCCCCGTGGCACGCGCCTGGGAGGGGGCGAGTGTATCAGCTTTGGATTGCTCGACTGGATGCCGGGGAAGTCGCAGCGGGAACCCTCTGCCCAAATCCGAACCGCGGTTTGCGAGGGTTTGGGTTTGATCGCAACATTCTCATTTTCAGAGGTGCTGGAAATATGGCCCATAGACAAGGGGGCCGCGTCCGGGGCGCCCCGCGCTTCGCGCGTGGGCATCCCTCGGACGCGATTTCCAAAGTCAAAAAGGGGCAAATGATCGCAGGACTTCCTAAGGTGCAGATCCCCATGACGCGGAGGCAGACCGACATCCTCCCGTGTTGCGTGATCAAAGACCGAAAATCCCTCCGCCCCGGAACGCCCGGAGCGGGATGCTCTGTTTCTGGCCATCCCTCAGCGCTCCGAAGAACCCTCCACGATTGCGAGAATCGCCACCTTGAGCGATCCGTTCAGCGACGGCCATTTTTCGACCACCCGGAGCAGCAAGCGCAGGTCGGGTGACGAATCCGGTGACAACGTGTCACCTAACCCATTGACGTCCAATGGGGAAACCGTCGGTTCGAGTCCGACAGCCGGCTCCATTTTTCAATGGGTTTGCGAGTTTTGCCGGTTAGGTGAAAAAGTGGCTCTGTGCAATTCTCATGCATGTCCGAAGGTCAACGTGCATCCCTTCGCCCTCAAATTTCAGCGGGCCGCAATCGCTTTTCCTCAATCGCTTCGGGCATTCTTGCCGGGGAAATCTCAGTTTTAGCATCCCCCGCTTCGCGGCACGGTGCTCCCAAGCTGACCAAATACGCGTCCGGTGGGGTGGAATCCAGGAACCCGGCACCCTCGAAACCCGAATCGTCGGCCTCGGCAACCACGTCCGCGGGGCCAGTGGGCATCCGGATGTCGTGAATTTTTCCGGGGTGAAGGATCCGGTGGCGCAGGTCATGGACGAGGCCACCGGCGAACTGATCTATGCCGTGCGAAGGGCCGTTGGATCCTTGCAACCAAAGGTCCTCAGGGAAAGACCCCACACCGTGAATCTCAGCAAGAGCGGCAGGGGAAAGTTGCTCAAAAGCCTGATGCCGATTGACGGCCTGCGGTCGCTCCGCAAGATTGCATTTTGTTCCGCCCGCCCAGCCTTTCCCATATTGAACCGGCAACCCTCTTCTTCCATGACTCGTTCCATGACACGCATGATTCTCTCCCTGCTGCTATTTACGGTGTTCTCACCACTGGCCTCCGTCGCCGCGGGGAAGCATTTGTTCATTTTGTCCGGACAGTCGAACATGAACGGGCTGAAGCCTGAAAGGTCGTTTATCCCGGAGGTCGAGAAGGCTTTTGGAAAAGAGGGCGTGATTGTTGTCAAGGATGCGCAAAATGGCTCTCCGATTCGCAATTGGTATCGCGACTGGAAGTGTCCCGAGGGCAGCAAGAAGCCCAAGGTGAGAAAGCCATTCGGCCATCTCTATGACCAACTAATGAAAAAGGTGCGACCGGCAATCGAAGGGCAAAAGCTGGCGTCGGTGACCTTTGTCTGGATGCAGGGCGAGCGGGACGCGATGGAGGGCTATTCGGCAGCGTATGCAGAGAGCTTCCAAGGCTTGCTGGGCCAGTTGAAAGAGGATCTCAAACGTGACGATGTGTATTTCGTGCTCGGGCGGATCAGTGATTTCGGGCTTCAGAACGAGAAACTCCCCGACTGGGCCAAGGTGCGGGACGTGCAGGTCAAGTTGGCGGAAGAGGATCCGATGGGTGATTGGGTCGATACGGATGAATTCAATGGAACGAGCAATCGGCTGCACTACAGCAGTGCCGGCTACAAGGCCATGGGTGAGGCATTTGCCAAGAAAGCCATTGCCCTGATCAATGGGTAGCCCCCTCCGTTGAAATGGTCGCCGGCTTCGCTGACGTCACCGGGGACTATAACCCACTGCACACCGGTCTATGCCGAGCCGCGCTTTGGAGGCGTCATCGCCCACGGAGTGCTGCTGATGTTTTTTTCTCGGCATTGCTGGCGAGCAAACTGCCCGGACCGGGCGCTATGACCTAGAGCGGCTCAGATGAGTAAACGAGAAGCCGGTTGATCTCCGCGAACCCGCACACGCGTTCACGGTATTCATCTATGGCCGGAAAAGGGATAAGGTCTTCTTGTTGCCGCGAGCATCCTCTCCCCCCAAGGAAATCGCGAACGACAATCCCCCCGGAAACAGAAACCCGGTGGAACCCGAAGCCAGTATCTCCCCCCATGCGCTTCGGTTTCCGCCGGGTTCTTTTTGCCTGGCACTCCACGGTCATGGCCCGCAGGCATCACTGTCTTGCTTTTCCCGTTGCTGGCACCCAACTTACCGCCGCTCGCACCCACTCACACCTCACTCACCCATGACCGACGCTACAACCATCCACGGACACGACATCATCGACCTTGTGTCACAGCATCCGGATGGCATCCGCCTGAGCCAACTGATGGAAGTCGTGGACGAGCGATTCGGAAAATCCGTCACCTTCCACACCTGCTCGGCGATGGGCATGGATCTGGACGCCCTGCTCAGCTTCCTAGAGGGTAGGGACAAGGTGCGGATCACCAACGGCGTGGTGTTTCCGGGCGGGTCGTCGGCGTGCGAGCATTGAG
>JBFEQB010000114.1:0-4719 GCA_041549835.1 Luteolibacter sp. | reverse complement strand
CAAGCGGGTGGATGTTATCGCGGACTCCGGAAATCCCGGTGCTGCCCGGATGCAGATGCTCACCGCGCTGCTTCGGCTCCGGCAGGCGTGTTGCGACCTGGCTCTTTTTGAAAGCGAGCGATTCAAGCAATTGTTGGTGGCGCGGCGCTCGGCGAAACTCCAACGCTTGTTGGAATTACTGGAAGAGGCTGTGAGTGGAAATCACCGCGTTCTGGTGTTCAGTCAGTTCCAGAAACAGTTGCTGGAAATCGAGAAATGTGTTTCGGAACGCGGATGGGACTGTCTTCGGCTCGATGGCCAGACCCGGAACCGTCAACAACTTGTGGATAAGTTCCAAGCCACCGACGGTCCGCCGATGTTTTTGATCAGTCTCAAGGCGGGTGGTTACGGCCTGAATTTGACTGCGGCGGACACGGTGATTCATTTCGACCCATGGTGGAATCCGGCGGCGGAAGCGCAGGCGACCGACCGCGCGCACCGGATCGGGCAGACTCGGCCGGTGACGGTGTATCGGTTGCTCTCGCGGGGAACGGTCGAGGAAAAGGTCGTCCGTCTGCAGGCGAAGAAACGCGAGCTCGCCGCAGCGATCGACGAGAAAGGCAGCGGGGACGCGGCGGGCTGGAGCATGCAGGATCTGGAGGCGGTGCTCGCCTGAGAGGTTCAAAGCCCGAGGAACTGGATCATGCAGCCGGTGAGAGCGATGGTGCTGCCGGCGAGCACGTGGTTGTAGCGGGCGATCCGCCGGGTGGGCAGCCAGCTCAGGCCGTAGCGGGCGGCAAGAACGAGTGCCAGCATCGATGCGATGGTGACCGCCGAGAATGCCGCCGTCACCAGGCAAGCGCCCACCCAGCCGGTGGTCGCCGCCGGATAGATGAAGAGCGGAATCAGCGGCTCGCAGGGGCCGAACACGAAGATTGCGAACAGAATCCATGGCGTGAGGCTGATTTCGGCGCCGGTTTTCGGATCGTGGATGTGGTCATGGGAATGCAGGCGGATCAGGTGATCGTGGGTGTGGCCGTCCGGGCCGGCTTTTTTCAAGCGCCAGAGGCCCCATGCGGCGTAGAGCGCGCCGAAACCAATCAAGGCCCATGCGGCAACTTCGCCGCGGAAGGACTCGATCCATTCGAGGTGGCGCAAGCTGGCGCCGGCCGCGTAACCGGCCAGGCCGAGTATTACCGAGCTGCTCACATGGCCGATCCCGCAGGCGAGGGTGATCCATGTGGTCCTTGCGAACGACCAGTTCCGGGCCTTGGCCATCACGATGAACGGCACATAGTGATCCGGGCCGATGACCGTGTGGATGAAAGCCACGGCCATGGCGTTGAGCGTGAGGATGGTGAGGTCCGGTGTCATGGGGCGCTGAGTTTGCGGACCAGTGCTTGGACGGATTCCGCCACTTCAGGCACGGCCTCCGCCACGGCGGGTGAGAGTTCCATGCACATCGGGCGGATTTCCTCCACCGAGATGGTGAACAGATGGAGCGCTGGCGTCCGGTCCAGAAGGGCCGCCACTGCGAATAGGTCTTTCAATCCGAAATCATGGGCTCCGAGTCCACGCGGCAGTTCGTCGGTGCAACGGGGTTGCAGGAAAGTGATGGTGCCGGCCGGCTGTCCGTCGCGCGTGGCGTCGATCAGCACGATGTCGCGGACGCCGTCGAATTCGAGCAACAGGTTGATGCCGCCGGTGCCGCCGTCGAGCAGCCGCACGTCCGGCGACCGGGGTTCCCGTTCGAGCCGGCGCAGGACATGGACGCCCACGCCTTCGTCGCCCATGAGCAGGTTACCGACGCCCAACACGAGCAACTTGGCGAGCGGGCCGGGTGTTTGCCGCCACTGCGCCGAGGTTTCGCCCACCAGTGTGTTGTCGATCAGCGCGGGCATCGGGTCAGGGCTTCGGGATTTTCGGAGCCAAGTCCGGCGCGGGTTTCGGCGCAGCCGCCCGGCGCGGGGGAAACTCGGAAATGCCACTGGCTTTCTCTGCCTCGATCTTTCCCTTTTCCATGAACTTCCAGCCGCCGACGATCGACGAGAGCACGCCGTGGCCCTCGACATAGTCGTGATAGAACACCAGATAGACATGAATCACGATGAAGACCGAAAACAGCCAGAGCCCGGCGTAGTGGAAAAGCCGGAGGTTCTGCTCGCTGCCGAAGAGCGGCACCACCCAGTCGAACAGCCGCGGGAACCATGATTCGCTCATCGGCGCGTAAAGTGCGAAGCCCGAGATGACCATGAAGACCGTCAGCAGGCCGGTGCCCATGTAGGTGAAATAGGCCACCGCGTTGTGCCCGAGCGCATGCACCGGCTTGTCCGTCGATTGCAGGATGTCCACCTTGAGCACGGCCCAGACCTGCCGCAGCTGGCGTTTCGAGATCGGGAAGAAGTTGCGCCAGTTCGCATATTTGTTGCCGGCAACCGCCCAGTAGAGACGGAACAGGAAGTTGGCGAGAAACACATAGGCGGTGAGGAAATGCGTAAAGCGCACCTTGCCGAACCAATAACTGTCCGAGGCCTCGCCCGCATGCATGAACGCCGGCGGGTGGGCGATGAGCCACCCGGTGACGCCGAGTGCCACGACGCAGAGCGCGTTGATCCAATGAAACCAGCGCACCGGCTGCTCCCAGACGTAAACCCGTTGGAAATCGTGCGAACGTTGCATGGCGGCAGGGGGTTATTTCACCAACAGTTCGTGGCGGGCGATTTCCTTCTGGTCCTCATAGAGGTGGACCGCGCAGGCCAGGCAGGGATCGAACGAATGGATCGTACGGATGATTTCGAGCGGCTGCTGGGGATCGTGCACCGGGGTGCCGATGAGCGCTGCTTCGTAGGAGGAACGCTGGCCCTTGCCATCGCGCGGCGAGGCGTTCCAGGTGCTGGGAACCACCAGTTGATAGTTCTCGATTTTCTTATCCTTGATGACGAGCCAGTGGGCGAGCGCGCCGCGCGGGGCCTCGCTGCAACCGACGCCGCGGGCTTCGGCCGGCCAGGTGGACGGTTCCCAGCGCTCCTTGGTGAAGGTGCGGGTGTCGCCGGCCTTGATGTTGGCGATGAGTTGTTGATAGAACTCCAGGCCCCAGCGCGCGGCGAGGCGGGACTCGATGGCGCGGGCCGCGGTGCGGCCGAGCGTGGAGAACAGGACCTCGGGCCCGGCATTGAGCGCGGCGAGGGTTTCGGTGACCGCCTCCTTGATCTCGGACTGGCCGGATGCGTAGCCGACGAGCATGCGGGCCAGCGGCCCGACCTCCATGGCGTGGCCCTTCCAGCGCGGAGTCTTGAGCCAGCTGTATTTCGCATCCACATCGAGATGATCATAGGGCGGCTTCGGGCCGGAGTAGTTGAGCTTGGTTTCACCCTGCCACGGGTGTTTGCCGCCCTCGCTGGAGTAGTCATACCACGAGTGATCGATGAATTCCTGCACGCCGGTGTCGTCGCGCGGGTCCACTTCATGCACCTCGTCGAGCTTGCGGCCGAGGATAGCTCCGCGCGGAAACTTGAAGCTCGAGATGTCCGCAAACCCGTTGGTCGGCAGATCGCCATAACACAGGTAGTTTTCCAACCCGCCGCCGATGCCGGCCCAGTCGAGGTAGAACGGTGCAACGGCCATGACGTCGGGAAGATAGACCTGCTCCACAAACTCCAGTGCGCGCTGCAGGGTCTGGCCGACAAAGGCGAGGCGCTCGGCGTTGATCGCGTTCGCTTCGTCGAGATTGATCGAGCAGGGCGCGCCGCCGACGAGGTAGTTCGGGTGCGGGTTCTTGCCGCCGAAGACCGTGTGCACGCGGACGATTTCCTTCTGCCACTCGAGGGCTTCCAGATAGTGCGCCACCGCCATCAGGTTCGCTTCGGGCGGAAGTTTGTAGGCGGGATGCCCCCAGTAGCCGTTGGCGAAAATCCCCATCTGGCCGCTCTCGACGAATTTCGTCAGGCGCTTTTGCAGCTCGGCAAAATAGTTCGGCGAGCTCTTGGGATACTTCGAGAGTTTTTGGGCCAGTTGCGAGGTGGCGGTGGGGTCCGCCTTGAGCGCGCTCACGACGTCCACCCAGTCCAGCGCGTGCAGGTGATAGAAATGCACCACGTGGTCGTGCACATACTGGGTGCAGAACATGATGTTGCGGATCAACTCCGCGTTGGGCGGGATTTTGATGTCCAGCGCATCCTCGACCGAGCGCACCGAGGCGAGCGCATGCACGGTGGTGCAGACGCCGCAGACGCGTTCGGCAAACGCCCAGGCATCGCGGGGATCGCGGCCCTTGAGGATGATCTCAAGGCCGCGGACCATGGTTCCGGCGCTCCAGGCGTCGACGATTTTCCCATCCTTCACCTCGGCCTCGATGCGCAGGTGGCCTTCGATGCGGGTGACGGGGTCCACTACAATTCTCTCACTCATGGCGGCGGGGGGTCAGGGGTTTTGCTCGGGGTTTTGGGCTTGGTCGGCCTGTTCGGCGTCTTCACCGGGTTGCTCGCCGATTTCGTGGCGTTTGCGGACGTTGGTCATGATCGCATGCGCCGCGGCACCTGCGGCGGCGGCTCCGACCGCGGCGATGCCAATCTTGTCGGCGGTGGACTCGATGCCGAAACCCGGGAGATTCGACAATCGCTGATAGAACGGCCCGTTGTCCCAGAAGTTCGCTTCCGAACAGCCGATGCAGCCGTGGCCGGACTGGATGGGGAAACTCACGCCGCCGTTCCAGCGGATCGTGCCGCAGGAGTTGTAGGTGCT
>JBFEQB010000113.1:0-4788 GCA_041549835.1 Luteolibacter sp. | reverse complement strand
GTGGTGTGGTAAAGCGGTTGATCGCCATCGAAGGCGGCGATTTCCTGAATGCGGCCGTTGGGCAGCACGGTGCGGAGCGGCAGTCCCATGGCGGCTGCGCGTGCGCGGGCCTTCTGGCTGCGCGTGGTCTCGATTTCCTGAATGCGGGCGACGACGCGTGCGCGGTCGGCCGGGCGTGAGAGTTGGACGGCGGGGTCGGACAGCAAGTCCGCAAGGCTTTCCGCAGCGGGAGCCGGCCTTGTGAAGATCAGAGCCGAAAGAATGGCGAGAGCGAAGGGGGAGGCGCGCATCAGGATGCGGACTCTACTCTCGATTCCGTGGCTTGCAAGCTGCCTCTCGGGGAGCGGGAATACGTGACTGCGTGATGGAATCCGGCGGTCCGTGGCCGAAAAATCAGTCCTCCACCTCGACGACGAGGTTGATCTCGACAGCTACGTTGAGCGGCAGCGCGGCGGCACCGAGGGCGGTGCGCGAGTGTTTGCCCTTGTCGCCGAAGATTTCCACGAGCAGTTCGGAGGCACCGTTGACGACCTGCGGGTGACCGTAAAAATCCGGATCGGAGTTCACGAAGCCGTTAAGGGCGACGATTTGTTTCACCTTGTCGAGCGAACCGATGGCTTCTTGGATTACGGCGAGGCGGTTGAGGATGATGATGCGCGCGCCTTCCTTGGCTTCATCAACGGAGACATCGGTGGGGACTTTGCCGATGATCTTGGTTTCTCCATCGATGGGCAGTCCGCCAGAGAGGAAGAGCAGGTTGCCGCTGCGCACGTAGTTCACGTAGGCGGCGACGGGTGCGGGGACGGCGGGAAGAGCAAGGCCAAGGGTGGCGAGTTTTTCGAGAATGGAGTCGGACATGGATGGATAAATGCTAAAAATCTGCAATGCGGAGAAGCTGAAAAATCCTATCGTTTCGACGTTTCGCCTTTGGCCACCCCTGAGGGGAAATCGTCCATCAGGAGGGCGACGAGTTGTTTGCCGCCGGTGGTGAGGGTGGCGCGGTTTTCCTGGCCGGAGATCAGGTTGCGCGTGAGGTAGCGGTGGGGGATGGCGGACGGGCGGATGGCGGTGACGATCGGAACATCCACCTGGCGGTCGGTCGGTGTGAAGGCCACCGGCATCCCGGTGGCGCTGAAGCTGATCTCCCATGATGCGGCATCGTCCGGATTTCCCCGGCAAATCCAAGGATAGCGGGTGACAAAATCCGGGGTGCCTTTGGTGGACGGTGCGACCACCTTGAAATAAACCGGGGTGGAGGCGATGAAATCGCTGAAGCGCAGCTCGGGGTTGGACTTGTGCTCAAGAAAGAACCGGGCCACATCCGAGCCGATGAGGTTCATGCCATTGTAGTTGCCGTGGTGGTTGATCATGCCCCTGGCCCACTCATCGAAGCGGCGGCTCGTCAACATTGCGAGTTCCAGGTGGACATGGGCACGGGTGCGGTTGATGCCCGCCCCCGAGTAGCCCATGCGGCCGAGAACCGAGCCCGCTTTCACAGGATCTCCGGGCTTGCAGGTGACCTCAGCGAGGTGTGCGTAGAGCGAATAGACCTGTGAGTTTTCCCACGTGTGTTGGATGACGACGTATCGGCCGTAGTTACTGCGCCCGGCGATCGGACTGGTGTGCACCACCTGGCCGTCGGCAATGCTGGAAACGAGGTCGAGAGGGTTGCCGGCGCGGTCGCGGTTGACGGGTTGGATATCGATGCCCTCGTGGAACTTGGTCTGGATCACCTGGTCGTTGATGCGGCGCGAGTTCCGCACCAAGCCGAAGCTGCCGCCTTCCCATGGTTTGCTGGTTTCCCCCTCGAAGGTCCGGTCCACATACATGTAGAACCGATCGGGCTCTTCGGTGAAAAGGTAGTGGTTTTCGGTGGGCAGGCGGAGATCGATCCCGGCCTGAAGGGAGCAAGCCAGCGCGAGGGAGAGGAGGAATCTGAGCATGGTGCGGGGGATCGGTGCTATTTCTTTTTCCCTTCCTCCCCGATGCGAGGCAGCGATTCGTCAAGGGTGGCGATATCGGCGAGCGTGATGCCTTTCCATGCCACGAGCAGGCCGTCGTTGACGGTCTTGTCGATGAGCAGGCCGTGCACCGCGCGGCCGTTGACCTGGGCGATCATCCAGCGGCCTTGGTTGACATTGGTGATGGCGGCAAGGCGGTTGGAGGAACTGGCCTTGAGTTTGAAAACGACGCCGTAATCGTCACCGCCGACATCCGACGGGAACGGGCTGAACGAGACGATGTCCTTGGTGCTGACCTCCGGGGTCCGGCGGAAAAACCGCTGCTGGCCGTTGACCATTTGCGGAAAGATCATCTTCGGATTGTCGGAGCCCTCCGTTTCCATGTGGAAGGAAACGGTGGCCTTGGTGCTCCTTTTTCCCGCGGCAAAACCGGCCGGACTCAAGGCGAGGGCCAGCATCATCAGGAGTAGGGCGAGACGGGGCTGCATGCGCCGAGTGAAACACAACGACGCCCGACCGAAAGGAAAAACGGGAGTCCGCCCGGGCCAAATGCCGTCCCCTCCACCATTGCCGTTGACCACCGGGGCGGGTCCGGCGAGGGTGCGCCCATGTTTATCGATCACATCCGGATATTCGGCAAGGCGGGCGACGGCGGCGACGGCGTTGTTTCGTGGCGCCGGGAAAAATACGTGCCGAAGGGCGGTCCGGATGGCGGTGACGGCGGCGGCGGCGGCGACGTCGTGCTGATCGTCGATCCCTCGACGGACAATCTCCGCCAATATCACTATGACCCCAAACTCATCGCCGAGGACGGGAAGAACGGCGCGGGCGGGCGCAAGACCGGCAAGAGCGGCAAGCGCATCATCGGTCGCGTGCCGCCGGGCACCGTAGTCTATCGCGCCAATGCCGCGACCGTTCAGGAGGCCGTGGAGTTCGAGCGCAGCGAGGAGGGCATCGAGATGGACCCGATCGCGGACCTTACCGAGGTGGGTCAGGAATTCGTGCTCTGTAAGGGCGGCGAACCTGGACAAGGAAACTGGAATTTCAAAACCGCAACCAACCGCACGCCCGTCGAGCACACGCTTGGCACGCCCGGCGAACTCGGCGTGTTTTATCTGGAACTGCGCCGCATTGCGGATGCCGGTTTGATCGGATTTCCGAATGCTGGGAAATCCACGCTCATCGGCAAGCTCTCGGCGGCCAAGCCGAAGGTGGCGTCTTATCCGTTCACCACGCTCCAGCCGGTCGTGGGCGTCGTCGAGTTTTCCAGCTTTCGCCGCTGCACTATCGCGGACATTCCTGGTCTGATCGAAGGTGCGCATGAAAACCGCGGACTCGGCCATGAATTCCTGCGCCACATCACCCGCTGCCGCGTGCTGCTCTTCGTGCTCGACATGGCTGGCAGCGAAGGCCGCGATCCGATCTCCGACTTGGAAATCCTCCGCCGCGAGATCAAGGAATACGACGAGGATCTCGCCCGCTTCCCATGGAAGGTCATCGCCAACAAAATGGACCTCGAAGGTGCCGCGGAGAATCTCACGATCTTCCGCCAGCGTTTCCCGAAAGTTGAGGTGTTCCCGATTTCCGCGGACAGCGGCGAGGGTCTCGATGATCTCAAGCAGATGCTCGACAACGAAGTCGGGCACCGACTCAGCCAGTGAGATCCAGTCATGACGGACTCCCGCGAACTGGTGTTTGTCTATGGTACGCTCCGCCTGGGCGGCTCGAATCATTTCCGGATGGCGGATGCGGAGTTCGTCGAGTCCGGCACTTTGCGCGGGCGCTTGTACCGGATCGATTGGTATCCGGGCTTGGTGGTGGATCCCGCCGGTGATGAGATTTCCGGAGAGATTTATTCAGTGAATCCCGAGGATATGGGCGTGCTCGATGCCTTCGAAGGGCATGAATACCGCCGCATTCGCGCGACGGTAAGGACGCCCTACGGTGTCCCCATGCAGGCATGGATTTGGGAATGGCTGATGCCCGTCGATGAGGGCCAACGCATCACGGGCGGCGACTGGTTGCAGGAAAACGGAGTTTGAACTTCGATTCGCCAGTCCATGTCGCCGTTGCTGGCGACGGCGACAAACGATGCACCTGTCCCGGGCAGATGGGTCAAAACGGTCTTGCCCGACCATTAGACCGTTTGCCAAAAGTTCTTACCGAAGCGGAGATGGATTAGGCTTTGCAATTTGTGCCGCTGTGCGGGAGGGCTTTCACCGCTCCGGCCTTTTCGGTAAGAACTTTTGGCAAAAGATCTAGGCGACCGATGTCCATTCCGCCCTCTATCTGCCGACCGACTGTAGGAAGAGCGACGGTTAGATATGCGCGGACTATGGCGGTGAAGTGCCTGCGCGGGCGCTTGCGGGAATACGTCGGCTCGAAGTCGTTCCGGCCGCTCGATGAGTTCACCGCAGAGGATCTGGACCACTTGTTTGCCTCAGCCGTGCCCGATGCCGGCAAATGACGGTTCCGGGGTTTGCGCGCTCTTCAAGTGCATCGGCGATTTCTTCCCCATGCGGGCAATCTCGGGTTGGTCTTTGAAATCAGCCACTGCTGAAAGCAGGCATGACCTTGGGCGGCGTTGTGGAACTTGCCTTTATCTAACCATTCACCAGTTTCTGCAAGGATGAGTGCGATGTGGCAATTGGTTTCCTCCGCTTCTCCCGCAAGCATTCCGTCGGTGTGTCCCGATGAGAAGTTATGGCAGAGCGGGATTTCCCGTGGATTCCGGGACGTCCAGAATGCGGCAGACTCCGTTTTTCACGGTGAACCTGACATTGCGCCCGCAGAGTAACGCGCCGAAGATGCGTTCGGATTCCTCCGG
>JBFEQB010000112.1:0-4962 GCA_041549835.1 Luteolibacter sp. | reverse complement strand
CCGGGAGTCGGCATCGGTATCGTTGGTGATTTCCAGTTCCGGAATTCCGTTGTCGGTTGCGCGCGCGATCTCAATACAGGTTGAGGATCGAGCCCGCGATGGTGAAGTAGATCAACATGCCGGAGACATCGACGGTGGAGGCGAGGGAAGGGGAGGAAACGACGGCGGGATCCAAGTTGACCGCGCGGGCGCAGATGGGCAGCAAGGCACCGAGCACGGTGGCTGACAGGACCTGCACCGTGAGCGCTGCCGCCACGGCGAATGCCAGGTGGGGGAAATCGAATCCGGCGCCGGTTCCCTGTTGCAGGTGCGGCAGGATCAGGGAAATGAACGCGGAGATCGCGACACCGAGCGAGAGCCCCAGGAACAGCCCGGTGCGCGCCTCTTTCCAGGCGATGCGCAGGGCGTTGCCGGTGCTGATTTCACCCAAGGCCATGGCGCGGATGACCATGGTGGCGGCCTGACCGCCGGAGTTGCCCCCTGCAGCCACCACCATGGGAAGAAACAGCGAAAGCACGAATGCCTGCTCCAGGATCTGGCTGAAGCGGAACATCACGTAGCCGGAGCCGATCGAGACGAATGCCAGCCCGACAAGCCAGGCCACACGGCGGCGGTAGTGCATGCCCACCGTGGTGTTGAGGTAGGAGATCTCGGATTGCTCGCCGCTGATGGCCGCGAGTTTCTCGATGTCCTCGGTGGATTCCTCCTGGAGGATCTCCATCGCGTCATCGTAGGTCAGCACGCCTAACAAATGGTGGAACTCGTCCACCACTGGCAGCACGACGAGGTCGTATTTCGAGAGCATGCGGGCCGCTCCCTCCTGGTCGGCGGTGGCGAGCACGTATTCGCCCGCCTCTTCCATGATGTCTCCGATGGGCGTGTCCCAGGTGCTGAACGCGAGGTCGCGCAGGCGGATCTTTCCGACCAGCCGACCTTGTTCGTCGACCACGAAAATCCGTGCGAGCGTTTCGGTGTCCTCACGGTCGCGGCGCAGCACGGCGATCGCCTGTTTCACCGTCATGTCCGCGGTGATGCGGCCGATCCGGGTGGTCATCCGGCCGCCCGCGGTGTCCTCCTCGTATTTGAGCAGGTTGCGGGTGAGTTCCTTGTCGCGCGGCCCGAGCAGGCTGAAGAACCGGACCTGCGCCTGCTCGCTGACCACCTGGAACACGTCCACGCGGTCATCGTCGGAAAGGTTGCCTAGCAGAACCCGGAGCTGGGCGGGCTTGAAGTGATTGAGCGCGTCCTCGATCAGGGTGTCCGGCAGTTCGGCCACCATGTCGGTGGCGAGTTCCGGACCGATGGTTTTGACCAGCAGGTCGCGCTTTTCGTCGTCAAGGTTCTCGTAGAGACCCGCGAGGTCGGCGTAGTGGAGATCCCCGGCTGCATTCAGCACCGCCGAGGCGTCGGACAAATCCAGGGCCCGGAGGAGTTCACCCGCCGTGTCATGTTCGAATTCTTCCACCACGCGCGGAGAGTGGCCCGCAGGTTGGTTGCGGGCAAGGAAAACGAACGCCGTCCTGCCCGTGACCCGGCAGCAAACGCTTGTTTTCAGCCGCGCCCGGACGGCCCGGGGGAACGCCGTTTTCCGATCCGCAGAGAGAGCGTGTGGAAATGGGGGGGTGAATCCGCGCTGCCGGTCAAATCATGGCCTGTAGGTCTTCCTGACTGATGATCGGGACACCGAGTTTCTCGGCCTTGTCGCGTTTGGAACCGCCGCCTTCGCCGGCGAGGACGTAACTCGTTTTTGAGGAAACCGAGCCGCTGACCTTGCCTCCCTTGCTCTCGATGAGGGCTTTCACGTCGTCGCGGTCCATGCTGAGGGTGCCGGTGATGACGAAGGTTTTGCCGGCGAGCGGCAGGGTTGACAGGTCAGCCTCGGCGGCGATGGGGAGATAGTTGTCGGAAGTCGGATGGATGCCGAGATCCGAGAGGCGCGAGAGCACGTGCTTGCCGGCTTCGGATGAAAAGAACGAGGTGATGGTTTCCGCGACGGACGGGCCGACGTCGCCGGTGATGGCGTATTGAGTTAGAAACTCGTTTTGTTTCTTGGCGGTGGCGCGGGTGTCCTTGAGGAGCTCGGCGAGGATGGGCGACGTCGCGAGTTCGGTGAGGTCCTTGTGGAGGCGGGAGAGTTCCTTTGCGGCGGCTTCGCCGAGCTGGCGGATGCCCATGGCGAAGAGCCAGCGGTTGAGGGGTTTGGTTTTGGCTTCCTCGAGTGCGGCGAGGACTTTGGCGGCGTTCTTTTCACCGAAGCGGCGGGGCGCGCCGGCGGTGCCGAGGTTGAGGTTGGCGAGTGTGTCTTCGGTGAGGTCGAAGAGGTCGAGCGGGTTATGGCATAACTCGTGGCGGACGAGGGCGTCGGCGACGGTTTCACCGAGACCTTCGATGTCGAGCGCTTTGCGTGAGGCGAAGTGGGAGATGCGGGTGACGGCCTGGGCGGGGCACTGGAAATTGGTGCAGCGCCAGGCGACGAAGCCTTCTTCCTGGGCGATCGGTCCGCTGCAGGACGGGCATTTGCCGCCGACATGATCGAAGAGGGAAAACGGAGCGCTTTTCTCCGCATGGCGGATCACCTTGGCGATGGCGGGGATGATCTCGCCGGCCTTTTCGACGAGCACGGTGTCGCCGATGCGGATGTCCTTGCGGTCGATCTCGTCCTGATTGTGGAGGGTGGCGCGGGAAACCGTGGAGCCGGAGATGAGCACGGGCGAGAGCTCGGCAACGGGAGTGAGGACACCGGTGCGGCCGACCTGGATGGTGATGTCGTTGAGGGTGGTTTCCTGTTGTTCGGGGAGGAACTTGTAGGCGGCGGCCCAGCGCGGCGCGCGCGAGGTGAAGCCGAGTTTTTCGCGCTCCGCGCGGTCGAGCACCTTGATGACGGCGCCGTCGGTGCCGTAGTCGAGATCGTGGCGGTGAGTGTTGATGTAGGCGACGGCTTCGAGCACCGCCTCGAGGTTGCCGGCGGTGATGACCGGGTTATTGCGCGGGATGCCGAGTTGGTCCAGCAGGCGGTGGAAGTCGTGTTCGGTTGCGAGCGGTTCGCCGTCATAGGCGCCGAGGCCGTGGGCGAGGAAGGCGAGCGGGCGCTTGGCGACGATCTTGGGGTCGAGCTGCTTGAGGGTTCCGGCGGTGGCGTTGCGGGGGTTGGCGAAGGTGGGCAGGCCGGCCTCGTCGCGTTCGGCGTTCATGGCGGCGAAGGCTTCATTGGGCATGAAGATCTCGCCGCGGACCTCCAGCGTTGCTGGAATTTTGAATGTTGGATGTTGGATGTTGGATGAGGAATGAAGATCGAGGGGGATGCAGCGGATGGTGCGGACGTTGTGGGTGATGTCGTCGCCGGTGGTGCCGTCGCCGCGGGTGGCGGCGACTTTCAGTTTCCCGTGCTGATAGAGGAGCGAGACGGCGACGCCGTCGATCTTGGGCTCGACGGTGACGGTGATGTCCTTGCGGCCGAGGTTTTTGCGGAGGCGCAGGTAGAACATCAATAGTTCGTGTTCCGGACATCTGCCGCCCACTCTTGCGACCTCGTCGTCTTTGAGCTTCTTTGCGGCCTCAGCACTAAGCTCGAAGACGTCGTCGATGGAGAGCATGGGGACCTTGTGGCGGACTTGTTTGAAGCCCTCGATGGGTTTGCCTCCGACGCGTTTGGTGGGGGAGTTAGGATCGTCGAGTTCCGGGTGTTGCTTCTCAAGGTCCTCGAGTTCGCGGAAAAGTTGGTCGTAATCCGCGTCGGAGATTTCGGGAGCGGCCTGGTTGTAGTAGAGCTCGTCGTGGTGGCGGATCCGGGCGCGCAGTTCGTGGATGCGGGCTTCCGGATTTTTGGATTCGGACAGGGAGAAGAGATCCGGCTCAGCCATGGGTGGAGTGTCGTTTTTAAGAGGAGGTTTTCAAGGATGGAGGGAATGGTCGGGGGAAATTGCAGGTGTTTCAAATGGGTTCGTTTGGTGAAACGCGTATTTCCGGTCCACACGAAGATGCCCCCAGGAGCGCCGACGTCCCCGTCGGCAGGAGAACGGGAAAGCCATGGACGACGTGCGTTGACATCTCACTCGCCGTGCCGACGGGGGCACCGGTGCTCCCGGGGATCACCTGCCGACGGGGACGTCGGCGTTCCCGGGGGCGGCGCCAGCCGGGATGATGACCGGTTGGATGTCCTCGGTGGTGAAGCGGACGGCGACTTGATACCGATCGCCCACGCGGGAGGCTCCGAGCATGGCGGAGTGGGATTTTTCGAGTTTCCAGAGGTGGGTGGCGATCATGGCTCCATCCTCGAGAGGGGCGATGTCGAGCTCGGGTTTGGCGTTGACGGGGTTGCCGTGGAGGGTGGTGAGAAGTCCGGTCAGTTCCTTCCAGCAGGGGACCAGTCGATCGTGAAGGGCGCTGGCGGGTAGCGGAGTGGTGTGCAGGGTGATTTCCTTGAGGCCGCCGGCATCATCCCAATCGAAGTAGAGCACAGCCTCGAGGCCGCCGATCTTTTTCCGGGTATGGAACACGCCGTTCATGCCCACCCGGCCGAGAAAGGTTTCCTTGAGGGGCATCTCGACGATCTCGCTGGCTTTGAGTTTTTCGAGAACCTCCGCCCGGTTGTCGCCGAAGGCGAGTTGGTCGAAAACGCCGGATGGGGGAGGGGCCTCGCTGCCGGGAAGGGGGTGCCGGGCATTGAGCCAGTTGCGGTCGTCCGGGTGGAGCTGGTCGAGGGGGATGGTGACCTGTTTGCGGTCGCTGGAGCGCCGGATCGTGACGTCCGCGGTGCCGCGGCTGACAAACTCGCCGTCCACCGAGCGGCTGGCATCGGCGCTAGTCCATGTACGCGGAGCCGCGTCCGCAAGAAGTGCCGCGGCAAGGAATGGCATGAGGATTCTTGAAACCATGGTTCCGTTAGAACGGCGGAAGTGGCGGGATCTTGGGATTAATGTCCCTGGGGCTTGTGCCGTGGCTCCCATTCGCGGCGTGAGCGGG
>JBFEQB010000111.1:0-4979 GCA_041549835.1 Luteolibacter sp. | reverse complement strand
TTTTCCGGGAGGTCGGTGATGAGGCACTCGGTGGTGAGCAGGAGGCCGGAGATGGAGGCCGCGTTTTGCAAGGCGGTGCGGGTGACCTTGGTCGGATCGACCACACCGGAGGCGATGAGGTCCTCGAACTTGTCGGACGCGACGTTGTAGCCTTCAGCGCCCTTGCCCTTCTTGACGTGCTCGACGATGAGCGCGGCTTCGCGGCCGGCGTTGGCGACGAGCTGGCGGAGCGGGGCTTCGACGGCGCGGGCCACGATTCCGGAACCGGTCTTTTCGTCACCCTTGAGTCCAAGGTCACCGATGGCGGCCTGGGCGCGGATGAGCGCGGTGCCACCGCCGGCGACGATGCCTTCTTCAACGGCCGCACGGGTCGCGTGGAGGGCGTCTTCGACGCGGGCTTTCTTCTCCTTCATTTCGGTTTCCGTGGCGGCACCGACGTTGATGACGGCCACGCCGCCGGCGAGCTTGGCGAGGCGCTCCTGAAGCTTCTCGCGGTCGTAATCGCTGGTGGTTTCCTCGATCTGGCGGCGGATTTGGTTCACGCGGCCGGTGATGGCTTCAGATGTGCCGCCGCCTTCAACGATGACGGTGTTTTCCTTGCTGATGGTGAGGCGCTTGGCTTCGCCGAGGTCGCTGAGATCGACGGTTTCGAGCTTGATGCCGAGGTCTTCGGTGATGACGCGGCCACCGGTGAGGATGGCGATGTCTTCGAGCATGGCCTTGCGGCGATCACCGAAACCAGGAGCCTTGACGGCGGCGATGTTGAGGATGCCGCGCAGCTTGTTCACGACGAGAGTCGCGAGGGCTTCACCTTCGACGTCCTCCGCGATGATGAGCAGCGGACGGCTGGTCTTGGCGACTTTTTCAAGCAGCGGAAGCATATCCTTGAGAGACGAGATCTTCTTCTCGTTGATGAGGATGTAGGCGTTCTCAAGCAGCACTTCCATGCTGTCAGGATTGGTCACGAAGTAGGGGCTGAGGTAGCCCTTGTCGAACTGCATGCCTTCGACCACTTCGAGGGTGGTTTCGATGCCCTTGGCTTCTTCCACGGTGATGGTGCCGTCCTTGCCGACTTTGTCCATGGCGTCGGCGATGATGTCGCCGATTTCCGTGTCGGAGTTCGCGGAGATCGAGGCGACCTGGGCGATTTCCTTGGCGTCGGAGACGGTTTTCGAGAGTTCCTTGAGCTGGGCGACGATCGCTTCGGTGGCCTTCATGATGCCGCGTTGGAGCGAGATCGGGTTGGCACCGGCGGTCACGTTGCGAAGGCCTTCCTTGTAGATGGCCTCGGCAAGCACGGTGGCGGTGGTGGTGCCGTCACCGGCGATGTCCGAGGTCTTGGAGGAAACCTCGCGGATCAGCTGGGCGCCCATGTTTTCATACGGGTCTTCCAGTTCGATTTCCTTGGCAACGGAAACGCCGTCCTTGGTGATGGTCGGCGAGCCGAACTTCTTGTCGAGGATGACGTTGCGACCGGCCGGTCCGAGGGTTGCCTTGACGGCGCGGGCGAGTTTTTCCACACCGCGCAGGAGGGCTTGGCGGGCGGCTTCATCGAATTGCAATTGTTTGGCCATGATGTTAGTTAAAAGTTATTTGTTGTTGGTTATTTGTGGAAGAGACGGAGCGTCGTTTCAGTCGCGGTTCTGGGATTTCCCAATAACCTTCAACCCATAACGAATAACTCCGCCATCGGCGGCTTCAGCCGACAATGCCGAGGATGTCGGATTCGTTGAGGATGATGACTTCCTCGCCATCGACTTTGACTTCGGTGCCGCCATACTTGGAGATGAGAACCTTGTCGCCGACCTTGACGGAGAACTCGATGTCCTTGCCGTTGTCATCCTTGCCGCCGGTGCCGAGGCTGAGGACTTCGGCTTCCTGGGGTTTTTCCTTGGCGGTGTCCGGAAGGACGATGCCGCCGGCGCTGATGGCATCGGCTTCGATGCGCTTGACGAGGACGCGTTGTCCGAGTGGTTTGATGTTAGCCATAGTGTTGTATGTTTGTGGTTTGTGGTTTGGTGTGAGAGGCCACGCCGCACTGGCGGCATGGAAATTTGTTTCAGGAGAGGTGTGCGGCGATCCGTGATCGCCACCACGATGGATCAATCGACGACTTCGGCATCGACGACCTTGCCTTTGGCCTGCTTGGGTTCGCCGGATTCGGCGGTGTCGTCATCGGCGGGCTCGACGTCGGGTTGGGCGGCGCCAGCGCCAGCTTGTTGAGCGGCTTCGGCGAGGGCTTGTAGCGAGTTTTCGAGTTCGGTGGTGGCGCTGTTGATTTGCGTCACGTCGTCGCTGGAGATGGCGTCTTTGACGGCCTGGATCTTGCCGTTGAGCATTTCCTTGAGCTCGGTCGGGGCGTTGTCGCCGAGTTCGGCGAGTTGTTTTTCGACGGAGAAGACGAGGTTTTCGGCCTTGTTCTTGGCGTCGACTTTTTCGACACGCTTCTGGTCTTCGTCAGCGTGAGCTTCGGCTTCCTGTTTGGCTTTTTCGATCTCTTCCTTGGAGAGGCCGGAGGAGCCTTGGATCGAGATTTTCTGCTCCTTGCCGGACTGCTTGTCCTTGGCGGAAACGTGGAGGATGCCGTTGGCGTCGATGTCGAAGGTGACTTCGATCTGCGGTTCGCCGCGGCGGGCGGGGGCGATGCCATCGAGTTTGAAGTTTCCGAGCAGTTTGTTGTCGGAGAACATCGGGCGCTCGCCCTGGCAGATGCGGATGTCCACGGCCGGCTGGTTGTCGGAGGCGGTGGAGAAGACCTGCGACTTCTTGGCCGGGATGGTGGTGTTGCGCTCGATCATCGAGGTGGCACGCGAGCCTTCGGTTTCGATGGAGAGGGTGAGCGGAGTGACGTCCAGCAGAAGCACGTCCTTCACATCGCCGCGGAGCACGCCGCCCTGGATGGAGGCGCCGATGGCGACGACTTCGTCCGGGTTGACGCCTTGGTGCGGGGTCTGGCCGGCGAGGTCGCGGGCGACTTCGACGACTTTGGGCATGCGGGTCATGCCGCCCACGAGCACGAGTTCGTTGATGTCAGAGGTGGAGACGCCGGCTTCCTTGAGGCAATCCCTAACGGGCTTCTTGGTGCGCTCGAAGAGCGAGTCGGTGAGTTGTTCGAGTTTCGAACGGGAGAGTGAGAGCTGGATGTGCTTCGGTCCGGTGGAGTCCGCCGTGATGAAGGGCAGGCTGATGTCATAGGACTGGGTGGAGGAAAGGGCGATCTTGGCTTTTTCCGCCTCTTCCTTGATGCGCTGGAGCGCGTCCGGCTGGCTTGAGAGGTCGATGCCCTGATCCTTTTTGAACTCGCCGACGATCCATTGGATGAGGGCGTTGTCCCAATCGTCTCCGCCGAGCTGGGTGTCGCCATCGGTGGCGAGCACTTCGAAGACGCCGTCACCGATTTCGAGCACCGAGATGTCGAAGGTGCCGCCGCCAAGGTCATAGACGGCGATTTTTTCATCGGACTTCTTGTCGAGGCCGTAGGCGAGGGCGGCGGCGGTGGGCTCGTTGATGATGCGGAGCACCTCAAGGCCGGCGATTTCGCCAGCAGCCTTGGTGGCGTTGCGCTGGGAGTCGTTGAAATAGGCGGGCACGGTGATGACGGCCTGTTTGATGGACTCGCCGAGTTTCGCTTCGGCATCGGCCTTGAGTTTGCCGAGGATCATCGCGGCGATTTCCTGCGGCGAGAAGGTCTTGGCTTCACCGGCGACTTCCACCTCGATGTGGGCGTCGCCATTGGAGGCGGCGACGATCTTGTAGGGCATGCGCTTGTCGGCGTCGGTGAGTTCGGCGAATTTGCGGCCGATCAGGCGCTTGGAGGAGAAGATGGTGTTTTTCGGGTTGGTGACGGCCTGGCGCTTGGCGGCTTGGCCGACGAGGCGCTCGCCGTTTTTGGCAAAAGCCACCACCGAAGGGGTGGTGCGGGCACCTTCCGAGTTTTCAAGCACGGTGGGCTCACCGCCTTCCATGACGGCCATGCAGGAGTTGGTGGTGCCGAGGTCGATTCCGAGGATTTTGGACATAAATTGGTTTCCTTTCAGTGTTGCTTGGTGGGCGTTGCTTTACGGGAAATGGTATCGCAGGGATTGTGCCAAGCGATCTGGGCTAGTGCGCAAAGCATTGCCCTTCATTGGGTTGTGTTTGATTGCGCATCGTCTTGATTCGTAGGATTGGGTGGGATCGCGACAAAATGACACGGTTTGATCCGGCCAAACTGTCGCAGCGGGTCGAAATGCGTCGTTTTTGTTTCGGATCTTGAACCAACCCGGGATCCATCCCTAGGGTCCGGAGCACCCTTCATGCGAGCCCAGCCATTCAGATGGATTCCGCGTGGCGAACCGTTTCAAAATCAGGAAAATGGTTCGCCTCGTTCGTTTCCACCCATTCTCGAACACCTGATCCGCCAGCGGGGGCTTCCCGAAGGGGTGACTCTCGAGGGTTATCTCCGCCCACGCCTGAGGGATTTGGCCGATCCGTTCCTGATCCCGGACATGCGGCCAGCAGTGGAGCGAATTCTGCTCGCTGCTGACCGGGGGGAAAAGATCTGCATTTACGGCGATTATGACGTCGATGGCGTGGCTTCGATCACCCTGATGCAGAAGATTCTGATGGCTTACGGTTTGGCCCCCCGGCACTTCATCCCACGGCGTGGACCGGAGGGATACGGCCTGAGCACGGCGGCGCTCGCGCGTTGCATGACCGAAGGGCCGAAACCCGATCTTCTGGTTACGGTGGATTGCGGCACGGTTTCAATTCCCGAAGTCGCCGCCCTTAAAGCGGAGGGCGTGGAGGTGCTGATCGTGGATCACCATGAACCCATTCCCGGGGAACGTCCGGACTGTTGCGCGCTGGTAAACCCGAAATGCGGCAGTGATTTCACCTATCTTTGCGCCGCCGGAGTGGTTTTTAAACTCGGCCATGCGCTCCTCAAGACGCGGCAAGCCGATCTTGATCTCAAGGAACTGATCGATCTGGTCGCCGTG
>JBFEQB010000110.1:0-4982 GCA_041549835.1 Luteolibacter sp. | reverse complement strand
GGACTAAAAAGCCGATCGGGTGGTCTCCACCGCGATCGACGTTCTGTCTCTCGGCCGCCCTCCGTTGTGGCGGCCCGCGAAGCTAGGTGCCCGACCCCCCTCACGTCAACCCATTTTGAAAAGTTTTTTCGCTTTTTTGGCGCCGCCCCATGCAAGTGGCTGAATCCCAAAGGGGCTTTTATCCATTTTTCATGATTCTTTCGCGAAATCGGCGGTATTTTTGGATAAACGAACGCGCGCAAATGTCCCGCAGCGGGTTGTTTTTCGGCTTGGAAAGACAGGCGTTGCAAGGAATGCTCGATGCAATGCCAGACCTCGTCCGGGTTGAACCGATCGCGCTCCTGCCCACCCAGGCGGGCTGTGCGGTATTCTTGGGCGATGGCGCGAAAGCCATTGTTTTCTACATCGATCCCGCAGTGGGCGTATCGATCAATGCATCGCTCGGCGGCCAACTTCCCCCGCGACCCCTGACCCATGATTTGTATCTGCACACCTTGGAGGGTTTTGGCGCCAAGGTTGCGCGGGCGGTGATCGTGAGCATGGAAAACGAGATCTACTACGCACGGCTGATTCTCGAGGCCGAAAACGAGATCATGCAGCGCAAGATCATCGAACTCGACGCCCGCCCTTCGGACTGCCTTGCCCTGACCGTGCGCTGCGGAGCTCCGTTCTACGTGGTCCGCGATCTGTGGGAATCGCTGGAGGACATGTCCGGAGTGTTGGCGGAAATGCGCGCGAGCGAAGGTGACGGCGACCAGGTTCCCTGAACCGGACCCCTCCTGCGCCAATTCCGGGCATTCCCTTCTTGCGGGCTTGGGCTTCGGTGTTAGTTTGGAAAACCATGTCCGCTAGCACCGAAACAGCTCTCCCCGGCTATTTGCGCGAGGAAATCCTCCTCCATCCTGAACAACGCGATTTCCCAGCGTTTGACCTCACCCGGCTTCTTGGCACGGTGTTTGAGCCAACCCAAGGCTGCCGGGTCTGCATCCTCATCGACTTCGACGAACCGGCCGGCTTGATCGAGAATTTCGAATTCCTGAAACAGGACGGATTCCCGGTGCAGAAGAACGCGCACCGCTACTTCTATCAAGAACTTCAGAACGGCTCGCTCGCATCACTGGGAATGAACGGGGGGGAAATGTTCGCCTTCCGCTGCACCCATGGATCAAACCTCGATCTCGAGGACGATGTCTGGGACACGAACGGCAGGCATCTCTCCCTGGACCGCGATATCTATCCAAACTATGATTTGATCCTGTGCATCTCCACTTTCTCCGCAACCGCTCCGCTGACTGCGAAATGCAAGGAATTCGGCTTCCGCGGAGCCACGCTTCACGGCCTCAACCAGGTGATTCTGAATTCAGGCCTTGCAGTGGACTATCACGAGGTCTCGGCCGATGCCGAGCGCATGCGTCTTGCGCTGACCCATGCCGACTCGGTCGAAATCGACTTCGCGCTGGAGGACGGCCGCGTGCTCACCGCATGGCTTGGCCTTGAAGGCCAGGAGGCGCAGAAATCCCATGGCCTCTGCGTCGGCAAAACACCGGACATCGCGAACCTTCCCGCAGGTGAGGTTTACTTCGTGCCGTGTGACGCTCACGGGCAATTTCCAATGAAATATGAAGATGGAACCCTCGGCGTGCTGGATGTCGAAAACCGCTGCATCGTCCGCTCCACCCTGATTCAGGGAAATCAGGCGACCATTGACGCCCACAACCAACGACTCGCGGATGACCCGATGACCGGCACGCTTGGAGAGCTTGGTTTCGGCACGCAGGTCCTTCCGGTTTCCGGCGCCGACATTCAGGACGAGAAGGTGCTCGGCACCTGTCACCTCGCTACCGGCCGCGACGATCACCTGGGAGGCGACATCCTGCCCTCGATGTTCAAGAAACACGAGAACTCGACTCACGATGACATCCTGTTCGCTCCTCACAAGACACCCAATTTCAACATCCGCCAGGTCCGCATGAAACGTGGCGACCAGCAGGAAGTCCTCATCGAAAACTTCCGCCCGTCGCGCTATCTGATGGATGCACTGGCCGGAGGCCGCTGACCTCGGGCGCCATCCGCATGCTCCGTGATGGCGTAATTACGGCCGCTCGCGGAAATGCTACCTTGCAGCCCCCCCGGACACATGACCAACAACCTTCCCCCCGAGGTTGTGAGTCCTCGCGGCATGTCGCTGCTGGAACTCACAATCGCCATCGCCGTTCTGTTAGCACTCCTATCGATCACGTTCACAGGCTCACGGGCCTGGAAACGAGGAAGCGACAGGGCGTCCTGCATCCTCACGCTGCGCAACATGCAGTTGGCCGCTCGTTCCTACCAGAATCTATACGGCTACAATCATGGTGAACGCCCCCGTGCGGAACACGGCTCCCGGGACATCGCCCGGCACCTGTATGACAAGGGCTACATCGGGAAGCGGCTCTTTGAACGCGCCAGCGGCGCCCACCGATGCCCCTCCGGCGGAGGCTATAGCCGCCCGTTTCCCGCCGTGTTTCCGGAGCCCGGCGAGCTCTACATGAAATGCTCGCTCTCGGCATCGGACGCCCACCAGCCGAATTCAACGGCCAATTGGTAATTCCCGGCTTGGCACATGCCGGAATCCGGGTGATGGATGCGACTTCACGATGAACTACCGCGAAGCGATCGACTGGTTGTTTTCCACCCAGATGTTCGGGATCAAACTCGGACTCGAGGGCGCGCAGCGGCTACTCAGTGAGTTCCTCGCCTATCCCGCCCATGCCACGAAGGTCATTCACGTCGCCGGCACCAATGGCAAGGGCAGCACCTGTGCGATGATCGACAGTATCGCGCGGGCCTGCGGGTCGCGCTGCGGGCTGTTCACATCCCCGCATCTGATCGACTTCCGCGAGCGCATCAAAGTCTCAGGCCGGGAAATTCCCGCGGACGCATGCGCCTTGATGCTCACCCGGCTGCGGGAAATCTGTGAGCGGATGGAGACGCATCCCACCTTTTTCGAAATCTCCGTGGCCTTGGCGATGCGCTGGTTCCGCGAATGCGAATGCGAACTCGTCGTCTTGGAAACCGGCATGGGCGGCAGGCTCGACGCCACCACCGCGGTGCCCGCCGATGTCTGCGTCATCACTCCGATCGGGCTCGATCATACGCAGTGGCTCGGCGATACGCTGGAAGCCATCGCCGCGGAAAAAGCCGGGATCTTTGTGCCGGGGAAAGCGGCGGTTTCCGCAGCGCAGGAAGCGCCCGCTCGGTTCGTTCTCGAAAAGAAGGCGAATGAGACGCGCTCGCCGCTGGAATTCATCGAGGAGCCGCTGTTAGGTTATCCGGTCGCCCTCCCGGGCGGCCACCAGAAATGGAATGCGGCTCTCGCGGTGGCGGCCGTCCACCGCGCGGGGCTGCCACTCACCTCGGACATCGTCCGCTACGGCCTGGCGAACGTCTCCTGGCCCGGACGCTTCGAGAAGATCCGCCCGGGCGTGGTGCTTGACGGTGCGCACAACCCGCAAGCCGCGGAAGCCCTGGCCGAGACATGGAGGAGTGAATTCCCCGGCAAAAAGCCCTCGCTCGTCTTCAGCACGGTGGCCGCCAAGGACAGCTCCGGCATTCTGAAAATCCTGGCGCCGCTGGCATCCCGGATTCACCTCTGCCCGGTTGACACGCCGCGGGCCGTCCCCGCGGAAGAACTGGCAGCCTGCCTGCCTGCCGACGCGCCCCCACATGAGAACTTCCAGGACTTCCCGGCGGCCTTCGCCGCCGCGCAACAACATGAGGCGCCGGTTCTCATCGCAGGCTCGCTTTTCCTTGTCGGCGAAGCCCGGGCCTACCTAACAGGCGCGGCGTTTCAACCGGGTTCCCAGTAGATCCATCCGCCGGGGCGGAAACGATGAGCCAGCAGTGGATCCCGCCGCTCGATCCTCTTACTCGGCAGGAACCTCAGGCAATTCGAGGAATTTGTCCGCCCCTTGGATCTCAAGCGAGGTCCATGGAGCGCCGCCTTCGGTGAGAGCGCGGGCCAGCGGCGAGGGCGAAAGGTCGTCTGCCTCCGCATGCCGCAACGAGGCCACGGTTCTCATCGGATCAAGGCGATTGAGAGGGCTCGTCCCATATCCAGCGCCGATGTCCACGCTGTCGCTGGCGCGCATTTCAAAGTGGAGATGCGCCGGATAAGATCCGTTGGCAGTGCCAACGCTCCCTACCTTGCCACCGCGTGAAACGAGTGCGCCAGGCGCGACATCGATGCGATCCAAATGCGCATACATCGAATGGAGCGTTTTCCCGTCCGGCATTCTGTGCGCAATCACCACAATGTTCCCCCATCCTGGCGAGGGCGCGCCAACGTAGAGCACGAGACCGTCGGCAGTGGAGAAAACCGGATCGCCAAGATCGGTGTTCATGCCGCCGATCCCGTTCAAATCGTCGCCGACATGGTGGCCACCACGCTTTTCGTTCATTTCCCAGAATTTCTGGGCGTTGTAAACCAAGCCGCTGTGGTCCGATCCCATCGGGGGGTCGAACCGAAGCGCGCGCGGGATTTCCGCCATTTGCCACGCGGAGCCCAATTGGAACCGATGATCGACTTCCCCGTGCTCCGGCATCCCGAGCGGGAAATCCGCATCCTGAAACCCGATTCGCTTCACGTCCGGCGGCCCCCCGGATTTCCAAATCACCACCGCCACGATCCCCGCCGCTACCGTCAGCGTGAGAAGCAGCATGAGATTGGACGAAGGCTTGCGCACGCACCCACGATGCGACAACCGGGATCAACAATCAAGGCCCGGGAACGACCCGCCACTTGCTCAAGCCGCCGACGGGCCAGCCGGGCCCATCCACAAAACCGAGAAGTTGCCGGCCTCAAAACGGAGGCCGCTTCACGGTTCGGCTGCGCAGCCGAGGATCTCGTCATCAATAAGACCGCGTATCGGAAGGCGAAGGCTTGCAGCGGCTCGGGAGAAAAGGATGGGCTCGTCAAGCCGGACAACCGGAAGAACGCGGGC
>JBFEQB010000109.1:0-5059 GCA_041549835.1 Luteolibacter sp. | reverse complement strand
TGGTGGTGCCTGAAGCGGGGGGTCGTGAAAAGACATAGAACAGATTGTCGATGAACTCCATGGAATGAAAAGAAGACATCGGGTCGGGCGAGAAGTGAAGGTCGGAAACCTGGGAAACCAATTTCAAATAACCCCGGTCTGATCCAAAAATGAATTTGCTGCCATAGTTCGCTACTGCTGTAAAGACACTGTCTGACGATACGGCGATTTGCATCCATGTGATCTGGCCTGTCGGATTGACGACGCCCACCACTGGGGATCCTTGGCGGAAGGCATAGAGATCTGTGCCCGCTATTCCAAAAAAGCTGTCGGCATAGGCGGACCAGTTGAATGTGCTGGAAAACTCCCAGTTGAGCCCATCGGTTGAGGTGTATGTCCTGTTTCCAAAGCAATGAAATTTGCCAAAAGCATAAAGAACCGCGCCCGGACTCCAGTGAAAGTTGACCATGTTGGCCGGAAAGATGCGCTGCTCTGTCCAAGTGATGCCATCGTCGGAGACATGGAGGAAAATACTTCCGTCACCGCTGGATCTTGGTGACGATAGGATCAACTTGTTCCCGTCCGTCGCGGGTTGTCCTTTCCCGCTCATGTTGACGATCTGTCCCAGGTAGTCTGTGGTTTGGATTTTCGTCCAATCAATGCCGTCGCTGGAGCGAAAAACTTGTCCATCATACACTGTGTTTGCGGCGATATATTGGGACTTGAATACACTGATCTTGACGCTCGATCCCATGGAGTCCCCGGTGGTCTGATAGACGCTCCAATCGATGGCGTTGGTGGATATGGCGACTTTATAAACTTGGTCGAGGTCCCTCCCCAAACAGACGAATGTGCCATCCTTGATCGCGATATACTTTCCGATAAAGCCTTGCGGCAATGGATGTCTCACCCAGTTTTCGCCGTCACTGGAGTGGAGAACGGCGTTGCCGGCAACCGCGTAGGCATCAGTTCCGTTGACCAGAATGTCTGTAATTTGAGGATTCGTCACCCCCGGGCGACGCCATTCCCAACGCGACCACGGGGTGTCAACCACGGTGAAAACGAAGTTGGCATGCGCGCTTCCCTGGGAGTTTGTGGCAGTAAGATTGTAGATGCCCGTGTCAGCAACGGTGGCGGATGGAAAAGCAAGGGATGCGGATGTGGCGTTGGCGATGGGGACGCCGTTCTTGGTCCAGGCGAAAGTCATGGGCAGCGAGCCTGAAAATCTCGCGGAGAGCGTCACCGATGTCGCGCTGGCAACAGCTTGATTGCCTGATGACCAGATGAGTTCAGGAGCTGTCTGCTTTTCAGAAAGAACAGCGGTGTCACTGGTAAGCAGGTTTTCCGAGTTCCACACGTCGACCTTGTAGTTTCCCAAGTCATCCGCTTGCACCGGATCAATCACCAGGCTGACGGATGTCTGGCCGGGGATGGCCTTGTCGTTGAGGAACCACTGGTAGGCAACCTCACCATCGCTCAAAACGGAGACATCAAAGACAGCACGTTTGCCAAGTGCCACACTCAAGCTGGCGGGTTGTCGAAGGATGGCAAGTGCGCCGCTTCGAAAACCGTTGAGACAGATATCGCCCGCAGAATCCTCGCGGAAGCTGTCCACTACGATGTAATAGGTGGTTCCCGCAGAGGCCGGAATGGTGACCTGGCTTGTCCAGTCCATGGGAGAGCGGTCATCGTTTGATGCGACTTCCGTCAGATCCTTGATGCCCGTTCCGGTATATACCGCGAGGACCGTATCAAATGCACTGCCGGCCGTGTTGATGATGAAATCTCCTTCGGTGCCGGCAGTCCAGGCCCACCATACGGATTTGCCCTGGCCCACCCGGGCATGGGGGTTCTTTTTCTCAAAAAGTTCTTTTGTTGCGGCGCGGTTGTAACCTTTCGTGGTGAATATGTCACCGCCAAGGGGAGTGGCTTGCGCGAAGAAATCATTTGCTGGCGCCAGATTGTAGTCCAGACGGAAGCGCATGGTGCTTGATTGATAAGTGTCTATGACGACGCGGTATTCGGTATTCGGTTTGGAATTAAATCGTAATTGGCGATTCAAAGAAGCCGGATGGCTGTCTTCCGCCACAATTTCCAACTGATTCTTCTGGCTGCCCATGAAGACGACGACATGATATCCGCTCAGCTCGGAGGTTACGTCCAACGACACCAGCCCCGCGTGCGGGGTGTTGAATGCATACCAAAGGCTCTTGTCTCCGGTTCCCGGTTTGGAGAACGTGTCTTCGTCTGCTTCGCGCGTCGCGCCGAGGTTCGAACCTGTCCATGAACCGTAATCACCCTCAAAGGCATGGGCGTTGATGAAGTCATCATTGGTTTGATCAGGAGCTGGATTGCCCAATAACCTGGCGAGATTGAGACGGCCTCCTGTAGAGACTTTTCCGTTCAGGGCGGGAATTTTATCCGTCGAACTGTAGAGTCCATCTAAAATGGAATTGATGTCGTCGTCCGGAAAATGAGCCATGGCCAGGGCGAGCGCACCGCTGACGTGGGGGGTGGCCATTGATGTGCCACTGAGGTATGTATAGCTATTGTATGTATTGGGACCAGTGCCTATGAAGGTGGACCAGATCGCGCTACCTGGCGCAGCAATATCCACGGAAACGCGCCCGTAGCAAGAGAAGGTGGAAAGAGAGTCATTCTGGTTGGATGAGGCCACGGAAACGATGTTGCTCAGCCTGAAGCCGGAAGGATAGTGTGGCGTGGAGTCATTGTTCGCCGCTGAGTTTCCTGCTGCCGCCACAAAGGGAATGCCGATTTCACCACAGGCGTCGATCGCATTGTAAAGGCTTTGGCTGTATCCACCACCGCCCCAGCTTGCGTTGATGATGTTTGCCCCATTTTGGCGGGCATAATTCACGGATCGAATGGCATCGGAGGTTGTTCCTCCATTGGGACCAAGAAAGCGGACTGCCATGAGTTTGACATTCCAGGCCACCCCGGTGAGGCCTAAATGATTATCCCCACAGGCTCCGATGGTGCCTGCGCAATGAGTGCCGTGGCCACCGACATCCATGGGATCATTGTCGTTGTCATATGCATCGTAACCGCGACTGCCGTCGGGGTGCAGCCACATGTTGCTGGCGAGATCCTCATGATTGTATTGGATCCCTGTATCGGTCACGGCGACTATGATTCCCGAAGCATCATTTCGAATCGACCACGCCTCCGGAGCATCGATATCAGCATCCAAGGTGGTGTTTGCAGTGGTTCCCGGATTGTGCAATCCCCACATGATGCCTTGCGCGTAGGCCGGATCGTTTGGAGTTAAGCAGGTGAAAACGAGATAATCCGGCTCAGCGTAATCAATGAATTCTTCCAAAGCTTCAAGATTTTGCGCGGCCTGCTTTTGATCATGAGCGGCGTCAAACGTGGGCAGCTCGACGAGGATGTATGAATCTTGCTCGATGGAGCGGACGGCGTAGCCCATTTTGTCTAGCCTTGACCTTGCCAGTTCAGGATCGACGCCGGGCTTCAGTCCCAGCATCAAGTGATCGGCAACGGAAGCGCGGAGTAAAGTGACGGTCTCAATTCCGGTCTTTGGATCGAGAGTGACCGCTTCCTCGAGCCGGAGATGCGGATATTTAAAGTCGGCTTCGACAATTCGCACGCGATGGCGACCGGCCAACTTATCGGGCGAGTCGATCCATTCCTCTGAAATGGTTTGTTTAATCCAATCTTCGGGAGTTTTTTGTTCCCCTGCTTCGGCATCAGGTTTGGGAGCATCGGCGCGATCAGCGGGTGCTCGTGCAACCAGAGGTGTTGTTTCCTCGGCACCATCGTTTTTTGCGCTCCCGGAGATGATCCGCTGCTGCCCGGTATCTTGGTTGTCGGATTTGGAGACGGGTGAAGATCTTTCTCCGAGCATGAGGAGAAGAATCGTTACGAATAGACATCCTAAGATGCATAGGATACGAGTGCGCTTTTTCATGTGTGTTAAGGTAACAGCCTTGGCATTTGTTCAAACATGATGCATATGCCGAGGTTCCATTTGGTCTTATTCCGCCTCATTCTCAGGCCAGATCTGCTAGTTGCCTGCGCTGAGGTCCGCCGCCAACACCAAGAGTGCCAGGACTGACTGACTGATAAGGATTTGCTTTTAGGTGAAGGCCGTTGAGAGAGCCGGTGGCCGGATCGGAGGGCGGGGAAAAGGGGATTGCGGGGGAAAAGGGGCGTTTGGATAGAGCTGAAATCCTGAAATACTGGAAGCTGAAACGCTGAAAGAAAGAATGCTCCGCGGAACGCCGAGATCTGTCGGGATTGGGAAGATTCACCGCTGTTTTTGTTTGCCGTGAGCCTAGCTCTCAAGACCTCATTGCCAAGAATTAATTGCTAGATCGAGGAATCCTCCTGTCAGTCGAAAATAAGCCACTTCTCCACTGGCTGGTTCCCCGGTCACCGGTATTGCCGGCAGCCTACCATGATCTGCAGGATCCCCCTCTTGATGACGGGAAATCACCCGGCGATTTGAATTCCCCCCCCTTTTATGACAACCCAAGCCACTGATTGAACTTGTCTCCGGCACCCGGATTCATCATTCTCTTCACGACATCGCGAGAGTCCGCCGTAAGAGGGGACCGGCAACCTAGCAGAGACGCCAAGGTGCTACCGGATCGAAAGATCCGGCATGTGGGAGCGGGACCAGACAGACCCGCCCAACAAGAGTCTCACCGGAATATTCCGACGCCCGCTCTGATGTCATCAGGACGGGCGTTCTGCTTTTCCGGGCATCGCGATGCCGTGAACCGAACACCACGACATCCCCATGACCATCCCCATCGCCCCCACCCTCTCCCGCCGTCAGAAGGCGGCGGGGCCCAACCACCACCTCTGGAACAACCACGGCACCTGGTGGTTTCACGGCACCTTCCACCTGCCGGGCGGCACCGCCGAGCGGGTCCGCGTGAACCTGCGCACCAGTGATCCCGCTGCGGCACGCAAGCACCGTGACCGCATTCTCGGACGTTTCAGCTCAACTGCGTCCTGCTTCTCAAGCCCGAACCCCTGAACCAAACCACCATGGCCAACATCGCATCGACACCATCCAACCCGCCCGCATCCG
>JBFEQB010000108.1:0-5131 GCA_041549835.1 Luteolibacter sp. | reverse complement strand
TCAGGATTGGTCGGCATTGGCGGGGGGATCTTTCTCACCCCGTTGCTGATTTTGTTTCGCTGGAGCAGCTCCAAATGCGCGGCAGCGATTTCAGCGGCGTTTATTTTTGTCAACTCGGTGGCTGGGATTTCCGGCTTCCTTGTTCAAGGAGGCGTGGTGCCAATGATCGCGTTGGCATGGCTGCCGGTGGTTTTAACCGGAGCGTTGTTGGGAGCTGGTTGGGGAAGTCGCCGTGCCCAGAACCTGTCCCTGCAAAGGGCTCTGGCCGTTGTTCTAGTGGTGGCTGCGGCGAAGTTCATGGTGGTGTGACCCATTCTTCGTCTGCCAGGCGCCACCAAGAGCAGGGAGCCGCATCGACATGCTCAAGGAGGTGGCTTGGGAAAAGGGGTAGGCCCTGCGCGCAAGAGAGAAGTGGTCGGGCCCCTCGTGGAATCTCACGGGGTGTCGGAGCGCAGGGCCTGCCGAATGATCTCCCACCCACGTTCGAGCCATAGGCATCAAACGAAGGATCCGCAACGGGACGCCGCACTGGCCAGGGAGTTGCGGGGTTTCTCACGTCGGCGTCCGCGACTCGGCTACCGGATGGCGGCAGCGAATCCGAGGCGCAAAGGATGGGAGATCAATCCCAAGCGAGTGCGTCGCGTCTGACTTGAGGAGGGGTTGAAGGTGGTGAGAAAAGATCGCCGGAAACGCCTGCCTGGCAGCACTGAAGCAGGCCGCCAGATGTTGCGGGCAAGCAGCCCAAATCAAGCAGAGAGCTATGACTTCGTGTTCGATGAGACGACAAACGGAAGGCGATTGAAAGGGCTTCCGGTGTGCGATGAATTCACGCGGGAGATCGTGACCCTTGAGGTCGAACGGACGATGACCGCCGGGGACGTGGTACGGATTCCGGACCAAGCGGTTCGGGAGCGCGACGGCGCTCATGAATACATCCGCAGCGACAATGGCCCCGAGTTCATCGCCAAGGCGGTGGTGGAATGGGTCTCGTTACGGGGCTTCAAGACGCTCTTCATCGAGCCGGGAAGCCCGTGGCGGAATGCCCACAGCGAAAGTTTCGACAGCCGCGTCCACGACGATTTCCTCAACTGTGAGAGCTTCACATCGCTGCTGGAGGGGTGGAAATGCTCATGCTCAAGGAGATTAAGAATCTGTTTCATGCCAATCCCGCCATACGGCTTACGTCACGGGCTCCGCTTTGTATGGAAGCGTGGTGAAACGCGAGAATTTTTGCATCGATTATACTAAGGCATTGCGCTGCCGATCAGGGTCCGGGAACCCATTCCGAGAGGTCCGGCGGGGGAACTGAAGGTCGTGGACCGTCGTCTCGACCGCAAATGGGGCCGGCCTGAATGGCACGTCATTAAGGACCGATTCGTCCATCGCAGGATCGGGTGGCATGCATCCATCAACCACGAGCTGCCGCATCCATAAAATGCGATCTTCATCCCCTCCCGCGCCTCCGCAAAAACGCGCCCACCTGACCGCGGAGCCAATCCCGACTGACAAGCACCGCCCCCAGATCCACAAGCTCGGATTTCCGGAACCAGTTCAGAATCGTGGCTTCTGGAAATTCAACGAAGCAAGGCGCTGGAAATTACCTGTGGCACCGCAGTGGTGTGTCGGGATTCACCCCTTCCCCTGAAGACGGACACCATTTCTCGCCCGCCCTGCTCCTTGGACTCTTGATTCTTCGGGAAGCGCCCGCCACTCTCCCCCGCATGTCCGCTCCCGCCCAGACTCCGATGATGGCCCAGTATATGGCCATGCGGAAATCCCTGCCCGGTGACATCATCCTCTTCTACCGCCTCGGCGACTTCTACGAGATGTTCTTCGAGGACGCCAAAGCCGCCGCTCCCATCCTTAACGTCGCCCTCACAAAACGTGGCGGCACCCCAATGTGCGGCGTCCCCTATCACGCCGCCCAAGGCTACATCGCCCGCTTGCTCAAGGCGGGCAAACGCGTCGCCATCGCCGAGCAGACGTCCGAAGCCAAACCCGGTAAACTCGTCGAACGCGAGATCGCCCGCATCCTCTCACCCGGCTCGATCGACGACCTCACGCTGCTCGACGACCAGCGCCCGAACTACCTCGCCGCCGTCTTCCGCCACGGGAAAACCGCCGGCCTCGCCTGCGTGGACCACACCACCGGCGAGTTCACCATCGCCGAGTTTGCAGACAGCGGCCAGCTCACCGACGAAATCTCGCGCATTTCCCCGTCCGAGCTTCTCATCCCCGATCACCAGACCGCCGAGTTCGGAGCCCTCACCAACTGCATGGCCTACGACGGCTACGCATTCCTTCCCGAGCACGCCACCCAACTCCTCAAGGACCATTTCAACGTCCACTCGCTCGACGGTTTCGGCTGCGGAAACCTGCATTCCGCCAGCGGTGCCGCCGGTGCTGTGCTCCACTACCTCATCCACCAGCTCCGCCGGCCTTGCGAGCACCTCCGCTCGCCCCGCGTCCGCGAAAACGCCGACTTCGTCCTCATCGACTCCGCCTCCCAGCGCAACCTCGACCTCGTCGAATCCCGGAGTGGCAAACAACACACCCTGTTAGGCGTGCTCGACCGCACCGCCACCCCAAAGGGCGCCCGCCTGCTGCGCGACTGGATCCTTCACCCGCTGCGCGAACTCACCACCCTCACCGCCCGCCAGGACATCATCGCCGCGTTTCTGGCGGAACCCTTCCTGCTTTCCAAATGCCGCGAGTCCCTCAAAGGCATCCGCGACATCGAGCGCACCACCTCCCGCCTTTCCCAAAACTCCGGCAACGCCCGCGACCTCCAGTCCCTCGGCATCTCCCTCTCCCACATCCCCGCCCTCAAGGAAGACCTCTCTTCACTGATCACAATGGAGCGGAGCGACATGGAGCCACAGACCGATTCCTCAAAAACCGGCTCAAATCACTCGGCACTGATCACTCATCTTCACGACTTCTCCGACCTCACAACCCTCTTGTCGAGCGCCCTCGCCGACGAGCCACCCGCCAACCTCCGCGACGGCGGCATCATCCGCGACGGCTGGTCGCCGGAACTCGACGAACTCCGCAACGCCTCCCGCGGCGGCAAAGACTGGATCGCCCGGCTTCAGGAAGACGAGCGCAAGCGCACCGGCATCGACTCGCTGAAGATCAAATTCAACAACGTCTTCGGCTACTTCATCGAAGTCACCACCACCCACCTTGCCAAAGTCCCGGACGACTATACACGCAAGCAGACCATGTCCAACGCCGAGCGCTACATCACCCCGGCGCTCAAGGAGATGGAGAACAAGGTGTTAGGTGCGGAGGAACGGTCCAAAAAACTCGAAGCCGAACTCTTCGCCGAGCTCCGCAGCCAAGTCATCACCCACCTCCCACGTCTGCAGGAAACCGCCGCTGCCATCGCGGAAATCGACGTGCTCTGCGCCCTCGCCGAAGTCGCCCAACTCCACCGCCACTGCCGCCCGGCTCTCAATCACGAAAACGGCTTCTTCGTCACCAACGGCCGCCACCCGGTGTTGGAGCAAACGCTCACCGACACCAAGTTCGTGCCCAACGACACCGAACTCGATCCGGAAACCGCCCGTCTCCAGATCCTCACCGGCCCCAACATGGCCGGCAAATCCACCTACATCCGCCAGATCGCCCTCATCTCCGTGATGGCCCAGATCGGCGCCTACGTCCCTGCCGACTCCGCCACCCTCGGCCTCGTGGACCGCATCTTCTGCCGCGTCGGTGCATCCGACGACCTTTCACGCGGCCAGTCCACCTTCATGGTCGAGATGAGTGAAACCGCCCTCATCCTCAACCACGCCACCGACAGATCGCTCGTCATCCTCGACGAGATCGGCCGCGGCACCGCCACCTTCGACGGCCTCTCCATCGCCTGGGCCGTCGCCGAGCACCTGCACGACACCATCGGCTGCCGCACCCTCTTCGCCACCCACTACCACGAGCTCACCGACCTCGCGAACACGAAGCCCGCCGTCGCCAACTACAATGTGGCGGTTAGAGAATGGAACGAGGAGATCATCTTCCTCCACAAGATCCTCCCCGGCGCCGCCGACAAGAGTTACGGCATCCAGGTCGCCCGCCTCGCCGGCCTCCCGAAACCCGTCGTTGAGCGCGCCAAGTCCATCCTCTCCCACCTCGAACTCCACTCCGTGAAACCCGAGGCGAAAAAACAGGGACCCAAGGCCAAGAACACCGTCCAGGATCAAAACGATCTCCCCAAGCCCAATCCGCCTCAACTCGACCTCTTCGCGGATTTCTGACTCCACCGTAGCTGCGGCAACCCGTTCATGCATCCATCGCCAGGGTCAGTAGTATCAGATCCAATCAAGGGATTTTCGTGATGTTTTTTAAGGCTGGTGTTCAGTCGGTGATGTTCGCGGCGCGACCGCCGAGGAGTTTCTTGGCCTCATCCAGGCTCATTTGCCCCTGGCCGTTGCTCGGGTTGCCCTGCCGTCGCAGGGTCTCGGGATCGTCCTTCCAGCGCTTGGAGCGGAAGAAGGCCTCGGAACTCGGCACGTAGCGGTTGCGCGGCCCGCTCGGCAGGGTGCGGATCACCGCAGCGCATGCCCGGGTTCCCGCCAGCATCGCCTCGAAGTCCTCGCCGTCGGCCAGGTGTTTCGCCACGATGGCCAGCGCGTCCGCCGTTTTCTCCCGCCGGGGGTAGGCCCCCACGATGGCCGACGCCTCTCCCGCCGCAGGCCAGGGAGGAAAATCCCCCGCGCTTTCTCTCTCTCTCTTATCTATCTGGCTTCTGGCTTCTGGCTTCTGGATTGCCATTGGGGTCCCTAATGGGGGGCTATCAGGGGGGCTAATGCCACCCCTATTGCCCCACCTTTTGGCGGCCCCACGTTTGCCGGCATCGATCTGGCTTTGCTTCTCAGCATCCGCCTTTTCCCAATCCCGGACGATCCGGCGGCAGGTCACCGTGACCCACGCGCCATCTCTGGACCACTCCACCTGGCCCACTTCACATTCCCCTATCTCCTCAATAATGCTCTTGGTGGTCTGCTCGCTCGCATGGAGCAGACGGGCCATTGCTTGCAGGCGCAGGCTCAGCACACCCCGCCGGGACGGGTGCCACATGCCACAGAGCATGCGCATCCACCCGCCCTGTGCGGAGAGGGACAGGATC
>JBFEQB010000107.1:0-5191 GCA_041549835.1 Luteolibacter sp. | reverse complement strand
AGGGAGTGTGATGATTTCATACTATTCGGTTGGGTGGAGAATCCCCGACGTGGAGCGAGGTGTGTGGTCACCCGTTTCACTGAGCTGCAACTGAAACCCCGCGTATGCAGATTCGTTGCGAAAACCTTTTTGGAGAACGTCAGAGTGTAGGCAACCGTGCCCCGGGCTGTCCAGAGCGCAGCGAACTAGCGGCGTTGTCGCGGTTGCCTACCACGCCTTGTTCGGCGAATTTGATCCTTGGTGCCCGGGAGCTTCTTCACTTGGGCGGCCCTCATCCCGCTTAGCTGGAAGCCTCGGCATTCTATTCTTGAAGTAGTAAGGAACGGAAACGATCGGCCCGAGAAAAATGTGTCCAACTACCCATGCCATGCGAGCATCAGGATCCGCATACCTTACCGCGTGGCTCAGTGTCTGCCAGCAGAGGATCATCAGGCGAACCGCTGCCGCGAGAAAGAACATCCCGAGATACCACCATATCCCGGAATGCTGATCCACCTCTGATGGAATGACGCCTGTAGCCCAGCCTGCGATCCATGCCGCGAATATCACGCACGATGCGGTAATTGTTTTGCTGCGGTGCATCTTCATTCTGTGCAGAACAGTCTTTATTCGCACACCGGCATATCGCTTCGGGCTGATATGCGTCAGGCGGTTTCGATAGAGAGGAAAGCCGCGAAGTCGCTGGAAGTCAATGGATTCTTGCGACCGGCGAGGGGCGCTCCGGGCAGGCGTTTGGGTAAGGCTTTCAGGATTCTCCGGTTAGATAAACGGGTTGGATATGAATGGGGCCAGGTCTCCCGGATTCCCATTGAATGTGAAATGGAGAGCTGGGGCCTGGCGATTTTTGAACCACGGATTGCACGGATTACACGGAGTGGATTTCATCTCCCATTTAGGTTCACACCACTGCCGTAACTGTCTCGGCTCTCAGCAGACCCCGGACAGGAGGGAAATCTTAAAATCAAAGGACTGACCCGGGCTCGGTGATGCGAACAAACGGCCGCACCGTCATTCCGTGCGGATGGACTTCTTGATTGCCGGAGATTGACGATGGGGCTCGCCGTCGCATACTGCCCACACTTTTAGACCATGACAGCCCCCAACGACCACCCACCGGCCCCCACGCGAAATCCCGCGATTTCCTCGGTCGCCCGGCGTGACTTCCTCCGGGGCCTGGGCCTTTCCTCCGTCGGAGTGGCCTTCGGCGGCGGCAGGCTTTTCGGTCAGGAAACCCTGGCGCCCGAGGTGCTCTACGCACGCCACGTGCCGGCGGACAAGGGGCTCGATCCCGAGTGGATCCGGTCCCTCTACAAGCGCGGCCACGTCCTTGATGCGGCCATCAGCTACCACCGCGACGAGGTCGACCTTGAGGTGATCGGCATGCCGGTGGGCGGCATTGGCTGCGGCACGGTCTATCTCTCCGGCGACGGACGACTTTGGATCTGGGACATTTTCAACCAGCACCATGAAGGGGTGGTGGCGAACAAGACCGCCAAAAATCCCGAGGGCACCGAGAACATCGAGAAGAGCTCGCCACGGGAACGCGACGGCGCCAACTTCCTCAGCCCACCGCGCGTGACGGATCACCGCAACGGCGTCGATGCCGGCTTCAGCCTCGAATACGACGGCAAGCACCGGGCTCTCGATCTCACCGGCTGGGACCAGGTGCGTTTCACCGGGCGCTGGCCGGTGGGCGTGATCGACTACGCCTCCGAAAAGTGTCCGCTCAAGGTTCGCCTTGAAGCTTGGACGCCGTTCATTCCGCTGAATCTCAAGGATTCGTCGCTGCCGGTCACGGTGCTCGAATACACCGTGGAGAACCCGACCACGCAACCCGCCAAGGTCGTCCTTCGCGGGCACCTCAACAACCCGGCGGGCCAGTTCTCGGGATTGGAGGCGATGCGCGTCACGGAAGCCTTCGAGGGCGACGGCGTCAGGGGCCTTCATCAACGGCTCCAACCTGCAGAGCAAGCCGCCGCTCTGGCCCAGCCCGATGCGGGATCCATGGCGATCGCAGCTCTGGCGGCGGAAGTCGAAGCGGTGCCAGAGGAAGGAACGCTCTCGGTGACGGGAACGGTGCCCGCCGGAGGCCGCCGCACCTTCCGATTCGCCGTCAGCTGGCACTTTCCCAACATCCCCCGGGAGGTCGGCGAGAAGGGCGAGAAGGGGCTGAAGCGGCACTATGTGAACGATTTCGCCGACGCCGCGGACGTGGTCCGGCATTTTGCAAAGCGGCGCGACCACCTCTCGAAGCTGACCCGCTTGTGGGTTGAGACCTGGAACGACTCGACGCTGCCGCAGTGGCTGCTCGATCGCACGATCCTCACCACCAACACGCTGCAGACGACCAATTGCTACCTCTTCGAGGACGGCCGCTTCTGGGCGTGGGAGGGCGTCGGCTGCTGCCCCGGCACCTGCGGTCATGTCTGGCAATATGCGCAGGGGCATGCGCGGCTGTTCCCGGAGATCGAACGCCGCCTGCGCGAGAAAACGGACTACGCCGTGGCGCTCAAGAACAATGGGGAGATCCGCTTCCGGGGCACCCGGAACGGCATCTCCGCGATGGACTCGCAGACTTCCTACGTGCTCCGCACCCTGCGCGACCACCAACTCTCGGACGACCCGGAGTATCTGGCCCGCGTCTGGGAACCGACCAAGAAGGCGATCCGCTACCTGATCGAGTTCGACCGGGCCGACCCGCGCGGCGGGCTCGACGGGCTGCTCGACGGCCGCCAGCACAACACGCTCGACGCCGAGTGGTATGGCAAGGTGCACGTGCTGTGCTCGATGTATCTCGCCTCGCTGCGCGCCGCCGAGGTGCTGGCCGGCCGAATGGAGGACAACGAGCTGGCTCGTGAGGTGCGCGGCATCTACGAGAAAGGCCGTAGCAACATCAAGAAGCTCTATAACGGCGAGTTCTACGAGCAGATCGAGGACCCCGCCCATCTCAACGCGATCGGCGTCGGCAAGGGTTGCTACATCGACCAAGTGATGGGCCAATACTGGGCGAACCAGGTCGGGCTTGGCCGGATCTACGAGGCGGACGACCAGAAGTCGGCCCTGCGCGCGCTGTGGAAATACAACTTCGTGCCCGAGTATGGAGCCTTTCGGAAGGCCTTCCCGCGCGGTCGCCACTACGCGATCGCCGGCGATTCCGGCCTGCTGATGTGCACCTGGCCGAAGGGCGGATTGCGCGACGGTTTCACCAAGCACTGGCAGTATGCCTACTTCAACGAGTTCATGACCGGCTTCGAGTATCAGGCCGCCGCCCACATGGTCGCCGAGGGCGACAAGGACCTCGTCGAGCACGGCCTTGCGATCACCCGGGCGATCCACGATCGCTACTCGGCCACCCGCGGGCGGAATCCCTACAACGAGATCGAGTGTTCCGACCATTACGCGCGGGCCGCCTCGTCGTATGCGGTCTTTCTGGCGCTGTGTGGTTTTGAATTCGACCAGTCCCGCGGCCGCCTCGCCTTCGCGCCGTTCGTGCCCGAGGGGCAGAAGCATTTCCGGGCACCCTTCACCACCAGCAAGGCGTGGGGCACCTATGAGCAGAATGGCGGCACGGCCTCGATCCGGGTCGTTCAGGGCGAGCTTGAGATCAAGGAACTGGATCTCGCCCTGTTCGGAGACCGCAAGCCCAAGGCCGTGCTCAACGGCGAGCCGGTTGACGGCGTCCTGACCCTCAAGGCCGGTGATCGGCTGGAACTCTCCTGACCCCACACAACATGAAACGCGCTCTCATCCTCGCGGCCTCCGCCTTCGCCCTCATCTCCACCAGCGCCAAGGCCGGACTCGCCGACTGGCGCTCCCATGCCAGCCTGCAGATCGAGCCGCTCGGCCACCGCAATGTGATCATCGTCGCGGACTCGGCCTATCCGATCCAGACGGGCACCGGCATCAAGGTCCTGTCCACCGGAGCGGATCATCTCGAAGTGGTGAAGCATGTGTCCTCGCTCATCCAAAAGTCGAAGGCGCTCCGCGCATTGATCGCTCTGGACAAGGAGTTCGCCTTCGTTCCGGAAAAACACGCACCGGGCGCCGCGACGCTGCGGCAGGAGATTCTCGCTGCGCTTGAAGGGAAATCCGCCGCACCCATCCGCGAAGAACTTCACGAGCGACTGCTTGAGGAGGTGAACGCCGCCGCCAAAGACTTCCAGGTGGTGGTTCTCAAGACCACCGGAACGGTTGCCTACTCCAGCGTCTTTTTCACGCTCGACTGCGGCTACTGGTCCGCCGAAGCCGAGGCGGACCTGAGGAAGGCGATGGAAAACCAAGCGATCGCCCCGGAGAGTGGCGGGTGACTTCCACCATCATCGTGATTCTCACGCCTTTTCCAGTCATCGTGCAGCCGGTAAATCCTGGTGACCTCCGGGATCGCCGGCGGATAACATTCTGGCGGCCAGTGACGAAGACCTGAATGGGGTCAGGCCTCGCGCGTTCACATTTGGGTTTCCTTTCATGCTTCATCGAGTGTGTTTGCCAGATTCATGATGGTGGATCCCTGCTCTGCGGATTTCCGGCAAGCGCCGATCAGCCGACTGACCGATCCGGAATGCCCCATGGACAGCCTCTTTGCGATCCAAGAGTTGCCCACGCTCGTCCTGTCGCGCAGCAATGCGGCGAGCACCACCTTGCGGTCATCACTCTTTGGCAGCTTGAATGGGGTCAGGTCGCGCATTTCAACCATTTCTCCAATTTTCCCAATTCCCGCACGGTGGACGTAACCAGATACCGCGCCGTCTCCATTTTGTTGAAATGCAACACCTGACCCCCATTCAAGCAAGCCAAATGTGAACACGCGAGGCCTGACCCCATTTATGACCCCTTTTATGACCCCTTTTACAGTTCCGGCGTAGAAGTGTAGCAAATGATCCCGGCAACATCCCGCACTCTTCAACTAACCCAGAACACGTCGACTCCCAACAACAATGCCAACCACGCTAGAAAAGGGGCTACCGTAAGGCCCATGACTAGGCTCCAGATTCCGACCGAACTTTTCCCTCTCCGTATTGCGCCCACACTGAACCCTAAACCTAATACTATAAACGCAATTGGCAGAATAGCATGTCCCCAGCCCCCGCCCCATGGGTCTGCTGCGATAATCGCTCCACCAGGGCAGAACGCTGAAACGATAGCGATGGCATAAGAAATTATAGCAAAGCGGGTGCGCCTGAGACCTCTCTCT
>JBFEQB010000106.1:0-5198 GCA_041549835.1 Luteolibacter sp. | reverse complement strand
GCGGGCGTGATTTCATTGAGATTCGCCGGCGATGAGAAGAACTCCCAGGCCTCTTCGATGGGGATGGGCAGGCGCTGCTCCTGCTCCATGATGTGGATTTTCATGATGCGGCGGACGCCTCCTCAAAGCGCCGTGAGACTTCGGGCCAGTTGACGACATTCCACCAGGCGGCGATGTAGTCCGGCCGACGATTCTGGTAGTGGAGATAATAGGCGTGCTCCCAAACATCGAGGCCTAGCAGCGGAGTTCCCAGCTCGGCGTCCGGCACGAGGCCCTTCATCAGGGGATTGTCCTGATTCGGAGTGCTGGTGATCTTGAGTTTGCCGTTCCGGAGGACGAGCCACGCCCAGCCGGAGCCGAATCGTTTGCCGGCGGCCTCGCCGAATGCCTTGGTGAACGCATCCATCGAACCGAAGGCCGCGCCGATGGCGGCGGCGAGTTTTTCCGACGGGGCGCCCGAGCGCGCGGCCGGGCTGAGGGTTTGCCAGAAGAACGAATGGTTCCAGTGGCCGCCGCCGCTGTTGCGAATGGCCGTGCGCAGCGATTCATCGGACACCGCGGGAAGTCCTGCCAACAAGGATGCGAGCGGCTGTTTTCCGAGGTCCGGCGCCTTGGCGAGAGCCGCGGTGAGACCGGCGGCGTAGGAAGCATGGTGTTTGTCGTGATGGATTTCCATCGTTCGCGCGTCGATGTGGGGCTCGAGCGCGTCGAACCCGTAGGGAAGCGCGGGAAGTATGATGGGGGTCATTTCCGCAGCCGTGGCATTGCCGGAAAACAGGCTGGCACCGGCCGCAAGAGTGCTGATCTGAACGAATTGACGACGATTTAGGCGCAGGGGGCTGTTCATAACTGATCTAACCCCTAGGCGGGCTCCCCCGGAAATCAACCCCTTATATGCGCCGTTTCAAGGGCTAGGGCGGCGGCGCCAATGGTGGCCGCATCGGGACCCAGCGAGGGCGGAAGAATCATCAGGTGGTCCTTGAATGGATAAGAAAGGCGCTTGAACAATTCCTCACGCAGGGGATCGAAGAACAAGTCGCCGGCCCGGGTGATGCCGCCGCCGACAATCACGGCTCCGGGATTGAGCAACCAGCAGCTGTTGGATATCGTGGCGGCGAGCATCCCGGCAATCTCCCGGCAGCGGGTGAGGGCGACCGGGTCCTGCTGGTAAGCGGCGGAAATGAGCGCCGGAATCGAGCAATCCTTGATGTCCTTCTGGATATTGGCGGCGGCGTAGGCCTCACAGGTGTCCGCCGCGATTTCCGCGCTTCCGAGATATTTTTCGATCGCACCGGGATTGCCGAACTCCCCTTCCCGGCCCCGCCAATCGATGGTCGTCTGGCCGATTTCGCCGGCGACGCAGCATGACCCGCGGATCATCCGGTTGCTGGCGATGATCGCGCCGCCAACTCCGGATTCAAGGTTAACGAACACCACGTCTCTCAGACCTCTGGCCACGCCGCATTTCCATTCGGCCATGGCCATGCAATTGACGCGGTTGTCGATGACCGTGGGAAGGTTGGTCTTGTCCTCGATCATCCGGGCCAGAGGCATCGATTCCCAGCCGGAAACATTGGTGAGGCTGTGGACCCAGCCTTTATCGAAATCCACCATCCCGGGCAATCCCACCCCCAAGGCCGCCACTTCTGGATGACTGGCCCTCAGCTCGTCCACGCCTTGGATCAAGGCCTCGATCAGGGCCGCCGGTTCACTGAATTCCGAAGTGACCAGCGGCGGCGCGAATTCAATGACGTGTTTCTGAAACACCAATCCGGTTCTCGTGGCCGATGCTCCGATTTCAATCCCAATCGCCAGTTTGCTGCGGTACATGATATGACCCGTCTATCGAATCATGCCCCGAAATGCACGGTCAATTTTACGATTCGCGCTTGCCCATGGATGGCCGGAAAACCCGGCACGCCACCTGACGCAGACCGTCGAGCGTGATATCGGGGTCCACCCCATCGATTTCCGACACCCCCCGCGCAATCAGCGCGGCGTCACCTCCTGTCGCGATGATCTTCACCCTGCCGGACAACTCGGCACGGATCCGGGCGATGATTTCCCTCACCAAGCCACGGTATCCGAAGACGGCGCCCGCCTGCATGGCGTGGATCGTGGATTTTCCGATCGCCGAGGCGGGTTCCTCCAACTCGATGGCGGGCAACATTGCGGTTTTCTGTGGCAAATACCCGGACATGGCTCCCAGCCCAGGCGCGATCACGCCCCCACAATAAGCGGGTTGACCGGAGATCACATCAAAGGTCACCGCCGTGCCGAAATCCACCACGATGGCGGGCGCACCATGGCGGGCGAGCACGCCGGCGGCATTGGCAAGCCGGTCCGCGCCGATCTGCGCGGGCTGCGGGTAGTCGATGGCCATTCCGAGCGGACTTTCGTGAGTGAGGAAATGAACCGGGCAACGGGGTTCGAAAAACGCCTTCAAAGCCGCCGCTTTTTCCGGGACGACCGAGCCAACGATCACGGCGGAAAACTCCACGCCCCGCGTGACCTCGCCGAGGGCTTCAGGCGAAATGTCCGCCGTAGCCAGGACACCACGCCAATCCTTTAGGCCGTCGGCGTCACCGAGGGCGAATTTGGTGCGCGTGTTGGAATTATCGACAAGCAGCCAGATCATCCGTCACCAGTGGTTCGTTACAAAGTATTCGAGATCGTTCGCCCCGAGCGAGGGCCTGCCGGAGTTCTTCCTGATCACGAGCGTCCCGTCATTGATCCGGAGCGTCAGCGGACCTTCGATGTCACGGGTTTCCAGCCAGAACTTGAACCACAATTCGGTGGTGCCGCCATCTTGCGAGCCCCCCAGCGTGGTCTCGGCGGGCTCGAGTTCGCCTCCGGCGGACGTGAGCAGGCGCACGGGTTTCATGAGATCGTGGGCCTGCCCGGAATTCACCTTCAAATGCACGTCCACCCAGAAATTCGAGCGGTCTTTTTTCACTTGGCAGCCAACGACTTCACAGCGGGCGTTCCGGTCCACGTTCCAAGCATACGGCCGGAACCAGCTCCAAGCCGCGAACCCCGCGGAAATCAGCAGGGCCACGATCAGCGATACTCGCATGTTGCGACGGTTCACGGCCACAGGGGAAACCAGAGTGGCCGCCGCTGCAAACGAAAACGGGTGGACCGTTACCGGTCCACCCGAGGAGGGAAGCGCAATCAAGTCAGGAAGACTCTCAGGCCTGACTGTCGTTGTAGGCCGGAGCTCCGTGCTCCGCAACATCGAGACCTTCGTGCTCTTCTTGAGCGTCAACCCGAACACCCATGAGGAGTTTCAGAACGTAGAAGAGGATGAAGGAGCCAACGAATGCGAACACCGAGATGCTCAGCGTGCCGATCAACTGGGCCATGAAGCTGATCTTCTCACCAGCAAGCTCTTCTTTTCCGAAGATGCCCACCGCAAGAGTGCCCCAGATGCCGCACACACCGTGCACGGAGATGGCGCCGACCGGATCGTCGATGCGGATCTTGTCGAAGAAGAGGACCGAGAAGACCACGATCGCGCCGGCGATCGCACCGACAACCACCGCACCCCAAGGAGTGATGGCTCCGGCTCCGGCGGTGATGCCGACCAGGCCGGCCAGCGTGCCGTTCAGGGCCATCGAGAGATCCGGCTTCTTAAGAACCGCCCATGAGGTGAAGATCGCAGCCAATCCACCGCCGAAGGCAGCCATGGCGGTGGTCACGAAGACCCGGGACACCCCTTGCGCGTCAGCGGAGAGAACCGAGCCGCCGTTGAATCCGAACCAGCCGAGAATCAGCAGGAAGACACCGATGTTGGCGAGCGGCAGGTTATGGGGAAGGATCGGCTTGATGCCGTCCTTGGTGTATTTGCCGAGGCGGGGACCGAGAACGATCACTGCGGCGAGCGCGGAGAAGCCACCAAAGGCATGCACCAGCGAGGAACCTGCGAAGTCAATGAACTGACCGGTTTCTTCGGAACCGCCATCAAAGCCGTTGAGCCAGCCGCCGCCCCACTCCCATGAGCCGGTGATTGGGTAAAGGAAGGTCACGAGAATCGCGGCATAAATCATGAAGGAGGTGAGTTTCACCCGCTCGGCGACCGCACCCGAGACAATGGTGGCGGCGGTGGCGGCGAACATCGCCTGGAAGATGAAGTCGGACCAGTAGGTGTAATCCGCGTATTCACCGGTCATGTTGGCAGCGACAGCCGCAGAATCCGCGTAGAACGAATTGGTCAGCGGGGAGCCCATGGCGAAAAACTTGCCGGCGGCCTCTTCCCAGCCCGGATACATCGCATTGAAGCCCCAGGCCATGTAGCCCAGCGCACCGATGCAGACGATGAACAGGTTCTTGAAGAGGATATTGACGGTGTTTTTCTGCTGGCACATGCCGGACTCCACACTCGCGAAGCCCAAGTGCATGATGAATACCAGCGCGGCGGAAATCAGGATCCACAGGTTGTTTACGGTGAACATCGCGGCGTCGGGACCCGCCATGAAATCATCGTAGCTTGCAGGAGCGGCCTCGGCTTCCTCAGCCGGTGCCACCGCGACTTCGGCCACGGCTGCCGCCATCTCGGTGGCCGGTGGTGGCGCCGCGTCCTGCCCGTAGGCCGGGGTGATGATTGGGAATACGGCGAATGCGATCGCCGCGGCCGCGAGGGCCCGCACTTTCATTAGATATCGACTGGTCATGGTGGTCAGGGTTGATCGGATGGTTGTATGCTTCGTCCCGACGGTTCCTAAATTCCCCGAGGGCAGCGCCACCCCCAAAAGCAAACGCCGTGCCAAATTCAAATTTCCGCGAAATCGCCCGGATCCAGACGCCATTCCAACAGATCCAATCTGGCAAAAAATTAGATTCCCGCTTGCCATGGGCACCAAAGGGCACTATTCCACGCCCCCTCACGGAGAGTCACCCCCCTGTCAAATAAATCTGGACAAATCCTTAGGAAAGGTGAAATATCCCGCCCAACGGAGAGCTTCCAGCCGCCATTTGGCATGAGGGATGCTATTTCCGACTCGCTCCTGTCTGTTCCGACAACCGGTTCAGCCAAGGACGCAAGCAGCAACCGAAAACCAACACTACACAATGCAAAACTACTGCAAAACCATTGGCGCCCTGGCCGCTGCCTCCGCCCTTGTGGCCGGCAACGCTTCGGCGATCGAACTCGAATACGAACTCCACACCGGATACACCAACCAGTATCTGTTCCGTGG
>JBFEQB010000105.1:0-5285 GCA_041549835.1 Luteolibacter sp. | reverse complement strand
TCCCATCCCAAAGCTCGCATATCCGGAACCTTCGCCCATCTGGACCATTGGTGGTTGCACCTCAAATTCCCATTTCGCCGACACCACTTGGACCTGCGGACGATATTGACACCCAGTCGCCTCCGCGCTCATCCTCACCACGAAAGAAGTTTCAGCCCGCCAAGACAGATAGATGTGCCGGTGGGGGGAACAAAGACTGTTCGCCTAAGAAATGATGAGACGAATCATAAATACCGGTGCCATACTGCTTGTGGTCGCTTCCTGGTTAGCGCTCTGCGGTATCGGGCTTACTTCCCCCACATTCGTCAGAGCCCCACTGTCCAAAGCGATCAGGAACTTGAAAAACACCAATCTGGAGCACGATGCTGTTGAGACGTGGGATGCCGTTCGTCCAGTCTCCGAATTCACAAAGACAATGAGCGATCAGATCCTTCTACTCTCAACCCTGATGTTCGTGGGCTTCATAGTCTTCGCAATCGGGAGAAAGAATAAAAAGTCACCAAGGCGGCTGGACAACCGGTTACCCCGCCGCGAGCCGGCGATTGAGCCGTGATGAGAAACTCTTACCCTGAAGCGGATTGGCGCTCCCGGTAGCGGGTGCCACCGCTTCAACGTTGCTATGAATACAGAACTGCGTTCGGGACGCCTAGTTGGCTATATCTTCGCTATTCCGTGTTTCATTGTAGCGGTGGCTTGCCTCTACCAGTCATCGGAGTATCGTGGATTTTTTCTTTTGGCGCTATTTTTTGGCTTTGGGACGTTTGTCGGTGTTTACTTGCTCATTAAACCGCCAATTCTTGTTAGGGCTAACGATGGCGTCCTCGAACTCTACCCGGGAAGCTTGTTCTCGAATAGGAAGCAGATCGAAGTTCCTCTCATGGAGATCGAGGGATTCAATGTGAGGGCGATCGATGACGGTGACGGAACTTGCTGGTTATTGTCACTTTCCTTGAGGACTCGGCAGAATATCACACAGGAGGCACAGCGCTGGATCGATACAAGTGTGCCGAGGAAGCTCAGGGATCAAGCGAGCGATACGACTCTCCTATGGATTCTCACGTGGCCCGAAGGCGGGGTGAGGGGCGCACAGAAAAAAATGAATAAGCTAACAAATTCAAGAACAGAACCCCAAAGATAGCTGGTGGGATTGGCCACAGCGATCCGTTGACGGACGGGTCTTGGCCGGGTCAGGAGTGTGGGATCGGGCGCTCTTGTGGTTTCAATTCACGATGGAGGACCCGTGTGTTGCTCATGCCCAAGAAACGGCGCGCTCACTCAAAGCGGTGAAGCCTGCTTCACCGCACTCCAAAGCACGATTCCCAAGGAGAGGCGAAATCCGTTCGCCCGGTGAGGATGCTGGACAGTGCTATGAGCTCCGCGCGTTCCATGGTGGTGTCATTGCTGTTGGCGGACGGATTCCGCCCCTCCTTGGTGTCGTCACCGGGGCTGGTGCTTTGTTTGGTGCGGGAGCATGCGATGAGCGTGCGATGAGCTCCGCGCGGTCTGTTGCGGTTCGATTGCCATAGGCGGACGGATTCCGCCCCTCCTTGATGGCGTCACGGGAGCTGGCGGTTAGAAGCGTGTTCTCGGCGGATTTCGAGCAGGAGGATCGTGAAGGTGACGGCGAGGGGCCCGAGGATGAGGCCGGAGGAGCCGAAGATGATGAGCCCGCCGACGAGTGAGATGAAGGCGAGGATGGTGTGCTGTTGGAGGCGATTGCCGACGAGGATCGGATAGATGAGGTTGTCGATGCCGGCGACGACGATGCCGCCCCAGGCGGTGAGCAGCAGGGCTTTCCCCCAGTGGCCTTGGGAGGCGAGCCAAAGAGCGGCGGGAATCCAGATGATGAAGGCTCCCAGCACCGGAATAATCGCCAGCAGGCCCATGACGATGCCCCACAGCAGGGGCGCGGGCAGCGCGAGAATCCAGAACATCAGTCCGCTGAGAGTGCCTTGGATGGCCGCTACGACCAGAGTGCCATAGACCGTCGCGTGGATGGTGTCGACAACGCGTGCCAACATCCGGTCCATCTCGCTGGGGAGGAGCGGGAAAAGGGTGCGCAGGGAGGCGAGTGCCGAATGGCGGTCGCGCAGGAAATAGAACAGGAAATAGAAGGTGAGCAGGATGCCCATGAGCTGGGTGACCGAGCCGCGGACGATGGCGGCGGCGGTGTTGGTGAGCCACGTGGCGGCGCGGCCGAAGGTTTCCGGGAGATCAATCTGGTGCTCGATCCAACGGCTGAAGGGGGCGAGAAGCGGCTGGTTTTCCAACGTTGCGCGCAGGTCGCCGGAAGTGGCATGTTTCCGGATAAAGTCGGCGCCTTTTGCGACTTCCGTGAGAAGCTCGTTCACGACGAAGGTGGTGGGCAGGACCACGATGACGGCAATCACCAGAACCGAAACCGCAGTGGCCGTGTTGCGATTGTCGATTCGGTGTTCGAGGTGGCGTTGAAACGGCGCGAAAACCACGGCGAGGGTGAGCGCCCAGACGAGGGCCGGCAGAAACGGCAGGGCGAGTCGATAGCAGAGGTAGAGCCCGATGAGTGTCAGGGCCGTGAGGACCAGACCGTTGGGGTCTCCGGAGGATTTGATGGGGAGGGTCATCAGGGGCGCCGCCGCCGCTGCTTTTGTTCGGTTTCGAGAATTGCCAGGGTGGTTTTGAGAACGGTGTCGGGATTGAGGGAGATGCTGTCGATTCCCTGTTCGACGAGGAACCCGGCGAATTCGGGATAGTCGCTGGGTGCTTGGCCGCAGATGCCGATTTTGCGACCTCTTGCGCGACAGATGGAGATGACTTTCGTGATCATTGATTTCACCGCGGCGTTCCTTTCATCGAAAATCGGAGCGACGATCTCGCTGTCACGGTCCACGCCGAGAATGAGTTGGGTGAGATCGTTGGAGCCGATGCTGAAGCCGTCGAAAATATCGCAAAACTCATCCGCGAGGATGATGTTGCTGGGGATTTCGCACATGACGTAGATTTCGAGGCCGTTTTCACCGCGTTTGAGGCCATGTTTCGCCATTTCCTCCTGGACCAGAAGGCTTTCCTTGATAGTGCGGCAGAAGGGGACCATGACCTTGAGGTTGTTGAGGCCCATGTCCTCGCGGATTTTCCTTACGGCCCGGCATTCGAGCGCGAAGCCCGCCTGATAGAGCGGGTGGTAGTAGCGGCTTGCGCCACGGAAGCCGAGCATCGGGTTTTCCTCCTCGGGTTCGTAGGCTTTGCCACCGATCAGGTTAGCGTATTCATTGGTCTTGAAATCACTGAGCCGCAGGATCACATCCTTCGGGTAAAATGCCGCGGCGATCATGCCCGCGCCCCGGGCGAGATGGTCGACGAAGTAGGCGGGCTTGTCGTCGTAGCCGACGGTGAGCCTGTCGATTTTCAACTTGATCGTGGGGTCCTTGAGTGTGTCGTAATTGACGAGCGCGAGAGGATGGATCTTGATGTGGTTGCTGATGATGAACTCCATGCGTGCGAGTCCAACGCCGTCATTGGGAATCCTGCTTAGCGAGAAAGCTTGCTCTGGATTGGCGAGGTTCATCATCACTTCGGTGATCGGGTGCGCCAGATCCCTGATGTTTTCACGCTGCACCTCGAAGGGCTGTTCCCCTTCGTAAACGAAGCCGTCCTCGCCTTCCGCGCAACTTACGGTGACCGACTGGCCGTCGCGCAGTTCAGCCGCCTGCTGCTCGATACCGACGATGGCGGGCACACCCAGTTCTCGGCTGACGATGGCGGCATGGCAGGTCCGTCCGCCTCGGCGCGTGATGATTGCGGCGGCTTTTTTCATGATCGGTTGCCAGTCGGGGTCGGTCTTTTCCGTGACGAGGATTTCGCCATCCTGAAAGAGATCCATGTGCTCGGCGCTGGAAATGATACGGACGCGACCGGAGGCGATTTTGGCACCGATACTGCGGCCGGTGGCCAATATCCTTCCACGACTTTTCAGCAGGTAGGTTTCGATCACGTCGGGGTCTTTGCGCGACTCGACGGTCTCGGGTCGCGCTTGGACGATGTATAATTCCCCGCTATTTCCGTCCTTCGCCCATTCGAGGTCCATCGGGACGGGGTGTCCGCGTTTGGTGGAGTAATGGTCTTCGACGATGCAGGCCCAGCGGGAGAGTTGAAGCACCTCATCATCAGTGAGCGCGAGCTTCGCCCGGTCTTCGGTCGGGACCGGCACGTTTTTGACCATCTTTCCGCCACCTTCATCGTAGACGAGTTTGATCTCCTTGCTGCCCACCCGCTTGCTCAAGATCGGTCGGTGGCCTTTTTTCAGCGTGGGTTTGAAAACGGTGTATTCGTCCGGAATGACCGTGCCCTTGACGATGTTTTCGCCGAGTCCGTATGCCGCATTGACGAGAACCGCGTCACGGAATCCGCTCTCGGTATCAAGGGTGAAGATCACGCCCGAGCACGCGAGGTCGGAGCGGACCATGCGTTGCACCCCGATGCTGAGCGCGATCTTGAAGTGGTCGAATCCCTTGTCCACGCGGTAGCTGATACCGCGGTCGGTGAAGAGGGAGGCGAAGCAATGTTTGCAGGCGTCCAGCAGGGCCTTATGGCCGCGGACGTTCAGGTAGGTTTCCTGCTGGCCGGCGAAGCTGGCGTCCGGCAGGTCTTCGGCGGTTGCGGACGAGCGCACCGCGACATCGGCCGGGATGCATCCGTGGTTTAATTCGCGGTAAGCCTCGATGATGGATTCCTCCAGATCCCCGGGGATGGTGGAGTTGAGAATGGCATGGCGGATCGCTTGGCCGCGGTGGCTGAGGTTTTGCAGGTTGCGGGTATCCAGTCCCACGAGGATTTCGTGGATCAAACGGTCCAGTCCGGCCTCGTGAATGAAGTGGTGATAGGCGTCCGAGGTAATGGCGAAGCCGTCGGGAACTTGCACGCCCTTGGCTGCGAGGTCGCGGACCATCTCACCGAGAGAGGCGTTTTTTCCACCGACGAGAGGGATATCATCAATGGTGATGTCCTTGAAGGGCCTGGCATAGAGGGGAATGATCTGGGAGTTCATGGCGGTGGTGGAACCGGGGGTGTTCCGAATCTGGATTGGCTGGGCTTGCCAAGGCTTCGTGCCGATGAAAACGGCGCTGGCTAGCACGTTTTCGCCCTGTAGTATGAGCAGAACCTGCACGGGGCTGCCAGTGGGTGATGGCGCCGTTCGGAATAAGAGAATTCATTAGATCCGCTACGCGCATCACTTATCTTGATCGCCTCGCTTTATCCGAAGGCTTGCGGGATTTTGGCTGCGGCTGATGCCGGAGGTTCCGCTACCC
>JBFEQB010000104.1:0-5312 GCA_041549835.1 Luteolibacter sp. | reverse complement strand
GGGTTCGGACCCGGCTCGGTAGGCCGGTGCCAAACGGACACTTGCAAGGGACCCGGAAACCTCCACGCTTGCGCCATGAAGTTCTCAAACCGATGGGCAGCGCCTGCTGCGTTTCTTCTCTTCATTCTCACCGCGCGTGCCGCCCCGCTGAACATCGTCCTGATCACCGCGGACGACTTGAACTGGGACTCCGTGGGCTGCAATGGCTGCAAGGTCCCGGATATCACGCCGCACATCGACCGCCTGGCGAAGGAAGGTATGTTGTTCCGCGAGGCGCATGCGACGGTGCCAGTCTGCCAACCGGTGCGCGCGACCATGTCCACCGGGCTCTATCCGGTCCACAGCGGCTGTCAGGGCTTTGAGCCGATCCGCGAGGACGTGACCACGTTCAACGAAGTGCTGCACCGCGCGGGATATCTGATTTCCATGATGGGGAAAAACCCGCACTATCAGCCGCAAGCAAAGTGGTGTGTGGACTACGAGGTGCTGGCCGGAGAACTGATGGTCGGAAGAAGTCCCGAGCTCTTCGGTGAACACACACGGAAGTTTCTGGAAATGGCCAAAAAGCAAGGCAAGCCGTTCTTTCACCACGTGAACTGCCAGGACCCTCACCGACCGTTTTTCTGGAATGGAGAGAGCTCAGGCGAAGAGGGCTCGTTTCCCGGAGTGAGCCGGGTGATCCGGCCGGACGAAGTGGAGGTGCCTGATTTCCTGGAAAACCTGCCCGCGGTCCGGCAGGAGGTGGCGGACTATTTCACCTGCGTCCACCGGCTTGACGAAACGGTCGGTGCGGTGATGCGCGAGTTGAAGGCCGCCGGACACGAGGAGGACACACTGGTCATGTTTTTCGGTGGCGACCATGGAATGGCGTTCCCCTTCGGCAAGGCGAATGTCTACGAGGCGAGTTCGCAGGCAACCCTGATACTGCGCTGGCCGGGAACGGTTCCCGCAGGGACAACCGACGAGGAACACATGGTCTCGACCATCGACTTCGCCCCAACATTGTTAGAAGCCGCTGGCCTGCCGGCGCTCGACCGCATCGACGGGCGCTCGTTCCTGCCCGTGGCGAAGGGTGGCCGACAGGACGGGCGCGACGTGGTTTTCACGATGTTCCACCAGACTGCCTCGAAGCGCTTGCTGGAGATGCGTTGTATCAGAACCCGCAAGGCGGCATACATCTGGAATGCCTGGAGCAACGGGGAACACCAGTATCGGGCGGAAAACATGACCGGCCAGACGTGGAAGGCGATGCTCGCGGCGGCGGCAACCGACCCGAAGATCCGCGAACGCTGCGATTTCTACCTCCACCGCACGCCGGAGGAGTTCTATCAGCTTGGTGGCGATCCGTCCGAGCGAGCCAACCGGATCGCAGATCCGGAATGTGCCGCGGAGGTGAAGGCCATGCGCGGAAGGCTGGCCGGGTGGATGGAACGGGTGAATGACCCGCTGTCGGCCAGCTTCGCAAAGCTGCATGATGGCGGCTCCGAAAGCGATCCCGCAAAAACGCGATGATCCGGGTTTCTCCGGTCGCTCAATCCGCCGACAGGTTCGCCCCCTCCGGTCATCCGGGCTTCACTGGCCCTTCGGGCCGTAGCCGGGCAGCGGCTTGCCGTCCTTTGCGAGTTTGTTGCAGGACCAGAGCAGTCCGCGGGTGACGAGGTCGAGATAACGTTCGTCGGCCACCGTCTCGTTGTTGTGTCCCAGCGTGGTCGAGAACACGCGGGTTTTCGCAGCGCTGTATTCGTTGGTCCAAACGACGACGGTTTCCTGAGCTCCCTGCTTGCCGAAGGCGAGCGGTGTGGCGGTGTCGTGGACGCTGATGTTGTTGTAGAGTTCTTCGTTGATCGTCGTCCAATTTTCCAAGCCCTGGATGATCGGGTTGGAGGAATCCACATAGGTTACCTTGATCGGTTGCTGTTTGCCGTGACCAGTGGACTGGAGGCCGAGGTAATCGAACCACAAGCCACCGTCCGTTCCGGAGGTCTGGGGTTTCTTGAAATCCGGAGCGGTGCGGTAGCTGTGCATCGCGCAATGGAGGTTCACGCCGGGCATGCCCTTGCGGTGCGGTTCGAGGATCCGGTTCACCACGGCGAGATCCTTGATTCCCGCCGAGCATTCGTCGTGAATGATCACGTCATAGCCGACCGCCCAGTCCGCCTTGTCATAGCACGGAAAGGTGGTTTTGGTGGTTTTCTCCGGCGAGTAACAGACATCGACTTCGATGTTGGAGCGCTCCTCGATGCCGGCCTTCAAAAGATCTTTCTGGACGGCATAGTCATGGCAGCATCCGCCGATGACGAGCAAGGCCTTAAGGGGTTTCACGGCGGGTTCCGCGGAAACGCTGAGCGCACACAGCGGGACGAGGGCGGCAATCAGGAATCGGACGGTTGGTTTCATGGGGATTGGAGTGGTTTCGCGGATAAAACGGGAAATATCCACTCTTCTTTCACTCCTGCTGTGAAACGACGGAAATCCGGTCCCGCCTGAGAACCCCACCGGCCGGCAACCACGAAAGAAGCTTGAGACCGGAGGCAAGCCCCTCCGGCATCATCAAGTTGGGCAGATGGCTTTCGTCCGCCACCTCGGTCGCGGGCAGTTCAACCCCCACCGCCGCGGCAAGCCGTCGGAACGGCGCTGGCGAGAAGACGGAAAACGCGGTTCGACGAAAAACGCGCTTCCCCCTCCCTCGCCGGGACCATGCGACATTTCCAGCCGGCCATGCCGTCGGGCATGCGGGTTATGGCCGGGCTGATTTCCCGGAGATTTTCCGGATCACTCAGATCTCCAGCTGCGGTCGGTCCGCCTCCGGCCAGTCGATGTGGAAGAACTTGCCGCGCGGCTGGTCGGTGCGCTCGTAGGTGTGCGCACCGAAGAAATCGCGCTGGCCTTGCAGCAGGTTGGCGGGGAGTTTTTCCGAACGATAGCCATCGTAGTAGGACAGCGCGCTGCCCATGCACGGGGCCGGCACGCCTTGCAGCGCAGCGGTCGCGATGACCTTGCGCCACTGGCCTTGGAGTTTGTCCACCTCGCCTTGGAAATACGGGTCGAGCAGAAGGTTCGCGAGGAGGCCGTCGCGTTCGAAGGCTTCGGTGATCTTCTGCAGGAAGACCGCGCGGATGATGCAGCCACCGCGGAAAATCTGGGCGATTTTCCCGAAGTCGAGTTTCCAATCGTATTCGGTCTGCGCCTCGCGCATGAGCTGAAAGCCTTGGGCGTAGGAACAGATTTTCGAGCAATACAATGCGGCGTGGATGGCCTCGATGAGATCATCCTTGTCGCCGGTGTAGGCGCTGTCCGGACCGGTGAGGATCTTGCTGGCGGCGACGCGCTCGTCCTTCACTGCCGAGAGGCAGCGGGCGAACACCGCCTCGGCGACGGTCGGCGCGGGCACGCCCATGTCGAGCGCGCTGACGCTGGTCCACTTGCCAGTGCCCTTCTGGCCGGCGGTGTCGAGGATCATGTCCACGAGATCGCCACCGGTCATCGGGTCCTTTTGCGCGAGGACTTCGCCGGTGATTTCGATGAGGAAGCTGTCGAGCACGCCGGTGTTCCACTTGCGGAACACCGCGGCGATTTCCGGCGCGGACATGCCGAGCAGTTTGCGCATCAGGTCGTAGGCTTCGCAGATCATCTGCATGTCGCCGTATTCGATGCCGTTGTGGACCATCTTGACGTAGTGGCCGGCACCATTCTCACCGATGTAGGTGGCGCATGGCACACCGCCCTCGATGGGCTTGCCGGGGGCGGCACCCTTGAGTTCCTTGCCGGAGACCGGATCGACCTTTGCGGCAATCGCGTTCCAGACGGGTTCGATGTGGCTGTAGGCTTCGCGGTCACCGCCGGGCATCACCGCCGGGCCGAAACGCGCGCCTTCCTCGCCGCCGGAAACACCGCTGCCGATGAAGAGGAAACCCTTTTCCTTGAGCTCTTTTTCGCGGCGAATGGTGTCCGTCCACTTGGCGTTGCCGCCGTCGATGATGATGTCGCCGGGTTCGAACACTTTCGTGAGCGCGTCGATCACCGCGTCGGTGGCTTTGCCGGCCTGGACCATGATCACCGCGCGGCGCGGGCGCTTGAGGCTGGCGGCGAACTCCTCCAAAGAGGCAAGGCCGACAAGGCCGCCCGGAGTGTCCGGGTTTTCCGCAACAAACTTCTCCATGGTGGAGGTGGTGCGGTTGTAAACCGAGATTTTGAAGCCGTGGTCGGCGATGTTGAGGGCGAGGTTCTGACCCATGACGGCGAGGCCGATGAGTCCGATATCCGAGAGTTGTTCTGACATGATGGTGTTTGTGTAGGTTGAATGTGGGATTGTTTAGCGGACGACGCGGGCACCGCCGCCGCCGATGACTTTTTCGACTTCCTTGCGGGTCACCATCGAGGTGTCTCCGGGAGTGGTCGAGGCGAGCGCGCCGTGGGCGGCTCCGTATTCGACGGCTTTTTGTGGGTCGTTGTGTTCCATGAAGCCGAACTGCACGCCGGAGGCGAACGAATCGCCGCCGCCGACGCGGTCCATGATTTCAAGATCCGGGTATTTGCGCGATTCGTGGAACTGGCCGTCATGCCAGAGGATGGCGGACCAGTCGTTGACCGTGGCGGTTTTCACGCCGCGCAGCGTGGTGGCGGCAACCTTGAAGTTCGGGAAGGCCTTAACGGCGGTCTCGATCATCGCCTTGAAGGCATCGAGTTCGATGTGGGAGATGTTGTGATCCACACCTTCGACTTCAAAACCGAGCGAGGCGGTGAAGTCCTCTTCGTTGCCAATCATGACATCGACGTATTTGGCGATCTCGCGGTTGACTTCCTGCGCCTTGGCGAGACCGCCGATGGTCTTCCAGAGCGAAGGGCGGTAGTTGAGGTCGTAGGAAACCACGGTGCCGTATTTGTTCGCGGCCTTCACGGCCTCCACGGTCACGGCGGCGGTGGTTTCCGACAGGGCGGCGAAGATGCCACCGGTATGGAACCAGCGCACCCCGAGCTTGCCAAAGATGTGATCCCAGTCGATGTCACCGGGCTTGAGCTGGGAGGCGGCGGTGTTGCCACGGTCCGGGTTACCGACCGCACCGCGGATACCGAAACCCCGCTCGGTGAAGTTTAGGCCGTTTCTAACCGATCGGCCGATGCCATCGTCTTCGCGCCACTGGATGAAGTCGGTGGCCACTCCGCCCTGCATGATGAAATCCTCGACCAAGTGGCCGACCTCATTGTCCACGAAGGCGGTGACGACGGCGGTCTTGTAGCCGAAGCATTTGCGCAGGCCACGGGACGTGTTGTATTCGCCGCCGCCTTCCCAGACCTGGAAGTTGCGGGCGGTG
>JBFEQB010000103.1:0-5652 GCA_041549835.1 Luteolibacter sp. | reverse complement strand
CGCGTGGGAGCAAGGCCTCATTGTCGGCAAAAAAAAGCCCCTGCCTTGGGAGCCTCTACCTGCGGAACCCCTGCCCGAGGATCGCAAGTGCACGCAGAACCTGCTGCACATCAAGATGGGCACCATCAAGAACGCCCCGCTAGTGACCATTTCGGACCTCACTCCTGGAGTCCATCCCGTCCACAAATACTCCTATGGCAAGCGCGCCTGCCGCGTGGCGCTCGGTGCCGTTTACGGCCGGGACATCGCCACCTGTGGTCCGGTCTACAAGTCGCACACCGGGAAGGGTGGCGGGATCGAGATTGCCTACGACCACATCGGCAAGGGCCTCGCCTTCAGGCACGGCGACAAACTCCAAGGCTTCGAGATCGCCGGCGACGACCTGAAGTGGGAGTGGGCGGATGCGGTCATCAAGGGCGACACAGTCATCGTCAGCAGCAACAAGGTCTCGCAACCCCGCCACGTGCGTTACGCCTTCAACCAGACATTTCCCTGGGCAAACCTCTTCAACCAGGACGGCCTGCCGGCCCTGATGTTCACCACCTCACCCAAATGAAAATCCGTAGCGTGGCAGCGCCTCTTCGTAGGAAGATCCGGTGCGGCGGGATACCCCGGAAAGCTCAAACCACCACCCAAACGACCCCATGAATCGACGCGAATACCTCAAGACCAGCACCTTCGCCGGTGCGGCCCTCGCCTGCGGCCTGCGCCCGGAATCCAGCTATGGCTTCGACGGCCCGCGGGGCGGCGATCTGGAATCCAGCCTGCAGATCCTCAACCTATGGGACAAGCAGCCTGACGCGGCCCTCAAGCTCTACAGCGCCATCTACAACGCCCTGGCGACCGATCCGGAGGCGAGCTTTGCCGCGGTGGCAGGGGACGAAACGGTGCAGGCACTCTGTAAGGAGCAGGGCATCACGCACCTCGGCGGGCCGATGCTGGGATGCATCGCACACGACGGCGCGAAGGTCTGGCTGCGCACCACGCGACCGGCGAAGGTGGAGGTGAAAGCCACGGTGAATGGAAAGGAAATGACCTTCGGTCCGGAGCACAGCACGCTGGAATCCGATCTAACCGCCATTGTGACGGTCACCGGGCTCAAGCCGGGCACGGTCACGCCTTACCGCGTCCTGGTGGATGGCAAGGAGATTGCCATTCCCAAGCATGCCGCCATCACCACACCCAGCGACGACCCGTCGGCGAAAACCCGCATCACATTCGGCACCTGCCAGCACCGTTGGGGCATCGCCCATCGGGAGAACTCCAGCCAGATCCTCAAGCACCAGCCCGTGGCCATGCTGATGTATGGTGATGTGGCGGTGCAAGACCGGCGCAATAATCTCGGCATGCACCGCGCCGACTATGCGCTGCGGGACTTCCACCCGACCTGGCGGAACCTGGTGTGCTCCACCCCGGTCTACACTTCATGGGATGACCACGACTACTTCGACAACGATCTGTGGGGAATTCCCAAAAAATACACCGACAAGGATCGGCGCGGTGTCCGCAAGGTGTGGACCCAGGCTTGGAACAACCCCTACTACGGCCTCGGCGACGAGGGCGGCGGGATTTTCAACCACACACGCATCGGTCCCTGCGACATCATCATGACCGACAACCGCTATTTCCGCACGCGCGAGGGGAAGGACTGCTTTCTCGGGCCGGAGCAGATGGCGTGGCTCAAGAAAACGCTGCTGGCCTGCAAGGGACCGTTCATCATCCTGTCCTGCGGCACCATGTGGAGCGACTATGTTTCCAGAGGCAAGGACTCGTGGGCCCAGTTCGATCCGGAAGGCCGCGAGGAGATTTTCAGCCTCATCGAGGAACACCAGATCCCCGGGGTGCTGCTGATTTCCGGCGACCGCCACGGAGCGCGTGGCTTCCGGATTCCGCGGCCCTCGGGTTTCGAGTTCTACGAGTTCGAACCCGCCAGCCTTGGTGGCAGAAGCGGACCACCAGCAGAAGACCCCAAATGGGACACCCAACTCTACGGGTTCAGCAACAAATTCGCTTTCGGTGAGTTCACCTTCGATGTCTCCAAGGACGATCCGACGGTGACCTATCGACTCGTCGAGGCCACCGGCGGGATTCTTTACGAACTGACCCTCAAGCGCAGTCAACTGACCCCCGCCAAGAAGTGAGCCCGGCTCCTCTTGCTCCATCTGTCGGCAAACAGGAGCCTCTGACGCATGGCACGTCATCCAGGATGGCTCACGCGGATTCACCGACCAAGAGCGGCCGCAGAGTTCGAGCGAGGAGGCGTAGACGCTGAGCTTGGCGGCAGCTTTGGGAGGAGGATTGGGTGTCTCCCTCCGATTCCGCCAAACGCATCGACAAACTCGGCTCTCAGGGAGCCGCGATCACCTTGAGGCGGGCGAATTTCCGGACCGGGCTGCCTGCCGGAAACGTGTAGGAGATCGATGCGGCGTCCTCCGCCACACCGATGCTTGCCGGGGTCCATGGATCGGTCACTCCGAGGTCGCTGGAGGTCTCGATCACGTAGCCGAGATCATCGCCGTAGGGCGCGCCGCGCTTGGTAAAGATGAGGGTGTTGCCGTTGAGGACGCCGCGTTCATGACCATCGGCCAAGGCATATTCAACGAGATTCGGCACCCCGTTTTGGTTGGCGTCGGCCTCCGCACCGCCGGTCGCGCCCATTTCGATGGCCCAAGACAGGAAGTTTTCGGTCACCGTGACCACGAAGGTTTGGTCGCTTGTTTCGCTGCCGTCATCCACGGTGATGGTGATGACGGCCGTGCCGGTGAGGCCGACGACGGGATTCACTGTGACGGTCCGGCTCTCAGCACTGCCGCCGAAGACGACACCTTCATCGGGCACCAGAGCGGGGTTGTCACTGGAACCGGTGACGCCCAGCGAGTCGGCAGCCGTTTCCGCATCACTCACGGTGAAAGGAAGCGCCTCGGTGGTGCCGCCGGAGGGCAGCGACTGGTAGGGGATGGCCGAAATCGTGGGCGGACTGTTGGGAGTGGGCTCCGTAACGCTGACGACCACGCCAATGAACTTGCCGGATGAGGAATGGGTGAGATTGTAAGTAATGGTGTCGTAGCCATCGCCATTGGTGAACCTGAGGGGCGTGACGAGATATTCGGTATCCCCCGCATACTGCAGGTTTCCTCCAAAGTTCGATGCCGTAAGACCACCGGCCACTCCCTCGGCATCGGTCATGGTCGCAGTGATGCCGCACGTCCTCTTTGCGAAGGAACCGTAAATGAAATAGAGGGTCCCTGCCGGAAGCCCCGACACGTCCACGGTGCCCGTGATGGTTCCATCGTGCGCGTTGACGTTCTTGGGAGAGGCAATGTCCGCCGGGTTCACATCCGGGTCACTGGCCGTCCAGATTTTGGAAAGGGCAGCGGCACTCATATTGATGCCATTGGAGTCCGTCGATGTCACCTCGGAAACCCGTGCACCTCCGCTGGCGTAGGACTCGATCGTTTCGGGAGTGGTCGCGCTTTCCTGGAAGAACTTGTAGTCCACCACCTCACCGAAGGGGATGGTGACCGGGGTGACCCCGTCGAACTCATAGGCGTTGATCCCGGCCTTCCCGGGATAGACCGAGAGCGTGCGGGTGGCGTTGTCGCCAAAAGAAACATCGGCCCCGGCGGTGAGGAGCGACCCGGAGCCCTGCGGAGCCCACAGGGTGGTGGCCGAAGCGGGCGCGGACGGGTCGGTCGTGTTCTGCGCGACGCTCTTGTCGCGCGCAATCACCGTGTAAGAATACTCCGTCTCGGGTGTCAGGCCGGTGTCGGTGTAGGTTGGGCTGTCCTGCCAGCCACTGTCGTTGCCGCCTCCGGCGGTGCAGGTGAAGTAATACTCCACGCCGCTGGCATCCGTGGCGGTGGCTGCCGTCATGGAGATGCTCGTGTTTCCCGATGCATACGGCGCGACGGCAAAGCTCATCGGGTCGGGTGTCGGCGCGGCACCGTCCGCGGCAACTGTCATCGCCGAAGCGGGCGCGGACGGGTCGGTCGCGTTCTGCGCGATGCTCTTGTCGCGCGCAATCACCGTGTAGGTGTATTCCGTCCCGGCCGTTAGGCCGGTGTCGGTGTAGCTCGGGCTATCCTGCCAACCGCTATCGTTGCCTCCCCCGGCGGTGCAGTTAAAGTAGTATTCCACGCCGCTGGCATCCGTGGCGGTGGTGGCCGTCATGGTGATCGCGGAAACTGAAACGGCCTGCGGCGGGCTTGACCAAGTCATTGTCCCGGGTGTCGGGGGCACTTCATCCGAGGGGACGGTCCCGTCCTCGGCGGCGAGCGTGACGATGAAGGTCCGGGACACCTCGGTGAAGCCCCGCGAGTCGGACATCGTCACCTCGACGAGATAGTGGCCCGGCGCATTGTCATCGAAGGTAATGGTAGCGTCCTTGCCGGCGCCGGTCCCGTTGGGGCTAAAGCTCACGCTGCCGGGTCCGGCCAACTTGCGCCAAGTATAGACCGAATCGCCCTTGGCATGGTCGGTGGCGCTCACGCGCAGCGTGGTTTGATTGGCAGGCCGCATCAAGGCGGGGTCATCGACGGTGATCAAATCGATGCTTTTGAAGGGCGTGAGCACCGTTGGATTGGTGTCGGCGGCGATGATGTCGAGCACCTCCTGCGCCTGCGCGGCCTTGTTTCCACCCAACAAGAACTCTAAGTAGTCGATCACTCCCGGGTCCGGCACCACCGTGTGGACCGAACCGGCGTAATTGGCGATCACGTCGAGAACATCGGGAATCACGCTGCCGCGGCTGTCGTCTTTGGGGTAAATCGGGCAGAGTGGAACTCCCTCGGCGATGCCATGGGACTGCAGGGCCTTGAGGCCGCCCAACCGAATCCCGTGACTGAACATCTTGTCGGCCGGAGCGCGATAATGGATCGAATCGACGATGGTGTCGGCCAAGGCGTAGACATCGGCCTCGGTGAGGTTTTGGTAGAGCACTTTCAGGGTGCTGCGGGCCAGCCCGATCGGGTTGGCCGCCACCGCGCGGATGGCGGGATAGAGCAGGTTGCGGTCCACGCCGGTGACGTTGTTATAGAGGATTCCCTTCGGGCCATAGGCGCTTCCGGAGTAGAAAAGCAGCATGGCCAGCTTGGCATGCGCATAATGCAGCGGGTCTTCCTCATTGAGTGGCAGCAAGGGCGTGGCGGTGCTGGCGGCTGCGGCCAAAATGGTGTCGAGCACGGACTTTCTGGCGCTCAGTGGCAAGTAGCGCAGGCTGTCGGCGGCCATGAAGCGGACGTGGTTTTCCGGATCGGCCAGCACCGAGGCAAGGACCGGGGCGGAGTCCGCATGGCCGATCTTGCCAAGCGCCAGACAGGCGCCGAATCGCGAGTTGCCGGTGGAGCCAGTGGCGAGCGCGTTCAGGGTGGGCAGCAGGGCGGTGGTTTCGCTGCTCCGGGTGGCCAGTTCATTGGCCGCCCGCAGCCGGACCTTTGCTGACCAGCTGCCGAGGTCGGTGACCAGTTCATTGGTGGCGAGGGAGACCGCGTCGTAATGGTCGGCGAATTCGGCCTCAGCCACGTCCGTGCTGCTGAGCCAGCGGTTGGTGTCGTGGTTACGGCCGGTAAGATGCAGTTGGCGCAGGGGCAGCGCGTAGGTCAGCAGTATCGCGGTGCTCATCCGGAAGTTGTTGTAAGTGGAGCCGCTGTTGGG
>JBFEQB010000102.1:0-5846 GCA_041549835.1 Luteolibacter sp. | reverse complement strand
GCGCTCTCGATGAGAGCGCACGCCCATGGTCCCCGATCCCCGGCCATTTCACGCTCCAATCTCTCCGGTTTTGCTCCTTCATCCACAGTGCCGACAGAATGCCTTGCGCTATGCCGGCAATCTCCTAGGACTTGGTCCCTCACCTGCTTTCGAATCACCTCATCATGTCCAAGTTGATTATTAAACGCCTGGGTCGCCGTTTTGCCATCGTGCTGGCGACGGTCGCATTGGGAATTTGCCTGGTGCCTGGCGCGCTGCAGGGAGTTGAAAACGAATCGGCCGCCTCGGAGGAACCGAAAACGATTGCCGCTGAGTCGTCTGCCGATGCGGTTGCGGTGGCTGCTGAACCCGTTGGCGGTGAGTCGGAGCAGGGGGTGTTCGGCAGGGTGCTTGGAGGAAATGGGGACGGACTTGACCTGTTTATTGTGATCAGCGTGGCGGTGCTGGCGCTGGTGCTGGTTTGGATCATCTGGTCATACGTTCGCGGATTGCGTGGCAGCCCGCGTGAGCTGTATCTGATGTTTTTCACCAAGGTGACTGAGTATTCCGCTTACGGTGCGGCCAACATGTCCTTTGTGCTGTATCTTCACAAGGACGTCGGCTTGTCCGACATGCAGGCCGGGTCCTTCATCGGTGCGTGGTCGATCTGCATGACGCTGCTGATGGTGCTGGTGGGCGCGGTGTGTGATGCGATCGGGGTCAAGAAGACGTTGCTGATCGGTTGTTATTTTCTGCTCGTGTCGCGTTTCTGCATGCCGCTGACCGACAACCTGTGGGTGGTCACCCTGCTGGGATTCGTGCCGTTGGCGTTCGGCATCGCAATCACCGGTCCGGTGCTTTCGGTGGGGATCAAGATATTCACCTCCCGCGAGGGTGCGGCGATGGGCTTTGCCATGTTCTACACCTTGATGAACGTTGGATGGGCGGTGGGTGCCTGGATCTTTGATGCCATCCGCGGAATGTTCGGCGACGGCCAGGTGCATGCCATGCCGCTGGTTGGCTGGGAAATCTCAACCTACCAGATCATCATTGCCGTTGGCTTTTTCCTGACGATTCCCGACCTGATCGCCATCAGCATGATGCGGGATGGCGTGGAAGTGACTGATGACGGTGTGCACATTCCAGAGAAGGCGGCTGCCCGCAAGGGGCGCTTCTCGCCGACGGTGTTCTGGCAGGTCGCGAAGGAGGCTGGTGCGGACACCCTGAGCAAGATCAGTTCGGTGTTCCGGGAAAAGCCGTTTTGGATCTTCATCCTACTGGTCGGGATTCTGGCGTTTGTGCGGCTGGTTTTCTATCATTTCCATTACACGTTTCCGACATACGGCATCCGGGTCTTCGGTGAAGGCGCGAAGGTGGGTAATATCTGGGGCGTGCTCAACCCGGTGCTGATCGTGTTCCTGGTGCCGCTGATCGGCTTGCTGACCAAGCGAGTTGCCTCCTACTGGATGCTGCTGATCGGCACGGCGATTTCAGTGGGAGCGGTGTTTTTGGCGCTGTTGCCTGCATCGTTTTTTGAGCCGATGATCGACAGTGTGATCGGCGAATTGATTTTCGACCGTTGGCTCGACGTGCCGGTGGGCGAGCGGATGCCGTTCTATCTCTCGCTGATCCTGTTCTTTATCATCTTCACCATTGGTGAGGCGATCTGGTCGCCGCGGCTGACCCAGTTCATGGCCGAGGTGGCTCCGAGAGGCCGGGAGGGGTCTTACATCGCCCTCTCTTACCTGCCGTATTTCGGTGCCAAATTCATCGCCGGGCCGATGTCCGGTTGGCTGTTGGCGACCTATGTCCCTGAGGGCGCATCGAGCTACCCCAGCCACTACATGATCTGGGTATGGATCGGCTTGATGGCGTCACTGACGCCCGCGGGGCTGGTCCTTTGTTATCGCCTCTATAAGCAGGCCGAAAAGAGCATGGCTGAGGAAGTCGCATAGCCGCTGGCGATGCCCCACCGTCGATGTCTCCGGCATGGGGATCCACTTCACCATCGCGGGATCGATCCTGAACCTGCGCTGAAGTCTCACTTCTCCATCAGGCTCCGCCAGTAATCCAGACGTTCCCTGATGCGTTTCTCCATCCCCTGCTCCCCGGGCTGATAGTAAATGCGGCCCTCCGGAAGGTAGGCTTGCGGAACGTATGCCCCCTTGAAGTCGTGGGAGTAGAGGTAACGCATCGACTCCTCGGACTCGCCGGATGCGGCGGCGAGTTTCTTGCGGGTGGGACTGCGCAAATGCGTCGGCACGGCGAGCGTCCTGCCATGTTCGACGTCGGCCATCGCCGCTCCCAACGCGGCGTAAGCGGTGTTGGATTTCGGCGCGGTGGCCAGATAGACGGTGGCGTGGGCCAGCGGAATCCGCCCCTCCGGCATGCCGATGAATTCAAAGGCCGCATGCGCATCCATCGCCACGCGCAGCGCGTTCGAATCCGCGAGACCGATGTCTTCGGACGCGGAAATCACCAGCCGCCGCGAGATGAAACGCGGGTCCTCCCCGGCGTGCAGCATTTTCGCCAGCCAGTAGAGGGCGGCGTCAGGGTCGGATCCGCGGATGGATTTGATGAATGCGGATATCGTGTCGTAATGCGCGTCCCCGTCCGCGTCATAGACGACCGCCTTGCGCTGGATGGATTCCTCCGCGACTTCCAGCGTCAGGCGGACCCCGCCGTCCGACTCCGCTGGGGTTGTCAGGGAGGCGAGTTCGAGGGCGGTGAGAGCCTTGCGGACGTCGCCATCGGACTTTTCGGCAAGGTGGAGCAGCGCAGCGGGATCCGCATCAATGTGCATGTCGCCGAGTCCCCGGTCGGCTTCGGCAAGGGCACGCTGGAGCACCGCGATCACGTCCTCCACCGGCACCGGCTCGAGCTGGAAGATCTGCGAACGCGAGACCAGCGGCGAGTTGACGTGGAAATACGGATTGTGAGTGGTCGCCCCGATGAACCTCACAACTCCGCGCTCGATGTGCGGCAAGAGCACGTCCTGCTGGGCCTTGTTGAAGCGATGGATCTCATCGATGAAAAGAATTGTCGTTTCGCCGCGCAGATCGCGCCAGGTCCGGGCCTGATCGATCTTCGCCCGGATCTCGGCGACGTTGGACTCCACTCCATTGAGCGACTCAAAACGCGAACCGGTGGTCCGGGCGATCACATTGGCAAGGGTCGTTTTACCCGTTCCCGGCGGCCCGTAGAAAATCAGCGACGTGAAGCGGTCCGACTCGATGGCGCGGCGCAGCAGTTTGCCCTCCGCAAGGATGTGCTGCTGCCCCGCTACTTCGTCCATCGTGCGGGGCCGCATCCGTGCGGCAAGCGGCTCGGACGGGTTCGGCTTGTGCGGCAGAGCCGCGGGAGTGGTGAAAAGATCGGACACGTTGCTGCCGGAAACCATCGTCTCACATCCGATTTCGCACCAGCCCAAATGGTCCGGGTCCGGCCACCCCCTTCCCACTGCCATAAATCGGCATGATCGCGAGATGACCCATACCACGCCCTCCTCGCTGGCCTGCGCCCGGCAAAAAACTTTCGATTTCCTGACTTTCCTGCAACTTTGATCTTGCAGGGTCGGATTTCGGCATCTACTTACGTGCCAGTTGATCGCGCTAGGCCACATTGGAATCGCCTGACATCCGGGGGGAAGTCAACGAAGCCAGGCCAGAGCCGGGATACTACGAAAAAAAGCGCGCGTTGCGAAATCCGGGGGGAATTCCAACGCGCGCTTTTCTCTTCCCCCGCGGACTCGGTCACAGCAAGGACCCAATACCAGCAAGATCGTGATCTGTGCGGGCGGTCTCGACAAAGGACTCATCCATGGTGATGGCCTGCTTCAGATGGCTGCGCGCCCTCTTCGCCTCGCCCAAGGTCCAGAGGTAGCAGGCAAGGTTGTAGTGGAAAATGGCCATTTCGAAGAGCGACCTCGGCCCACGCAGGAGCCAGTTGCAGGCCGCCAGCGTGTCGCCCGTTTCATGCAGGCAGAACGCCGCCCGCAGAAAGAACACCGGCTCGTTCGCCGCCTTGAGACACAGGATCCGGGCCGTGTCCGACGCGGGATTCCATTTCTGACCGACCATTTGGGCCGCCAGTTTCACTTCCAAGGCATCCCGCCGCGTTCTGACGTCCGACGGCAGGGTTTCCAGTTCATACAACGCCTCGTCGGCCAGCCCGAGTTCGAGCCAACCGGCAGCCGCCTGCAATGTTCTCATCACGCCCATCCGGCGACCCTAGGGGTTTCGGGATTGGGATGCAATCATTCAGCGGCACAATGTTCCGCGACGGGCATCCGGCGGATGCGCCGGGGGCTCATCTTCCGACCAGCAGGCTGTTCCCCGTCATTTCCTCCGGTTTCGGAAGACCGAGCATTTCAAGCAGGGTCGGAGCCACATCCGCGAGAATACCGTCCTTGACCTGATAGTTCGCCGCATCATCGGCGACGTAGATGATCTGGACGGGGTTGGTGGTGTGCGCGGTGTTCGGCGAGCCGTCCGGATTGCGCATGTATTCGCAGTTCCCGTGATCGGCGGTGATGAGCAGCTTGCCGCCGAGACGCAGGGTTTCCTCGACAACGGCCCTGACGCTGGCGTCGATGGTTTCAACCGCCTTGATCGCGGCTTCCACCACGCCGGTGTGGCCGACCATGTCGGGGTTGGCGAAATTGAGGATGACGAGGTCGTAGTCCTTGAGTTTGGACACCACGGTCTCGGTCACCTGCGGTGCGCTCATTTCCGGTTTGAAGTCGTAGGTGGGCACATCCTTGGGAGACGGGATGATGTAGCGGTCCTCGCCGGTGTAGGGTTGCTCGACACCACCGTTGAAGAAATAAGTCACGTGCGGATACTTTTCGGTCTCGGCGATTCGCATCTGGGTTTTACCGGCACCGGAGGCGGTTTCGCCCAGCCCCATGGTGAGTGTCTGCGGGCCGAAGACCACGGGACAGCCGAAGGTCTTGTCATACTCGGTGAGCGTGACGTAGTGGACTTCCGGCAACACGGGGCGCTCGAAACCGTCAAAATCCGGCAGCAGGAACGCCTCGGAAATCTCGCGGGCCCGGTCGGAACGGAAGTTGAAGAACAGGATCACGTCACCGTCGCGGACGCGCTGGGTGTCGGCCTCGGAAAAAATCATCGGCGGCATGAATTCATCCGTTTTATCCAAACGGTAGTAATCCGCCACAGCCTCGCTGGCGAGAACATCGCGCTTTTCACCCTTGCCGAGCACGATGGCGTCCCATGCGAGTTTCACCCGGTCCCAGCGCTTGTCGCGGTCCATGGCGAAATAACGCCCGACCACCGTGGCGATGCGGGCGCCGCACTTGCCGGCTTCGTCCTCGACCTTGGCAAGGTAGGCCTCGCCACCGGTGGGCGAGGTGTCGCGGCCATCGGTGATGGCGTGGATCATCATGTCATTCACACCCGCTTCTTTCGCGAGCTTCACCATGGCGATGAGCTGGTCCTGATGGCTGTGCACTCCGCCATCGGAAACAAGACCCACGAAGTGCAGGCGCGAGGATTTCGCTTTTTCGAGAGCTTCGGCAAACACCGGATTGCCCGCAAGCGTGCCTTCCTCGATGGCTTTGTTGATGCGCGTGAGGTCCTGATAGACGATGCGCCCGGCGCCGAGATTGAGATGCCCCACCTCGGAGTTGCCCATCTGTCCGGCGGGCAGTCCGACATCAAGACCGGAGGCGCTGAGGAACCCGTCGGGATACGCTGTCAGGACCTCGTCATGAAACGGCGTGTTCGCCAGAAGCACGGCGTTGCCGTCTTGGGCTGCGGTCTGTTTTCCCCCGGGATTCGCACCCCAGCCATCGCGAATAATGAGCACTACTGGTTTCTTGGCCATGACGAGGGGGCGTTTACCGG
>JBFEQB010000101.1:0-5909 GCA_041549835.1 Luteolibacter sp. | reverse complement strand
GCATCGGTCACAAACTGGCCGGGATGGCCAAACCGTGGTTGCCCCGCCATTCCAATGGCCTGGCCGCCAACAACCATGGAGACCCACAAGATGGGACTCCGGGAGACCCGGCCCCGGAGATTTCAAAAAAGCCTTTGATTCACTCTGATGCTATTGACCAGCTTTGGAAGCTGGGCAACGAGGCGAGGCGGAGATGGATCAAGCGACCATCTCCGCCCTTCCTCGAGGGTCTATCCATCACGCGGTGGGACCGTATGAAGCCTCCTTCATGACGTCGGCGAGCGTGGTGTAAGTGAGCGCCCATGCCTCCTTGTGCTCGGGCGTCCAGGCATCGGCGAGGCCCTTTTCAAGGGTGTCGAGCAGGGCCTGGCCAACGGTGTCGTAATGCTCGGCCTTGACGCCGTAGCCGACGTGCCGTTTGCCCATCGCCTGAATGGCGCCGATCAGCTGGCCCAGATCACCGAGTCCGCGCACGGCGGTGGTGATCATCAGCATGAGTTTCTTGCCTTGTTCCTTCATGTCCGACTCGGCGAACAGGGGTTTGAGCTCGGAATCGAGCTCGAACAAGCGGGCGTAGAAAAGTTCCGCAGCGGTTTCGGAAATGGGAACGACGAGTTCCCAGCTTTCCTGAACGAGTGTTTTCTGTTGTTCCGTCATATGGATGTGATTCGTTGGGATTTGTTGTGATTTGTTGTTATTCGACCGGGATGCGGATGACGACGCCACCCATCACATCGCCGAGTTTGAACTCGGGATACGACTCTTCCTTATCCGCATGGTTGTTGTGGCAGAGGTAGCAAGCCGGCGCGACCGCCTTGTCCTGGTAAACGCCGATGAAGTATTTCTGGCCGGCGATATCCTCTTCACCTGTCCATTTCGTGGTTTCCGGATTGTCGACGAGGAATTGAAGACCCTCCTTCACCTTTTTGGTCTGCTTCTTGGCGTTCTCCTTGTTGAGCGGCCAGAGCGACTGCAGCGAGTAGGAGAAGTCGACCGCCTTGCCATCAACGGCATCCACCTCTTCGGCGCCCATGCGGAAGACCTGTGCGGGCAGCGGCAGGGTTTTCTCGTCCATGTAGTTCTCATGGGCTTTGATCACTTTCTCCTCGTTGACGAGACGGTTGACGATATTCTTGGCATAGACCTTCCGATCGGCTGCAAGTACGGTGTAGACCGTATCAGCAACTTGCTCGGGGCTGAAACCACCGGCTGGGGCGGCGGCGGATTCTTTGTCTCCGCACGATGGCAGGAGGAATGTGGCTGACATGATGGCACCCGTCAGGGTGAGGTTGCGTATGGCTTTCATTGGTTCTTGGGGTTGTTGTTTTCGGGAAGCGCGGAATCGGAACCGGACATTTTCCGGATCAATTCCATCACCTCGGGATCTTTGCGTTCGATCGCACGCTGGCGGGCCCAGTCGGTGCTTTCGTTGTGGACGCCCGGCGGGCCGGAAAAGTTCCTGCGGATCAGATCGCGATCAGCGAGGGCATCGATCGCGAACGGCAGGCCGTGGCATTGCTGGCAGACCGGCCGCAGCATTTTTTCGTTGGGCGTCAGGTTGGCGTTCTGGTTGTGCTCGACGCGCAAGCCACCATTGCCGTCATCGACCCGCGGCATGTGGCAGGTGGCACAGGAAACGCCGGTGCCGGCGGGGGCTTCGCCGGCGAGTTCGCGTTGCCATGCGAGGTAGTGCGGCGAGTTTTCATATTCGCGCGTGTGCTCGTCGTTGTGGCACTGGATGCATGCCGAGTAAGATGCCTGGCGGGTGCCGAATTCATGCGCGCCGTGGCAGGATGTGCAATCGAGCGCGCGGTGGGCGCTGTCCGCATGCATCGGTTGGCGGGCCATGGCTGGCGTCATCGGTGACATGCCGGATTCCAGACGCATGCCATGCTTGCCACGCAGGAATCCGCGATGTTCTTCGCTGTGGCAGCTGGCGCAGGTGCTCACGGCCACCTTGTCCTGCCATGGCTGCTGGTCCGGTTGGTGGCAGGCGGAGCAATTGATGGCGGCCTGGCCGTGGGCGTCTTCGACCCATTGTTGCAGATGCTGGTGGTCAAGCTTCACCGTATCCGGCGCGTCGGCTTCGGCAGCGGTCAGCGGCTTGGTGTCCGAGTGCTCGAGGAGGTAGCGCGCCAGGCTGTCGACGCCGGCAATCCGCGCGTTCGGCAGATTTGGCGGCTCCATCGAGTGGAGCGCCAGATGGCGCTCATAGAGCGCGCGGTTGTCGTGAAAGTTGTGGCAGCCGGCGGTGGCGCAGCTGTTGAAGGCGAGGCCGCGGTGGGTTTCGCGTTCCTCGATGGTCGTTTGGTGGCAATGCGTGCAATAATCCACCGGGACTGTCAGCCCCATGGCGGTGGTGTGATCCGGTTTGTGTTCGGTGTGGCAAGTGGCGCAGCGGCGGGCATCGATTTTTTCAAGGAACGGGCGGTTTTCCGGTTTCTTGAATTTGATGGCCGGGTGCGAATCGTCGGCCTCCTCCATGTCGATGTCATGACACTTCATGCACGCTTGGTTGGACACCGCGGAAACCAGCAGGCCATCCGGTGTTGTGTCGTGGCACGCGGAGCACTGCATTTCGATCTGATAGTGGCCGTGTGATGTTTCGCCAGGAAGCAGCGCGCTCTTGTCTTCAGCGAAGAAAAACACGAATCCCCACCACGCCGCCACACCACCACTCAGCAACAGCCAGGCACTGAGTTGGAAACGACGACCCAAATGGAAATTCATGAGTGGAAATCAGTAGAGGTAGGCCGATGCGATGTGGAACCCGAGCAACACCGGCAAGGGCCAGAACAAGACGTAATGGGCAACGGTCAGACCGGGGCGGACGCGGCGCGCGTACATCGCCAGACGCGGAGAGCCGCGGGTTTCAAGCCCTGCCGCTATGCCGGCAAAGGATCCTAACAAGTTGAGCCCGACGAAGGTGGTCATCAGCGTGGCATTGAGATTCGAGCCGAAACGGAAGCCGGTGTGGCTGAACAGCACGGCCAGCGCGACAAGTCCGAATATGGCGTGGAAGACCCGCCATTTGGCGAAGGAGCCGAAGCGGAACCGGGCAATCCGCTTGCGCAGCGAGATCAGCATGCCGAGTGCGCAAACGGCCAATAATGAGTAGCCGGTGATCTGCTTTGGCAGTGGTCTGCTCCATAACAGATCAAGCTGGTAGCGCCAGGATTCGACCGATTCTGCCGGCGGGACATGGATGATGAATGAGCCGATCACGGTGAGCAGCGAGAGGATGGCAATGATGATCAGGATCATCTGTGACAGCCCACGGCGTTGCGATACGGGGGTCCCACAGAGCTGCTCCAGCAACGGCAGGCATGAGCCGCAGACCGTCGAGGCACCGGTGGTGGCTGACAACGAGCTTGGCGAACACGCGCCCAAGGCCATCGCGTGGCAGAGTGCGCCCTTGGTGACTTGGGTGCAGTTGCAGACGAGCCGTTCATCCGGCCATTCGCACACGGCCGTGCCTGCAACACGCGGGTCGAGCACCCCTTCTGCCTCGAAGCGATCGGCCTCCGCCTTGCGCAGTGCGCGCCCTTCAAGGTGCCACCCTTGCAGCAATGAGGACTCGGGCCATTCGCCAATGGCGATCGCGCCGACGGGAACCCGCCTGCCACTCAGCGTGATCATTCGGTAGCAACCGTCCTTGCGGAACTCGATGTTTTCTCCGCGATCCAGCGGGTTGCCGATGGTGGTCACTTCGACACCCAGCATTTTCAACCGGGTCGACAGGTCCGGGGTCTTGAAGGGCGGGAGCTTTTTCCCCGCCAGTGATTGAGCCACATGCCGCGCCATGGTGGCGGCGGGTGCGGCAAGTCCATAGATCTGCCCATGGTGCAGCGCGCATTCACCGATCGCATGGACGTGAGGGTCGGATGTGACCAGTTGGTCATTCACAATCACGCCTCCACGGACGCCACATCGCAGACCGGCTTGGTCGGCGATGTCGGAGTTGGGCGAAATTCCCGCAGAGATCACCACGAGATCCGCAGTGACCGCTTGACCGTCAGTGGCGGTCATGGTGAGCCCGGATTCCGTGCGCTGGATCTCACTCGTTGAGAAGCCGCCGCGGAACTCGAGCCCGAGTTCGCGCAGGCGGTCCGAGATCATGTGGCCCGCCGTGGCTTGCAGCTGACGCGGCATGGGGAACTCCGCGCGCTCAATGATGGTGATCATGAGCCCGAGATGCTTCAGCGCTTGCGCGGCTTCGAGGCCCAGCAGACCACCGCCGACGACCACTGCGGTTTTTGCTTCCTTGGCTCCGGCAATGATGCCATCGAGGTCGGTAAGCGTGCGATAGACGTGCACGCCTGGCAGCTCGACGCCCGGAATGGGCGGGACGTAGGCAGACGAGCCGGTTGCCAGCAGCAGCTCATCGTAGGCGATGACCTTGCCGGTTTGAGTGACCACGCGCTTCTCATCGGTGGTCAATGAGACCACCGGATCGCCGGTGATGAGTGTGATCCGGTTTTCGGCATACCATTCCAGCGGCTGAAAGATCAGGGGGCTGGCGCTGCCGAGCTTGACATAGCTCGAGAGGCGAACGCGGTCATAGGCCGGATGCGCTTCGCCACCGATCACGGTGATCTGGAAGCGGCGGTTCAGGCCGAGGGCCACGGCTTTCTCACAAAACCGCAGTGAGGCGATGCCATTTCCCACGATGACCAATGCTCCCGGATTCGGGGTTCGTTTGGATCGTGAGAGTCCGGGCATTACCCTCCCTCAAAAGCAAGCCCCGCGCCTTTGCGCGCAGGGCCGTGCGTGAAAGCATGAAAGATGGACGATCCTCCAAATGCGGCGCATTCATGTTGCGCCGTTATCTACGGGAAAAGCCCCGGAAATGAATGTGTCTCATGCTTGGATACCCCCCTCATGAGCAGTGCTTCTTCACCGCCCGCGTCAGTCCCGGCTGGCAAGCATCGACTCCAGATCGGCCAGCTTGGATTTCCGGGCGGGACTGCCGTTCACCTTGCGGGTGGCCCGCGTCACATTGCCCGGGTGGCCCCGCCATTCCATTGGCCTGGCCGCCAACAACCATGGAGACGAATCTCAATGGGAATCCGGGAGACCTGGCCCCGGAGCTTGCGGAATGGTTGCGAGAAGAAGGGGAGGGGCGATTCAGAAATGCCTCCCGTGGTCGGTTCGCTAGGTTGTGGCCAATAGGTGGCATCGAGAGATTTTTTAGACTCGTGACAGAACGAGGTCTGGCTCAACGTCTTCAAATACGCGCTTCGGGCTCCATCCCTGGAGTGGCCCACATCCACATGCCTGGAAAAACATCCGGCAATGGGCGAACCAGAAGCATTTGATTTTATGAAACCAACACTGAAACGCATTTCCTTGTTTTGGCGCAGCCAGAAGCAATTTGTATTCAACGCCATAGTCGCGGCTCCGGTCCTGATGCTGCAGGGCGTCGCCGTGGCGGCTCCGAGCAAAAAAGCCACGGTCGAGCCGCCAGCTCCCGCCATTGAGATGGGAGCGCCATTTGCCGATCATGCGATTCTGCAGCGGCAGATGGAAGTTCCTGTTTGGGGATGGAGTGAGCCGGGCACCGAAGTGACGCTTGAGTTTGGCGGGCAGAAGAAAGTGGCCACCGCGGGCAAGGACGGCAAGTGGTTGGTCAAGTTGGACGCGCTGCAGGCCAGCGCGGAACCCCGCGACATGGTGGTGCGCGAGAAAGGTGGCGCGACTCTCGCCATCAAGGACGTATTGGTCGGTGAGGTGTGGCTCGCCTCCGGACAGTCGAACATGCAGTGGAAGGTTTCCGGCAGTTCCGCCATTGCGATTGCCCTCAAGCTCAAGGAGGCCGCCAAAGCCGAGGGCGGCCAATTGGCGCCGATCCGTGAATTTTTGGTCACCGATTATTTTTCTCAACTGCACCCCATCGAGCACGCCACCGG
>JBFEQB010000100.1:0-5971 GCA_041549835.1 Luteolibacter sp. | reverse complement strand
TGCGCGCTGGTAAACCCGAAATGCGGCAGTGATTTCACCTATCTTTGCGCCGCCGGAGTGGTTTTTAAACTCGGCCATGCGCTCCTCAAGACGCGGCAAGCCGATCTTGATCTCAAGGAACTGATCGATCTGGTCGCCGTGGCGACGATTTCGGACATTGTCCCGATGATCGGTGAAAACCGGTTGATGGTGCGTCACGGGCTCAAACATCTGCCGCGCACGATGAATCCGGGCCTGCGCGCGCTGCAGGACGTTACTGGCATGAACGGCAGCGCCACCTCGATGGATGTCGGTTTCCGGATTGGGCCGCGGCTCAATGCCGCCGGCCGCATGGATGCCCCGGAGGAGGCTCTCGCCACGCTGACAACCGATTGTCGGCGCCTCGCCCAAGAATACGCGAAGAAACTCGATGCTTATAACAAGGAGCGGCAGAATCATGAGGGGCTGATCCGGCGGGAAGCGGTGGAATTGCTCAACCGGCACTTTGATCCGGAACGCGATCCGGTCATTGTGTTAGGATCGCGATCCTGGCATCATGGCGTCGTCGGAATTGTCGCCTCGCGCCTGATGCGGCAATATCACAAGCCGACTTTCATCATCGCCATTGACGAGGACGGCATTGGCAAGGGCTCCGGGCGCAGCATCGAAGGCATCTCGCTGGTCGAGGCGATCCGCGCTTGTGAGGACGACCTGATTGCCGGTGGCGGGCACGCAATGGCCGCCGGGCTCTCGATTGAAGAGGGTAAGCTGGATCAATTCCGCAAACACTTCGCGGCATACGTGCTCGAATATTCCAACGAGGAGCAACGGCAGCCGAAGCTGATCTATGATGCCGAGATTCTATTCGACCAGCTCTCGTTGGAGTTTCTCTCCAGCTACGACTTGCTGCAACCCTTTGGAAACAGCAATCCGCAGCCGGTGTTCATCTCGCGTGGTGTCGGCCTGAGCCGTTCTCCGCTACACATGAAGAACAACCACCTGCGCTTCATGCTGAGGCAGGGCTACCACGAACAGGACGCCGTGTTTTTCGGCGGCGGCGAGCATCCGCTGCCCGATCCGCCGTGGGACATCGCGTTCACGATCGACCGCAACACCTTCCGCGGGCGCACCACGCTGCAGCTCATCATTCAGGACGTGCGCGCGGCGGAGCAGGGGTGACCGTGCTTCGGGAGCTCGGGGCGATTTGGGGTCGTGATTTCGGCATCAGCGCAAATTTCCGGTTTCCATTCCGGATTTCCCGGTCTTGAATCCCGGCCCCGACCATGAGCCACCCCACCTTCCGCATCGCCATCGGAGCCGATCACGGCGCCTTCGACCTCAAAAATGCCGTCGTTGAACACTTGAAAGCCGTCGGCCACGACGTTCACGATTTTGGCACCCACAACAACGGTTCGGTCGATTACGCCGACTACGCGAACCTCGTCGCCCGCAACGTGGCCGATGGCACCTACGATTTCGGCATTCTCGCCTGCACCTCCGGTGTTGGCATGAGCATCGCCGCCAACCGTCACCGCCACGTCCGCGCGGCCAGCGTCCGCTCGGTGGAGGAAGCCGCCATCATCCGCCAGCACAACGACGCGAACGTACTTTGTCTCAGCGGAAAAAGCACGGATTCCGCCACCGCCTGCGCCATGGCCGACGCGTTTCTTGCCGCCGCGTTCGAAGGTGGCCGCCACGAGCCCCGCATCTGCAAGGCCTCCGGCAGTCGTATCGAGCAGACCGATCCGCTCGTTTACGAAGCCATCACCGCCGAGGAGAACCGCCAGCGCAACAACATCGAGCTCATCGCTTCGGAAAACTTCACCTCGCCCGCCGTCATGGAAGCCCAGGGGTCGGTGCTCACTAACAAATACGCCGAAGGCTACCCCGGCCGCCGCTGGTATGGTGGCTGCGAAAACGTCGACGTCGTCGAGCAACTCGCCATCGATCGCGCCAAGGAGCTCTTCGGTGCCGAGCACGCCAACGTCCAGCCGCACTCCGGCTCGCAGGCGAACACCGCCGTTTACTTCGCCGTGCTCAAACCCGGCGACAAGATCTTCACCATGGACCTCGCCCACGGCGGCCACCTCACCCACGGCCACAAGGCAAATTTCTCCGGCCGTTTTTACGAAGTCACCCACTACGGCGTCAGCAAGGAGGACGAGCGCATCGATTACGATGAGTTGGAAAAAACCGCCCGCGAGCTTCAGCCGGCGCTCATCACCGTGGGTGCCTCCGCCTACCCGCGTGTCATCGATTTCGAACGCATGGGCAATCTCGCCCGTGAGATCGGCGCCTATCTGTTTGTGGACATGGCGCACATCGCCGGTCTGGTGGCCGCCGGGCTGCACCCGAACCCGGTCCCGCACGCCGACTTCGTCACCTCCACCACCCACAAGTCCTTGCGAGGCCCGCGCGGCGGCATCATTCTCTGCAAAGAGGAGTTCGCGAAAAAAATCGACTCGCAGGTGTTTCCGGGCATCCAGGGTGGACCGCTGATGCACGCCATCGCGGCCAAGGCCATCTGCTTCGGCGAGGCGCTCAAGCCGGGGTTCAAGGATTACTCCTCGCAGGTCATCAAGAACGCCCAGGCCATGGCCGCCCGCCTCGCGCAGCACGGCTACCGCATCTGTTCCGGCGGCACCGACAACCACCTCATGCTCGTCGATCTCCGGGCCAAGGGCCTTAACGGCGCGGAAGCCTCCCACGCGCTTGATGAAGCCGGCATCACCGTCAACAAGAACGGCATCCCCTTCGATACCGGCAGCCCGATGAAACCCAGCGGCATCCGCATCGGTACGCCCGCCGTGACCACCCGCGGCATGAAGGAAGCTCATGTCGAGCAGGTCGCGGATTTCATCCACGAAGCCTTGTCGGATCATACCAATATAGAGAAGCTTCACGCGCTTCGCGAGCGGGTCTTCGCCTTCAACCGCGACTTCCCGCTTCCGTGGTGAGAAGAAACGGGTAACGGGGAACTCGGATCGCGGAATAAGGATTCCTGCACGCCACCGGACTTCACTCTTCTACCCCGCATTCCGAAATCCGCATTCCAAGTTTCTTCCCATGAACCCCTTCCGCGAAGACCTTGTGGCCCGCTCGATGGCGGAGCCATGCACCATTGTCATTTTCGGTGCCACCGGCGACCTGACGCACCGCAAGCTCATCCCGGCCTTGTATAACTTGGCGGTCGATGGCGAGCTGCCGACCGGCGTGAAGATCATCGGTTTCGCCCGCCGGGACAAATCCGACGCAGAATTTCGCGCCGGACTCGCGGACATCAACCGTAAGGTTTCCCGCTCCGGCCATGACGAGACGGTCTGGAATCCGTTCATCGAAAACGTTCACTATCACCAGTCGGAGTTCACCGATGCCACAGGCTACCGCGGGCTCGCGGAAAAACTCGACGCCATCGATGCCGCACGCGGCGGCAAGGGCAACCGCCTGTTTTACATCGCCTCCGCGCCCGAGTTCTTCGATGACATCCTCATCCATCTCAAGGACGCCGGCCTCAACCAGTCCGCCGACGGCTGTTGGGCGCGCGTCATCGTCGAGAAGCCTTTTGGCACAGACCTCGCCACCGCGCGGCATCTCAACGAGGTTGTCAACGCCACCTTCGAGGAAAAGGACACCTATCGGATCGACCACTACCTCGGCAAGGAGACCGCGCAGAACCTCATGGTCCTGCGTTTCGCCAACGCCATTTTCGAGCCGCTCTGGAACAGCAAATACATCAGCCAGATCCAGATCACCTGCGCCGAAAACCTCGGTATGGAAGGTGGCCGCGGCGGTTACTACGACACCGCCGGGGCCCTCCGCGACATGGTCCAGAACCACCTGCTCCAGCTCCTCAGTCTGGTGGCCATGGAGCCACCCACCGATCTGACCGCTGACGGCGTGCGCGACGAGAAGGTCAAAGTCATCCGCTCGCTGCGCCAGTGGGACACCCCGGAAAAGGTCGCCGCCAACGTGGTGCGCGCCCAATACACCGCTGGCCACGTGGACGGCAAACCGGTGCCGGGCTACCGCGAGGAGGAGCGAGTCGATCCCGGGTCCGACACCGAGGCCTACGTCGCCGTACGTTTGCTCGTCGACACCTGGCGCTGGAGCGGGGTGCCGTTCTACATCCGTATGGGCAAGCAACTGCCCAAGAAATCCACCGAGATTTCCATTCACTTCAAGGACGCGCCCTGCGTGCTGTTCAACACGCCGTGCAACGGCATTCCCGGCGGCAACGTGCTCGTCATCCGAATCCAGCCGGACGAAGGGATCTCGTTGCGCATGGTTTCCAAAATCCCCGGCAACAGCCTGCGCCTCGAACCGGTCAAAATGGATTTCCACTACGCCACCAGCTTCGGGAAGATCAGTCCGGAAGCCTACGAGCGGCTATTGTTAGATGCCATCGCCGGAGACGCCACCCTGTTCGCCCGTCGCGACGAGGTGGAGGAGGCATGGAAGTTCATCGACCACATCGAACACGCTTGGCACGAATCGAAGAACCCGCCGCCGATGGCCGAATTCGTGGCCGGTTCCTGGGGCCCGAAGGAGGCCGACGACCTGCTCGCCCGGGACGGCAACCAGTGGCGAAGGCTGTAGGCGGGTTCGTGAGAACGCGTTTTCGCATGTGTCGTCACCTTCGCGAAAACTTCTACGCCTCACTTGAGGCCGCACGCATCAGACACCCGGTGTCGGTTCCTCGCGAAGGTCTGGTAGCCCCAGTCGAAGACCCGTCGGCAACCCGGTAATACGGAAAAGAGATACAGCGGCCAAGCCCACCAGATGCGCCGCATCGCATAGCGATACACCTCCGCGCCCGCCAGATGCGTGCCATCCGCCAGCAACAAGCGCAGGTCGTCCAGCAAGCGTTCTGGCGGAAGCTCAAGTTTTTCCATCACCCAATCCTCCTGCAGCGGAGCGATCCCGAACCCGCGCCGCCGCAGAGAATTCTCCCAGAACGGAATCCACCGGCGGCAGAACCCACACGAGCGGTCATAGAGAATCCAGCCCGCCGGTGGCTTGTTGTCCTCAAGTCCGCTCATGGCAAACGACCTCCTCGATAGACAGTGACTTCGGAGCCTTCCGCCAGAAATGCGGACACCGGCTCCCCTTCGAGGATTTCCCGGAACTCCCCGCCATACAGCTCCGCCACCGGGGCGGAAAACGACGTGGCCTGCGTTTCCATCACGCGCCACGGTGGGTGAGCCACCTGATATTCAGAGGTCGAGCCATCGCGGCGTCTGGTGTAGCCCCAATAGTGCTCGGTGATGAATTCCGCCTCCCCGCCGGCGCACAGCGGCCGCAACCCGCCCGTCGTTTCCACCCGCAGGTGGCATGGTTTTCCACGAAAGGTCCATCTATACTCCACAACCTGCGGGAATCCGCCCGGAGGCTCGATGCGATGGCACATCGGCACCGCGAGATAGGGTTCCTCGTAAACGATCCGCGCCACGGTGGCGACCACCCGCCTAGGAACCAACTCGCGCACGAACACCACGCCGCGCCGCCAACCGTCCGGTATCCGCCGCCGCACATAGAACCTCAGGTTCACTTCGTCGAAATCCCGGTGCCCTGGAATCGCCACCCCCATCACCCGTGTCTGGAGAAACCGGAATCCCACCAGGGAGACAAGAGTCCTTCCCTGCCAGGGCTCCAGTTCCACCCCGCGCGGCAGCCACGGTTCCAGCAGTTCCGGCGGCACCTCGTAGTTGAGCATCGCCAGCCACCGCCATTCGGCGGTTAGAAAGGGCCTTGGCTGGGGGGCGTTGGATCCGTTCACGGCAGGTAAAGCAGAGCAATGGATACGCGAGAAACAAGCTGCGGTCTATTGAAACCTTGGCGGTGGAACTTCCCGGAGCGTTGGTCGTGGAAGAGGCCGTTGCGCGTGAAGTCCATCGAGCATTGGCGGCCCGCCCTTGTGAAGAACCCGCTCGATAGCTGAACAGCTTCCGGTCGAGCGAGCGGTATTGGATCGCCTCCAGAACGTCGGCCGACC
>JBFEQB010000099.1:0-6005 GCA_041549835.1 Luteolibacter sp. | reverse complement strand
GTGGGAAACGCCGCCGCCAGAGTGGATTGGCCGTCTTGATGACCTCGCTGATGTTGACCGGTTTCGCCGGTTGGGCGGGATGGGAATTGGTCAAGGACTCGGACTGGGTCAAGGGGCTGATCGCCCAATCGCCGGATCCTTCGGAGGAGGTCGGCTTGCTGCGGGTCTTCAGTACCCCGGAAGGCGCGGACGTGCTCGATTCCAGTGGAATCATGGTGGGTACGACGCCGACGCCGACCATGACTGCGAGGGTGGGGGAGGATGTGGCGTTCACCCTGCGTAAGGATGGGTTCAAGCCGCTGGTGGTCCATGGGCAGGTATCGATCGCGGCGACCGACGAACCGATGACGCTTTACGGGGAAATGCAGGTATTCTCGCCTCCCGAGCGCGGCGAGAGGTGGGTCGATCATCTGGGTGGCATCTATCAACCGGTGGGGGAGCAGCATGTCAGTTCGGGCTTTGTGACCAAGGAAATGTGGATTCTCTTCACCAAGGCGGCGAAATTACCGGGCAAACCGTCTGAAATCCTGGGTTTTTCCCAAAACGGTCAAGCGGTGGACGTGATGCTGACGACTGCCGGGGCGGCGGATGCGTTTTGCCACTGGTTCCGGACGAGTGGGATCGAGGAGGGGTTTCTCACCGAGGATCACGAAGTGGAACCGCTGCGGGAGTTGACCTTTGAAAATCCAGGAATGAGCCAACAGGCACGGCGAAATGGATGGCGACCGTTTCGCGTGAGGGTCCGGCGCATTGTTCATGGTCAGATTTTTCTCACCAGTAATCCTCCCGGGGCCGAGGTGTATGTGAACGGGCAATCCGCGGGTTTCACCCACCGGTTGTTGACGATTCCGGGTGTCAAACCCGGACCGATTGATCTGCGGTTGGTGCTTGAGGGATACAAACCGCTCGTGAAGAAGTTGGTCATGGAGGAGGGCGGCGCCATTGACGAGGAGTTCACTCTGAAAAAGAACCAGGGAGTGATATTCGGCAAGCCATGGCAAAACGGGATCGGCATGCGTTTCGCGCCCGTCGGCCAGAATCTGATGGTTTCGATCTGGGAAACGCGGGTGGAGGATTACGCGCTCTTTGCGGCGGAGTCCGGGCATATGCCTGCATCCGCGCCGCCGTTCCTGCAGGATGACGACCATCCGGTGGTGAATGTTTCCCGAAACGATGCGCAGGCATTTTGCAAATGGCTGACCCGCCGCGAGATCAAGGGCGAACGCATCTCCCAGACGCATGTGTATCGCCTGCCCACCGATTTGGAATGGAGTCGGATGGCGGGGCTTGAGGAGGAGAAGGGAATCAGCCCCGGATGGCGGGACGCCCGCAAGCAACGAATTTTTCCATGGGGCATGTCGTGGCCGGAGGGTGAAAAACCCGGGAATTTCGCGGACATGACGGCGGCCAGCACCACGGGGGTTGAGATTGAGCGAACGATTCCCGGCTACGATGACGGCTATCCGTTCACCGCGCCGGTGGGAAGTTTCCCCGCAAACGATGCGGGTCTCTTCGATCTGAGCGGAAACGTCCATGAATGGGTGGAGGACGGGTATTCCAAGCTGGACTCCAACGTGCTTGGAGTCCTCCGTGGCGGCGGGTGGAACACCTACCAGATCGAGAATCTTTACACCGGTTCCAGAAACGCCGTGCCGCCCACCTATTTGGATTCGATCTATGGATTCCGGGTGGTGCTTGCCAAAGCCCCGCCGAAAGCCGATTGAATACCGTCTCCAATCTCCGATCCATGGTCGAAATCAAACTTTCATACGAAGGCGAACTGCATTGCTCCGCCACCCACACGCCATCCGGAAACACGCTTGTCACCGACGCGCCGGTGGATAACAGCGGCCGCGGCCAGGCGTTTTCCCCCACGGATCTAGTCGCCACGGCCCTCGCCGCCTGCGTGTCCACCGTCGTGGGCATCGTCGCCGGGAGGAAACAAATCGCCGTCGAGGGGATGGCGGTGGTGGTCCGCAAGTTCATGTCCGAAGATCCGCCACGGCGCATCAGCCGGTTGGAGCTCGATGTCGTAATGCCGCTGCCAGCGAGCCATCCGGACCGCAAGATTCTCGAAAGCGCCGCTCGCGGCTGCCCGGTCCATCACAGCATCCACCCGGACATTGAAGTGGTGATGCACTGGGAGTGGCGCGGAGACTCCTTGGATTGATCCGGAAGCGAAAGGCACGCGCGAATCAAACTCGTGTTGGCAAGCGGCTCTTGCTGTGGTAGCGAATGCCGCCAAATGCCGAAAACCCCGCTTAATACGACTGCCGCGCTCGCGAGATATCTCGGGATTTCCCGCTGGACGGTCTCACGCGTGCTGAACGGCCACAGCGGTGTGAAGGAGGAAACCGTGCGCAAAGTCCAGCAGGCCATCCGCGATCTGGACTTCCAGCCAAGCGCGCTTGCCCGCGGGCTCCGTGGCGGCCAGACCGCCACCGTCGGCGTGTGCTTCCAAGACCTCGACTCGCCGGTGCTCGCGATGCGGGCCGCGTCGCTTCAACAGCGCCTCCGTGAGGCAGGCTACCACACCGTGATCGAACTTTCTGGGGCCAGTGTGGAGCTTGAGCGCGGCGCGATCCGCCGTTTCGTCGGCCAGCGTGTGGATGGCATCGTGAGCATCTTTTCCAGACTGGAAGCCGATGATCCTGCGATCAGTCTGTTAGAGCGTGAAGGCATTCCCTGCTTCTGGGTTGATCCTGAAAACCCGGTTGCCGGAGACAAGGTGTTGCTGGACCGGCCACGCTCGATGAAACTGGTTTTGGAGCATTTGAGGAGTCTCGGGCACCGCCGGATCGCGCTCCTCGGAATCGACCCGCGCAATCGTTTCGGGGCGCTGCGCATGCCCGGGCTCCGCAAATACGCTCCGAAGTGCGGTCTCGATTTTGAGCGAGACTTCACACTCGCGTTTCACCCCGGTGAAACGAAGCACACCTTCGAATACGGCTACGAACTCGCTGGCGAACTCATCGGGAAAACTTCCGGAAATGCCCCGACTGCCATCATCGCGCTGAACGACCGTATCGCCATTGGCGCGATCAACCGTCTGCGTGAAGACGGTATCCGCGTCCCCGAGGATGTGTCCGTCGTGGGTTACGACAACATGGCGGTCTCCGAACATTTCTTCCCCACCCTCACCACCGTCGACCACCAGACCGACCGTCTGATGGATCTTGCCGTTCGGGGACTCATGGAGCGCCTTGACCCGGAGAATGCCGACCAGTTACCCCGTGAGGCGTCAGTGCATCCCAAACTCGTCATCCGCCACTCCACCGGCAAAGCGAGGGGATGAAATCCATTGACAAAAACCAACACGTGTAGGATCACCGCGCCCCCTCAACCCATCCATTCCATGAACCCAGTCCGCATCCTTCTGACCACCACGTCCTATCAGGACATCCCCGGCGCGCACCACGAATTGCTCGAATCCACCGGCATTGAAATCGTCCGCGAGCGCGGACCGCTCCCTGAGGCCAAAATGCTCGAATTGGTCGGCGATTTCGACGCGATCCTCTGCGGTGACGACCTGATCTCGCGCGCCGTCCTTGAGAAGGCCACACCACGCCTGAAAATCCTCAGCAAATACGGCATTGGCGTCGACAAGATCGACGTTACCGCCGCCACGGAAATGGGCATCCCGCTGGCCTTTTGTCCGGGCGTGAACCACACCACCGTCGCCGAGCACACTTTCGCGCTACTGCTCGGCCTGAACCGCCACCTCGTGGACGAAGTCAATTTCACCCGCGGCGGAAACTGGAAACGACTGACCGGCCATGAGATCATGGGCAAGACCATCGGTATCGTCGGCCTTGGCCGGATCGGCAAGGAAGTCGCGATCCGCGCGAAAGCCTTCGGCATGACCGTCATCGCCTACGACGTTTATTGGGATGAGGCGTTTGCCTCCAGCCGTGAGGTGACGCGCGCTGCGAGCGTGGCGGAGGTCTTTGAACAGGCGGACGTCATTTCCCTGCACACCAACCTGACCGAGGAAACCCGTGAGATGGTGCGGGCCGAAACCATTTCCACCATGAAGGACGGTGTGATCATCCTCAATTGCAGCCGCGGCGAAGTCGTGAACAACGCCGATCTCGCAGCCGCCCTCGAAAGCGGAAAAGTTGGCGGCTACGGTGGCGACGTTCTCGACGAGGAACCGCCTCGCCCGGATCATCCGCTGCTCACCGCGAAAAACTGCATCATCACGCCGCACATCGGTTCGCGCACCTATGAAAGTGTCCAACGCCAGGCGATGATGGCCGCGCAAAACCTCCTTCATCTGCTTCGCGGAGAGCCCCCCCTGGCACAAGTGAACGCCGTCGCCCTTCCCGCCGCCCTTCTCTAACATCCTATCCGACCGCACCCATGTCCGAAGTCTTTTACGTCGTTCCCGAAGACCAGCACAACGCGCTGGTCGCCGCCGCCTATCGCAAGCGCGGTTACTCGCCCTCTGAGGCCGCCGATGGCGCGCGCTTTTGCGCCGAGGCGACCCGCCACGGCATCCGCACCCACAACGCGCTCAAGGCATTGCACCTCGACCACCTCTTCGGCTCCGCCGCCGGTGGTTGCGTTCCCAAGGCGAAGATCGAGAAGGTCAAGACCCGCTTCCGCGGTGCCGAAGTCTGGAATGCGAACAAAAAGCTCGGGCAGGCGACGGGCTACGCCGCCATCGAGAGTGCCATCAAGCTCGCCGACAAATATGGCGTGGGCATGGTTTCCGTAGACAATGCGTTCCACTACCTCTGGGGTGGCGGCTACGTGATGGAGGCCGCACGCCGCGGCTACATCGCCTACACCAACTGCACCGCCGCGCTCGCCGAAGTCGTGCCTTTCGGGGGCAAGTATCCGACGCTCGGCACCAACCCACATTCCTGGGGTTTTCCCACCACCGGCGCCATTGGCTATCCGCTGGTGATCGACTGGGCCACTTCTGTAGTCGCCATGGGTCGCGTCCAACAACTCGCCCGCGAAGGAAAACAACTCCCGCCCGGAGCTGCCGTCGATGAGAGCGGCCAACCGACCACCGATCCGAACCAGGCGAAATACCTGGTGCCCTTCGGAGCTCACAAGGGCTACGGCCTCGCGTTGATGAACGAAATCATCGGCGGGTTCATCGGTGGCTCGCTGCCCACTATCCGCAACCGTTGGGACAAGGTCGGCGACGACAAGGGCACGTGCTGCTTCTTCTTCCAGGTCTGGCATCCGGACGCCATGAACGCCGGCGCGTTCGCCAAAGGCCGCAGCCAGTCGGAGAACGTCAAAGCCGTCATCGACGACATCCTCGGTCACGGTAACGAGAACTGCATTCTTCCCGGCCAGTTCGAGGCACAAGCTGCGGCACGCTGTGCGAAAAACGGCGGACTGCTTTTCTCCGAAGCCGAAATCCTCGCCTTCAACGAACTCGCCAAGGAAGCCCGCAAGGCCCGCTGGAAAGTCTCCGATTTCAAAGTCGCCGAAGCATAAGTCTCATAGGGCGTATAAGACCTATCCAATTTAAACCATGTCCCTGACCATCAAACCAAAATCCCAATGCGCCTTCGACCAGATCTCCCTGGGCGAGGTGATGCTCCGTCTCGATCCCGGTGAAGGCCGGATCCGCACCGCCCGCAACTTCCAGGTCTGGGAAGGCGGCGGCGAATACAACACGTCCCGTGGCCTGCGCAAATGCTTCGGCTACAAGACCGCCGTCGTCACCGCCTTCGTGGACAATGAGGTCGGCCACTTAGTCGAGGATTTCATCATGCAGGGCGGAGTGGGCACCGACTTCATCCAGTGGCGCGAAGACGATGGCATCGGCCGCTCGGTTAGAAACGGCCTAAACTTCACCGAGCGGGGTTTCGGTATCCGCGGTGCGGTCGGTAACCCGGACCGTGGCAACACCGCCGCCTCCCAGCTAAAGCCCGGTGACATCGACTGGGATCACATCTTTGGCAAGCTCGGGGTGCGCTGGTTCCATACCGGTGGCATCTTCGCCGCCCTGTCGGAAACCACCGCCGCCGTGACCGTGG
>JBFEQB010000098.1:0-6024 GCA_041549835.1 Luteolibacter sp. | reverse complement strand
GTGGTGGTGATGCACGACAGCACGATCAACCGGACGACCACGGGCACGGGTCTTGTTTCGGATCAGACGGCCACATCCTGGCAGGCGTTGGCCAACGACGATGGTAAAAGGCTTCCCGGTTGGGCAACCAATCTCAAATGTCCGACATTCGACGATGTGCTAAGGGAGTTCGGCAACCGGGTGGTGATTGTTCCGGAAGCGAAAAATGCCGGGGCCGGGGCGGCCATTGTCGGCAAACTCCAGCAATTCAACATCAGGAAGGACATGGTGATCATCCAGTCATCCGCGATCGCCGAACTGGCTCCGGGAGTGGCGGCCGGATACCCCTGCATGCGCATGTCCAACACCAACTATGCGGAAACCATCAACGCAGGGATTGAATTCACGGGTTTTGGTTGGAATGAAACGGGCAAGATCGCGGCTGCGACGGCAGCCGGTCTCAAGGTGATTGTCTGGACTACGCAGCGGAATGTGGATCTGGATTCGGCGCTGGCGGCGGGGGCCGTCGCCGCGTTTTCCGACGATCCCGTCTATCAATCGGGATTGCACCGGACCGTTGATGACCGCTACGGCAGCAAGGCTTTCTATCATGGTGACATCCGGTCGCGACGGGTCACCTTGGACGGTGTTGATGCGGCCATCATGGTCGCGACCAAGTCCTCGGCAAATCAGGACACGGTTTTGTTGGGTTGGGCATCACCCGTGGCAGATCCGGAAAACTTCGTCTTGGACTTCCACATGAAGTTTGCCGACGTCTCGTCGGATTCGTCTTTCGGGGTGATTGCGATCCAGACCACGGACAGGGCGATCGTCAGTGACAGCCCTGAAGTCGGCAAGGTCTCAATGAACATGGTCATGCGACGTGACGGCAGGATCGGGTTGCACGTGCTGGATGGGGTGGATGGGGGTCCGAGCGTGGTGAGCTCGGCGCTGCCGGTCCCTGCGGAATGGATTGCTCTGAACGACTGGGTGCCCTACCGGCTTTCCGTGACGCCAGCCTCGATCACGCTGCAGCGTCTCGACATGGCGGTATCGGCGACGATTCCGAACAACCAGGTGCGCGGGGGCTATCTTTTCGCGGGATCCAAGGGGGCGGATGTGAAATTCGGGTCGATGCTCCTGAGCGAATGAGCCGCAAGCGGCCGTAATTCAGTGACGGGGTGATGATGGTGAAGCGCATGGGTATGAGTCAGAAGCTCTCAATGTCACAGGTCTCAAGGGTGAAAAGGTAGCGCGGCCTCGACGCAGGCCGCACGCCAATGAGAAGTGAAAGCTTGAAGCCAAGAAAAGCAGGAAGCTCGACCCTTGGTCATCCTTTTCGCGAACCTTTGTCATGCTGCCCCGGCGGTGCAGCGCCACCTTTAAAATTATTGGAAATCATTTTCATCACCTTCGCCGCCACCTTGTCGGCGTGCAGCCGGTCGCACCAGATATCGGCGATCGCCTGTGGGTTGCGCCTGCCTTGGTCCCAGGCGGCCAGTTCCGCGGCCAGCGCGGCGGCATGGCCCGCCGCATCATCCCGCTCCGCGAGCGTTCCGGAGTTTTCGGAAACGAACCATTCGAAGCTTGGCATGGTGACGGAACGTCCCGCCACCACCGAGCAGCCGGAACAAAGCGCCTCCGCCGCCGCGATGCTGAAACTCTCATAAGACGACGAACTGTAGAACACCTGTGATTCGCCAAGGATCTCCATGAGTTCGCCGCGCCCCGTCCTTCCTGCAATGCGGACACGGGCTTTGCGTGAGGCTTCAAGGGACTGGTGCCAGGCCCGGAGCGCTTCCGAGGGCTGGCCGGCGATCACCACCGACACCTGACCATCCTTCTCGATCAGCGAACCAATCACCTTTATCAACAGCCAGGTCCGCTTCTGGATCTCATCCTGCCAGCGCCCGACACAGACCACCTGACGGCGCTTTCCCATTCCGGAATATCGGAAAACCGGTTCCACCGGGTGCGGGATCACCTTCACTTTGTTGGCGAGTGCCGCCCCGCCATAAACACGGCAGACTCCGTGGTATCGCCCCGCAGCCTCGGGCGAGACACAGGCGATTGCGTTTCCACATTTCAAATGCCGTGCACGGAGCGGGTCGGTTAGCGCTAGTCCGATGGTCAGTCCCCGCAGCACAAGTTTGAAGAAATTCAGCCATGACGCCAAGTCACGGCCTTGCCCGCCATAAATCCATTGTGCATGCACCCAGTCGCGGAATCCTGCCAACGGGCTCATCAGTCCGGCGCTGTCCTGATTCAGAACCAGAAAGATCCCCGCATCGCGAACTGCGGCGGCGACCTTGCGAAACTTTGGCCGTCCCCATGCATACAGCACCACGCCGTTTAGATTCTGGTTCCGCCACCACTCGGCGGATTCCAGATTCCGGTAATCCGTCCGGATCAAATCCGCCTCATCTTCGGGCTTTCTCTCACCGGGCATCACCGCCCTTGATTCGACGCCAATGGCTTGCAAGCCCCGGCACAGCAGACCGCTGTCACGGGCGAAAAAATCCGCGCCGCCGCCGAAGGCCACGGGGGTGCAGGTGAAGATGCGCATGGGAGGAAGAGATGTTGAAGGTCGAAGATTTTGAATGATGAATGGAAGACGATGAGAAGTTCTGCGAACTCTTCACCTCCAAAATTGAAAATCCATCATTCAAAATTCCAAATAGCGGCCTCGTCGCCTATTTGGTAAAGATCACATTGCAGTTCGCCCCGTAGCGAAGGAGTTTCGGAAACGCGCGGAACAGCCACGAATCGAGATTTTGCACGGCACGCGAAACGAAGCCGAGGCGGTCGGAAAGCGCCTTCATCGGATAACCGAGGAAATTGAACATCTGCACCTCGCACTTCGCAAAGCCGGTATTGAGCATGCGCTCGAACTGCGAGAGATATAAGTTACTCTCATCGCCGAGTTCGTGTTTCGCCATGCGCACCGCGCGGATCGCGGCCACCAGCAGGTTGTGCCCCATCGGTTCGAAGATGAAGACGAAGCGCCCACCGGGTTTGAGCACCCGGAGCGCCTGTTTGGCCAGTCTTCCCGGATCATGGGCCAGATGATGCAAGGCTGCCTGTCCCCACACGAGGTCGAATGAGTTTTCCGGGTAGGCGGATAGGTCAAACGCGTCGCCCGCCACATAGGAAAGCCCGGGCAGGCGTTTGAGTTTCTCTTCGATTTCCGGTCCGGATGCCGCGTAAAGATCAAGTCCGATGACTTTGGCCTCCGGGAAATTCTCCGCCAGACCGGCCGCCAGCTTTCCAAAACCTCCGCAGATCTCCAGCGCCCGTCCGCCGCTCAGGTCGATGCGGCACAGTTCGCTGTATCCCGCCAGGAACAAGGGCCGGTCCGAGGGCGGAAACCCGCCCACTCCGGGCATCATCGTCTCGGCGCGTGGGTCGAAGGGCGGACTGGGGTGGGTGAGTTCGAGTGGCATAAAGGTCGGAGGTGGAGGTCGGAGATTTTGAATGATGGATGGAAGACGACGAGAAGTTCTGCGAACTCTTTACATCCAAAATTGAAAATCCATCATTCACAATTTCAAACAGCGGCACGGTCGTCCATCTGGCGAGCGCTTCCTCGCAGGCAGCCGCCCCATCCCAACAGCGCGAAGAAAACATACATCAGCCCGAAGCGATCCCGCATGATTCCGAAATCCGGATGACCGCTGACCCAGGAGAAGAAGAGCACCGCGCAAAGCATCGGAGTGAGCGTGACAATCGCGCAGCAGCGAAAGAAGGCGATGGTCGAATCCCGGTTGCGCCGCCACAACAGCCAGAGGGAAGCAAGCAATGAGGTCAGAACGGTCGCTCCAATCATCGCCGTGCCCGCCCACGGCAGGGTCTGATCCAAAAACGCGAGTTTGTTGCGGGAACCCAGCGGTGCAAAACCCGCAGGGTCGTTCAGATAAAACGGCAGGGTGATCGAGATGGCGGCGGCGACGGCAAGCGTGCTGCCGACCCACGCGTTTTTGAGCCCGGCCAGTCTCCACATTGCCGCGCCGAAAAGCGGCACGAGCAGGAGGAAGTTCGCGCGGGAGGCGAGGCCTACCCCCACCAGCAGGCAGGCAAGCCAGCGTTGCCAACCGGAAGAGGCGGGGTTCTCCCAGGATTTCAGTGCGAAGAGAAAGAAAAGAGCGGTGAAAATCCCGTTGGCGATCAAATCCCCGCCGGAAACCAGTTCGTATTGAGCGGCCACGGAAAGCGCCAGCGGGACGACTAACAGCCAAAGCGCCGTTGCCTCGTCCTTGAAGAACGCTCTGGCTGCGAACAGGAAGGCGGCCAGCCAGAAGACATTCTGATAGCCGCTGTTGCCAAGCGCCACGAAGGGTGCCGCCAGCAGCATCGACCCCGGCATGACCGAGAGCGGTCCGGCGATCTTGTTCGATGGGTAATACGGGCTTTCCCCATGGGCCATTCGCATCACGGCCATCTCCAGCCCCTCGTTGCGGTCGCTGCTCTTCCCCGGCCCGCGGCCATCCTCATACGGATGTAGGACCACGAAACCCAAGGTGAGTCCGGCGATGGCGAGTCCGGCGAGCCAGCGGAAGCGGCGTTCGAGCCACGGGGCGGATTTCCGCGCAAGGCGGGCGGTCAGGAACACCAGCCCGATCACCACCGCCACGTAGATGGTCACGCCTCCCAAGCCGGTGTGTTTCTGGATGAAACCGGTGGAAGGAAACGCGAGCAGCAGCGCCAGCAGCCAAAGGTCGCCGGCGGTCTTCACACCGTGGGAGCAAGCCCCGGTGGATCCATGGGAAGGGGGATTCATTTCAAATCATCCGAAGTGCCTTGAGATCTTCGAACCAAGACCGCAGCAGGATTTCCTCCTCGCGCCCCACCCAGCCGTTGCGGATCAGGGTTTCATAACAGGACTCCATCAGGGTTTGGATCGAGGCCTCGGGAGACAGATCCAGTTCACACAGTGCCTCGCGCATCCTGGCGTTGTTCGTGTAGCCCGGCAGTTCGTCGGTGAAGTCGCGGTTCAGGTCGTGATCGTTTCTTTCCTGCCAGACGGTGGGGCCATGAAACAGGATGCCCCGGCCCTTGGTTTGCAGCACCCGCTGGGCCACGAAACTCCGCCAGATGTCGGTCATGCGGAAGCTGCACTTCGCGGGCAGATAGAGCAGCGGGAAGGCGCTGGCGAAAAACGTCGTGTTCTGGCTGTTGAACGGGCACCAGGAGCCGTTTCTCAAGAGGACCGGATCGTGGGCGGTTTCAAAGTCAAATGGCAGGGGGAAGAGCATCCGGTAGACCGCGTCCACATCCGGATCGGAATCCGCGAGGCCCTGTTGGATCGGACACTCGTGCGATCCCGGTTGGCCCGCGGCGGGAACCTCGTCCCTGGCATGGTTGAGCGGAAGACCGCGCGGATAGATGAAATCACCGCTGAAATAGCGGTAGGCGTTCACCCAGCCATCGGTCTCCACCGGCCGACATTCCACCTCCATTTTGCGGGGGCTCCAGAAATCCTGCCTCGGATGGTTGTCGTCATCGGTCTCCACGATCACCCTGGCACCGGCCCGCATCGCCGCGAGGTAGCCGATGTTTTTTCGGGTGTAGGAGCGTTCCGGACAATTCGCCCCCAACGCGAATCCGCTGTCGCGTTGCGCGTCCAGTGACAGGAAGCGGCAGCCGTCCAAACCGAAGTCCGCGGGGCTCTTGCCATCTCCCGCGACGATGAAATCCCACCCGTGTTGGAGGCAACCCGCCGCGAGTTCGCGCAAGGCCGCGTTCGGTGGATTGATGGAAGTGACGACAAGGGCGGTGGACATGGGATGCTGAAGTGATTCGGTGTGGGTTGCTTGTGATTTGTTATGGGTTGTCCGGTATGGGGAAGAGGGCTTCGGTTCAGGTAGGGCGGCGAAGGTAGGGCGCTACCGCCGGGAGCGCCGGAGATGGAGGAGGGAATGAGGAAGTTCCTGGAAAGACGTCAGGTCAGATTGAGGACAATGCATATGCTTTTCATTCGCGCGGCGCTCCCGGCGGTAGCGCCCTACCTTTCATTGGCGGATCATCCTCAGCGGCGCTCCCGGCGGT
>JBFEQB010000097.1:0-6043 GCA_041549835.1 Luteolibacter sp. | reverse complement strand
GAGTCCCCGCCGGTTTGGCAACGCCGAAAACCGGAACTCCGGATTCAATTCCGGTTTTCAGAGGTTTCTTCGATTCCTGGTGAAATCGGGATTGCAATCCTCAAGCCGGCATGCTGTTTTCCCGCCCGACCGAAAGGTCGTCAGTGCGCGCGTGGCGGAATTGGTAGACGCGCTAGATTCAGGTTCTAGTGGGGGCAACCCCGTGGAGGTTCGAGTCCTCTCGCGCGCACCATTTATCATTCAGCGGGTTACGGAGTCGGGTTTGCGACCTGTTAGCGGCGTCCGCCGCTTCATGAACGAGTGTGGTGGCAAGTGGCCCTGCATCCAGGCCAAGGGCAGTCCGATGGGGGAACACGTTTGTGTGAGACAATCGAACCGGGCGGATGGCTCTGAAAGGCAAGATCGTCGCCAGTTCAGCCGCAGCCGCAGCCCGTTCCACAAGAGGAGGCCCGACGGGCTGCCAGTTTCGCCTCAAGTTCCAGCGCGGTCGGTGTGATGGAAAGACCGCCCAGATTGGTGCAGCGGACTTCGCGTGGCATCTGGGTGGCGACTTGTTTGGCGGTCTCGATCACTTCGTCGAGCGGGATGACGGGATCAAAACCGGCCAAAGCCATGTTTGCACAGGCCAAGGCATTGCTGGCGGCCATCACGTTTTTGCCAAGACAGGGGACTTCGACGCGATTGGCCACGGGGTCACAGATCAGGCCGATCATGCTTTGAAGTGCCATCGAGGATGCCGCCACGGCTTGATTGAGGGGGCCGTCCGCCAGGGTGACGAGCGCTGCGGCCGCCATGCATGCGGCGGAACCGCCCTCGGCCTGGCAGCCGCCGACTTCGGCGGCAAAGGTCCAGCGGGTCGCGATGAATACTCCGATGAGCCCGCTTGCGAGCAAGGCCTTTGCCATCGCTTCCTCGTCCAGTCCCATGCTTTCCGCCATGGCGACGACCGCCCCGGGAAGCGCCGCACAGGCACCTGCGGTGGGAGCTGCGATGATGACGCCCATTGAGCTTTTCACCTCCATCAGCGAGGTTACGTAGAGGATGATCCGGTTTAACGCGCCACCGTCCAGCAGGCGTCCGGCTTTCATCAATTCATCGAAGCGGCCGCATTGGTGGCCGAGAACGCGGTCGTCATATTCGGTACCGGCGATCCCTTCGGCGATCGACCGGCGGACGATTCGGACGATTTCCACCATCTTGGCGACCACCTCGGCCTCGCTGAGACCGCCACGCGCCATCTCGTATTGCGCCGCCAAGCGCCACAGTGGCGTGCCGTGGCCGGCGTCATGATCCAGCATTTCGGCGCAGGAACCGTAAGGCACCCCGGTTCCCTTGCGGGTCATCACCGGTAGCACCGGGTGCAATCGTTTGGTGGTTAGGATTCCAGGGATTTCCGAGAGGATGTCCTCGCCGACGAACCCCGTGGCCTTCACCTCCACCAGCTGTCTTCCGTCGGCTTCGTGGAGCAGGATGTCATCAGCCTCGAACCGGGCTCCCAGCGCCGCAATGATGTCGCTTCCATTGCCTTCCACCCATAACAGGGTCTCGAAACAATCGCCGAACATCGAGACGCCGAAGCCATCAAGATCGATCACCTCCATCATTCCGCCGCCCGTTGAGATCGCCCGCAAGGTGTGGGCTTCGCGTTCGCCGCGAAGCGTAAGCCGGTAGGTGTTAGGATGTGGATCACCAGCATCCACGGTTTCGATGGCAATGCGGACGCCGGTTTCGCGCAAGGCTTGGGGCGAACCGGGCAGGCGCTCGTCGGCCGCATCCCAACCCATCAAGCCGCCGAATAATCCCATGTCCGATCCCTGGGTGTCGTGGGTGGTCGGCAGCGAGCCGTTGCGGTCGAACTCCACCAAGACGTCGCTGAAATCCGCATCCATCAGGTCGCGGGCCAAGCGGCCGATTCTCAGGGCGGCGGCGCAGTGCGAACTCGATGGGCCGCGCATTACCGGTCCGATGACGTCATTGAAAATGCTTACGATCATGTTTTTCGATTTTTGAATTTGTTGCCAATCAGTGTCATCACCATGTTGCTCATGACAGCATCGAGCGCAGGATTTCCGTCAAAGACCCGGGAGCGCCCGAGGCGATTCCGGATTGTGGGATTCACCGGGGAGGATTGTCTCTCCGGTGGGATGGATGCGCAAGGTTGGGTTTCGGAGCGGAGGCGTGAAGTGTGAAAGGAAGAGGCATGGATTCGGCATGCTTCCACCATACCATCAAAGCAGGGAGTTGGCGCGGGTTCCCGGTTTGCGTTTGCTCCACCGCGGACGCTCCATGGGACGCGAAGGTCCGGGTTTTTCTCCGGAATACCTCAGACGGCCATGAGCGATCGCAAATGAATGAGCGGCTGCTTATTCCAGTTCAATGTCGAGTGATACGCTCACGGCGGCAGGAAGGGTGAGCTTCCTCCGTGCGGGTGTGTCAGCGGTATCGACTTTGGCGTCGTCACCGGTGACGGTGATTTTCGAAATCGTGGAAGGCAGTTCCAAGGTGACGGTCTGTGGCTTGGTGGAAACCAGGGTGACCTGGACGCGCTTGCCGTCCCATTCCAGACTCCGGATCTCAACTGCACCACGGCACAGGACGCCCTCTAGCGAGCCTTTCGGCCAAGCCTTCGGCAGGGCGGGCAGCAAGTGGATTTCGCCGAGGTCGGAGCCCACCAGCATCTGGATGATGAGGGCCGGCTGCCCGCCACTGATGTCCATGTTGAACAGATGGCGGTGGTTGTGCATCGAGGCCAGGTTGTTGAGCCAGAAGCGGTTCACCAGATGGCGCAGGCAGAGGTAGGAGAGTTCGCCATCGCCCAGGGTCGAGACGACCTGGCCGAGTTGGACGAGTCCGAAGGACATGAAACCGCGGTCTTCCTTGTCCTTCCAGTGCTCGGCGAGCTTGAATTCCACGCTCTTGCGGAAGCCCTCCTTGAGTTCAGGGTTCTGCTCGATCTCATCGGGCATCACGTAGTAGAGCGGGTAGAGCTGGGAGGAGTGGCGGTGCTTGTCGTTGTTGCCCAGCTTGGGGGTCAGCCATTCCTTGATGATGCCGTCCTCGTTGAGCATGTAGGGCGGCATTTTGGCCAGCATGCCCTCCCAGAGCGGAATCTTGTCGGCATTCACGCCGAGCACGCGGGAGCCCTGAATGAGGTTGTTGAGCACTTCCTTGGCGACGGCCACGTCCATGGTGGCGTTGAAGGTGGCCTGGGACTTGCTGCCGGCGGGCCAGTTCTCCGGGGACTGGCAGGGTGAGAAGATATACTGCCCGTTTTCGTCCTCGTAGAGGAAGTCCTCGAAGAACAAGGCAACCTTCTCCATGTAAGGCACGGCGTGCTCGGCGAGGAACTTTTCGTCACCGGTGAAGAGGTAGTAGTCGTAGAAGAAACGGGCGGCCTTGCCGGCGCCTGCGACCCACATGCCACCGGCAAAGTTCGGGGCCAGGGCGTTGTTGTAGCCGTTGGTGCTGGTGCGCGACGGCAGGACGATGCCACGGGCACCGAAGAGGTGCTTGGCATTAAGTTCGAGGTCGGGGATCAGCGACTCGATGTAGCTGGTGTATGCGGGAGTCAGCTCCGGCATGTTGCCGGGCAGGTTGGCGGCGATGGCCGAGGGCACGTTGCCGTTGTGGGTGTAATCGCTGGCCCAGTTGGGGACATAAGTGCCGCCCCAGACGCCTTGGAGGTTCGGCGGCAGTTTGCCGGTGGAGCAGAGGATATTGTAACGACCTGCGTCAAATTGCTTCTCAATCAGGGCCTTGTTGATGTCTTCCCAAGTGGAGATTTCGAGGAGTTCCTCGGTGGTCTTCTTGTGATCCTCCCCACCGCCGAGGTCGAGTTTCACCCGGTTGAAGATTTCGCCGTGGATTTTGGCGTGGTTGGCGAGCAGTTGATCGTAATCGGCCGGCACCTTGGCGAGTTCGGTGGCCAGTTGCTCAAAGGCGGTGGTGCCGGTCTCGCGTGGCAGGCGGATGTCGGCGAGGATGAGCACTTCGTTAGCTTCCTTGATCACCAGCGATCCGTCGGCGGCCTGGGTGGAGGTGCCGCCGATGGTGACGACCCGGGCGTGGCCGTTGAGCGACTTGATGCTCTTGGCGTAGGACTTCAGGAAGCGGGCGCTGAAGGAGAGAGAGTCCTTGGTTGAGCTGCTTTTGAGGTCGCCGAAGTGCTCCTTGAAGCTGTCGTCGGACTTCTTGGCTATGTCGGTGTCCTTGTTGAACTCGTCGCTGGACTCGCGAGCCTCCAGTTTGAGCGTGCAGTCCACGCTGCCGGCCTTTTTGCCAAGGATGCGGATCACGGCAATTCCGTCCGCACGTGAGGCAAACAGGCTGCGGGTGAAGGTGCCGGCGTCATCGGTCCATTGGACGGTGCATTCGCCGGTGCTGAAATCAACGGAGCGCGAGTAGTCGCGGACTTTGCCCTGTGGCGCGCGCGTGATGGTCAGGTCGAAAGCGGGCACATAGAAGTCCGGATACATGAAGCCGTCCTGGCCGGAGTTTTCGAATTGAAGGTGTTCGGCTTCCTTGTATCTGCCCTCAGCGATGAGTTGGCGAATTTTGGGCAGGTCCTTGGATTGATCCGGGGGCACCGTGGGTTCACCCATCGGCATGAAGAGTTCTTCGTGGTTGAAGATGATACGCTCCTCATTGGGGCGGCTGTAGGCGTTGAGGCCCAGCGTGCCGTTGCCGGTGATCAGGCCCTCTTCCCAGTTCTTTGCGGGGCGGGAGCTGACGAATCCGCGTTCGGGAACTGGTAGTGAGGAGGCGGTTGAGTTCATGATCGTAAGCAGGCTGACGGCAAGGACGGATCGGATGATGCGATGATTGTTCATGGTGATGTGAATATGGGGAGGGTTGAAACAGGTCGTAGCCTAGGAGCGGTGGGAGGTGATTTCTGAAACTGGGCGCTTGTCCGGGATCATTTTCTAAATTCTTACGTTCATGCAATACCGATTGACGGGCGATCTCCTTTCAAGCGGATTCCCTGAGCTCTCGGGTGCCAGGCTGGCAGCGCGGTGGCCTCGACCTCGCAGCGCTTGAGGTGTTCGGTCGGAATGTGATGTTTGTGCGCGATGATCGTGCAAACGTGTTCTTTGAACCACTTGTAGAGGAGAGTCCATCGCCCTTTGTTGCCGGTTTCGTTTCCATGGCTCTTTTCTGCCAGCCATTTGCGGGGCCGCCCGTGCTGGTCAGGGTCGATCCTCATGAGTGTCATGGTGTGGGCGCGGGGCGGGCGGCCGAGGATGCGATTAAGCGGCTGGGTGTGCAAGCAGGCATGTGCTTCAGGCATCGCCAAGGAGAGTGGCGCCATCCCGTATTTCTCCACGGTGAACCGGTTCAGCATCTCCCAGTCCCGGTCCAGATAGTCGGCCTCGCGCAAGTCGGCGAGAAATTCCGGCGTGAGCGCGTCGGAGTCAGTGGAGCCCACGGGCGGAACAGGGCGGGGCAATTCTGTCGCGGATATGAATGGATCGGAGGGAACATGGCGAATCAGGACGTTCTGGTGGGTTGCGTCACCTGCCGGAGGATCGGCGAAAGTATGCCGTCAGGGGGCTTCGATGGTGTTCGCTCGTGTTTGGCGCGTTGGGGTTCTCCAAAGATCTCGGAAGATTGGTGCCCGGGGATTTTCCCCTAGTTCGACTTTTGCGGGGTCGCGACGGGGAGGATTCGGCCTGCCTTGAGTTCCTTGATCAAGGTGTCCGCCCGGACGCGCAGTGCTTTGAGCGTGTCGGGAGAGGTTCCGCCCAAATCAGTTGTTTCGCCCGGGTCTTCGCGGAGGTTGAAGAGGATCGGCGGGTTGGCGGAGTCCGGTTTCAGGGCCGCCTTGTAGAGTTCTATCTTGACGGCCTGTGCGGGAGTGATCCGGTCGGTCCCCAATCCCTCAAAAGCGTGGCGACGGTCGAAGAACAGCTTTGAGTCGCCGAGGCGGAGCGCCTGCGGTTCAGGGTCCAGTCCGTGCCAGTAGAGCAGTTCGTTGCGCGGGTGCCCAACCTCTTTTCCAAGCAGCACATTCCAGACATCGAGCCCGTCGATCTTCGGTTTGTCG
>JBFEQB010000096.1:0-6108 GCA_041549835.1 Luteolibacter sp. | reverse complement strand
GAAAATGTCACGCCGCGCCTGGCTCCGCGACCAGAAGGCCGAACAAGCCGAAGCCGCCGGCACCGCCGCCGAGTAAGCTCCGCGCTTCGCAAAGCGAATATTCAAGACCGGCGTCCTCGCAAGGGGGCGCCGGTTTTTTCGATGTGCGGATGCCACGCTTTGACCACTCTCACCACTCGGATTTCATGTTGTCTTCCATTCTTGCCAACCACTCGCGATCAAATCGCCAATCTTACGCCGGTTCCCTTTCCGCGAAGGCCAGTCGACAGGGATCGGCGATTGTTTCTTGGATTCCCTCCGCGCAGACATTGAATCGCAGCTCCGGAATTGCTCAAACCCGCTGTGCGTAAACTCTTGGTTGGCGAGCAACATGTATGGATCTCGGCAATCAGTTTGCTCGAGGTCGCGAGGAAGGAAGCCAGGGGTGAATTGGTTTTCGGGATGGCTCTCTCCAAGTGGTTTGAAGCCGCTCTTCCGGCACACCGGGTGCGCGTGCTGGAAATCTCAGTCCGGAAATCGGCATCGCCGCCACACGCCTCCCGGCATGGTCCCATAAGGATCCGGCCGATCAGATCATCGTGTGCACCGCCCGCATGCACGGGCTGAAAATTCTCACTTCCGATTTGAAGATATCGAAATATCGCCACCTCGGGAGTATCTCGTCCCGCAAGGCCTCATGAACCATCACCGGAGTGGAACGCACACGTGCGGCATTCTAGAGTCGCTGGCGCGCCACTCCCTTACAGTCCGCGGACTTCCGTGGCCAAGCGCTTGGCGGTGGCGATGGTGTTGCGGTGGAGCTTGGCGGTGAACTCGGGCTGGCGGTTGTAGCCGCCGCCATAGAGCACGGCCACCGGGATGCGGTTGCGGATGAAGGCGCTGAGCAGGACTTCATCGCGGCGCTGGATGTCTTTCAGCGAGAGATGCATCTGGCCGAAGCGGTCGTTGCGGTGGTTGTCCGCACCGGAAATCCAGATCACGAGGTCCGGCGCGAAGGCGTCCAGCGCGCCGGCGAGACTGGCGAAGAGTTGCTTCAGATACATCTCGCCCTCGACATAGCGCACGGTCTCGATGTCGAGCGTGCTGGTGGTTTTGCGCGTCGGATAGTTCCGGCCGACGTGGATGGAGTAGGTGAAGACGCGCGGATCGTCGGCGAGCAGGTCGGCGGTGCCGTTGCCTTGGTGGGCGTCGGTGTCCACCACCATGATCTTGATGTTCGGCTGCTTGTCCTGAAGATCGCGGATGGCGATGGCGACATCGTTGAACACGCAATAACCCTCGCCGTGGCCGCGGAAGGCATGGTGGGTGCCGCCAGCGAGGCAGACGCCGATACCCTCGACGAGCGCGGCGTGGCAGGCGAGCCGGGTGGCTTCCACCTCGGTGGCGCTGCGGGTGAAGAGGCCGGGCGTGGCGGGCAGGCCGAGCAGGATTTGTTCCTTGCGGCCGAGCTGGCCGGACTCGATTTTGCGGATGTAGTCGGGCTCGTGAACGCGCTGGAGGAGATGGGAGGGCGCGCTGCGGACCTCGACGATTTCCTCGGGCCGGAGGATGCCGCCTTCCAACAGCATGTCCTTGGAAATGCGGAACTTCTCCATCGGAAACGGGTGGCCCGACGGCAGTTGGAGTTCGAGTTCCTCAGAGTAAAAACAACGCATTTTCCTGCGACGAACCAACAGTGGAAAACCGGGTGTGGCAAGCGGGGATTCGGAACCCGGAATGAGGAACAGAAGAAGCTCCGCACGATGCTTGCTCTTTCATTCCGCGTTCCGTGTTCCGGCCTCCGCGTTCGTCTCTTTCCGCTTTCCTCGCGCGAGTCCGGGATTTACGGTGCCCGGGTGTTCCAGATCGTGTTCAATGAAATCAGTGCGGCCGAGCTTTCGAGTCTCGGGACGCTTGAGCAGCTTGAATTGCTCGAGGAGTTCCAAGTCGGCCAGGAGGATCTTGAAAACTTGAGCGGCGAGCGCTTCGGGAAGATCGAACGGGACGGCACCGTGCTGTATCGTTTCCGGGCGAAGGAATACCGGTTTTATTTCGAGGTGAAGGAGGACGCGGTGATCGTGCATCGGGTTTTGCACCGCGGAACTTTTTCGGATTTCATGTTCCGCTCGAAGCTGCCACTGGCCGAGGACGAGGCACTGGCGAATTCCAAACATTTCTGGAATCTCATCGACGAAGGCCGCAACGCGCGGCGTTTGTGAGATCCGGGTGGGTTTTTTGCTTTCGCCGGGGCGGGGATCCCATCAGGTTTAGTCATGATGAAATGGCTCACGATTCTGGTGCTCGCGGTATTGGTGGGCGGAAGCTGGTTGATGTTTTCAAACAAGGGGAAAGAGTTGAAAGCGCTCACCGCACAAATCGACCAGGTCGAAGATGCGGGCGACCCGGATGACAGGGTGGCTGAAATGAAGGCCAAGCTCAACTCGTTGGAGAACGAACGAACGCTCAGTGGCATCCTGCTGACCTTCGTGAGCGCCGGAGTGGTGGGGATTTTGCTCGTGGTCTATCTGTTGCCGTTTTTCGCGCAGCGCGTCACCCATGCGGTGTATGACAGCGGGGAAATGGTCGAAAGGGATGTGATGCACGATGCCCGCTCGCTGGTGGCGCAGGGCGATTACCCCGGCGCGATCGAGGCCTTCAAAAAGGCGGCGGCGAATGATCCGCTCAACCGCCTGCCATGGGTGGAAATCGCCAAAATCCAGCGAGACAACCTGCACGATCCGGCAGCGGCGATTCAAACGATCCGCCACGCGCAGGAAAGCCAGGAGTGGGAAGTCAACGATGCCGCGTTTTTCCTGTTCCGGTTGGCGGAGATGTATGACGAACATGAGGGGGATCGCGAGTCTGCGAAGGCGATCATGCAGCAGGTGATCAACGAGTTTCCGTCGACGCGCCACTCGGCGAACGCGAAGCACAAACTCCACGAATGGGAGACGCAGGACGTGGCATCCACCAGAGAGGCGGAAGAAGCGGCATTCCTTGCGAAGAACGCCGGTGGCGCCAAGCCCGTGGAGGACGACGCTGCCGGCGGAACCCCCTGAGGCGAAGGGAACCCACCGTCATGCGGAATTCCGAGTCTGGCATGCGCGGGTGGCTGAAGGGCTTCATCGGGCGGCATCCTTTGTTCGTGACGGCGATCGTGGCAGCCGCCTGTGTGGCGGCGGCCGCTTGGCATCCGGGCTGGGGATTTCTGGCAGGAGCTGTTTTGGCATGGATCGGCGGGGTTTCGGTGGCTTGGCGGTGGGCTTGGGTGTGGTTGTTTTGCGGCTGGCTGGCAGTGGGGGTTTGCGCATGGCGGGTGGGTTCCCGTGAAACGGTGGAGCGGGAATTGCTGAAGGCTCCCGAGGGATGGGTCAGGGCGCGGATCTTGGAGGATGCCCGTGGCAGCGAACGGTTTTGGGTAGCTCCCGCGCAGCGGATCGGTACCGGAAGTGGCGGGGCGAAAGTCTGGTGGGAGGGCAGGGGAGAGGTGCCGGTGGCGGGTGCGGTGGTGGTCGCCCGGGGAAATTTCGGCCCGTTGCCGGAGCCGCGGAATCCAGGGGAGTTCAACCGCGCGGCGTGGCTTCGCATGCAGGGCGTGGCGGCGGTTTTCCGCACGGGCTGGCAGGAGGGGAAAGTCGAAACCGGTAGGTGGGCGGCGCTCGGTGCGAGGATTCGCCAGGGCTTCCGGAGCCGCGTGACGGCCGGGCTGGCGGAGGATTCCCGGGAGGCGCGGGTCATCCGTGCGGTTGTGATCGGGGAACACCCGCCGGACGCGGAAACCCTGATCGGCGCGTTCCGGAACAGCGGGACGATGCACGTGTTTTCGGTGAGCGGCCTGCACGTGGCGATGGTCGGCGCGATCGGCTGGTTGCTGTTAGGCTGGCTGGGGGTGCCCCGGCGGTGGGCGGTGCCGCTGCTGCTGCCCATGATTTTCGGCTACGCGTGGATCACCGGCTCGAATGCGCCGGCGGTGCGCTCGGCATGGATGGCGGCGGTGTTTTTGGGGGCGTTTGTGTTTCGCCGCCGCCCGGATCTGCTGAACGCGCTGGGAGCGGTGTTATTGGCGGCGATGCTCTGGGACGGGCGGATGTTGTTTCAACCCGGCGTCCAGCTGTCCTACGGCGTGGTGGCCGTCATCGCCGTGGGAACGGCCGCGGCGTCGCGGCTCTTCGCGTGGATCGCCGCACCGGAACTCTATCTACCCACCCGGATGATGAGTCGCTGGCAGACGTTTTGGCTGGGGCGGCGGCGGTGGATCGCCCGCTCGCTGAGTGTCTCGTTGGCGGCGGGGGTGGGCTCGGCCCCGTTGACGGCCTTGCATTTCGGGCTGGTGACGCCGGTTTCCCTGATCGCGGCCTTGGTACTGGTGCCGTTGGTGTTCGTATTGCTTTCAGCGGCCTTGTTGTCGGTCGCGCTGTCGCCGTTGGTGCCGCCGCTTTCGCGCGGGGTGAACCGCCTGAACGGCTGCGTCGCGACGGCTTGCGTGAAGGCGGCGGAGGGATTTGCCGCGATTCCAGGCGGGCATTTCCGCGTGCGGCGGGAAACCCGGCCGACCCTGCTGGTGTATGATCTCGAGCACGGTGAAGGGGCCGCCTGTTTTTCCAGTGGTGCGGATGGGGCGGTGCCCATCGACTGCGGAGGACGGCGCGGGTTCAAATACCTGGTGGCCCCTTCGTTGCGGAAACTCGGAATCGAGCCGGACTCGGTGGTGCTCAGCCACCCGGATGGCGGCCACCTCGGTGGCGGTCCGGCGGTCTGGGAGGCGCTTCCCATCCGCCAGGCGCTGATGCCCGTTGAGCTTGCGCGCAGCCCGGCGTTCCGCTCGTGGGTCGGAGAGGGGCCCCAGGCGGGAATCCGCCTGCTTCCCGCGGCGAGCGCCGGACCCCTTGCCTTCCCCGATGGAGCGACCCTGGAAATCCTCCACGCGCCCGACGCATTGGCGGTGAGCGCACGGGCCGATGAACGCGTCGCGGTGTTCCGCCTCCATTGGCGGGGTTGGAAACTGCTGCTCGCCAGCGATGCCGGGATGGGCACCGAACTGAAGATGCTCGATTCGGGAAAAGACGTCTTCGCGGACGTCATCATCGCCGGTCGCAATCGGTCGGACCTCTCGCTTTGCGACAGGTTTCTCGATGCGGTGAATCCCTCCGTGATCATCGCCTCGAATGCCGCGTTTCCCCTTGGGGAGACGCTCGATCCGAACACCGTGGATTATTGGAAATCCCGCGGCATCCGGGTGTTCGATCAGGCCAGGTCCGGCGGCGTCACCCTGCGGGTGGATGATGAAGGCTGCCTTTGCATCGAGGGGTTTCTCGATCCCTCGCCAGTGCGGCTCAAGCCTCGCTGACGGGCTTGCGGCAGCGCAGCCGCCACATCGCTTTCCCCTCGCTTTCCCAGAGTTGTTGGAAATCGGTTTTCGGATAGAAAAACGACTCCTCCGTCCACTCGAGGCATTCGAATTTGCCGAACTCCGCCACTTTTTCCTCCACCCAGTGGAAATACTCCTCGTGGTCGGTCATGAAGAGAAACTCGCCGCCTGGCACCAGCACCCGCCGCACCGCTTCCAGGAATTCCTGCTGCACCAGCCGCCGGCGGTGGTGCCTCACCTTCGGCCACGGGTCGGGGCACAGCAGGTGCAGCCGCGAAACCGCCGCCTCCGGCAATAACCACTCCACCACATACCGGCTGTCGAGCCGCAGCACCCGCGCGTTTTCCAGACCCCGCCGCGTCGCCTTCCGGCAGACCTTGCGCACCCGCCCTAACAAGCGCTCCACCCCCACGAAATCCCGCTCCGGATGGTGCTCCGCCATCCCCATCAGGAACGTTCCGTCACCGCAGCCCAGATCCACTTCCAGCGGCCGGTCCTCCCGGCAAATCTCCGCCCGGTCCAGCGTGCGGAAATAATCCGCCGGCACCATTTCCCCCGCCATCGCGGCCCTTGGCAACACATTCAACGCTTGAGTCGTCATCCCGCCGCCTTGTAACCGCCAATTTCAAATCGCAAATCCCAAATTTCAAATCCCCGCGGTTCCCGCGTTCCCGCTTGACGCTCTTTCCCCCCGCCACCTAGCCTCCCCGGAAGAAGCGCATCCGGTTTGGATGCCGCCCGTCATCAAACTCCCAACCTTT
>JBFEQB010000095.1:0-6149 GCA_041549835.1 Luteolibacter sp. | reverse complement strand
TTGCCTTTGAACCAGCGTGTGACCACGTCCAGGTCTTTTTGTTCGCCGGTCGAGAGCAGGAAAAGCGCCGCGCCGTAATTGGGTTTGTCGACCTTTGCGAGGAAGTCGGCGAATTGGCGGATGATTTTTCCGGACTTCGCGCAATTCACCGGCCAGGTGTCGCTATAGGCTCCGAGCGCGGGGATTTTGACGATGACTTCGCGGGCCGCGGCCTTGGGATTGTCTTTGACCATCATTTTCATGGTGCCGTCGTTGGCTTCGGCTTCGGTGATCATGTTGCCGAGGAGGACGCGCGGGTCCTCGCCTTGCAGCACGTGGCCGTTGATGCTTGCGATGATTTGGCCTTTTTTGAATTGGCCGCAGGCCTCCGCTGGCGATCCGGGTTCCACATTCGTGACGCGCATGGTGAATGCCGGCTGGATGAGTTCCAGGCCGATGCCCACGGGGCCGAATCGTTCGATCACGTAGCGTGCGTCGGTGGGGTCGGGCCACTTATGGAATTGCGGTTCTTCCTCGTAGTAGGATTCGGCGGCCATCAGGTTGCCGAGGGCAAGGGTGGCGCTCAATGCCAGCTGGCTCAGCCTGCGGGCGTTCATGAATGGGATCAATTTCATCGGTAGGTGTTCCTTATGATTCGGCACGGACCAGCGCAAGCACGGACCTTGCCAGGCGCGACTCCAGGTTGTTGATCCGGGCGCTCCGCCACCTGCGGGCACGGGACGTTGGGGCTGTCCAAACGACCGGCAGGCCTCCGGTCGTATTGTTCTCGGATGGCCTGAACTGCCGACTGGCTACTTTCCGGTGTGATTGCTTGCCGCTTCAAGTCCCATCACAAAGCAGGCGGGCTTGTTGCGAGTGAACGTGGACAGAGGTCTGAAGCCCTGAGCTTCCAAGGCTTCCAGGCTGGAGGGCCATGCGGGGGGCTTGGCGGGAGATTCCTGGATGGCAAGTAGCTTGGGGCCGTAGGCGAGCACAAATGGTTGACCGTCCTTGGGGCCGTCGGGCAGGCGCTGGCAGAAGCGATTTTCAGCGTAGAGGGCTCCGCTGTAGACGAAAAGCACTTCAGTCACGGGCTTCCGCGTGGTGATCCAGCCTTCCCGGGCTTCGATCTCCAGGAGCCTGCCCCAGCCGTCGCGCGCGAGGACTTCATCCGCCCACTGGGGATGCCGAACCCGGATGCGGGAGGCGGGTTGCCCCACGAGTGAAATGCGTTGGCGGATGACGTGGCTCTCCTTCCCTGACATCTGGTAGAATGAAGTCACCGTGCCGAGCTCGTCCGTGGCGGTGAATTCCAGAGGGAAATTAAGGGTGAGGATGGCGCCGTCTCGTTCCAGCAGATGTTCGCGCAGCCGGATGAAGCCCAGTTCGCCATGGAAGGTGCAGCACCAGGTGGACTCATAGTTACGTTGTTCAAAACCATGGACGCCGTGCTCATCGCATTTCACGTAGCGGTGGCCGAATCCACCTTTGGGGTGCTGGTTCTGGAGGAAATGGTTGTGCAGTGTGCGTTCCGCCATGGACCAATATCGGGCTTTGCCGGTGAGCTTGGCGAGCGCCAGATTGAGCCGAAGCCAGTCGGCGATGGCGCAGCCCTCATCCCGCTCGAAATCCACATGGCATTTCTCAAGAATGCCGCCTGCCGGGTTGACGTATCCGCCCTCGATCAGGGACTGCCAGCGTTTCTCGACACGCTCCAAGTATTTCGCCTCACGGGTTTCCTGATAAATCAGTAGCAGTGAGACTTGGTTGCAGAGCATGCCGTGGGCGTGATCGATCGGCAGTTTATCGAAGCGTTCATAGAACTCGGCCATGGCGATGGCGGCCTCAAGGTATCTGCGATCTCCGGTCAGGCGCTTGAGTTGGACCAGTCCCTCCATCCCGGGAAACCAGCAGGTGACATGGCCCGAGGCGTAGGTGCCCGCTTCGGTGTATTCGTCGATGCGGGAGGGATTGTTGAAACGCGGCAGCATCGCCACATAGAAGTCGCCAAGGTTCACGGCGGCCTTCCTGAGCGAGGCGTCCTTGGGGAATGCCCGCGCGCATTCGATCAATCCACAGAGCATGCGGGAATTGCCCCAAAGAGCTGGCAGCATGCGTCCTGTGGTCAGAGATTCGTCGCCCTTTACATAGTCGAGCGGTTGCTGCCAGTCGATGACGCCCGATGCGCAGAAGTAACCGCCAGGCCGCTGCTGCTTGATGACTTCCTTGAGCAGGTCGGAGAAGGCTGGGTGGATATCGGCGTTGCCATGAGAATCGAGAGCCATCACCTCGAGGAAACGTCCGGAGATGTCGCCCGAGTAGTGTTTGTAGGGACGGCGCATCACGTTGTGGAAATTGTTGTCGTGCTCGCTCACCGTTTCGTTGGTCAGGTCGGCTCTGAGCCACGGCAGTGAGTCGAAGGGCGCGCAACGCAAGCGTGCTGCGGAGGTGGCGGCGGCATGTCCAACTTCGCCTGCAAGGGTGACGCGCGGTGACTCAGCAAAGCTGCCTTGAAGTGACGCCAAGAGAACCAGCGCGATGCACGAGAGTAGGCCGGTGATGGCAGGTGGGGAGGGAAGTTTTGGAAACATGACGGATTTGATGTGGAATTGGGATGTGGAAACTGAAAGGAATTTTTTCTCAGGAAGTGGCTTTTGGGGTCAAGTTCATGGGAGTAGCCGTCGGGCCGGACCGGAGGGCGGGGGCCAACGCGCCGGATGCCTCGCAGGTGGCAGTGTTCCAGGAGCCACCCAGCAGCGGGCGGAGGATTTGTAGGGTGTAGATGGTGGTGATGCAAGGGATGGATGCCTGTGTGCGGCATTGCGGGCACCAGGTGCTGTCCCGTTCATCAGGCGTGGTGGAGAGGAGGATCACGGGAGGTGATGGCCGTGGTTGTGGCGGTAGCCTCCCATTCCTAGCCGGATTCTAAAGCGGAATTGCCCGGGGGCGTGCCGCCGCGTGCTGGTGGCGTTGGTGGCCGAGCCGTAAGGTATAGATCGACTCGGTCGTGCAGCTGCCTAGACTGTCTGCCATGAAGTTTCACCCATCCCGAAGAACGGCCTTGAAATGGATCTCCGCTATCGCTGTGACTGGCGTGTCGTGGTGCGGAGCGGAGACACTGGCGCCGGACCGCTGGCAGAAAACCCACGACCGGATCTGGCTGTCCGGCGATGTCTGGGCCAACCCGATGGAGGACTGGCGCATCCGTGAGGGCGGTGCCGAATGTCTCAATGCCGGACTCGGCCGCAGCGTGCATTCACTCACCCACCAACTCACCCGAAATGCCCCGTTCCGGATGGAGGTCACCGTGACACGGGTCGCCGATCACGCCAACGATCCAGGGGCCGGGTTCCGGATCGGCCTGCGCAGCGAACTCAATGAATACCGCAGCAATTGTTTCGAGATCGAGGGCGTCCGCGCCGGTTGGATGCCGGGGCAGCTGGTGCTCGGCAGCAGGTCGATGGCATTGAAGGGGGCGGGCCAGCAGCTGCGCCTGATTCTCGAGGGCCGACCGGATGGCCAACAGTGTCTGTTGAAACTCAGCGCCGAGGATGCGGCCAGCGCCAAGCGGCTCGGCAGCATCGAGCACGCGGTGCCGGCCAAGCAGGTGTTCGGCAACGTCTCACTGGCCCACAATCTGATGCCCGCGACGGCTCGCAACATCCGGTCGCGCAGGCAGGACCGCCCGGATGGGGCCCGTTACCGCTTTGAACGATGGACGATGGGAGGTGATGGCTTCCGTGTCTCGCCTGAACAGCGGTTCGGGCCGATCCTGTGGACGATGTATTCGCTTAGCGACTCGCGCAGCAAGGATGGTTTTGTCATGAAGCTCAGCGCGCTGACCGGTCCGATGGGCGGCAAGGACTCGAAGGAAATCGAGTTGCTGGTGCAAAAGGATGGCCGTTGGCATTCGCTCGGCACGGCGGCGCTCGATACGGACGCCTGGGTGGCGACCTTCCGCATCGCCAACTGGGATGCTTCCAAATCGGTGCCGTTCAAAGTGGTCTACCATGAACAACGCCGCGATGGGTCGGTGAAACCCGACGAATGGAGCGGCACGATCCGCGCCAATCCGGCGGGCAAGCCGCTGCGGATGGCGGGCCTGACCTGCCAGAATGACTATGGTTTTCCCTACGCGCCAGTTGCCGATAACCTGATCAAACTCGACCCCGACCTGTTGTTCTTTTCCGGTGACCAGATCTATGAAGCTCACGGTGGTTTTGGCATCATCCGCCGGCCGGCAGCGCCGGCAATCATCAGCTACCTGCGCAAGTACTACCAGTTCGGCTGGGCATTCCGCGAGGCGATGCGCAACGCCCCAACGCTGTGCCTGCCCGACGATCATGACGTCTTTCAAGGCAATCTGTGGGGGGAGGGTGGCAAGCCGATGGCCAGCGGTGATAGCGGCGCATCCTCGCTCGGTGGCTACATTGAGCCGGTGCGCATGGTCAATGCGGTGCACAAGACCACCGTCGCCCACCACCCGGATCCGTATGATCCGACACCGGCCAAACAGGGGATGTCGGTCTACTTCGGCGACATGGTGTATGGCGGGGTTGGCTTCGCAATCATCGCCGACCGCCAGTGGAAAAGCGGACCGGAAGCCGTCGATACCGGCGAGGGCCGCCCCGACCACGTGGTGGATCCAGACTTCGATACCTCGACCCTCGACAAGCCCGGTTTGGCGCTGTTAGGCGGCCGCCAGGAGGCATTCCTCAAAACTTGGGCCAGCGACTGGCGCGGCCACTCGCTCAAGGCGGTGCTCAGCCAGACGGTCTTTGCCGCGGTGGCCACCCACCACGGGGGCTACGACGATTTCCTCAAGGCCGACCTCGACAGCGGCAGCTGGCCGCAGGCTGGCCGCAACCGGGCAGTGGAGCTGATGCGCCCATCGATGGCCCTGCACATCAACGGCGACCAGCACCTGGCCTCGCTGGTGAAATACGGTGTCGCTGAGCAGCGCGACGGCAACTGGTCGTTCTGCACCCCGGCGATCGCGGCTGGCTACCCGCGCTGGTGGCGGCCCGATGATTCCAGCATGCCGCACAGCAATCGGCCGTCCCACGGGCTGCCCAACACCGGCGACTACATCGATGGCTTCGGCAACAAGGTGCACGTCCAGGCCGTCGGTAATCCGGTGGTCGGCACGGCCATGAACCGCTACCAACTCGCCCACGAAAAAGGCAGTGGTTTCGGCATGATCACCTTCGACACCGCGAACAAGACCTATCACCTCGAATGCTTCCGCTTCCTGATCGACGCCACCGACGGCAAGCCGACCAACCAGTTTCCCGGCTGGCCGGTGACCATCGAACAGAAGGAAAACGGCGGGGTGGTGCCGCCGCGCTGAACCGCGGCATCCATGTCGGTGGCCGCCCGCGTCACTGTAGTCGCCACGGGGTAATCGCGGTGAGCTGCCACCGAATGCTGGAAATCATGGTGGCCCGAAACCGTGACCGGGGCGCTCGAATTCATCGATGCGGATGAGCCGCCATGGTGCTGGATGGATTTACTCCTCCCCGAACTCTTCCACGCCCATCCGCTTCGCCCGCTCTCTCCACAAACGCCGCGCCAGAAGCTGTAGATCCGCCACCTGATCCTTCTCATCGACGATCTCCACTCCCATGATTGTCTCCAATACATCCTCCAGGGTCACCAATCCAACCGTCGTTCCGAATTCATCGATCACCAGCATGATGTGGTGCCCCTCGGCAAGAAGGCGCTGGAACAAGCGGTCCACTGGCAACTCCTTCTGCGTCGCCTCGATCGGCCTGCGCAAATCCGCCAGTTTCCCCCCGCCGTTTGGCTCCTTCAAACCTGCAAAAAGCGCGTCCGCACGGATCACAAATCCAGTGATTTCGTCGCGATTCCCGCCATACACCGGGATCCGGCTGAACGGCTTGTTGTCTAACAGCACGGACAGGTCCGCCAGCGGCGTGTTTTCCGGAAGCGAATAGATCACCGTCCGCGGCGTCATGATATCGGAAACCTTCACCTCCCGCAGTTTCAGGATGTTTCTGACGATCTCGACCTCGCTCGAGTGCAGTTCCCCCAGCTCCTGCCCCATCTGCGCCACCGCCAGCAGTTCCTCGCGATGCTTCGGCAGATCGCTCGCCTTGCCAAAGGTGATCATGCGCGTGATCTGCTGACACAAGCAGACCAGCGGAGCC
>JBFEQB010000094.1:0-6180 GCA_041549835.1 Luteolibacter sp. | reverse complement strand
GCGTTCATGAAGCGCTTCCGCGAGTCGCTCGCTGAAACCATCGCCGTGTCATGATCCCGGTTCCGAATGGCCCGGGAGGCGTAGGCGCGTGCGTGAGAACGCGGGGTGAGGGGCGTTTCTCCTTTGCGTGGAGTTGTAGGCCTGATAGACAACGGGCCATGAAAACGGCCTGCAGGAGCGTCGATGGGCTGGACGTGAGCCTAAGAAAATTATGAGCACATACCCAAAAACATTCTCCCACATCGGAATCTCAGTCCCGAACCTTGAAGAGGCGGTCGCGTTCTACGAAAACGTCATGGGCTGGTATACGATCATGAAACCGACGGTTGTGAAAGAGGAGTCCGACACTGCTATTGGCAAGATGTGTATTGATGTGTTTGGCGAAGGCTGGGGCTCCTTCAAGATTGCTCACGTATCCACCGGAGACAAAATCGGGATCGAGATGTTCGAGTTTCGGAACAATGAGAAGCCGAAAGAATTCGAGTATTGGAAAACCGGAACATTTCACTTCTGTGTTCAGGATCCCAATATTGAGTCCTTAGTCGAAAAGATCGTCGCAAATGGCGGCAAGCAACGGATGCCAATCAGGGAATACTATCCAAACGAAAAGTCATTCAAGATGGTTTACGTGGAAGACCCGTTCGGTCTCGTCTTTGAAATCTACACACACAGTTACGAGTTAACCTACTCTCAAGGCGCTTACTGAAAAAAACCAACAAGGCGGCGCTGGACAAGCGCCTACACGCCCTGAGCCCGAATGATCCCTGGAATTAGCACCTTTAACCCACAGTCGAGGTGGTTCCCCAAGTAGGGGGTGCCAACTCTTGGACGTGGGGCAACAACAGGCACACGGTTCATCCGGGGATAACCAAGCAACACAACACCCATGTTCAAAGCCATTCTAATTGAGAAGGACGATGCGGGCTACCGCGCTTCACTGAAGGACCTTGACGAGAGCCGCCTGCCCGATGGCGATGTGATCGTCCGGGTGAGCTACTCGACGCTCAACTACAAGGACGCGCTGGCCATCACAGGCAAGGGGCCGGTGGTGCGCAAGTTTCCCATGGTGCCCGGTGTTGATCTGGCCGGCACGGTGGAACACTCCACGCACTCGGATTACGAGGTGGGCGATACGGTGATCCTGAATGGCTGGGGAATCGGAGAAACGCATTGGGGGGGCCTCGCCCAGAAGGCACGCGTGGACGGGAACTGGCTGGTGCCTCTGCGGGGTCGGTTCACTCCGCAGCAGGCGATGTCCATTGGCACTGCAGGCTACACCGCGATGCTATGCGTGCTGGCGCTGGAGCGGCATGGCGTCACGCCCGAACACGGAGAGATTCTGGTGACCGGCGCGGCTGGTGGCGTGGGAAGTGTGGCAACGGCGGTTCTGACCCGGCTCGGTTACACCGTTGTCGCGGTGAGCGGCAGGCCGGAGGAAAGAGAATACATCAAGGGGCTGGGTGCGGTGGAGGTTTTGGATCGTGCGGAGTTCGAAGCGCCCGGAAAGCCCTTGGGCAAGGAGCGCTGGGCCGGGGCCGTGGATGTCGTCGGCAGCCAGACGCTGGCGAATGTCTGCGCGACCACCCGATACCGAGGTGTTGTCACCGCCTGTGGGTTGGCGGGCGGCATGGATTTCCCGGCCACCGTCGCACCGTTCATTCTCCGCGGTGTGACGTTGGCAGGCATCGACAGCGTGATGTGCCCCCGGCTTGAACGACTCGAAGCCTGGCGCCGCCTGGCCCGGGATCTCGATATCTCGAAACTCGCCACCATCAGCAAAGAAGTCGGCCTGACGGAATTGCTGCCTCTCGCTGCGCAGATGCTCAACGGCGAGCTGAGGGGGCGGGTGGTCGTAGATGTGAACCGCTGACTCGCAAAACAGCAGATCAAAAGGAAAATGAAGCCGAACCAGACCAGGCCGGGAAACCCACAAGATGCCGTCACCGCACCTTGGGCAGCGGCTCTTCCGGATGCTTCCTGCGAGTGTGCGGCGCCAACCGGAGATTTTCTGACCGTGAGGACGTGGAACCTTCCTTCCTCCAGGGTCGGAATCCTTCTTTACACGGGCTGGAACTAACGGGATGAAACGTTCTGCAGAAATTCAGACCCAACCAAACCAAAGATGATTGCACAAATAGGAACTCTAGAGGTGGTGGTGGTTTTCATCCTCGCCGCAGTGATGGCGCTAGTCGGAATGATTCCGTTCTGGTTCATCTGTAAGAAGGCCGGTTTATCCCCGTGGCTTTCGCTAATCATGATCATACCGTTCGGGGGGCTCGTTCTGCCGTTCATCGTGGCATTCATGGATTGGCCCGCACTTCGGCGCGACAGCTCCGGGCAGCCACAGCCATGACTTTTCAAGAGACTCAAAGTGCAGGACAAGCCGCGGATGGCGACGCCGTTCCTCTAACGTTCGGCTCAGAAATCAAGCAGGCAATGGACACCTTTAAACGCGCCTACATCGTGTCCCTCGTGATTCTTGGCGTCTTCTTAATTCCCGGAGTCATCGGATCTTTTTTGGACGGGATCTCTGGAATGGGCTTCGGTCTAGTTGGGCTCGCGGTCATCGCTGTGCCCCTGGTTCCGGTAATTCGCAAGGGCGGCATTGCGGGTCAGCCCAGGCTGGCAGCAGGCATAGCGGCGGTATTGGCGGTCCTCTTCGGAGTTCTTGTCGGCACAGTATATTTCGGGTGCATGACTGATGGCTTGGAGGGACCGAATGGCGAGGGCTCTCCGTTGGGAACGATTCTTGGAGTTGCGATGTTAGCATTTGTATTCTTCTGTCCATGGCTCTTAACCGCCCTGCGGGGTGCATCGTTTCTCAGAAAGCGATCCAAAGTCCAACAAGACGAGGATGACCAAGCTGATGCCGCCTTGGAGCCGAAGCCGTGAAGGCCAATTCAATCATCAACCTCGAAGTCGGGAGCACTCACTCAGTAGCAGTTGGCATCTCTTTGACGAACGCCCGGGGACCACTCCGCCGCGTGGCCCGTTCTGCCGCGTGAGCGTAACACGGTGCCATGTCGCACCGTTTGATCACCGCATTCGCCAGTGCTCTGCCAGAGTCCGGGGAGCTTCCCGCCGAGATCGTCTATCTGCCGGAGGGCGAGAGCAAGATCCGGCCCTACGTGGACGGCAAGCCGAAGACGATCACCGTCAAGGTTCCAGCATCAAAGGGCTCGGAGATCGCCGCGGCATTGCAGGCGGGTCTGCTGAAACGGCAGGAATCCAACGTGCGGCCGTGGTTTGACTTCGAGCACAAGGCGGGGGCCTCGAGCGCGCTGCCGAAGGCGTTCCGCTATGAGCCGGGGAGGGGAGTCATGTGCTCGGTGGAGTGGACCGGTGCCGGGCGCTCCGCCATCGAGGGCAAGGATTTCAGCTACTTCTCGCCGACGTTCCTGATGGACGCCGACGGTTTCCCGGCAGGGCTGCCAGAGCGGGGACCACTCGGAGCATTGGTCAACGAGCCCGCTTTCCGGGAGATTCCGCGTATCGCCGCGAGTGATGCGGCATCTGACACCGATCCCGAACCAAACCAACCACCTATCATGTCCAAACTCATCTTCGCCGCCCTCGCGATCTCCGCTGCCGCTGAGAACGCCGAATCCGAAGCCGTCAAGGCGATCGAAACCCTCAAGTCGGATCATCAATCCGTCTCCGCCAAGGCCGCCGCCCTCGAACAGGCAAACGCCGAGCTCAAAACCAAGGTGCAAGCCGCCGAGGCCGAAACCAGGAAGACCCGCAAGGACCGCGCCGACACGCTGGTGAAGGCGGCGGTGGCCGATGGCCGCATCGCTCCCAAGGACGACGCCATGCAAGGCAAGTTCCGCGAGAAGATCGAAGCCGGTGACACCTTCGCCGAAGAGATCCTCGCCCAGCTGCCCAAGCAACACGAGGGACTCGACAAGCCGCTCGTAAAAGCGGCCGGCGGCAAGCAGGCCCACGCCTCCGACTTCGAAGGAAAGGCCCGGGCACTCGTCACCGCCGGTCAGGCCAAGACGCTGGATGAAGCCCTTGGACTCGTCGCCGCGGCCGATCCCTCCGCTTACGGCGAATACCTCAAGACCCTCGCCTGATCCACCACCACGTCACCACGCCACCCATCACACCCTCAATCATCATCCTCATGAAAACGTTTACTGAAGGCCCTTACATGACTCTCGCGGAGGAAACCCCCGACGCGCTCCTGGACAAGGAACACCATCTCCTCGCGCTCGGCACCGCCGAGGGCAGCGTGAAACTCGCGGCCGATGGAGACACCGCCATCGGCGTGCTCGCCGAGAAGCGCGAGGGCGACCCCCACGTCACCGTCCGGCTGCTCGGCAAGGGCGGCACGCTCAAAGTCATCGCCGGTGGAGTCATCGCCAAGGACGCCCGCGTCATCTGGGGCGCCGGCGGAAAGGTCATCACCCAGACCCTCACCACCGGAACCTACCGCACGCTCGGCCGCAAGCTCAGCCAGGGCAACTCCGCAGCCGGTGACATCATCGAGATCCTCGACACCATCGAACGCGTCGCCGTCGCCTAACCCACTGCCGTTCACCCTTACCCAATCCCCTGACCCGACCCACACCTCATGAAGACCCCGCTCCTCAATCCACTGCTCACCGGCATCGCCACGCGTTTCATGGCCGGCCTCCCGCTGGCCGGAACCCGGATCGCTCCGGTTCTCAACACGAACCTGCACTCCGCCGCCTACTACGTTTACGACACCTCGAACTTCACCGACGTGCCGACCGACATCCGCCGCGGGCCGTCCGCTCCGTTCAAGCGCCTCCGCTCCAAGCTCTCGGACGATACCTTCCTCTGCAAGGACTACGGCATCGAGGAGCCCATCGACAACTCCGAGATCGCCATCTACGGCAGCATCTTCAACGCCGACCGCTCCGCCATGGAGCGCGCGTTGCGGGTGGTGGCCGTGAACCACGAGATCCGCGTGCGGAACATCTGCCGCGCGCTCGCCGCCACGGCCTCGCCCTCCACCAAGTGGAATGCGGCATCCGGCACCACGATCCTGGCCGACGTGCAAGCCGCGAAGAACGCGGTGCAGGCGTCCATCGGCAGCGACCCGAACCTGATGACCATCCCGCGTGATGTTTACAACGCGCTGCGTGTGGCTCCGGAGATTCTGGAGCGCTACAAATACACCGACGGCGGACAGGTGACCAAGATGCAGCTCGAAGCCCTCTTCGAGATGGAGATCGTGGTCACCAGCGATCTGATCAACAACGCCGCCGAAGGCCAGACCGCTTCTCTGGGTGGCATCTGGACGGACGAGGTGGTCATCAGCTACTCCAATCCCTCCCAGGACATCAAGGCGCTCAACTTCATGCGCACCTTCAACTGGACCGCCGTCGGCGGCTCCGGCCCGAACGGCATCAGCACCTACACCTACCCGGAAGAGGACATCGATTCCCGCATCGTCCGCGCCCGCCAGTTCACCGATGAGAAGGTGGTGGCCACCGGCGCCGCCTACTACCTGAGCAACGTGCTGGCCTAAGCCACGCCGCAACCCTGAATCCACCCCATCATGAAGACGTTCAAAGTCATCAGTCCCAAGGGTTTCTCCCTCGGTGGCCAGTCCTTGGAAAAGGGCGACACCTTCGAGGCGGAAAACAAGAGCGCCCACGTCCAGACCGGCCTTCACTTCAAGCAAATCCAAGAGGAAACCAAGCCCTCGCCCGCCAAGGAGCCTGCCAAGGACGCAAAGCCGCCCAAGTAATTCCACCCGCGTTTCTGTGTTGTGCCCATACACGGCCCCCGTCCGCTGCCAGGCGGCGGGGGCTTTCTTTATGGGCCGCGTCCGGTGGGGCCGGCCCCGATCGCCGCGAGACAATCGCAGAGCCCGAGCGAAGCAAGGTGGGCGCATTCGTGAGAATGCGATCTTCGTCCCCCCGCGTTCTCACGCACGCGCCTGCGGGGCCCCTGCGGACGAAAACAGGCGAATCCGAGAGAGCTGGCGCGCTCCCTATCAGTTATCGATGTTTCTTGTTAGTCGGGACTGACCTTGGACAGACCTCTGGTGGCTCTGATCGGCGTGAATTTGGCGCGCATAGCGGCAGCAAACCCGCCAATTCGATGGACGGTCGGCTCCTCGTTTGCCTTGATGGCGCTGCACCTTCGAGCCTCCATCATGATCCAACGCGTCCGTCTGACCCTAGCCGCCTGCCTCCTTGCCTG
>JBFEQB010000093.1:0-6227 GCA_041549835.1 Luteolibacter sp. | reverse complement strand
GGTGAAGCATGCTTCACCGCTTTTGAGAGAGCGCTCCGACTCAAGGCCGCAGCCGCAAACCCCAGCCCCGGCAAGCCCGAAGCCGGACTCTTCCGCATTGGGACGAAGCCGTTTCAGCATCAAACGCCCAACCCCAAAGCGGTGAAGCACGCTTCACCGCACTCCAAAGCTCCTCAATCCTCCTCCGCGGCCTTCCGGCCGTGTTCGGCGATGATCTTCGGCTCCTGGTCGCGCGGCACGTCCTCGTAACGCTCGAACTTCTCCTTGTGCCTGCCGCGCCCGGCGGTGATGGCCCGCAGGTTGCTCGAATACTGGTAGAGCTCCGCCTGCGGCACCTGCGCGACGACCACCTCGAAACGCCCCTCGGTTTCCATGCCCATGATGCGCCCGCGCCGGCCTGACAGATCCGCGAGCACCGAGCCCACGGCATCCGACGGCACCTTGACGCGCAGTTCCATCACCGGCTCCAGCAGCTTCGGTCTCGCCATCAGGAACGCCTCGTTGAAAGCCGCCTTGCCGGCGATCTGGAACGCGATGTCCTTGGAGTCCACCGGGTGTTGTTTGCCATCATAGAAATCCACCTTCACGTCCGTCACCGGGAATCCTCCGTAGGGCCCGATGTTGCAGGCGGTCTGCACACCCTTTTCCACCGACGGCACGAACACCCGGTCCACGTTGCTGCCGACGAGCGATTGGGTGAACACCACACCGCTGTCAGACGGCAGCGCCTCGATGCGCATCCACACTTCCGCGAACTGCCCCGCACCGCCGGTTTGTTTCTTGTGACGGTGCTTCGACTCGCCGCGCCCGGAAATGGTGGCGCGGTAGGAAACCCGCGGCTCGACGAGTTCGACGTCCACGTTGAAACGCCGCTTGAGTTCCTCCGCCATGATCTGGAGTTGCAGCTCGCCCTGGCCGGATACGATCGTCTGGCCGATCGCCGGATCAAAGTGGTAGTCGAAGGTCGGATCCTCCTCGCGCAATGCCGCGAGCCCTTCTCCGAGTTTATTGAGATCCGCGCGGGACTTCGCCACCAGCGCGCCGCGGGTGTTGGGCGCGGGAAAATCCACGACCGGCAGGGTGACTTGCCGAGCCGCGGTGCAAAGCGTGTCGCCCGCGCGGGTGGCACGCAGTTTCACCACCGCACCGATGTCCCCGGCATGCAGCGAGTTCACCGGTTCGCGGGCCGGGCCGTTCACCCGATAGAGCTGGCCGATGCGTTCGGTTTCACCGCGGTTGGCGTTCACCAGTTCCGAGCCGGCAACGACATCTCCGCTATACACCCGGAAGAACGACAGGTTCCCGACGTGCGATTCATGCATCGTCTTGAACACATAGGCCACGCTCTGGCCATCGTCCAACGCCACGGAAACATCGCCGCCGTCCGGCTTCTTCGCCGCGACCTTCGCCCGATCCACCGGCGACGAACCGTATTTCGCGGTGAAATCCAGAATCCGCGAAACCCCCACGTTTTTCACGCCCGATGCCGCGAACACCGGCACCACCAGTCCCTTTTGCACCGCCGCATGCACGTGTGCCCGCAGATCCTCTTCGGTGAGCGTGCCTTCTTCGAAAAACTTCTCCAGCAGCTCGTCCTCGGACTCCGCCACCATGTCGATCAGCTGCCGGTGCAGCTCGGTCACGCGCTCCTTGAGCGCCCCCTCCGCAGGCTGCTCGGTGTATTTCCCACTGCCGTCCGCGGCAAAGACGATCACCTCCGAGCGCATCACATCGAGCACCGAGGAAAACTCCGGACCGGCATCCACCGGCAGCGTCATTGGAAACACCCGCGCCCCATAATGATCCCGCGCCTCAGCGAGAACCGCGTCGAAATCCGTGCGCTCGCGGTCGAGCTGGTTGATCACCAGAAACCGCGGAATGTCATACTCCTCCGCCGCCGCCCAAAACTCGTCAGCGCCCGTTTCCACGCCGTTCACACCGCTGATCACGATCATCGCCGAGTCCGCCACGCGCAGCGCGCTGAGCGGCTCGCTGATGAAATCCGGCGTCCCCGGGCAATCGATGATGTTCAGTTCCCGGCCCAGCCACTCCTCGGCGAGCACCGTGGCGTGGATCGACTGGTGGTGCTCTTTCTCGTCCGCGTGGAAATCGGACACCGTGTTTCCCTGCTCGATGGTTCCGGCGCGGGTGAGCTTGCCCGCGCAAACCAGCATCGCCTCACAGAGCTGGGTCTTCCCGGTCGAGGCGTGACCGGTGACAGCGAAGTTGCGGATGTCTGGAGCGCGGAAGTCTTTCATGATGGGTTGGGGGTTGTGAAATAATGGACCGCTTTGATCCGCTACCATTAGGAAGCGTCCGCCTCCCGTCGTCAACCACCACACAACCCGCCGCAAATCGAAGCGCGAATTTCCGCAGAATGCGGTCAAGCCGGTCCACCCTTGCACCGGGCGGCGCGCCATGGGAAAAACCAGCATGGCCATTCGCACGAGGTTTGCTCCCAGTCCCACCGGACGTCTGCACCTTGGCCACGCCTTCGCCGCAAAAGTCGCGCACGACCTCGCCCGCTCCGGCCCCGGCGGGCGTTTCCTCCTGCGGTTCGAAGACATCGACACCCCACGCGTTCGCGAGGAGTTCTATCAGGGAATCGAGGATGACCTGCGGTGGCTCGGTCTGCCGTGGGACGAGGAACCGCTCCGCCAAACGACACGCAGCACCGCCTATGAAGACGCGCTCGACCGACTCCGGGAACAAGGCCTCATCTATCCATGCTTCTGCACACGGAAGGAGATTCAGGAGGAGTGGGCGGCGATGCGTGGCGCTCCCCACGGGCCCGAAGGCCCTGTCTATCCGGCGACCTGCCGGAGGCTCTCGGAATCCGAGCAACGGGACAAAATCGCCGCCGGCCTGCCTCACGCCTGGCGACTGGACGCCCACAAGGCCGCCGCCAGCACCGGACCCCTCACCTTCCAAGATCTCCGCTTCGGCACCCTCTCCGCGGACCCTGACTTGTTAGGCGATGTGGTCCTCGCCCGCAAGGACATCGGCCCCGCTTATCATCTCGCCGTCGTGGTGGACGATGCGTTCCAGCAAATCACCCATGTCACGCGCGGTGAGGATCTCCTGCCCTCCACCCACGTCCACCGTCTACTGCAGGCGCTGCTCGGCCTGCCGGAACCAGTCTATCTGCATCACGAACTGCAGCTGGATCAACACGGCAAGCGCCTCGCCAAACGCTGTGATTCACTCTCCATCGCCGCACTCCGCGAGGCGGGGAAATCGCCTGAGGAAACTTGTTTCTTTGGAGTGCGGTGAAAGCGCAGCGCATCACCGCTTTGGGGAGCGACTTCGAATGACCACACGGCGATAACCCACCTCGAAGAATGCCTGGATGCGCGCATTTTTGGGCGAGGATTCCGGCGTGTTCTAAAAATCGTCACGCTCACTCAAAGCGGTGATGCGCGCATCACCGCACTCCAAAGTCCGGGACTCCATTGCCTCACACCAACGCCTCACTCCGCCGCTTGCGTTTCTCGAACAGCTGGGTTTCCCGATATCCGGCGGCCTTCGCCAACGCGGTGGCACGGGTGAAATCCCTCCCGACTTCCCCCGGCGCGTGGGCGTCCGAGGAAATCACAAGCGGCACGCCCGCGGAGCAGGCAAGCTCGAGAAACCCGGGAGCCGGATAGGCTTCCGCACAGGGCTTGTGCCACCCCGCGGTGTTGAGTTCGATCACGCAACCGGAGGCGGCGATCACATCGATCACCGGTTCGTAATATCGCGCGAGGTCGCCGGACGGACGATGGGCGAACTTTTTCACTAGATCCGGATGCCCCAGAACATCGAAAAGCCCGCTGTCCGCCATGTTCGCATACGTCTGCCAGTAATGCCTCCAGACCGCGTCAACGTCGCATTCCGCCCAGCGGCCGAGCCATTTCGGATTGTCGAAATCCCAGTCACCGAGGTAGTGGACCGAGCCTATCAGGTAATCCCATTCGTAGCGTGATGCCAGATCGGCGATCCACGGCTCGCAGCCTTCAAGCCAATCGCACTCCAAACCGGCGCGGACCGGAATGCGGCCTGCCGCATGGGCGCGGGCGCGTTCGATCCATTGAAAATATTCCGGCAGCTCCGCTTCCAGCATCCGCCAGTCATCGAATGGCTCCGGCACCTGCGGCGCGTGATCGGAGATGCCGTATTCGGTGTGCCCGGCCGCGATGGCGGCATCCACGTAATCTTCCGGCCCGCCCTCGGCGTGGCGGCAGAGGGGCGTGTGCGTGTGATAGTCGGCTGGCATGAAACGCGCAATGAATCGGGTTGAACCGCTCGGAGAAGAAATACTAGACTCCTCCCGCGGTGCAAGCACCCGTGCCCACATGTCAGATTTTCCTACAGAACAGCCTGCCGGCAATGGCGTCATCCGCCACCTTCTCGATCAGCTCCGCCGCCACCCGAAACGTGTCGTTTTCACCGAGGGCGAGGACATCCGGGTCATCAAGGCCGCCGCCCGACTCGTCAAGGAACAGGTCGTCGCCCCCATTCTGCTAGGCAACCGCGAGCGCATCCGCGCCCTCGCCGCCGCGCACTCGGTGCCGCTCACCTTCATCCACATCATTGATCCGCCCCTCGCCTCGGACTTCGGGCTCTTCTGTCAGCGTGTGGAAAACATGGACCGCTACCGGTCGCGGCAACTTGGCAAACCCGAGGAAATCGTCGCCCGGCCCCATTATTTCGGGGCGCTCATGGTGCAATACGGTCAGGCCGATGCCATCGTGGGCGGCAACCAGTGCACGCCCACATCCTACTTCCGGGCCCTGCTCCACACGATCAAACCACTGCCCACCGTGCCGAAGATCTTCGGGGTGACCGTCTTGATCGGCCCGCATCTCAACCACCTCGGCGGCTCCGGACTGTTACTGCTCGCCGACAGCGGCCTGATCCCGAATCCCGACGTCAACGAACTCTCCTCCATCGCCTTGGAAACCGGCAAACTCGCCTACCATTTCCTCGGCCGCAAGCCGCTCGTCGCCATGCTCAGCCACTCGACGAAAGGCAGCGCCGGCACGGCGGACGCCCGGCGCATGGCCGCCGCCGCCTCACTCGCCCAAGCGCAAGCCCATCAACAATTCCTCGAAATCGACATCGAAGGCGAACTCCAGGCCGACGTCGCGCTCGATCCTGCCGCCTCGGAAATCAAAATTCCCGCCGCCGGAACCCGCCCGACCGCCGACGTTCTGGTTTTCCCGAACCTTGATGCGGCACACATTTCCCTGAAGCTTCTGCAACATGTCGCCGGCGCGCAGAATTACGGCCAGCTCGTGATCGGACTCTCGCGCCCTGCTGCACAATTACCCCGCACAGCCAGCGAGGAAACCATCTTCGGCACCGCCGCCGCCATCGCCGTGGAAGCCATCAAGTTCCACCAGCTTTATCCAGACGGAGAAGTCTGATCCTGCGCCTCCCCGCTCAAGCAGATCACCCGCCCTCCGGCCCGGTTTGGCCCGGTTTGGCCAGGCGCAGCACAGCCTGCCCCGACTGCCGTTTCAGGAGCCCGATGCCGAGGGTTTCACCACCGAGAAGACTCCAGGCGAACTTCCCCGGACAATCCGGTAGTTCAAGCCCGCCATCCATTTGGTGGAGCTTGGATTGCGCGGGGGGGGTGATTGGAATTTGGACCAAATACTCTCATTGACCGGGGCGCTGGATCAGGGAGAGTTCATTCCGTCCATGGTATTGCTTGTCACCTATGTCCTGATCGCTTTGGGGTTCTCATTCCTTTGTTCCCTGCTGGAGGCAACGCTGCTGACGGTCACGCCCTCGGCAATCGGGGCTGCGAAGCAGCGCGGGGCGAAGTGGGCGGCGGGATTTGAGAAGCTGAAGGCGGATATAGACAAACCGCTTTCGGCGATCCTGACGCTGAATACAGTGGCGCACACGATGGGTGCCACGGGAGCCGGGGCGCAATATACAAAGGAGTTCGGGGATGCGACGGGTGGAATCTTCGCAGGGGCGCTGACACTGGCGGTCCTCATCTTCACCGAAATCATCCCAAAGACGCTGGGGGCGAGATACGCGATGTTTTTTGCTCCGGCCACGGCCCGGATACTGCCTTGGCTTCAGAAGGCTTTGGCTCCGCTGGTCTGCTTGTGTCAGCAGATCACGCGCATGATCACCTTTGGCAAGGCGAGCGATCTGCCGAAGCATCGCGAGGAACTGCTGGCGGTGGCGCAGATGGGGCAGGAGCTGGGGGAACTGCACTCGAGCGAGGT
>JBFEQB010000092.1:0-6473 GCA_041549835.1 Luteolibacter sp. | reverse complement strand
TGTCCTTCAGTCGGTCCCGCAGGCGATCCCGTCGCTCCGACGAGCTTGGGGCGGCCCATTCTCGCGCCGGAATCCTGTGGTCCGCTTTTCCCAAGAACTCCTCCGGGAGCTGGCCCACGTTCCATGCAAGCGCGGTGAGGCGTGAAACCCCGTCTGCCGTGAAGCAGCCCGGGAAGAAACCCGCCGGGGAAGCGTCATTCTTCCCTTGTCCTAAAGTCTGCCCGGAGTCCGTGCCGTCGCCGTCGAACCCCTGCCCGGGGATCTGCGCACCTTGGCCACCGGTTGTCCGCTACTTCGCGGGTTCGACCTTCGCGCCTCTCAGGAAGGCGATCGTCCGGTCGAGGTAGGCGAGGTATTCGATGCGCTGGCTGGCGGTGACGCCTTCCGGAAGAAAGTTGCGGGCCTGCCTGATGCGTGTCCGCGCCTCGATGAACCGCTTCATCGCCTCGGACGGATTGCGCTGTGACCAGGCCTCGACAGCCATTTTTCCGATCAGCACGCCGGCCCGGTAGTGGGCGCGGGTGCCGCCATGCAGGGTGGCGGCGAAGTTGTAGGATTCCAGCGCGCGCTCGCGATCTCCCGCGGCTTCGCGGGCGGTGCCGAGGCTTTCGTGGATGGCGACGCGCGGCTGCCGCATGTCCGGGATGACCCAGTGCATGTTTTCCACAGCGGTTTCGATTTCCGCGGCGGCGAGTTCGAGGGCGTCATGGGCGGGACCGGGATCCGCCGGATCGAACCGCCGGATCCCCTTGCGGAAGAAATGACCGGCGAGGGAGAAATGACCGCGGAAGGCGGGCTCCATGCCGCCTTGGAGCGCGATGGCTTGGGCGTAGGTTTCTTCGGCCTCCGCATCGCGCTGGAGTTGGCTGAGCAGGTTCGCGCGGTTGACGACCACTGCGGGATCGAACGGATGCAGAAGCGAGGCTTCCTGATAGTCTTCGATCGCGCGTTCGGCATGTTCCTGTCGTTCGGCCGGGTTTCCGGTGCCGGCGAGTTCCTGGAAAATGGTGGCCCGGTTCCGATAGAGAGGGAATTGTGGCCAGATCCGGATCGCTTCGGAAAGCGAATCGATCCTGGCCTCGGCGGAAGCGGAGTTCTGTTTACTGAAATAGGTGGGCCACAGGATCCGGGTCACCCTCAGTCCTTTCCAACCGGTGGGTAGCAGCAGCGCGGCGCAGGAAGCCGCCGCCAGGGAGAGGAGGATCCGGCTGCCGAGCGTCCGCGGGCCGGGTGCTTGAAGACGCGGGCGCGACATCTGCCCGAGGCAGATTCCCAACAACAGGATGCCGGGCATCAGGTGGAAGACGAAGCTGAAGCAGGATTGCACCAGCATCCCGGCCGTGGCGGCGAGTGCCCCGAGGCGCCAAGCGTCACGGTGATCGTGTTCCCTGTGGTTTTTTTCGAACAGCACCCGCAGGATCGCGGCTAGCGCCAAGGCGCCCAGCAAGCCGGCGAGCAGCCCGGTTCCCACGAGACCATAGTCCGTGGCGGATTGCAGCCACTCGTTGTGAACGAGTTCGGGTTTGTGGGTGATGATGTCGCCTTGAGCCTTGCCATCCGCAAAGCGGAAACACTCCCAGCTGAAACTCCGGCTGCCACCACCCGCCATCGGATGCAACCCGATGCAGGACAGGGCGATGCCGAGCATGTAGAGGCGGCTGGTGTTATCCATCAGTCCTTCGATGCCGCTTCCCGCATGCCGGAGTTGCTGAGCCTCCTGCCAGCCCATGAAAAGAAAGGTCGCGATTCCCAAGCCGATGACTGGAATGGCGATCACCGCAGGTCCGAACCACTTCGCATCGCGCCGTTTGCCGAGGATCAGCAGGAGCACTGCGAAAGCTCCGCAAGCCGCCGCCGCGCCGAAGATCCCGCCGCGCGAGCGGGTGAACCAGACGGCTGCCAGGCCGGCGATGGCGATCAGGGTCCACAGGATCCGGGTGGGTCTTGCATGGCGGCCGAACAAGGCTGCGGCTGCGACCAGCATCGACGAGGCGAACAGATGGTTCGCGGCGTAGTTGTAATGGGCGAAGAAGCCGGAAACCCTCTTGCCCGTAGGCTGCGCCCGGAACACCGGTGTGTAAGAGGGATCCAACATCTGCTTGCCGATCACCACCACGCTCGCCAGCAGCAGCAGGGCGATGCCCCAGCCGAGGATTCGTTCCGCCACCGGATTTCCGGAAATGGCGCGCACGGAGACGAACGCGCCCACGGCTCCCGCAGCCAGCATCAAGTCCGCCTGGCCGAACTCCGCCACCGGGGAAATCCACGCCCGCCAGGCGAACCATGCCGCGGTGAGGGCGCCTAGGGCGAGCATGCCGAAATCCGCCGGGGCCTTGCCGCGTTTCCAGATGGCCGGCAGGGCGGCCAGCACGGAAATGCCGAGCGCCAGCATGGCCGGTCCCCAGGTCCATGGCCGCGTTTGCGGACCAATGACCACGGCAAGAATCAGCGAGATGACGAGAAAGATCGAGGAAATGGCGGGCATGGGAATGCGGAATGCGGAATGCGGAATGCGGAATGCGGAATGCGGAATGCGGCTTCTTTAAGAATACCGACTACCGCATTTCGATTCCGATTACTTCGCGCCGGTGCCGAAGAGCACGGCGGGAATGGTGCGGAGAAGGATCTTGAAATCCAGCCACAGCGACCAGTTGTCGATGTAACGAAGGTCCATCTCCACCCAGTCTTCGAAACTGGTGATCTTGTTGCGGCCCCCGACCTGCCATTCGCAGGTGATGCCGGGTCTCACGCTCAATCGCCGACGATGGGACATGTCGCAGAACGCCTTTACCTCGTAGAGTGGCAGCGGGCGGGGTCCGACGAGGCTCATTTCGCCCCGCACCACGTTGAGAAGCTGCGGCAGTTCGTCGATGCTGAGTTTGCGCAGTAGGGCGCCGAACGGGAAAATCCGCGGATCCCGGTCGAGTTTGAAAACCGGTCCGTCCATCTGGTTGCCATGGTCCGCCTTGATTTTTTCGAGCAATTCCTCGGCATCGGCCACCATGGTGCGGAACTTCCACATCCGGAACGGCTGACCGTAGCGTCCGGCCCGCATCTGCGAGAAAAACACCGGCGCGCCCGGGCTCTTCAAACGAATCCCGATCGCCGCGACGATCCACAAGGGCAGCGTGACCAAGATGATCAGCGAGGCCGCCACCCGGTCGAAGATTTCCTTGCACAGCAGTTCCCAGGACAACTCGGGCGTCGAGCGCAGCACCAGCATCGGTTTGTCGCCCAAGGCGTCGAAAACCGGGCGGGCAATCTGGGTGCGGATGAAGGAGGCCGCGATCCATGCCTCCACCCCCTGCAGCTCGCAGGCCTCCACCGCACGCGACACCTTGTCGAAGCCGGTCTCCTTCGCCGTGAAGACCACCCGGCTCACCGATTCGTTTTTCAAAAGGTCGAACAAATCCTCCACCGCCCGGTTCTGAAGATCGAAGTGCTCGATGACGTTCCAGCCGCCGGTGATGTCCGGATCGAGCTCGGCCAGCAGGGAATCCGTTTCGGCCCGGGTTCCCGCGAGCACCACCCGCTCCTTGGCGGATTCCCGGGTGGTCCGGCGTCTGAGCCAGCTGATGGTCAGGCGGTCGCGCAGCAGAAGCAGGATGAAGACCAGCAGAAAACCGATGCCGAGCACCAGTCTGCGGGTCTCCATCAGTTTCGCGAACACCGCGAACATTCCAATCATCAGGGCGATCACCGTGATGGCCTTGAGCAGTTGTGCGATTGAATGGCCGGTGGGTTTGGTCCGCAGGTGGTCATAGAACCGGAAGCGCTCGAGCACCAGCGGCGTGAAGGGAACCGCGATGTAGAGCACCCAGTTGATCGTATCCCGGTATTCGCCGTCTTCGACCCCCATGTCCAACCAGACCCGCACCAGGTCGCGCATTTCCCAGCCAAGCCAGAAGGCCAGCCAGACCAGCAGGGCGTCGGTCAATTGGAGTGCCTGGATACGGAAGGCTTCGTTGCGGCTTACGGGCATGGGTTTTGGTTTGGGTTTGGGCGGAAACGGAAGATTGGCGGCTTGGCCGCGCGCAGGAAATCCACAAATTCCGTATTCTGCAATAGCGGAAATGCCCGGCGTGGAACGGGCGGTCTGCCATCATCCGGGGGGATTGCCCCGTGATTTTGATTGGATCTCCTGAAAATGCATGATGCCTTTCCGCTAGGATGCGCCGCGCCATGCTGACGGGATCATTGTTCGCCCTGCTTGCGGCGCTCTTCGCCATGTGGGCCTTCCGCTATGAGCGCGCACCTGGTCTGCCGGTTTGGAGTCTGGCCGATCTCCGGAACGAATTGCCGGCTGTGCCGGGGGTGGCGTGGACCGGTCGGCCGGACTTTCCCGGGATCGGTCTGCGCGTGAATCCCGGGGGAAAACCGCTGGCAATCCGGCTTTCGATCCCCGGAATCCGGGAAGTGGACGGTCTTCACCTCCGGTTCCGGATGAATTCCCGCGGACTCTCCCCCGGCCGCGAACGGTGGCAGGATGGCCGGTTCATGGTCGAGTGGCATCAACCGCAGGGGGGCGGGGCTCTGGAGGAAAACCCGGTCGGCACGGTCCGTCACGACACCCGGGGTGAGTTGCAGGATCTGGTCGTGCAACCGCTTCACGGGCCTGCGGTTCCAGCGTTGCGCCTTGAGCACCTCGGGCGCTCCGGCGAATTCGACCTTTCCGAACTGGAAATCACCGTGGTCCGGGAGCGTGCCCTCTGGAAAACCGGTCGATGGTTCCTAGCCCTCGGCTGGCTGGCTTGGGTCGCCGCCGTGGCCCGTTCGTGGCCGGGTATTTCGCGTTGGCGGGCGCTGTGCTCCGCGACCCTGTGGGTGTTGATGGGGATGCATTTCGTCATTCCGGGCCCATGGAAAATCCAGCGGGCGATGGTTCCCGCGTTTCAGTTGGGTGTGGAACCCGCGCCCGAAGCGCGCGTTCGCGCCGCCGGGGTCCCGGGGGTTTTCCCCGCAGTGAGCTCCGGTTCCATTGAGGCGTTGGGAAAACTTCCGGACCAAGGCAGTCTGGTGCTCCGGGTGAAACTCGGCATCGCCCGTGCAAGGCCCTTGCTGCACATGCTCCTGCTCTTCGCACCCGCCCTGGCGTTCGCGTTTCTCCTCGGACGAAAGCCCGCGGTGTTTCTAGCAGCGGCTCTGGCCGTGGCGATTGAACTCGCCCAAGTCGCCTTCGGATATGGATTCGACCTCATCGATGTCGGGGATCTCGCCAGCGATGCGGTCGGCATCGCGTTGGCGATGTGGGTCTGGAAGAGGGTCGTCGCAAAGACGCAAAGAAGGCAGAGCGGTCTCGCTGAGATTTGGTAGAGAATGGACAGTGTATGAGTGATGCCAAGGGGTGGCGACACGGCTTTCCTTGGACGGATCATTCGCCCCTCATTTGCTGCCGGGGCAAGTTGGGGGATTGTCGGTTCTTTGGCTGCGCAAGTTCGACTCGCTTCGCGGCGTGTCTTGAGACGCGCGATCCCGGCAGGGCAGAGGTAGCGTTCCGATTCTTGGACTTTTAGACCTTCGGCCTTTGATCTCTTGGACTCATCAGCGCTGGCTGATGGGTTGACAGTTGGGGAACCTTCCATACGCTGCGGAGCGTCAGACGCGTCTGAGTTTTCCAATCCATGAAGCCACTTGATCCCGAAAACGGTAAAGCCCCTTCCGAGGGCAAGTCGGCAATCCGTGGAGGCATGACGATGTGGATGGCCACCCTTGCCTCCACCGCCGTCATCCTGTGGTTTTTTTGCTTCGAGACGCGTTATGGCCCGGGCCATGGCCACACCACCTTGGGCTGGCTCAAAAGTTCCTGGAATCCGGCCACCGATTACGAGCACGGGAATCTGGTTCCGTTTGTGATCTTCGGTTTGATTTTTTATCGTCTCAAGGAGATCCGGGCATCCGTTCAGCCGGGCAGTCTTTGGGGGCTTCTTTCGGTGATCGTGGGATGTTTGTTCTATGTGGCGGCCTACCGGACGATCCAGCCCCGGGTGGCGGTGGCGGGACTGCCGTTCATTCTTTGGGGTTGCGCTCACTTTCTCTGGGGCTGGCGGGTGGCCAGGTTGTTGGCGTTTCCGCTGTTTTTCCTGTGGATCGCCATCCCGCTGCCCACCTTCCAACAGGCGACCACCCATCTGCAACTGCTGGCGACTTCGTTGGCGCATCACGGATCCGGCTTGCTGGGGGTGGACACTTACACTCAGGGCACGATGGTGCTGCCGGTGAAGGGGGATTGGAAACCTTTGAGCATCGCCCACGGCTGCAGCGGCATCCGGTCCCTGATGGCGTTGTTGATGATTTCCGCAGCCTGGGCCTATGTGGCGAGGATGGCGATGTGGAAGCGGATCCTGCTTTTTCTCAGCGCCTTTCCCCTCGCCATCATTGGCAACGCCCTGAGGGTGATCTCGATCTTCGTCATCGCCGAATACGGCAATGCCGAATGGGCGTCCACCACCTGGCATGACTGGTCCGGCCTGCTG
>JBFEQB010000091.1:0-6773 GCA_041549835.1 Luteolibacter sp. | reverse complement strand
GGTGAGCGGTGGAAGAAGTGAGCAGTGGAAAGTGAGCAGTGAGCAGTGAGCAGAATGGAGCGGAGCGACATGGACAGGAGCGAACGCGACGTGCCCGTAGGGGACCGCCGGCTGGCGGGATCAAAGCGGTGAGCGGTGGAAGAAGTGAGCAGTGGAAAGTGAGCAGTGAGCAGTGGAAGAAGTGAGCAGTGATCAGTGGAAGAAGTGCTCACTGAGCACTCGGCACTCTTAGAAGTAACCTTCTTTCTTGCGGTCCTCCATGGCGGTTTCCGAGCGTTTGTCGTCGGAGCGGGTGCCGCGTTCGGTTTGGCGGGCGGCGGCGACTTCGGCGATGACATCGTCGAGGTTGGCGGCGGGGGATTCGACGGCACCGGTGCAGGTGGCATCACCGATGGTGCGGAAGCGGATGAGGCGGGTGGTGACCGGTTCGTGGTCCTGGGCCTTGAGGAAATCGGTGACGGCGAGCAGCGAGCCGTTGCGCTCGAAGACTTCGCGCTCGTGGGCGAAGTAGATGGGAGGTAGCGGGATGTTCTCGCGTTTGATATACATCCAGATGTCCATTTCGGTGAAATTCGAGAGCGGGAAGATGCGGAAATGTTCGCCGGGGTTTTTGCGGCCGTTGAAGAGGTTCCAGAGTTCGGGGCGCTGGTTCTTGGGATCCCACTGGCCGAAGTCGTCGCGGTGGGAGAAGAAGCGTTCCTTGGCGCGGGCTTTTTCCTCATCGCGGCGGCCGCCGCCGAGGCAGGCGTCGTATTGGTGTTTCTCGATGGTGTCTAGCAGGGTGACTGTCTGGAGTTTGTTGCGCGAGGCGTTGGGGCCCTTTTCCTCGACGACGCGGCCGGTATCGATGGATTCCTGAACGAGACCGACGACGAGGTTGGCGCGGATGAGGTCCACGAATTCATCGCGGTAGGTCATGGTTTCCGGGAAATTGTGGCCGGTATCGACGTGGACGAGCGGGAAGGGCATGCGGGCGGGCCAGAACGCCTTGCGGGCGAGCCAGGCCATGACGATGGAATCCTTGCCGCCGGAGAACAGGAGGGCGGGGTTCTGGAACTGGGCGGCGGTTTCGCGCAACACGAAGATGGCTTCGGCTTCGAGCTGGTCGAGGTGGCTGAGGTTGTAGTTCATGGAGTAAATGCTGAAGGGCTGAGACGCTGAAAAACTGGGAAAAAGTGAGTTTGAACCGCAACCGCCTTCGCCGAGGCTACGGCGGTCAAGAAGACGTGGAGTTGCGGAGGACGGAGAGGAAAGATCCGGCTGCCGGGGCAGGGGGTAGGGGCGACGGGGCGGCGGGTCAAGAAAGAATAGCAAGTTGGGTAAAATGCTAATGTATGAGATGGAGGTGGCGAGGCTACGCCGAGGCCGCATGGAGCTGAGGGGCCAAGGAATTGGCGGTTCCGGGGCGGTTCATTCACAGTGCGCCCTCATCGAGGGCGCGCCACCTGAAGAAGAGGGAGCGCCACGTGAAGAAGAGGGAGGTGGCGAGGCCGCATGGGGCTGAGGGGCCAGGGAATGGGCGGTTCCGGGGCGGTTCATCCACAGTGCGCCCTCATCGAGGGCGCGCCACCTGAAGAAAGGGAGCGCCACGTGAAGAAGAGGGAGCGCTACTTGATTTCAGCCGAGGGGGCCGAGGTTCAAGCCGGCATGTGCGGCCAGCGAGTTTTGCCGTTCATCGAAGCTGAGGAAGGTGTTGGCGTTGATTTCGAGGGCGCATGCGACATGAAGGATGTCCATGGTCCGGCATCCAAGCCGTGGCGTTTCAGCGCTGAGATGCAAGAAGCGTTGCATCAGGGAATTGCGGTCGATTTCAGGAAACACGTAGAGTCCGCGCTTGCGCCGGTCTTGGAAGAGTTCGATCTGGCCCGCTGCTTGGGCGCGGGTGATTTCATTACAGAACACCTTCAAATGGAGGGCGTTGATCAGTTCTGCTTCTTGAATCTCCCAGATTGGGAGGGGGTGCTCCTGAGATGCGATCCGCGACTGGACCGCGTCCGAGCCTTGCTCGCGGACATAGAGTTTGAGTAAGGCGCTGGTATCGAGGTAGAGCATGGGCTTACCAGCGACCCTCCCGGTCGGCGGCGACGGTTTCCTCGGCGGACCGGCCGGAACCGGGAATGGCTGTGGCGAGGTGGTCATCCCAGACCAGAACGGGGCGTGGTGCGGTCGGGACAATCCGGACGGTGGGGCGGCCGCGATTGACCACTTCGAAAGTCTCGCCGTTGCGGACCTGAGCCTCGATCTCAGACCAGTGGGCCTTCATTTCCCGCACGGAGATGGTTTTCATGAGGATAGAATCTCCATGATTTTCAAATTGTCAAACTTTGGTTTTTCGAAATGAGAAACAATGGGTTGGCTTGGAGTCGGAAAGCGCGCGTCTGGAGAGTCGCGGTGGCAGCGGCAGGTGGACAGGAATGTCCACCCTCCTCAGGAGGTCGTGATCCGGTTGCGGATGGCTTCGAGGAGTTCGAAGGCGGCGTCCTCGACAGAGGTGTTTTCGGTGTCGATGACGAGGTCGGGATCGTGCGGGGGTTCGAAGGAGCCGTCCTTGCCGGTGAAGTGCTGGATTTCGCCGCGGGCGGCTTTGGCGTAGAGGCCTTTGACGTCGCGGACTTCGCAGGCTTCGTAGCTGGCCTTGACGTAGACCTCGAAGAGGTCGTCGCCGAGCAGGCCGCGGGCGAGGTCGCGGAGTTCGCCGCGCGGGGTGATGGCGGAGACGAAGGTGATGATGCCTTGGGAAACGAAGATTTTGGCGACCTCGGCGAAGCGGCGGATATTTTCCAGACGGTCCTGATCGGTGAAGCCGAGGTTGGAATTGAGGCCGCTGCGGAGGTTGTCGCCGTCAAGGATGGTGGTGAAGCGGCCCTGTTGGTGGAGGACGCGTTCGGCGGCGTTGGCGATGGTGGATTTTCCAGAGCCGGAAAGGCCGCACAGCCAGACGACGATGCCGCGCTGTTTCAGGAGGGACTCCTTGTCGTGGCGGTTGAGGAAGCGGTGGGTTTCCGGGAAAATATTGTCCATGGGGCGAAAGTAGGGAGTAAGAAGTTGTTGGCTATGGGTGAGGAGTTGGCGGACCTGGATTCCGGTTTTCGAGACTTATGACGTATAACAGTCACTCATAACCCATCACCTCTCACTGGCCTTTGCCAATGATAAAGGCATCGAAGCCGTGGGCCTTGAGGGCGGCGGTGGAGAGGACGGCGCGGCCGTCGAAGACGAAGGCGGGCTTGAGCATCAGGTGGTGGATGCGGGCGAGGTCGAGGGATTTGAATTCGTCCCATTCGGTGAGGGTGGCGAGCGCGTGGGCGCTTTCCACCGCGGCGTAGGGGTCGTCGAGGATCTCGACGTTGGAGGCGATGAGCTTGGCGGAGACGCCGGCGTCGGCGAGGTCCTTGCGGATCATGTCGGGTGGGACCCGCGGATCGTAGATGGCGAGGTGGGCGTGCTCGCGGAGGAGGTCGCGGCAGACGTGGATGGCGGGGGATTCGCGGGTGTCGTTGGTGTCCTTCTTGAAGGCGAAGCCGAGGATGGCGATGCGCTTGCCGTTGACGGTGTTGAAGAGGGTGCGGACGATTTTTTCGACGAAGCGGGATTTCTGCCAATCGTTGAGGTGGACGACCTGGCGCCAGTATTCGGCGACGTGGGGGAGGTTGAAGGATTCGCAGAGATAGACGAGGTTGAGGATGTCCTTCTGGAAACAGGAACCGCCGAAGCCGACGGAGGCTTTGAGGAATTTCGGGCCGATGCGCGAGTCGGTGCCGATGGCGCGGGCGACTTCATCGACATCGGCGCCGGTGGCCTCGCAGAGGGCGGAGATCGAGTTGATGGAGGAGATGCGCTGGGCGAGGAAGGCGTTGGCGACGAGCTTGGAGAGTTCGGACGACCAGAGGTTGGTGGTGATGATGCGCTCGCGGGGGACCCATTGGGCGTAAACCGAGACGAGCGCATCGACGGCGGCCTGCCCGGTGGGGGTGGCTTCCCCGCCGATGAGAATGCGGTCCGGGTTTTGGAGGTCGGCGACGGCGGTGCCCTCGGCGAGGAACTCGGGATTGGAGAGGACTTCGAAGGTGGCTTCGCTGGTCGAGTTCGCGGCGATGATGGTTTTGATCGCGCTGGCGGTTTTGACCGGGATGGTGCTCTTTTCGACGATGATTTTGTGGCCGGTGGACACCTCGGCGATGAGGCGTGCGGCGGACTCGATGTAGCGGAGGTCCGCGGCGCGTCCGGCACCGATGCCGTAGGACTTGGTGGGGGTGCCGACGGAGACGAAAATGAGGTCTGCGCCGGCGATGGCGGCGCGGATGTCGGTGGTGAAGTGGAGGTTGCGGCCGCGGGCGGAGACGACGACCTCGTCGAGGTCGGGTTCATAGACCGGCAGTTCATCGGAGTTCCAGGCGTCGATCCGGGCGCTGTTCATGTCGGCGACGGTGACTTGAATATCCGGGCACTTGGCGGCGATCATGGCCATGGTGGGGCCGCCGACGTAACCGGCGCCGAGGCAGCAGATGGAGTTGATTTTCATGGATGGTGGGGCGGTGGGTGGAGCAGTGGGTGGATGTCGGGATCGTCGATAGGGGACGGGGGCCGGAACTTCCCAGTCAAATCAGGGAGCAAAGGCTCGTGGGAGGAAGCATAGTTGTCGGGGGGGAGAGCGTGCAAGAAGGTGTTTGAACGCTATCCCTTAGACTCTCCTCGGTGATCAGTCACGTACGTGATCGCGGAGGAGGTGATAGAGGAAGAGTGAGTTGTAGGTAAAGTAGCGTTTGAAGAGGCGGCGGGGTTCCATGGCGAGGCGGTAGGCCCATTCCAAGCCGAGTTTCTGGAACACGGGAGGGGATTGTCTCACTTCGCCGGCATGGAAGGCGAAGGCGGCACCGATGCCGAAATAGACGCCGGGTGGGAGGCGGTCCTTGTGGGTGGCGATCCAGTGTTCCTGCTTGGGACAGCCGAGGCCGACCCAGATCAGGTTGGCTCCCGAGGCGCGGATTTTTTCGCAGACGCGGTCGAATTCATCGGCCGGCCACTCGCCGAAGGGTGGCGAGTAGGTGCCGGCGATGGTGGTTTCCGGGAAACGGTCGGCAAAGGACGCGGTGAGCTTGTCGAGCGTTGACTGCTTGCCGCCTAGCAGGAAATGGCGGAATTCGCCGCGGCCCTGCGTGGCGGTGAGCGTTTCCAGCATGAGGGTGGGGCCGTAGACGCGGTCGGTGAGTTTTTCGGCGGGCGGGAGCCGGGTGTTGACGGCCCAGACGAGCGGCATGCCATCCGGGCAGATGAGATCGAAGCGGGCCATCGCTTCCCCGAACGCGGGGTCGTGGCGGGCGAGCGCGGCGACGTGGGTGTTGGCGGCCTCCACGGCGTGGGCGCGGTCGGCCTGCGCGGCGTGTGTCAGAACCCACTCCACGGCACCGGCGTAGGTGGTGGCGGCGACGGGCAGGCCGATGACGGGGAAGGTGCGCATGGGTCGGGAAGCAGCGCCGCTGTGCGGCGAATGTCGGAGGGAAGAGGATTGAACCGCCAAGACGCCAAGGGCGCGAAGGAGGGGAGCGGCGCCGCTGTGCGGCGAATGTTGGTTTTTGAATTGTGGATTTTGAATGGGAAAAGGATGGGGGCGGAGAGTTAGAAGTTATTCGTTATGGGTTATGGGGAAGAGGAGACGCCGCTGTGCGGCGAATGTTGGATTTTGAATTGTGGATTTTGAATGGGAGAAGGATGGGTTGATCCGTCTGCGCCAAGGCTACGCCGCGACAGGACGTCGAAGGGAAGAGCGGGTAGGGAGACCTGCGGTCCCGGGGGGGAGCAAATCAACGCGGAGGGCGGAGCGCTAATGCTGGAGAAGGCGGTTGGCGTAGGCCCGGGTGCGGTCGCATGCGGCAACCAAGCGGGGAAGTTCCTCCCGGCAATAGCCGAGGATCTCGGGCAGGTGCTCGCCGGAATAGTCGTGTGAAATCCGGTTGCGGGTGTCCTTGAGTTCGCGCAACCAATCCACGGAATCGATGAGCCCGCGTTTTTCCGCCCGATTGGCGACATCAAGCAAGGTGCCGACATCATGGAGTTCGAAATGGTCCAGGGCGCGGAGAACCCTCTTGGTGATGAGATCCACGACCCGTGCGAAGCGACTGGTGAAGGCTTCGACTTTGAGCAAGTCCTCTTCGGAGACTCCGGACAGTTCCTGGGGAATTTGGGCGGTTGCCCGGGCCGCGTATTGCAGGTGGGCGACCGACTGGTCGAGTTCTTCGAGACTCTCGGTGAGATAGGCGGTATCCGGTTTTCGGCTCATAGGGCGATGCCTGATTCCATGGCGATGCGGGCGATGCCCGATTCCAGCTGATCCTTGTGAATGACGACAAGATCGAGTTTTTGCCAACCGATCTGATCGAGGATGTCCCTGCGGATCAGCCATTCCTGACGGAAATCGATGCGGTCCGAGATGACCAGCAGGTCGATGTCTCCGCCACGAGCATGATCATCGGCTCGGGAGCCGAAGAGGATGATGCGAGCCTCAGGGTCCTGTCTGCGCACGGCGTCAAGGATGGCGTGGTGCTGTGAGGGACTGAGTCTCATCAGGGAAGGAATATGTCCGGGATGGGGGAACGGGTCAAATCGGGAATCGGGAGAAGCGGTGCCGCTGTGCGGCGAATATTGGATTTTCAACGTCGATTAACGTCGAAGGGAAGAGGAAGAGTGCCGAGTGAGCAGTGAGCAGTGAGCAGTGAGCAGTGAGCAGTGAGCAGTGAGCAGTGAGCAGTGAGCAGTGAGCAGTGATCAGTGATCAG
>JBFEQB010000090.1:0-6879 GCA_041549835.1 Luteolibacter sp. | reverse complement strand
CTGACCCCATCCATCTCCAACCCGTTTATCTAACCGGGTAATCCTGAAAGCCTTGCCAAAACGCCTGCCCGGAGCGCCCCTCGCCGGTCGCAAGAATCCATTGACTTTCAGCGACTTCGCGGCTTTCCTCTCTAGCGAAACCGCCTGACGCATATCAGCCCAACGCGATATGCCGGTGTGCGAATAAACACTGTTCTGCAAGAGAATCATGGCACAATCACGAATAGGACTCGTCCTCCTTACCGCAGGGGTCACCGCGTTGATTACGTCCGCATTATGGATCGGTGTAGGCGCCGTCGCGTACTGGTATTTCGTCGATGAACCACCTCCCTTCGTAGTCAAGATTGATTCTCCAGATACGGCCACTAACGGCGAACAGATTAACCTAGTCGTTGAAATCTCAAACCCGACCCATGAGGAACTTGATCTCGGTAGTATCGACATCTACGATTCTCTTACTGATGGTTTTGCTATCGTGGCAGTTGATCCTCCGCCTGATTCGCGTGACGATATCTACGACTTCACCACGTTCTACTACGCGAGGTCACTCGCGCCTGGTGCATCGTTCGAGGTGAACCTTGCTCTTGAGGCCCGGAGCATCGGCGTATGGACTGGCGATATTGATTGCTGTACTCCGCAGGAAAAATTCGTAACCACCTCACATACAATCGTGGTGACTGACTCGTCTCGTAAGACAATGACTGCAGAACAAGTCGGCGCTGGACAACCCGCTACCCGATCCGAGTCGGATTCGGAGGGTGGCGACAAACCTCAACCAGAAGCGGAGGGGCGCTCCCGATCAGGGGCGCCAGGCCTTTGACGTTCTGCTAAGAAATGAAGAAGGCACTGCTTCTGCTCGCATTCCTGCTGACCCTCTGGATCGGGGTTTCTGCTGCTGCAAGGCATGCATATTTGTTGCCGGGTTATGGGTCAGCCCTAAATCTGTTTTTCCCACCTAATGACATGTGGGTGCCTCTTGCTTCGGCACAGGTTGAGAAGGGTGTCCGGAATTACGAATTTACCGTTTCCCACAGGTATCCCGGAAATCATGAAGTGGTAGTATCGATTCCTCGACAGAAAGGGTTGGAGCCACTTCCGACCGAACTCCTCGTGACTCTGGAAATCGAGCAGGAAGGACAGGTCCTGATGAAGAGATCGGGAGCTGGCAGCTCATTCTGGGGAATCGAGCGTCAGGGTGAGAACTTCTGTCGTTATTCGTTTCCAGAAGATGTCAGTTCACGTGAGGACGTCGTCTGCCGCGTATTGGTAGAAGGTGATTTCGATTCGCTACTTGATAGGTATACAGACTTGGCCATCACGATTCGCAAAGGATCAGACAAATGAAGACGAAGCAGAACAAGTCGGCTCATACGACGGCGGGCAACGTCCCAATTTGAATTCGAGCTTCTCACCGGCGCGCCATTCCTCTAACGTTCGGTAAAAATAAGAAAACAGAAAAGAAAATGAAAAATCAAATAGGACTTATTTGTGTTGCAGTGGCGATTCTCATTGCGGCCTTCATCGTGCGTTCCGCTCAAACATCAAATCAAGTTGGACGCTTTGAACTGATCCAAAGAGAGAACAACCGAATGATGCTGATTGACACCAAGACCGGACAATTTTGGGACATCCGGCCAAGCCGAATTGGTAGTGACCCGATACTTGAAGAACCAAGACTAAATCTAAAATAATACCAAACAAGAATAGATGAGAAGGCAGCAGGGCTAGGACTAGCCCGATAGGGTAAACTCCAGCCGCCATGAAGAAAAAATCATCCTCATCATCCGCCATCACGATTGGAATCGACCTCGGTGACCGCAAGCATGCGGTGTGCGTGCTTGCTTCCTGCGGCGAGATCCTCAAACAGGAATCCATCGCCAACAACCGGGGAAGCCTGACGGAGCTGAGCCGCAGACATCCGGGAGCCCGGGTCCTTGGATTTTAAGATTTCCCTCCTGTCCGGGGTCTGCCGGACCGGGACAGCAACGGCAGTGGTGTGAACCTAAATGGGAGGAGGCCAGGAAGCGGAGCGCGGAAGCATCCACTCCGTGCAATCCCTGTTCCAAAAATCGCCAGGCCCCAGCTCTCCAATTCACATTCAATTTTAATCCGCGAGACCTGGTCTCAGCGCGGTCGATCAGGCCTTGCTGACGACGACGGCCATGATGGGGCAGTCCGCGGCGGGAATGACCTCCGGGAAATCCGGGTTGATGGAGATGAGGCGCGGGACGGCCTTGCGGGGGCCTGTGCCGATGGGGGCGTCCTTGCGATAGACGAGGCGCTTGAAGTAGGCGCCGGAGGCATCGCAGGCGATGACGTCCTGGCCTTTCTTGGCGAACTCGCCGTCCTTGAGCTTGCGGCAGACGATGTGGCTGCGGTCCGGATAGTCCGGCTCCATGGACTCGCCATTGACGCGCAGCACGTAGTGGGTGGCGGGATCGTAGTTTCCGGGCACCGGGTGGGTGCCGTCGTCCGTATCCAGCTCGGCGGCGGGGGTGCCGGCGGCGACGGTGCCGAAGTAGGGGAGCTCGATGAGATTGGCGGGAGGATCGGCCGGGATGGGGGCGGGCTTTGAGGCGAGCTCGCCTTGGTAGGCCTGGCGGATCGCGGCGATCGCGTAATCGGTGATGATCTGGCCCTTGGCTAAGGCGGCGCGGGACCAATTGTCGAACTCCTCGGCGGAGGTGCGGATGACGAGGTGGGACTGCGGCTCCTCACGTGATTCATGCAGCTCGGCATCGGAGCGCATGAGGCTCTCGATGATGCGCAAGGCTTTGGCGGGGATGTCCCTGGGCGATGAGAGCCAATTGTCCACGGTGCGTTTCTCCACCCCGCACTGGGTGGCGAGCCAGTTGCGGTCCCTTTCAGGATACTTGGATAACCAGTGCTTGATGCCTTCTTTGGACGTGTCCATGGCTGGAAGATGCACGGTTTGATGCACTATGGAAAGAAAAATCACGAAAAAGTGTAATTCGGTCTTGCTGGATGCACCGATGAGGTGCAGATCTGGTGCATGCGGACGCCGAGTGTGACTTTCGACTTACCCCTGAGCTTGGAACGGCTCAGCCCCGAGGAAATCACCTGGCTGGCGGCGAAGAGCGGACAGACCGGAAAGCCGGTGAGCCAGGTGGCCAGAGAGCTGATCCGGGCGGCCGCGGAGAAAGACGGATGCGCCCGCCAGATAGGAAGCCAGAACCCCACTCCGCCTGAACGATGAACGTGGAACCCCTCCAGAACCTGAACACGAACGCGCCGCCGAACACGCCGCCGAACACGCCGGCGGCGCGGGCACGCCGGGAGATCTATCATGCCCGGATCACGGCCGCGCGGAGCTGCCGGTTCTGCCATGTGGGATACCGGATCGCGCCTGCGGAGCCCATCACCGGCACGGTGGGGGAAATCAGTGCGGCCATCCCGGGAGCGGTGGAAGACCAGATGGAAGAGGATGGGTGGAAACAAGGGGCCTGCCCGCTGTGCGCCTTTGCGTGCGCGGAAGAACTCCATGCCGAAGCCCATGCGGATGACGAACGCGATGACTGGCCTGAGGAGGTGGCAGCGTCATGAGTGCCGAGGCATCCATCCAGAGCTACTCCGATGAGGCGCTGGTCCGCGCGCTGGAGCAGATGGCGCGGGCTGACCATCCCGGGCAGTGGGGCAGGAGGCGGCTGGCCGTTCTCAAGGCGGAGGTCCGCCGCCGGAGACTCAAGCGGAGGGGCTCTGGAATCCCATGAAAATCACCCTCTCCATCATCCTCGGAGCGTTGACCCCGGTCATCGGCCTCATCCTTCACCTCCACCTCCACCTTCACTTCCACTTCCACCTGATCTGCACCCCATGAAAGCCACGCACCAAGCCTATCTGCGCAGTCTCTATGCGGGACAAGCCGAGCACGACCGGAAGCTGCGAAATGTCGCACGGTTCATCGCCGCCTACGTGGCCATCGGCGGGCTGGCCATGGCGGCAGCCGCGCTTCTCTGGAACCGCTTTTCCCAACCCTGAAACCCTAACGAAAAAAACCTCACCGAAAGATTCAACCATGAGCACACAACTGACCACCACCCCCCCGAAAACCTCCGCGCTCGCCATCATGGCCGGCCGCGTGAATGTGGAGCCTGCCAAGCTCCTGCAAACCCTCAAGGCCACCGTCTTCAAGGGCGCCTCAGATGACGAGCTGCTGGCGCTCGTGGTGGTGGCCAATGAATACCAGCTGAATCCGCTCACCAAGGAGATCTACGCCTTCCCGGCCAAGGGCGGGGGAATCGTGCCGGTGGTGTCCATCGATGGCTGGGTATCGATGGTGAACGACCATCCGCAGATGGACGGCATGGAGTTTGATTACCACCGGGACGATGCCGGAAAGCTGGAGGCGGTGACTTGCTCGCTCTGGCGCAAGGACCGGACCCGGCCCATCCGGGTGACGGAGTATCTCTCTGAATGCCGCCGGGCGACCGAGCCCTGGAAGATGGAAAACCGGATGCTGCGGCACAAGGCGCTGATGCAGTGCGCCCGCTACGCCTTCGGGTTTTCCGGGGTGACGGACGAGGACGAGGCGGCGGACACCCCGGGCATGCGCGACGTGACACCCAGGGAACGATGCCGCCTCCGAGCGGTGATCGATCCGTTTGAAGCGGCAGGTGGGAAGCGGGAGGCGGAACGCGTGATGAGCGAAGAGCCTGCCCCTGCCACCGGAGAAACCCGCGGTGAAACCCAAGAACTGATTTGAGCGATGAGCACCACACCAATGGAAACACCGGAAACCATGACTCTCACCATCGAGGCCAGGGGGGAGATCATTTCCTCGAACTTCCCGGCCTTCGCGGAGATGGTCCGCTCCCGGCTTTCCGAGATCAACCGGGAGCTGAGCACGGATGAGGACTTTGACCAGGCGGACGCGGACGCGAAGGCGATCGCCGCGGCGGAGGCCTCGCTGAAGGCGGCTAAGGAGAAGGCGCTGGCGGATGCCGAACAACTCCACTCCCTGTTCTCTCAGATCGATGGGCTGAGCGGTGACCTGGCCGCCGCGCGGCTGGACCTTTCCAAGCAGATCGCGAAACGGAAGGAAGAGGTGAAGAGCGAGGTGATCCAGGAGGCCTTGAGAAGCTTCGGCATCGAGCTGGCGCTGGCGCGCAAGCACTACCTTCCAGGGCTGCAGGCGGCGATCAAGGGACGGCGGACGGTGGATACCATGAGAACGGCGCTCCGCGTGTATGCCACCACGCAGCAGGCGATGATCCGCAAGTGCCGCGAGATCCTGAGCCGCTTCGAGGAGGCCCACGGCCCGGAGCTCATCATGGACCGCCGCGAGCTGGAGCTGCAGAAGCCGGAAGGGCTGGAGGCGGAGCTGCGCCGGCGGTGCGAGGCGAAGCGGGCCGCGGATGAGCGGAAGCGGCTGGAGGCGGTGGCCGCCAAGGCGAAGGCGGAGGCTGCCGCGGCGCTCCAGCAGGCGGCGGAGGCGGCGAAACCACCGCGGCCACCCGCGAGGGGCGGTGATTGGCAGAAGCCGCCCACGCTCGGGGAGACTCCCACAGGGCCGGAGGCGGCGAAACCACCGCTGCCACCCACGGCAGCCACGGCAGCCACGGCGGCGCTGCCACCCACGGCACCGCTGCCACCCACGGCAGCCACGGCAGCCGAGGCGGCGGATTTCCCCTTCAAGGACCCGATCGTGAAGGAATGGGAGGAGTTTAAGACGGCGGTGTTCACGAGCTTCCGCCCGCTGAAGTCTGCCAGGGCCGCCCTGCGCCATCCGGACAACGTGGCGCGAGCGGCGCGGTTTGCCCAGGCCATCAATGCGGCGTGGCAAGCCGCCCACGAGAAGGAGGTGGCATGATGGACGCTGAGGAAACCCCATCCGCCATGCTGCGGGGCGTCCAAGGGGAAATCCCACACCCGGTGGAGAGCCGGGGTGAGATCTCCGCGTGCCCGCGCGAGGCGAGCGCCCATGCCGAAAGTGGCAACCTGAAGGGCGCGTGGATCCGGGCGAGTGACGCGCTGGAAGGCGCCGCCAGTCTAGGAAACCGACTGCCCGGTATGTCCGTGAGTGTGGCGGAGTGGATGGGGGGTGGGGAGTGAAGATCTGGGCGGATATGGAGCAGCGCTCGGAGGAGTGGTTCCGGGCGCGGGCCGGGCGGCCGACGGCCAGCCAGTTCTCGCGCTTGCTCACACCCACCGGGAAGGATTCCAGCCAATGGGAAGGGTTTGCCATCGAGCTGATGGCCCAGTGCATCCGGCCGGATGAGATCGCCTGGGAGGGGAACCGGCACACCGATCGCGGCGAGGAACTGGAACCGGAGGCGCGGGAGCTATTCAGCGAGATCATGGAGCTGGAAACGCGCGAGGTGGGATTCATCACGCGGGATGATGAGGTGATCGGCTGCTCTCCGGACTCGCTGGTCTATCACCCGCATGCGCCGCATCCGCTCGCCGGGCTGGAGATCAAGTGCCCGCTGGCGAAGCACCACGCGGGCTACCTGCTGGAGGGGAAACTGCCGGCGGCCTACATGCCGCAGGTCCATGGATCCATGGCGGTGACGGGGCTCGATCACTGGTATTTCATGAGCTACTGCCCGGGGCTGGCACCGTTCATCACGCTGGTGGAGCGGGACGCTTACACCGCGAAGCTCTCCGATGCGCTGGACCGCTTCCTGGTCTTCTACGCGGAGATGCGGCAGACGGCGATGCCGAGGCTGCTAGGAGATGGAACGCGGAACGCGGAACTCGGAACGCGGAATGAAGAGGCAGATGGAACGCGGAGCGCGGGAGATGGAACGCGGAACGCGGAACTCGGAACGCGGAATGAAGAGACAGATGGAACGCGGAGCGCGGAACTCGGAACGCGGAGTGGTGGAGAAGAAGATGGAACGCGGAGCGCGGGAGGTG
>JBFEQB010000089.1:0-7332 GCA_041549835.1 Luteolibacter sp. | reverse complement strand
GGACTAAAAAGCCGATCGGGTGGTCTCCACCGCGATCGACGTTCTGTCTCTCGGCCGCCCTCCGTTGTGGCGGCCCGCGAAGCTAGGTGCCCGACCCCCCTCACGTCAACCCATTTTGAAAAGTTTTTTCGCTTTTTTGGCAGGGGGTGGTTTTCCCCCATAAATCAAGGGTTCGGGGGCCAACTACGATGCTCACAGTAGTTCAATCTTCTGAACCAACCCCGGAGTTCAGGCGGATTGGGTCACTTGTTTCGACAGACGGAGGGTAACGGCGAAGCCTCCGTTTTCGGGAAGGGTCGCTACGGCTTCACCGCCACAGGTCTCGATGGCAGTGCGGACGATGGCGAGGCCGAGGCCGCTTCCGCCGGAGTCACGGCTGCGTGAGCGATCCAGACGATAAAAGGGCTCGAAGATGCGGGCCAACTCGGCTGGCGGAATCCCGGGCCCGTTGTCGGCGACTGTGATCGACACTGAATCCGCGGCTTCCGTCGCGCGGATCGAGACCTTCGCCTCTGGCCCAGCGTGAACAGCAGCATTTCGGATGAGATTTCCGACGGCGCGTCCCAACAAGGCGGGATCCGTTATGAAGGTAAGCCCCTGCGGAATCTCGATCCGACTCTCGATGCTCCTGGCCTCACGAGCGAGGACTTCGTTGATCAGCGCTTCGAGAATCACCGGTTGACGTGAGGGCTCCCGGTTTCCAGCGCGGGAAAACGCGAGGATTTCGTTCACCAAGGCGGCAAGCTCGGCGGCATCGGCTTCGATGGACGCCAAAGCGGAGTGATCGACACCTTCCAGCTTCGTTTCGAGGATTCCAAGCCCCGTCCGGATCCGCGCAAGGGGCGCGCAGAGTTCATGCGCGGCGTCGCCTAGAAAACGCTTCTGCCCGGAAATGAGATGATCGAGCCTCGCGGCCATGGCCTTGATGGTCCTCCCCAGATTTCCAAGCTCGTCGTTTCCGCGTTGCGGGAGGGAAACCTGAAACCGTCCGGTGGCGATGTCATCGGCAGCAGCGGTCAATCGCCGGAGGTAGCGGGTGATCCCCCACACGAAGGGAGTCCAAAATGCCAGACTCAGCAGCAGGACTGCGATGCAGCCGAGCAGCCAGGGCTTGAAATCGAAAAACATGCCGGAGCCATCGAGACGATCCGAACGCACTAGAAGCACAACCGGCCTACGAGGCGGGTTACCAACACCTGGAATCTGAAGCAGGACTCCGGCCCAGTAGCCGTCACCGTTGCTGGCTTTCAGCAAAAACGCAGGTCGACTTTTCGGAAGAACGACGGATGACAGAGCATCCGGATGGGCCTCAGCCTGACGGCTGGAAGGCGGCGGGCCATCACGCGGGCCAGAACCTTGCCGCGGAGGACGGCGGCCGTCCCTTGGCGGGGTGCCGGGTTCAACGCGCGGGGGAGGCAGGATCACACGCACGCGCTCCAGAATGTTCGGGGGGATCGGCGCGGGAAACACGGAGTTGTCCGGTGGAAGCAGCACCGCGGCGGTGACATGCATTTCATCCGCCAGAGGTTTGATTCCCTCATTCCACTGCTGCGGCGGCAAGTCCATGACGCGCTCAATGACTGAGTCGCCAAAGGCCCCGAGCCTTTCACCGGCAGAACCGCTAAGCAGGGAATCCAAGCCCAAGCCCAACTGCCACCGAACAAACAGGAAGAAAGCAAGGCCCAGAATCACCAGATGGAGGACCAACCAGCACAGCACCTTGGCCAACAGGGAAAATCGCGGGAAACTTTTCATGGGGTGCCGGTAGATTCGGGTTCTTGAAGCGAATAGCCAACCCCGCGGATCGTCCGGATGAAACGCGGCTTCTTCGCATCGTCGCCGAGTTTCTTGCGAAGGGAGGAAACGTGAACATCAATCGACCGATCAAACACGTCAAAGCGGCGCTCGGAGACTTCTTCGATCAGACGCTCGCGGCTTTTGACGCGGCCCTTGGATTTGAGAAGCGAGGCGAGGATCGCAAACTCAAGTGTTGTTAGATCGAGTGGAGCGTCATCAAGGACCGCCGTGTGAGTCTCCTCACACAAGCGAAGGGCCCCGGCGACAACTTCCTTCGGAGCGTCGCTTTCAATTCGGTTACGACTCCGGCGCGTCACGGCGCGGAGACGCGCCAGCAGCTCGCGGGAGGAAAACGTCTTCGGCAAATAATCGTCGGCCCCAAGCTCCAATCCCACGATGCGGTCCGCCTCGTCGCCCAGCGCCGTCAGCATCAGCACCGGCACGTCGGAGGTTTTCCGAAGCTCCCGAAGCACCGCGAAGCCATCCATCCCGGGCATCATCACATCGAGGATCACCGCCTCGTAGGATGACGCCACGGCTTCCGCCAGACCATCCGGACCAGTGTGCCGGAGTTCGACATCATAACCCATCGGCGTCAGGTAATCGCGGATGAGGCCGGCGAGTTTGCGGTCGTCATCCACCACCAGAAGTCTTGGTTTGCTTTGGATTTCCATCGCTGGAAACCCTCTTAGCAGACCGGGCTGGAAAACACCCACAGGTTTTACAACAACTTAACAATTTTGCGGCCGCCTCCACACACGCGGTTAACAATCACAGGGTTTGATCGTCATGGCTTCAGCAAACACGGAGCCTCTCCCAACACCAAACCAACAAGACCATGAAAACAAACGCCATTCACCTGTCACTCGCTCTCCTGGCCGTCACGGGTGCCTCCGCCCAGCCCGACGAAAGCCCCGAAGAACGCCGCCCACCACATGTTCCACCGCTCGTCGCATTGTTAGATGCCAACCACGACGGGACCCTTTCCGCCGGGGAAATTCAAAACGCCTCCACCTCGCTCGCCACGCTGGACAGCAACAGCGATGGTGCAGTCACCCGCGATGAAATACGTCCGCCGCGGCCCGAAGGAGACGCCCCCCCCGATGGCGAAGGCCCTGCCCCGAAAGGGGGCCGCCCACCCGGCGAGCGTCCCGCGCCTCCGATCATCGCCGCGCTCGACACCGACAAGGACGGCAGCCTTTCCGCCGCCGAACTCAAGGCCGCTCCGGAATCACTCAAGACGCTGGATAAAAACAACGACGGCGAACTGTCACGCCAGGAACTCCAGCCACGCGGGCATCGCCCGCCCAAGAACGGGGGATCACGGAATGGCCACCGCCCTGACGGACCTCCTCCCGAATACGGAACGCCCACCGGGATCAAATAAGACCGACCCGAACTCCGTAAATCCCTTCCGCCGAGGCAACACCAGCCCCGGCGGAACCATTCCCAGACCTCCCCTTGAAACTCATTTCCACACTGACACCCGTGGCCTCCGGCCTCCCGTTCATGGACTTCCGGAAACCGCTCAGCGACCCCTCTTTCCAACCTGGATCGGATAGGATTAAGTGAACCTTCCATGCCATGCGGACCTACGGCTTTTCCGTCTCCGGCCGATTGAGCCCGGCGGGGGGCAACATGTGTGGAATTCTCGCGCGCTTTACCTCGAAGCCCCCCCCTTGGGGGCGCGCCCTGAATCACTTGCCACGTTCACCTCAACAGATGGTCGGGGCGGCGGGATTCGAACCCACGGCCTCCTCGTCCCGAACGAGGCGCGCTACCAGACTGCGCCACGCCCCGACATGTTGGCGGACCCGGAAAACCGGGCGCGGAAAAAGAACCGTGATTTCATCCTTCGGTGCAAGCGAAATTCGTGATCCGGTCGTCTTATCCGGTGGCTCAGTCCGGGAAAGGTTCGCAGGGGCCTCAGAACTCGCAGTGACCCGGCGTGCGGGCGAACGGAATGACGTCACGGATGTTGGCCATACCGGTGACGAACATGAGAAGGCGCTCGAAGCCGAGACCGAAGCCGGCATGAGGGACGCTGCCGTATTTCCGGAGATCGGCATACCAGCCGTAGGCTTCGGGATCGAGTTCGTGCTTGGCGAAGTTTTTCATGAGCACATCAAGGCGCTCCTCGCGCTGGCTACCGCCAATGATTTCGCCGATCCCGGGGACCAGCACGTCCATGGCGGTGACGGTTTTGCCGTCGTCGTTGAGGCGCATGTAGAAGGGTTTGATCTCCTTCGGGTAGTTGAAAACGGTGACAGGGCTTTTGAAATGTTCTTCCGTCAGCCAGCGTTCATGCTCGGACTGGAGGTTGAGGCCGTATTCGACCGGGTAGGCGAACTTCACGCCACTGGCTTTGAGCAGTTCGACGGCATGAGTGTAGGAAACCCGCTCGAACGGCCGGCTTGCGACGAATTCAAGCCGCTCGCGCAGCCCCTTGTCGACGAACCTGGCGAAGATTTCGAGGTCGCCTTCATGGTTTTCCAGCATCTCGGTAACGAGGAATTTCACGAGGGCTTCGGCGAGGTCCATGTCGCCCTCGAGATCGCAGAAGGCGACTTCCGGTTCGATCATACAGAACTCGGCGGCGTGGCGCGAGGTGTTCGAGTTTTCCGCACGGAAGGTGGGGCCGAAGGTGTAAATGTTAGACAGGGCGCAGGCGAAGGTCTCTCCCTCGAGCTGGCCGGAGACGGTCAGATAGGCACGCTTGCCGAAGAAATCCTCGGTTTCCTTCGAGATCCTCTCGTCGGGCAGGGCGGTGACGCGGAACATCTCACCCGCGCCCTCGCAATCACTGGCGGTGATGATGGGCGTGTGGACGTAGATGAAATCCCGCTCTTGGAAGAAGCGGTGCACGGCATAGGCCATGCGGCTGCGGGTCCGGAAGACCGCGCCGTAAAGATTGGTGCGCGGACGGAGGTGGGCAATGGAGCGCAGGAACTCGGCGCTATGGCCCTTTTTCTGAAGCGGGTAGTCTTCCGCCGCTTCGCCTAACAACTTCAACGAGGACGCCTGCATTTCCCACTGCTGCCCGGCGGCGGGAGACGGGATGAGTTTGCCACGGACTTCGACCGAGGCGCCGGTCGTCATTCTAGCGATGTCGTTATAACCGGGAATGCCGGTATCGGCGACGATCTGAAGATTGCCGAGGCAGGTGCCGTCGTTGAGTTCGAGAAACGAGAACGCCTTGGAGTCACGGCGGGTGCGCACCCAACCGGCGACATGGAGTTCATCGGCGGGTTGCTCGCGGCGGAGGACATGCTTGATCAGTGATCGCATGCACTTGGTTAGCCGGACGGCGGGGGCTTGTCAAAGCAGCGGAGTGTTGCGTTTTCGAGCTGCCATCGTGAGGACCGGCTCCTTACTCGGGTTGGGGCAGGGTTTTGTGGGATCCGTCACAAAGCGGCGGGTTGGAGCTGTGTTTGCACTGACACCACCAGATGGTTTTTTTCTCGGCGACTTCGAGTTTCACCGGTTGCAGGCCGGTGCCCTTGTGGGAGCCGTCGCAGAACGGTTGGTGGGCGGAACGACCGCATGAACACCACCAATGGACGCCGGCTTCGACTTCGAGAGCCAGAGGCTTCGTATCACAAATGATCGGTTTTTCGGACATGGGGTGATCCTGCACCCTCTTCCGCGTCAGCGCGAGACGGAAACCGGAAATACTGCGGTTTCTTCCACCGCCACCGCCGGGGCAGGTGTCGCGGTGGGTTTCCGCATCGTGGTCGTCGGGTATCGATCGAGCTTCGGATAGCGCTGTGAAGGCACTTGGTGAATGAATGTCACAGCGAGCCAGCCGAAGAGGATGACCGAGGAACCACTGACGAAATGACGGAGCTGCATCGCTTGTTACGGAAACGTGTAATACTTCCGGGCTTTTCTTGCGCCTGATAGCAGAAAAAGGCAACCCCAAATACTGGATTCGATGCGTGTTGCGCATTGCGCCAAATGGAATGACACCGGCGGACCAGCGAGAAAGAAGCTGATGCAGGTCGTTGCGCCAGAAAGAATGACACCCGGATGAGAACACTTACCGGGATCATGAGTCAGAAGAGCAAAATCGAGTATTTGGAAAGCTGCCGGGCACGCTATCCGAGTCGGAACCGCGTTGGGAGAAGCGCGATGATCGACGAGGTCAGCGACACCCTTGGCTGGGATCGCAAGCACGCCATCAAAGCCCTCAACGGCAAGGTGAGCCTTGGTCTGGGGGCGCGAAAACGAGGTTCACAAGCCACCTACACCGAAGAGGTGAAGGAAGTCATCGTCGAGATTTGGAAGCGCAGCGAGCAGCCTTGTGGCAAGCTGCTCAAGCCCACCATCCCGCTGTGGCTGGACAGCTATGAAACGCATCACGGCGGCCTCACCGAGGAAAGCCGCCGCAAGGTCCTGCAATGCAGCCCCCGCCAACTCGACCGGATCACCGCCCCGCACAAGCTCGGGGACGCAGGCCGCCACGGGCGCAGCACCGGGCGCACCAGCCACCGGCTCAAGAGCACGATCCCCGTGCGTTGCGGACCTTGGGAGGTGGACCGTCCCGGCTGGCTGGAAGCGGACACCGTTTCGCACGGCGGAGGCAGCAGCAGCGGCGAATTCATGTGGAGCCTGACACTCACCGACATCCACACCGGCTGGACCGAACTCGCCGGGCTGTGGGGTAACAGCGGGCGCGAAGTCTGCGTCGGCCTGCGCCGGATCGAGGCCCGGCTGCCCTTTGAAATGCTCGGCTTTGATTGCGACAACGGCAGCGAGTTCCTCAACACCGTTGTCGAAAACCACCTGCAGGGCCAAGGCCGCCCGCTCAAGTGGACCCGCTCGCGCGCCTACAAGAAGAACGACCAGGCCCATGTCGAGCAGAAGAACTTCACCCACGTCCGCCAATTGTTAGGCTACGGACGTTTCGATGATCTCCAGCTCGTCGGAATGGTCAACGACCTCTACGAAAACGCCTGGCTGCCCATGCGCAATCTCTTCACGCCCGTCATGAAGCTCATCGAAAAGAAACGTTCGGGCAGCAAAGTCAGCAAGATCTATGACAGCCCGCAAACGCCCTGCGACCGCATGTTGGCCTGCGAGCATGTCAGCGAGGAAACCAAGCGGAAACTGCGGGCCAAGCGGGCGGAGTTCGATCCACTGATCCTCTCCGAGCTCATCGAAAGCAAGCTGCGTTCCATCCAAGGGATCGTGAAGGAGATCGAAGAGCGCCGCGCCGAGGAAAAATGGCGGGCAGGTGAGGAATCGGGAGCCATTGCCCCGGCGGCGACCGCTGGCGGGCGCTGCGTTCCGGCTCTGGTCGCTATCGCTCCCGGTGCCTCCACTCCGCCCCCACCAGCGGAAGTCCTCGCCAAATCCACCACCAAAAGCCATAAACCCAACCAAGTCCGGGTGTCATGAATCATGGCGCAACGACCTCACCTCTCCGGTGTCATCTTTCATTGGCGCAATACGAACGATGAGAATGACCCGGATCATCGGGATAGCGAGCGGATGAGTTGGATGGCCTCGGGAAAGTCCTGACGGATCTGGAGG
>JBFEQB010000088.1:0-7597 GCA_041549835.1 Luteolibacter sp. | reverse complement strand
GAAACCTGCCCGGCCAGCCACGCGGCAAAGGTTTTGGACCCTACGAAATCCGATCCGAGAAACCCGAAGAACCCGAGGACGGCAAGCGTCACGATCAGGCAAACCCACAGCCCCGGGAAAATCCGCAGGCTCCGCCGCCAGAGGTAGCCTTTGAGATCCGCTGGATTCCGCTCGAAGGATTGCGTGATCAGAAAGCCGCTGATCACGAAAAACACCGGGACTCCCGGCAACAACATCAACGCTGAAAACACCTGTGCGCCCCATGGCGGTAGCTGGTGGATCAGCTCCGTGTGCCCGATCGCATGCGCCAGCACCACCTGTGCGGCGGCCAGCAGGCGGATCAGATCAAAGTTGTTCTGGCGGTTGGGGGATGACATCGGGTTCCAGTCGGACCGGGAGTCTCCCACGACTCGGTGGCCGGGCGCCATTACCGGATCGCGTAGCTCGATTCGGTTCTTTTCTTGCCCACGCCGATCGGGAAAATCGGTGCCGCCGTGGCCGTGAGGAAAATCATTCACATCGATATGGACTGCTTTTACGCAGCGATCGAAGAACGTGACGATCCGTCCTTGCGTGGGAAACCCGTGGCCGTGGCGGGCAAGGACCGGCGCAGCGTGCTGACCACCGCCAACTACGAGGCGCGGAAATTCGGCTGTCGCTCCGCCATGCCCGTCTTTAAGGCGCTTGAACTCTGTCCGCAACTGACGCTGGTGCCGGTGCGCTTCGAGGCTTACCGGGCGGAAAGCGCCAAGATCCGCGCCATCTTCGGCCGCTTCACGGAAACGATCGAACCGCTCTCGCTCGACGAGGCCTATCTGGATGTCTCCTTCCTCCAGTCCGGCGGCGCAGCCGTCGCCCGCGAGATCCGGGCGCAGGTTTTCGAGGAAACCGGCCTCACCGCGTCGGCCGGGATTTCTTCTAACAAGCTCATCGCTAAAATTGCCTCGGACTGGAACAAGCCGAACGGACAGTTCGAAGTAACGGCGGAGGAGATCCCCGCCTTTATCGCCGCATTGCCGGTCGGGCGCTTGTGGGGAGTCGGGCGCAAGATGCGCGAGAAGCTCGCCGCACTCGCGGTGGCAACATGTGGTGACCTCCAGCAAATCGAGCGAATCGAACTCGTCCGCCGGTTCGGGAAGTGGGGGGGCGAACTCTGGCAACTCTGCCGAGGCATCGACGAACGTCCGGTCACGCCCGACCGCATCCGCAAGTCACTCAGCAGCGAGACGACCTTTGCCGAAAACATTTCGGTTCTGCCGGCCCTCATTCCGCCGATGCGCGGCATGATCGCGGGCCTTGCCGAAGACCTTGCCTCCAAGCACGCCGATCGCGTCATCCGCTCGCTCGTGGTGAAACTCAAGTTCGCGGATTTCCAACGCACCACCGCCGAGCGCGCGTGGCACACGCTCGATCATGCGGTTTTCGAGGTTTTGCTGGCCGAGGCGTGGAAACGCGGGCACAGCCGTGCGGTCAGGCTGTTAGGCGTGGGCGTCCGGTTCGAAGATCCGAAGGAGGACGCGCAGATGGAGTTTTTCAGGTGAGGCGCCGCCACATTCACACCAGCTCAGGATCGGTGCCGATCATGCCGACGAGGCTTTCCCGATATGCGGGGGAGTGGACGTGATTGTGGTAGGTCTTCGCCTTGTCGAGGCGCTCCTGAATGCGGAGGCGGCGGAGTTCTCCCTGATAGTTCGGCTTGGCGAGGAAGGCCTGGAGATACTCGACGTGCCGGCTCCAGAGGGTCCGATCGACGGTGACCTTGGCATCAAGCCGTGCCTGATACCAGTCGGACGCGAGCATCGCCTCGCGGGTGAAGAGTCCGCGGATTTCCGGGTGGTGGAGGCTTTTGCCCTCATACTCGCCATAGGCCATGATGTGCAGCAACGCCTTGAGCGGAGGACAGGCGGCGTCGATGCCGCCATCCTTGAAGTAATTGAGGGCGACGTTGCGCTGGGTTTCGATGATGTTGTCGAGGCCATCGATGAAATCATCCATCGATTGCAGTTCGGGCCGGAGCATGTCTTCGGTGAAAACGGTCTCCGCGGCCGAGAAGATGCGGCCGAAGAAGATGTTCACGAAACTCTGCGTGATGCGGTAACCAAGGCGGCTGGCCTCGATGGTTTTTCCGTTGTGCTCGAAATCCTCGATTTTCTCGAGATAGTCGTGGCGGATCAGGTAATCCGGTTCGCGTTCGTGAATGAACATGCGGGACCAAACCTCCGGAACGAGCAGGCTGATGTCATGATCGACTCGGTATTTCCGGCCGATGTGACCGGCGGCGCTGGTGAAGCCGTGGTAGTTGGTGACGAGATAGGAAACCAGCGCGGCGTTGAGGTCATGGACGGGCAGGATGGCGTTGAAGGGGCCTTTGGTAAGGGCACCCTCGCTGCCAGCGCCCGTCGTGGAGGGGCTTTTGCCGGTGAGGGAAGCGATGAAGTCCATGAACAACTCCGGCAGTTCCTGATAGTGGATCGGGTTGTAAACGGCGAGCGCACGGATGCCCGCTTTTTCGTCCGGCGGGTTGTTGCGGCGTCCGGCGAGCACCGAGTTCACGGGGGTGAGCACCGGGGCTTCGAGCGGAAGGCGGCGGATGAGACGCTTCCCGAGGATGCCGAGGTAGAGCGCGCGCGGGTCCTCGAGATCCGGGCGGTTCTGGAGATAGCGTGGGTTTTTCGTCGGCTTGCCATCGACGATGCGCGGTTGGTTCGAGCTGATGACGTAGTCGGATTTGCCGGACTTCACGAAGCTGGTGAGCATTTTGCGCAATGGCTTTGTGAACTGCTCGAAGCGGATCGAGTCCTTGATCATGTCTTGCGCGCTGGCGCGGGTGATCGGTTCGTAGTTGGAGAAAAAGAGTCCGCTATGGCTGAAGTCACTCTCGGTCTTTTTGTCATAACCGCGGGTGATGGCATCGTCCGGGCGCTGGAAGAGCCGGTATTCACAGTTCTTGATGAATTTGAGCGAGGGGTTGGAGACCTCCGGGTGGAGCCCCTCGATGTTTTCCCGCGGCACGACCAACGAGGCGCTGATGTCGTCCTCGGTCTGGATCTTTTTCGCCGGGGCAAAATCCTTGCGGACGCTGAAGGTGCGCCAGGTGCCGTCGTCAGTGAAGCCGACGCGCAGATACTGGGCCATGAGGCGTTGGCGGCGGTAGATGAGCTGGCGCCCGGGCAGGCCGTTGATGAGGTCCACGCTGAAACGCTCGCGCCAGTCCTCGCCCCAGCTGGGTTTGTAAAACCGCTTAATGAGGAAAACGAGATCTCTCACGGAACTGCTGATGGTTTCCACCCAAGCGTTGTATTCATCCGTGTAGGTGGGGCTGGGCGAGAGCAGGCGGATGACCGAGCCGAGCGAGCGCATCCGGCTGAGCAGCGGGCGGCTGGGTTTGTCGGGGTCCGGGGCCGCGGCATAGCGCACGGAGAAATCATAATTGATGATTTCCCAAGCGGCGTTGAGGTCGTGCTTGAGATCGCCAAGGAGCAACGAGGCGGTGATCATTGCGTCGGAGATCGATTTGGAAATCTCCGACTTGCCGCCGCCGGAGACGGTGCAGGGTTTGTGGCAGAAGGTGCCTTCGGCGTTGGTGCCGATGAGCCGCCAGCGCATCCCGGCGGAAGGCTTCACCATTTCCACCTTGTAGCCGGAGGGAAGGACGTAGGTGATGCCCGGTTGGAGCGGGATTGATTGCGGACCCTCGGCGTTCTTCCAACTGACTTTCTGGCTGTGGAGGTCGATGTGGACGTCTTCCGGCACATAATAGATGTCGCGGAATTTCTTGTCGATGCCGTAGCCCTCTTCCTGGAGGTCGAAGAGCTTCGAGTAGCGTTTGATCAGGCCGACGAAACGGTGGTCCACCGGGCGGGAGAAATCGCTCAACGAGAAATCCTCACCAAGGTCGAAGCTCGGGAAGGCGATGGCACCGCCGGCGTGTTCCTCCTCGGCGTTGCCGAAAAGATTGGTGGCGTAACTGATCTGTGTTTTGACCTCTTTCTTGCAGTAGCCGTAGTAGTTGTCGGCGATGAGGGTGACGACGATTCCACGTTTGTCGCGGCAGGTGATTTTGAAGGCTCCTCCATTGTTGTAGAGTTCCTCCTCGCGCGTCCAGCACATGCCTTCGCGTTTCTGGCGCTCGGAGGCGTCGGCGATGTTTGGCAGGCCGAGTTCCTTTTTGGTGAGCGAGACGAGGTGGGGTGCGAGGATCACGCAACCGCTGTGGCCGGACCAGTGGTCGGAATCGAGGCGGGAGTCGTTGTCCGGCAGGTAGGGATCGCCGGCATTGCCGAAGATGCTCTCCACGAAATCCAGGTTGCTGACGAGGTTTCCCGGGGCGAAGAAACGGACCTCCATGGATTTCTCAGGAGAAAATCCGGGGACTTCCGGAGCGATCACCGGCCGCAGCAGCAGTGAAACGAACACCTTCGCCGGGGTGGGGGATGTGCCGGTGAAGGGCAGCGTCATCAAGTCTTCCGGTGGGTTCAGCGCGTGTTTCAGAAGCCGCGCGAAGGTGAGTTTCGGAACGGATTTCTTGTCGGCGGGAACCGGGAGACCGCCCTCGGCGACGTGAAAGACGCCCTCGGTCGTGCGGCGGTCGCTCGCCGGATTGTGGCAGACGCCTTGATGCACGCGATACGAACTAAGGATGGAGGATTTGAACTCATCCTGGTCCGGCGGCAAGGAGAGCATGCGGGCGATGCCGTGGCGCTCCATGATCAGGGCGTTGGCTGGCAGGAGATGGCGGCCATCGGGGAAGGTGTCGGCGGTGATTTCCTCGCCGAGGTAGTCGCGGAGGAACGCTTCGATTGATGCATCCACTGGACAGAGGTAGTCGGAAAGTAGCCGGTTTTTTTCCTGGAAATTCGCAATCAGTGAGCGACCGAGATCGAGAAACGGGTAGTCCTCCTCAGCGCCGACGATCGAGTATCCGCGTGCGGCGAGCTTGAGGTTGACGAACTCGCGGAGGCGGTTCTCCTCATCGGGTGAGGCGATGGCGGGGCCGTTGAGGCTGAATCCGATCTGGTCTTTGAGATTGGGCATGAGCGATGAAAAAATGGTGGGGCGCGCGGAAGATGGGCAAACTCCGCAGTAAGTGCCAGCGGAAATCCTTCATTTTTCTTTCCCTTGCCCGCCGGTAATTGCCACAGCAAAATCCACGCATGGCATCGCAAAATCCGAGCATGAATTTCGGTATCGTCGGCTCTGGCATGATCGCGTCCGTCCACGCCAAGGCCATTGCGGCCATGTCCGGCGGCACGCTCCACTCGGTTTTTAACCACCGGGCGGAAGGCGCCGCGAAACTCGCCTCGGAGCACGGAATCCGCGCGTTTTCCGACCTTGCGGAATTTCTCACCGATCCCGAGCTCGATATCGTCACCATCTGCACCCCCTCGGGCGCCCACTTCGAGCCCGCGCTCGCCGCGCTCGCCTCCGGAAAACACGTGATCGTCGAGAAGCCGCTCGAAATCACCACCGAACGCATCGACCACCTGATGGAGGCCGCCGCAGCCAGCGGGAAAACCCTCGCCTGCGTGCTCAACCGTCGGTTCACCCCGGCCATGGACGCCTTCAAGGCCGCCGCTGATCAAGGCCGCTTCGGCACGCTGACCTCGGCCTCCTGCTACGTGAAATGGTTTCGCGATCAAGCCTACTACGACTCTGCGCCATGGCGTGGCACCTGGCGGCTCGATGGCGGTGGTGTCTTGATGAACCAGGCGATTCACGCGATCGATGCGCTCATCCACCTTGCCGGGCCCGTTCGCTCGGTGCGGGGCAGCGCCGCACGCCTCGCCCACACCGGCATCGAGGTGGAGGACACCGCCATGGCCATCATCGAGTTTGAAAATGGTGCCTGCGGAGTGATCGAGGGCTCCACCTGCACTTGGTCCGAGCACGGCCACCCGGCCCGTGTTCAACTTGCCGGTACCGAGGGCTCTGTGTTTCTCGCCGACGAGTCCTTCGAAGTCTGGGATTTCAAAAACGAAGACCCCGGAGACGCCGAAATCCGCGCCACCTTCAAATATGGAGCCTCAGCAGGGCTCGGCGCGAACCACCCGTCGGCGATCAGCTTCCAACAGCACCAGCGGAACTTCGAGGAAATCGTCACCGCCATCCAGGAAGGCCGCGAACCCGCGACCTCCGCCACCGAAGCGAGGAAAGCCGTCGCCGTCATCGAGGCGATCTATCTGAGCGCTCATGAGGGAGGGCGACGCATCCTTCTGCAGTGAATCCGTTGTTCGGGCGGAGCCTTTGGTCCGGTTGCATTGTCACCCGCGCGCCAGCCTTTCGCGGCTAGATCCCATCCAGCATGCCCTTGAGATTGCCGAAGAAGTTATCGAGTTCGTCGCTGCTGGGCTCGGCGCCGAGGATGTCGTCATAGCTGGTGTGTTCGAGATGTTCGTCATCCAGTTCACCGATGAAGGAGCTGGGTTCGCAGTGGGTTTCCTGGCCCCATTTGATGCGCTTGGAGCAGTAGGTCATCGTCAGGTTGTCCTGGGCGCGGGTGATGCCAACATATAACAAGCGGCGCTCCTCGTCCTTGGTGCCTTCGGCGATGCTGCGGGTGTGGGGGAGGAATCCCTCTTCGAGCCCGACGAGGAAAACGATCGGGAATTCGAGGCCTTTGGAGGCGTGTAGGGTGATGAGCGTGGCGCCTTGCTTTTTGTCGAGGTCGTCGTCCTCGCGGTCGGAGGCGAGCGCGCTGTCATCGAGAAAGGCCTGGAGCTTTTTGCCCTTGGTGACGTGGGCGCGGAGGCTGTCGATGACCATCTGGATGCCTTCGCCCCGCTGTTGTTTTTCGCTGTCGGTCTTGCAGCCGCGCTCGATCCACGGGAGGTATTCAATTTCCTTGATCAGGCCGTGGAGCACGTCGGCGGGGTTTCCGTGGGCGACGTCGATGCGGTTTTTCGCGCTGGCGATGAGGGCGACGAAGGACTCGATGGCATGGCGGGATTTGGGGCCGATGGTGTCGGTGAAATTCGGATCGCAGAGCGCCTGCCAGACGGATTCATGGTGTTCGCGGCTCCACTCGGTGGCGAGCACGGCGGTGGACTGGCCGATGCCGCGGTTAGGCGCATTGAGAATGCGGAGCAAAGGGACATCGGCATCGGGCGAGGCGAGGAGCTGGGCGTAGGCGAGCACGTCGCGGACTTCGCGGCGGTCATAGAAACTTTGCGCGCCGACCATGCGGTAGGGGATCTTGCGCTCGCGCAGGGCGAGTTCGAGTTTACGGCTCTGACCGTTGGTGCGGAAGAGCACGGCGAAGTCCTCCCACTTGCGGCCGACTGCGCTCTTGCCGGCGAGGATTTCCTCGGCGATGAACTCGGCTTCCTCCTCATCTCCGGGCATGGCGACGATGCGCACGGGGTCGCCGCCCTTGCGGGTGGAGCGTAGGATTTTCTCGCGGCGGCCGCGATTGTGTTTGATCAGGCTGTTGGCCGTGTGGAGGACGGCGTGGGTGGAGCGGTAGTTTTCTTCCAAGCGGATGACTTTGGGGTCCGGGAAGAAACGTTCGAATTCGAGGATGTTGGCGGTTTCGGCGCCGCGCCAGCCGTAGATCGACTGGTCGTCATCGCCGACGACGCAGACGTGATAAGGCGGACCG
>JBFEQB010000087.1:0-7603 GCA_041549835.1 Luteolibacter sp. | reverse complement strand
TTCACAGAAGCGAATAGCTCAGTCGATGTGACAAACAAATGGCCCAAAACATCAAACCCGCCAAGCGTATTTTTTTAAAAAACCATTCACCTGCGTCAAACAACCCAAGTGCGCCTCACCTCTTTTAAAAAACCAAGGGCATCGGATCCCTTGTTCCGACGCCCTTGGGCCCTTTGGGGGGGCAATTGTGCTATCCCTTACGAGGAAGAGAATGCCATAAAACGGCCGCATCACCATTACGTGATCACGGGGATTCAATCCCTAGTTGGCTGGGTGCCTCGATACCGAACTAACGATTGCCCAGAGCCACCGGCAAATCCATTCGCGATGGGTGCTCGCCCGAGTCATCTTACGTCTGGCCGAGGGCGCACTCCGACTTCCGGGTTGATGGGTCGGATGGTCATGGCGGGTTGAACTCGCGGCGGGTCAGGCTTGAGGCCCGACTCTTCTTGTTCTTTTGCAAACGCTCCAAGCAATCCCTCCAAGAAGATATCCCACGCCTGCGGCAAACATCCAATTGCCTCGATCATTCAGGACAAAAGCACTGCCGGACACCGCGCCGAGCAGGAAAGAAAATGTAATACAAATGGGTATCAACAACTTCCAGCCCTCGATTTTGTGGCCGCGAAGTTTCATTCCCAAATGAATGCCCAAATCGGTGAAGATTCCGGTCAAGTGGGTCGTCCGCAACACAACACCACGGTATCGACTGGCCAGCGCATTCTGCGCCCCACAAACCGCACTTGCGATCCCGATCGAAAGTATCGGAAAATCCGCGTATGCATAGTGGGCTGCGACCAGACAAATCCCCAATACGGATAAAACCCGACCATAGGGCCTGCTAATCTCAAGCGTAGGATGATGGAGCAAGAAACCGGAAATGATCGCTCCTGAGATAAATCCAAGTGCCGCCATCGTCACATTGACGATGTGAAAGCCGTCGGAATTCCCGAGAGTCGAGAGACCCGAACCGATCCTTGCAATATCTCCGGTGAGATGGCTGACCGATGTCCCGGCTGAAAGGAGAAAGCCGGTATTCAGGAACGAAGCGCCGAACGCTAGCATACACCCTCCAAGGACGATCTGGCTGGGTGTGATCGGGCGCATCGAATGCTTCTGTCGAACAGCGTGAGAATTCCACGGAATCCGCGAGAACACGGCGCGAGAACGGTCAACCCAGAACCGCCGCACCGAAATACGGCACGAGGGCATCGGGGACGCGGATGGAACCGTCGGGCTGCTGGCAGTGCTCCAACAACGCGACGTAAAGGCGCGGCAGCGCGGTTCCCGATCCGTTCAGCGTGTGGGGGAAACGGTTTTTTCCCTCGGAGTCCTTGAAGCGGAGCTTCATGCGGCGGGCCTGATACTCGGTGAAACACGAACAACTCGATACTTCGAGATACTTGCCGTGGCCGGGGGCCCACACCTCGATGTCATAGGTCTTGGCGGAGGAGAATCCGATATCGCCGGTGCAGAGCTCGATCGTCCGGTAATGGAGACCGAGTTTCTGGAGGATGGATTCGGCGTGGGCGGTGAGTTGTTCGAGCACCTCGAAGCCGTGGTCCGGGTGGACGATCTGCACGAGCTCGACCTTGTCGAACTGGTGCATGCGGATGATCCCCTTGTTGTCGCGCCCGGCGGAGCCCGCCTCGCGGCGGAAACACGGGGTGTAGGCGACCATTTTGACCGGCAGGTCGGATTCCGCCAGAATCGTATCTCGATAGAGATTGGTGACGGGAACTTCCGCCGTAGGGGCGAGGAACAGGTTGTTGATGCCGTCTTCAGCGGTATCGGTTCCGTACATGTCGTCCTCGAATTTCGGGAGCTGGCCGGTGCCTTCCATGCACTCGCGTTTCACGAGGTGCGGGACATTGACCTCCTCGTAGCCGTTGGCGCTTTGGGTATCCAACAGGAAATTGATGAGCGCGCGTTCGAGCCGGGCCCCCTTTCCGCGGTAGACGACGAAGCCGGAGCCGGCGACACGGATGCCGTCGTCCCAACTGATGAGGCCGTGCTGGTTGGCGAGATCGACGTGATCCTTGGGGGCGGCAATATCCGGCTTGGCACCCCACTCGCGCACGACCGGGTTGGCGGTTTCATCAGAGCCGACCGGGCAGGCGCCGTGGGTGAGATTGGGGATATTGAGGAGGAGATCGGCCTGTTCGGCCGCGGCGTCATCGGCCTTCACATCAAGAGCGGTGATCTGCTCGTTGATGGCGCGGACTTCGGCCTCAATGGAGGAGGTGTCCTCACCTTTGGCCTTGAGCATGCCGATCTGCTTGGAAATGGTTTTGCGGGAATTCTGGAGTTGCTGTTTGTCGGTCTCGGCCTTGCGACGGGCTTCATCGCATGCGAGCACGGTGTCCACGAGTTTCCAGTGTTCGCCGCCGCGGACTTTAAGGCGTTCCTGAACAGTGGTGGGATCTTCGCGGATCACGCGGATGTCGAGCATGGCGAGGCGACTCTCGCGGGCGATGGGGGGCGGAATCAAACCGAATTTTCCGGGATCGGAGAAGATTTCGCTCAATCGGCAGCGAGCTCGCGGTCGGAATGCTCCTCCGGCAACCCCACAAAACCCACCAAGTCCGGGTGTCTTGAATCATGGCGCGATACGGGCGGACAAGGAAGGCCCGAGAGCTTCGCGGCACCCGAGGAGGAAGAAGGCGTTTTGGCTTTCCGGAATTCCGCCTGCAGGATGAAACTTTTGCCTTGGAGACCGCCGGGGGAGTTTCTAGGTTCTCCCCGGCGCGAGCCGATTTTCCATGGCTAAAAAAGAATTCACGATCCTCAACAAACTCGGCATTCACGCTCGCCCAGCCGCGCAATTCGTCAAAACGGCGAATCGGTTCCAAGCGGATGTCTTTGTTGAAAAGGATGGCGAAGAAGTAGACGGCAAAAGCATCATGGGACTCATGATGTTGGCCGCTGGACATGGATCCGTGATCACGGTGAGTTCCGAAGGCATGGATGCCGATGCCGCGCTCTCGGCCATCGAAGAACTCATCGCCCGCAAGTTCGAGGAAGATTGATTTTGCGCGGATGCAAGCCGCCTTCCACCGTATGGAATCCAGGGCCACCGCTTGTCGAGGTAACCCAACTGAAGGGGTTGGCGGACCTTGAATGCATGGCTTGGCTCGCCCTCCACGAACCTGAATCATTTCATTCAGGAAAAGACGCGCCCATTAGTGCCCGGATTTTCGGCGGTCCCGCCATACGCAAACCTGCCGGAATTCCGAATCGGTATCCCGGCAGGCCTTGTTGACATTTAACGACAGTGAGGACTACCTCATCTTACGCTTCGACTTTACTTTCACCTTTTTCACCTTGCTGTGCGGTACGGTGACGGTAACCGTCGAGGGGTCGGAAAGGTTTCCGGAGGCATCCTCGGCCCGTACCGTAATCGTGTAAACGCGGCCTTCTTTGTTGTTGCCGGAACGCTCTGCACGGAGCATCGCGGTCGACTCGCTGAGAACCTCCCAGTCAGGAGCGGTATTTCCACTGCCCGGGGCATCAACCGCTTCATTGCTGGATATCGAAACGATCTGCCAGGTGGCCGGTCCACATGCATCGGTGACCTCGGCGCGCACTGCCACCCTCTTCATCTTGTGGTTGGGAGGCCACAGCATCTTTGAATTGACCGAAAGTTCCTCAATGACTGGAGGAGTCGTATCAACCACCGTGATCGTGGTGGAACATGTGGCGACGTTGCCGAAAACATCGGTAGCAGTGAGAGCCAGAGTGTTCTCACCCAGCGGCAAAGCGGATGTGTATGCAAGCAAGGCGGCGGTCGGAGGCCCACCAGCCTCGATGTCATCCGTCTGCACCACTTCTCCGTTCACTGACCAAATGACTTGCACCGCATCGCCGTCCGCATCGGTGACGGTTGCCTCGTAGGTGACCGGCACGGCACATTCGACGACAGAAGAGGCGGGACAAATCAACTCCGGGGCCACGTTGAGCAGCGGAATCAACTGTCCGCGAATTTCTCCACTGCCATTTTCAAGCGTGTGGATGTTGACATAGTTCAGCCCGGCCAGCAGATCCGCAACCTCGCTTTCCTGATAGACGACCGACCCGTAGACGATGCCTCCCGTGTTTGGATCCGTCGATGGGAAATGAATCGGGGCGAGGTTATACAAGACCCCGGCAGTCTCTCCTGGAGCCGCCGGTCCGTGGATGTGCATGCCCGTGGGGGGGGCCGTCAAGTCCGTGAAACCCGTCGATGATCCGTAGCCGATGGCAACGGACAAGGTGGAGCTCTCCGTATCGAAGGTGATCCCTCCGGATATTTCATTACCTGACCCTGTCCCGGTCGCAGCGGGAACTTCGTTCGCAGGGCTTAATCCGACAGCCACATCCTCTCCGGATGGGGATAGATCGAATTCAATGATATCCGCTTGAGCGAGCGGGAAGGCTGCGGAAAGGCAGAGTAGAGGGATGACGGCGCGTGCGTTCCTGATGGAGCGCGACAGAGGCGCGCCGGGTTCGACTGATCTAATTTTCATGGTTCGTGTATTGGCTGTTTTATTGTTCTGGGGGGACGCACGATGAAAAAACTCCAAAGCGCGGACTGGAAAATGGGGGGATGGACGAAACCAAGTGCATGAGTCTAGTCATTGATGCCATGATGCCAAGGAAATTCGGGCAGAATTCAGGCGAATCGGCAGCCCTTCAGGACTTGCATCTCACCGAGGATCACGGATTCTTCGCGCGGCATGAGCAAACTCGAAGGAAAAGTACTCGTCGCACAAGGTGGCGGCCCCACCCATGTGATCAATCAAAGTGTCGTGGGCGTCGCCCTCGAGGCCCGCAAATTCAGCCAGGTGACCGCTGTTTACGGTGCAGTCCACGGCGTCCGCGGAATCATTGAGGAGAACTTCGTGGACCTGACCCGCGAAACCACCCACAACCTCGAACAGGTGGCGGGCACCCCGTCCTCGGCCCTGCTTTCCACCCGCGACAAGCCGGATGAGGAATATTGCGCGCGCATGTTCCAGGTGATGCAGGCGCACGACATCCGATATTTCTTCTACGTGGGCGGAAACGATTCGTCGGACACCGTCCGCATCGTCAACGAGCAGGCACGGCAAGCCGATTACGAACTGCGAGCGATCCACATCCCCAAGACCATCGACAATGACCTGATGGAAAACGACCACTGCCCGGGCTTCGGCTCCGCCGCCCGCTACGTGGCCCAAGCGTTCATGGGCGTGAATCTCGACAACCGCGCGCTCAGGGGCATTTACATCGGAGTGGTCATGGGGCGTCACGCCGGCTTCCTCACCGCCGCCTCGGCCATGGCCCGCAAGTATTTCGACGACGGCCCCCACCTCGTCTATGTGCCGGAACGCGCGTTCGACACCGAAAAATTCCTTACGGACGTGGACCGGGTTTACTCAAAACACGGCCTGTGCTCGATCGCCGTTTCAGAGGGAATCTCGGATACCCAGGGCGACCCGATGATCGCCAAGTTGATGGGCGATGAAGAGCGCGACGATCACGGCAACCTCCAGCTTTCCGGCACCGGCGCGCTGGGCGACCTGCTTGCCCAAACGATCAAAAAGAGCCTCAACATCAAGCGGGTCCGCTCGGATACTTTCGGCTATCTGCAGCGCGCCTTCATCGGCTGCCTCTCGGATCGCGATGCCAGCGAAGCCCGCGAGGTCGGAGAGAAAGCCGTGCAGTTCGCCATGTGGGACAGCGTCGATGGCTCGGTGGCGATCCGCCGCCCGGTCCTGAACTACAGCGTGGATTACGAACTGGTTCCCATCGCCAACGTGGCCGGAAAAACCCGCCACATGCCGGACCATTTCATCAACGAGGCCGGCAATGGCGTGACCGAGGATTTCATGAATTACTGCCGCCCTCTCCTTGGCTCGAACTTCCCGGAAGCCCACCGCCTGCGCGCTCCATCAGTCCCGAAAATTCTTCACAAAAAATCATAAGTCATTGGATTACGATCCGAAAAAGCCGGAAAGTGCCTGCGTTCTCCGGTTTTTTCATACCCGCGAACACCCTGATCCAACGAAAATTTCAATCGATCGTTTTATATTTTCGCTTAAAAACCAAACCAATCTTGAATCAGTCGGTCATTTCAATCCGATAGCGAGGAATCGAGGGATCCACCTCCCGACTCCACGCATCAATCCCACCGCAGATTCCAAACGTTTGTTTCAGACCGTGCCCACGAAACCACGCGACCTGATCGAGCACATTTTGGCCGCTGTGGTCGTAAAGTAGAATCCGGGTTTCAGGATCGCCGGCGAAGAGTTGCTGCTGGAGTTCCTGAGTGAAAAACTCGGACCCATGAATGACCACGGCCTCGTGCTCCTCGCGGGTCCGGAGATCAATCAATCGGAATTCGGCGAGATTCTCCCGCACGGCGGCGGGCTCCATCAGCATGGCCGAATCATGCACATGGCTGGCGAGCAAATGCTCCAGCACCTCCGCCACCGGCAGCTCGGAGCGCTCGCAGAGTTGGCCTAGCGTTTCGTCGTTGGAAAACGCGCAACTCTGACAGCCGCCAAGGTGGTAGCGGGCAAACAGCGCCCGCTTCCCTCCGGGCAACGTGTCAAGAATCACCCCCATCGGCGTGTCGGCGGAAAGGTCGGTCGGCTGCATGGCGGAACCATAGCAGGTGGATTTCCGATCGCACGCCACGATTTTCCGTTGTTTCCAAACCGCCACACGTGAAATAGGCTCCCGGCATGCCGAGGGAACGTGATCCTGACGAACCGAAAATCTATTTCCTGCCGAACCTGATGACGGCCTGCAATCTGGCGTGTGGATTTTTCGCCGTGTTGATGATTTTCAGGGGCTTGCTGGAGGTGGGGAACGCCAAGATTCCTGAAAAGGAATACTATGAACACGTGAAGCCGTATTATGAATACGCCATCCTGCTGATTTTCGGTTCCTGCCTGTTCGACCTGCTTGATGGGCGACTGGCCCGGCTCGGCGGCCAGGAATCCCCTTTCGGACAGGAGTTCGACTCCTTGGCGGACATCATCTCCTTCGGAATGGCTCCGGCGATGCTGCTCTCCAAAGCTGTGCTTTTTCCGCTCGGTAACATGGGTTGGGCGATTGCGCTGATCTATCTGGTTTGCGGCGCCATGCGGCTCGCCCGCTTCAACTGCCTCGCCGCGTTGCCTAAAAAACCGGGTGCTTCCACGGATTTCCGCGGCCTCCCGATCCCGATGGCCGCCGGCTTCATCGCCTCGCTGACGTTCCTTTTGATCGATCTCTACAAGAACGACCACGAACTCGGATTGTGGAAATACGTGCTCGCGGGGGCAATGCTCGCCCTCTCCCTGCTGATGATCAGCGACATCCGCTATCCGAGTTTCAAGAAAGTCGACTGGCGGACACGCGGGACTTCGGGAGCCATCGTCATCGCGGTTCTGCTCATTTTCATCACCGTGCAATTCCGCTACGTGATGCCGGTCGTGGTCTTCAGCCTTTATCTGGTCTATGGGATGATCCGTCCATGGATTTCCCAAAAAATGCGCAAGGAAATTGAAGCCGAATCCGACTCGTTCGAAGACTCGCCCGACAATTCAGCAAACCCTGGAGGTTGATGACGGACGCATCCCCCAAACGCTCGAAG
>JBFEQB010000086.1:0-7754 GCA_041549835.1 Luteolibacter sp. | reverse complement strand
GAGTTCGTAGCCGGAGTCGGGGTTTTCCGAACTGGGTTGATCCGAGAACAGAATGACCTTGAGCTGGATCGAATCGCTCTTCCACGCCACGTCAAAGGTGACGGTGCATTCCTCCGGTAGGAGATCGTCTTTGGCGATGCCGCCCGGTTCATGCGAGAGAAACGCCGAGCGGGCATAACTCCATGCCGGTGGGGTCGAATCGGTCGACTGGGTCCAGCCGTCGAGCCCCGTCGGCCCGCGGTAGAGGAAGTTGGTGGCACCCTCGATCTTCATGTCGGAGACCATCAGTCGGTTGAAGCTGATCCGCCCGGCATACCATGTGTCGAGGGCGATGGTTTCATCCGATACCGAGGCGAGTTGGCCGCGGACGATATCGCCATTGGTCAGCGTGAGGATGGCCACATGATCCGCCGCGGATTCGGGAGTTGCTGCGGGAAGCGAGAGATCGACGACGCTTCCGAGCACAAAGGGAACGGGCTTCTCGAGTGCCGGGGATGTCCAAACGAGGAATTCCGAGGAGAGGGATTCCATGGATCCGGCAAGTTGGTCCTCATTGGAAAAGCGGACGATTGAGCCGGCCCCCGCCCCGGTGGCGGCGGCGCTACCGGTGAACACAAGGCCGGCAAACATGATCTGGAAAACCGGTTTCATGGTTCGGGTGCGGGATTGGGTTCCGGGTTGCTCCGCTGCATGGAAACAATGCCATCCCGGCGGAGTTCAAGCGGTCCTAACAACGGGTGGATGGCGGACACCGTGTCTTGCGTGAACCGGCATGACGTCACCCGCAGGGAGCCTTCTCCGCGGAGCCTGATGACGAACGGGGCCTGCCTGCCATCTGACCCCCCGGCTTCCTCCGAGGCGAAGAATACGGTGGAAACGTCCGTCTCTGGGATCTCCAGCGGATCGTTCCGGAAGTCACTCTTGAACCGGAAGACCGTCCCATCAGCCGTCTTGCCGATGTCGATCAACCGGCCTCCCCAGCGGTCCTCCTCGCGGCTGATCAGGCTGTCTTCCTGCGGATTGCCCCGCTCCTCGGAATGATGGCGGACGCGGGAGTCGTCAAATTCGGTGATTTCGATGTCGCGGATTTGCTGAACGTTGCCGCTGGGAGCGTTGCAGATCAGGGTGATTCCGGATCCGTCGGGCACCGGGGAGATTGGATCAGCCTTTTTGTCCTCGGGTTCGCCGTTGAGGAAGAGTTGGAGCCGGGAGTCGTTGCGATTCACGTGGATTTCCACCTTCAGTTCGTGGTCGGGATATTGATTCGGGGTGCGATTGAGCTGCAGGATGGGGTTGTAGCGTCTTCCCTCCGAGGCTTCGCGTTTGATTTCCAATCCGGCCCCACCGAACTGCAGGTAGTAGCGGTCGCACGGTTGCGGCTTTCCGGTCAGGGGATCGGCAAAATAGACTTTGAAGTTCGGCACCTCCTTGGCCTCCCATACTAGGGTGAAGCGCAGGATGAACTGCCGGGGCAGGGTGAATTTCCTCGCGGCGGTGGCCGGGCCGTTCGCCACAAGGCTGCCGCGAGCAAACGTCCAGTTATTGGGGTCACCCCAGTTGCCCGCCCATTCATTGAGGCTTTTCGGTCCCGAGTAGAGGACCTCGTGAGGCCGGATGCCGAACTGCGCGGAAGTCAGGTGGTTCCGCAGGATTTCCAATCGCCCCGCATCCGGGGAGGTGATGGTTAGATTGCGGTCGTCGAGGCTTTCGACGGTGGCTGGCAGCAGGTCTCCATTGGTCAGCTGGACCAAGGCGGACGGGGGTTCCTCCGTGGTGTCACCGTTGCTGAATTCCACTTTCTCGATCCGGTCGGCTTTCAGGAGCAGGGGTTCGGGTGAGAGTGGACTGCTCAGTTCAACCCGTCCGTCGGCATCGATCGAGCGCACGGTGCCGGTGAGGTGGGATGCTCCGTCCACCAGCGTGAGATCGTCGGCGGAGAGCGGAAGGGCGATTCCGAATCCGCAAAGGAGGATGGATCGGCCTGTAATGTTAGAAATCCGCATCCCAGTCGTTGATGAATTGGTTGGAGGCATTGAATTCGAGCATCACGGCGGAATCCAAGGAGAGGTTCAGGTCGCCGATGATCGGGCTGACGATTCCGAGCGTGGTCCCATCGCCTGAGACGGGGCGTCCGGAAAGCAAGCCGATGGGGTTCAGGCGGACGAGGACGTTGTCCGCCGGAGTTTCCCCGGCGGTTGCCAGTTGGTTGCGGGCGAAACGAATCTCGGCGACATCGGCGAGCGGGAAGCGGAAATTTCCGTGTTTCCCCTCGAAGAGGAGTTTTCCCTCGGTGTCGAGTTGGCCGACCTTGCCGGCATATCGGTCGGTGCCGTTGGCCATGAGGACCACATCCTGGTCATCGACCTGGAGGCTGCGTGCGGAGTCCGGCATGCCGTTCCACTCGGAGACGACGATGTCCGAAATGCGGACCGGGGCGTTGCGGCTTTGTGCCACGAAGCCGAAGCCGGAGCTTTTCCCGGAGAATGACCGGCCATCGTGATCAATCAGATTGCTTTCGCTCCATTGCCCGACGAATTCGTCATTCACGAAGAGCGAGATTTCCTCGCTGCGGAGGTTGCTGCGGATTTCCACTTTGGCGTTGCCGGTTTCGCCAAGGCGGAGGTTGCTGTTGTTGAGTTGGACCCTCTTGAGTGACGGGTTTCCATCAGTGTCCACCGAAGTCCGGAAGATCATCAGATAGTTCGAGGTTAGTTGCAGGACATAACTGTTTCCGAAGAGGGGAGGGAGGTTGGCGGTTCCCCCTTTGGCGAATCTGCCGGCCGGACCCGCGTCCATGTCGGCGTCTTCCTCGGGTTTGACCGGTGCGAAATCGGCGTGAAACGCCACGGCGAGACCGAGCCGGTTTTTCCATGCGAGATTGAAGGAGAGGACCGCACGGTCGGGCAGGCCGGTCTGGCGAACCAGCGCGGTGCCCGGAGTCTCGCCCCGCCAATACCATGCGGAACCGGAAAACCCCCAGCGCCCGGGCGAGTCCGCGGCATCCTCGTCCATGTTCCCGTCGTCCGGGGGATCCTGATCCTCGGGAACGGAGTCCGGAAGGCCGTCCGGGAATGCGGGATGCTTCATCTTCCAATCATCCTCGGAGAAGGGACCATGGTAATAAACCCGCCCGCCAAGTGGATTGGGGGAAAGGATGGAAACCTGCTTGCGGGGGATGTGCAGCATGCCGGCAAACCCGGTGTCGATGGTGATTTGTTCGTCGTCGATTCCGGTGATGGTTCCGGGGATCCGGTCGCCGTTGACGAGACCGGCGTGGCTGAGTGATTCGAGGGCTCTGATCGGGCGCCCGCCGTGGAGGACGATGTGTCGGACGCGCTCGGTTTTGAAATCGACGGGAGCCTCAAGATCATCGCGCAGCCAGACGGCCCGGGGACCGCTCTTGATGCCCTGGAAGGAGCCGTGGAGTTGGTCGTTATTGGTGAAACGCAGCAAGTCGGGGCGTTCCGCCGCGAAAAGGCCGGCGAGTGAGGACAGATACAGAATGATGGCGAGGCGGCTCATTTTTCGTAGATAGGAAGGTAACGATAGTTGAGGGCGAGGGAGAGCAGTGCGCCGGCGGTATTGAAGGACGGACCTTGGTTTCCGGGGAACGATCCATCCGAATTCTGGATGGTGGCCAGATAGCGGATGTTGCGGGCGTTCCATTCGTTCCATGCTTCATCATCGGCGTGAAACAGGGCCTGCGACATGTAATACTCGAAATAATACGGATAGTAGCGATCCCGGTAATCGAGGTTCTGTTTCAGATAGGCGAGGCTGGTCTGGTATCCCTTGGAATCCGTCTCCTTGGCGAGGGACAGGCAGAGCACGCCGATCGCGGTGAGGGTGGGCTTGCCGCCGGATGCGGAGGTGTAGCCGTAGGAGCCTTCGGTGTTGCTGCGGTTGTTGTTCAGGTAGGCGAGGCCCTTGCGGATCGCCTCGTCGGGAATGGCGATGCCCGCATTGCGCGCTGCGAACAGGGTGACCATCTGGCTGCCGGTGACGGTGGTGTCCGCATCCCGGCTGTCCGGCGTGTAGCGCCACGCGCCGAAGCGGTTGCGCTTTTGTGAACTGAGGATCAATTCGATGGCTTTCTTCAGAGCGGGGGCGATTTCCGGATTGTCGACGACACCGTAGGATTCCGCCAAGGCCTTGGTGGCGAAGGCGTGGTTATACATGCTGGTGCCGATGTAGCCGTTTTTTTCGTTCTGTTGGGAAAGGATATAGTCGATGCCGTTGCGGATGTTGCTGGCATACGGGCCGTTGACCGGGTCTTCGCCATGGGCGAGAAACGCGGCGACGCAAAGGCCCACGACGCCGGGCTCCGAACCCACGCTATCGATCCAGACACCTTTTTCGTTCTGGGTTCGGGCGAGAAACTGCAGGCCCTTTTCATAGACCAGCTCGGCTTGTGCCGGGATGGTGTCGTCCTTGCGGCCCGGTAGGTCCTGAGCCCACGCCCATCCGGCGGACGCGAGGAAAAGCAAGCATCCGATGCGGTGCAGAGAGGGTGTTCTGGGTGACGAGTGTCGTTTCATCAGCGGGGGTTTTATTTCACCTTCTGTTCGGCGCCACGGTTGTAGGCGTCGAACGCTTTTCTGAATTCCTCGGGGATTTCAGGGCCGGTGCCGCCAGCGGCTTTCGGGACGCGGCGGGCTTCGCTCCGGCCGTCGGCCTGGCCGTTTGCGGTTTCGTTGGCGGAATCGGATTCGCCGGACATTCCGCCGCCGCTTTGATCGCCGGGGTTGTTTCCGGGTTTGGGTTCTCCACCGGGTTTCCGGCCCATCATGCGCTCCATCATGTCCATCATGGCACCGCCGGACTTGCCGCTGCCCTGGCTTTGTTTTTCTTTGGCGGCGGCGTGGATTTTTTCAATGATTTCCGTCTGCGCGGCGATGGTTTCGCCGCCGGTGTCCGTTTCGGCCAGGCGTTCGGTGGCCTCGTCCATGATGTCTTCCACCGCGGCAAGCAGTTCGATAACCTTCGGATGGGTTTGCTCGACGATGAGTTGCTGGACGTCGGCGGAGAGTTCGTCCTGCTCGTCGGCGAGCTTGGCGGAGCCTTCCTTGTGCATGGCGAGCATTTCTTCCAGTGGTTTGCCGTCAGCCGCCGGCGCGTTCGTGATGAGCCAACAAGCGCCCATGATGAGGAAGGCGAGCTTCATGGTTTGATGGGCTTGGGGTTTGCGGATTGGATGTCGCGGCGAAGTTGTTCGAGCGTGCGTGTACGGCCCCGCAGGTCCTGCTCCTGCTGGATCATTTTCATGACGCGGAGCATGAATTCAAAATCCTCGTCCTCGGAATTCGGGGTGCCGCCACCGCCACCGCCGCCGCCATCCTCGTCTTTTTCCCCTTCCAGTTTCTTCGCCCACTCGTTGAGTTGGTCCGCCCATTGGGCGGCCTGGCGGGCGGCGACGTAGGAGTGGTTCTTGGTGAGTGCGGTGCGCACGTCCTCGAGGCCGATGTCGATCCGTGATTCGCGCATTTCGTCGAGGATCTCCTTGAAGGATTCCGTTTGGGTGCGGGCGTAAAAATGGCCGAGATCCTCCTGAATCCAGCGCACATCCGAGGCGGTGTCCGCCTGCTGGTGGGTGTTGTCACTCAAGCGGCTGATGTCCGAGGGGTCCAGATTACGACTCTTCACACCGAGGATCCGGTCGAAGGCCTCCTTGAGCGAACTGACGATGCCGCTTTGCTCGCCCGCGGCTTTTTTGAGACGGTTGACGAAGGTGCCGGCCTCGAAACGGCGGTTGGCATCATTCGCCTTCTCGATGGCTTCCTGCATTTTTGAAACGACCTTCTTTTGTTCCTCAACAGCCTGATCGACGTCCTTTTCGGATTTTTCGGGGGTGTTCGATTGTTCCTGCGAATCGCCGAGTTTGTCCTGAACCTTGGGGATGTCCTGCTGGGAAAGTTCCTGCATCGACTTGAGCGACTCCGCCATTTTCTGGAGCGTTTTCTTGTCGATGTCGCCATTGCGGGCCGCGTCTTTCATGAGTTGCTCCATGCGCTCGGTGAGGTCTTCCATGCGGCGCTGGGTTTCGGCCTCTTCCTGCTCCTGGGTTTCCAGGCGCTTGCGGGCATCGTCCTTCTGGAGGTCGTCGCCATTGAGGCGTTCGAGGCGCTCATTTTCCTCCAGCAGGTTTTGTTCGCGGCGCGCGAGGTCCTCAAGTTCGGTGATCTGGCGGTCGAAGCGGTTCTTGAGCATCTGCGCATGTTCGTTGCGGGTGAGCACATAGAGGATGATCGGATCGGAATAGACCCGGGCGCGGTCCGGGAAGTAGTCTTCGGACCAGGCGCGGAGGGTGATTTTCTGGGGTGTGATGCCGAAGGCCGCCGGGGAAAACGCGGCGGGCTTGAGCATGCGGCGCTCTTCCGGCGCGCCTTCGTCGAGGGTGAGTTCGCCTTTTGCAGGCACCTCGTCGGTGGGGCGGGTGAATTGGCCGCTCCACTCGATGCCGGTCGCTTTGATGCCGAAATCATCTTCCGCGAGCACTTCGAAATCGACGGTTTCCTCAGGCAAGATGACTTTCTGTCGATCGATGCCTTGCAGGTAGCAGGTAGGAACAGCGTCCTTGGTGGCGTCCACCCGCAGGCGGAACCCGGGTTCTCCATCGAGGCCGAGGCGGTCGGTCCAGAAGAACGGAATTTCGAAGGGAATCTCGCCGATGTCCAATGATGGCGTGCGTGCGACCTGACCGGAAATTTCCAGCGCTCCGGCGAGGCGGGTGTATTCAGAGGACTCCTCACCGTCTTCCACGGCCAGTTCATGAGTCGGCCCGAAGGAGCCGGAGGCGAGCGGCCGGGTCATTGCGAGTTCGATGCGGGCCTTGCTCCCTTCCACCGCGCTGAGAACGCCGGTGTTGAGATCGATGGTGCGTTCGGGGATTCCCAGATAGGCCGGTGGCGTGATCGTGGCTTGAACGCTCTCCGCAGCAGGTCGCAGCACGGGATCCACCCGCAGCTCGTGGCGGAGATCGCCGATGCGGAAAACGAGGGTGCCGGCATCCTGTTGGCCGGGAAAGGTGAAATGATAGGTGTCGTCTGCCAGCGTGGTTTCCTGGCCGGGTTGGAGACCGTATTGTCCACTGGCGGACACCGGGCGTTGTTCGGAATCCTTGGCAAGACGCAGATCGATGTCGAACGCCTCCCCAAACGCCACCGCCAAGTAGGAGGGTGGGTTTTCGAGTTTGGTGAACGTGTAGCGTTCGGTGGCGGAAAGCGGCATCAACCAGCGCTCCAGCGCATTGAGGCTGGCGCGGGGTGTGAGAGTGAATGCTACCGCTGAGGCGGCGGTCAGAACCAAGGCGGCCAACGCCCACTTCCGGTGCCGCTGGGGAGGTAGCGCTTCGTCGAGCGTGCGGCGGCCTGTTTCCGCGGCCACCGCTTCCATCGCGGCCTCACGCAAGCGCGGCGAAAGGGTGTCCTCAGCACCCTCTTGATCCTGTAACTCGATGACGCCGAGCAAGCGGTCGCCGAGGCCGGGGTAGCGCTTTGCGATCAGCCGTGCGAGCTGGGTTTCCCGCCGCTGCCGCCACACCCAGCGGTGCAGCCAGTAAGGCGCGAAGACTCCGAAGAGCGAAAACCCACCCGCGAGAATCAGCAGGCGCGCCCAGCCGGGAGTCGGCCAAAGCCGGTCCAGCCCATAGACAAGCAAAAAGGAAACCAACAGGCCGACGGCTCCGGCGGCGATGGCTTCCTGCACCTTCACCCGCCACAAGTGCCGACGGAAATCCGCCAATTGGAGCCGCAACG
>JBFEQB010000085.1:0-8012 GCA_041549835.1 Luteolibacter sp. | reverse complement strand
GTCTCGGCATCCGGCTTGATCTACCTATCGGTCCGGTTCGCTTCGAGTATGGCTACAATCTCACCCGTGACGGTGAGGAACCGACAGGGACATTTCATTTCGCAATCGGCACGGCCTATTGATGCGCTGCTCCGGAAGTCGCGGCGCGGAATCCGAGCGATCCTTACTGTGGCCAGTCGTCGGTTCGAAACGGTGAAGCGGGCAGCCCCTCCTTGTTGTAGAGGGTGCCGTGGTCGGTGTTTAGTGTGTAGAGGTAGCGCACCGCCACCGGTTTATTCACTGCGGATGCGGTGAGCACGATCTGATCGCCCTGGATCCCGGCTTTGGCTGCAGACCAGGCTTTGTCGGCACCCGCGATTTCGAAGCCGACCACCTCTTCCACCGGCGCGGGTGGCTCCACGCTGCGCGATGAGGATTTCCTTGCGGCCATCAGCCCCCCACCCACGTGATCAAAGGAGACGATCGCCTTGCCGTCCTTGAACTCTGCCGCTTTGAACAGCGGCCCGGAGTGCACCAGGTCCTTCTTCCCGTAATCATGGGCGAGCGCCCACAACGCCAACCGCTGGCCGACCACATACTTGTTGCGGGGGTGCAGGTTGATCGGGAACTCGGCCGAGGTGTCGCCGGCATCCGTCAGCACCACCAAACCGGTGTTGGGGATCGTCAACGCCTTGCGCTGAGCCTCACGAAGCGGCGGCCACCACGCCTTCCTGGCCTCGTAACTCGGCAACTGAACATCGTAGAATGGAAATTCCCCCCTGATTCCAAACCTTTCGCCAACCTTCTATGAGCGCCTTTATCTTCCAGTAATATCCATCTCCATCCTTGCCGTTGGCCTCTCCCTGATACCAGATGGCCCCTTTGATTGCGAAGCCCGCTGCGGGTGAGACCTGCGTGTTGTAGGTGGTGCAGGGCGTCGTCGAGTAAACAGCACGGAAGGACTCCCTTGGAACTTTGTGCCCGACCGTCCCAATGCTCTCCGGCGACACCCATGACTCAATGCGGGTGTTGCCTTGCGTGATGTTGAGTAAGCCAATGGGCACATCCAGTTCCTTTGCCAAGGTATGGGCGAAGAAGAATCCCGTGGCCGTGAAGTCCTTGTAGGATTCGGCATCACATACGGCCCAGCCGTCCTTCACCTGACCCGGTTGGAATCGCTCCTGCGGGGGTTCGGTCACTTCCCTGGGCACCTTTCTGGCCCTGACCGCAGCCACCGCGAGGTGCCGGATCATCGGCACTTCCTTCGGCTTGACGAAGTCGGGCATGTCACAGGGGCAACGCACCCCCTTAAAAGTCATCTCCATGTTGGACTGACCGCTGCAAAGTCACACGTCACCCACAAGCATGTTTTTTCTGATGAGTTTCTCGTCTCCTGCCGAGACAATCATCTCCTGCGGCTGCCTGTTGAGCTTCAGCGGCTGCAGGGTGGCGGTCCACTTGCCGTTCCCGTCGGCCACGCTACTGACCTTCTGGCCGGCAAATTCAACCGCGACCTTGGTAGCCGGCTCGTCCGATCCCCAGACCGTCACCGGCATCTCACGTTGCAGAACGGCGTTGTCCGAGAACAGTTCGCACAGATCCAGCCCCGCGGCGATCCCCGGCAGGAGCACCAGGGCCGCACCCAAGCGCGCGACCCACTCCGGACCGCGCTTTCTTCTTCCGGCTGTTTTCATCGGTCTATTCCCTTTGTTCATAGTTCTCATGGGTCGTAATGGTGAGCGTGTCGGTGGCGCAGTCGGCGGGACCCGGATGCTTGGCGAAGACCGTCCTGACGGTGCTTTGGAAAACGCCACTGCATTACGATCTGGCCTACGTGGCTTCATCAAAATCCCTCAACCTGTGAAATCAGGTGCCTCAGGCCAAGTCTGGCCTCCCGATTGCTACCGTGGCATGCTGAATTTCTTGTGACTGGAAGCCGCTCATGTTTCGCGGGCGGCGAGGCCGCGTTTTTCATCGATGAAGAGCGTGAGCACGAGGCCGATAGTCAGGAATCCCGCGAGCACGAGCAGGGCGGAGGCGGTGCCGAGGGTGTCCTTCACCCAAGCGAAGGGAAAAGTCATGATGGCGGAGAGTTTCCAGACGAGGCCCCACATGCCGAAGGTTTCCGCCTCGCGGTCAGGCGGGGCGAGATAGCCGACGAAGGCGCGGTTGGCCGAGCCGAGTGATCCGAGGCCAAAACCCAGCAGGTTGCCGATAAGCCACAGCGGCCAAAGCGGAAACGGTTCGTCGGGCATGCTGGCGGAGTGCGTTTCGTGAAGACGCGCATACCATGCGAAGCCGAGGGCGGTTGCCAGCCAAAGCAGGACGAGGATGAGCACCGACCGTCGGTGGCCGATCTTGTCCTGCCAGAAGGTCGGGAGAATCGTTCCAACGATGCCCGAGATGGTGAGCACCGCCACGAAGATGACTAGATCGACCTGGGTGAAGCCGAACTCCTCCGCGAGTTTGCTGGCGAAGAAGAACACCACGCTGATACCCGTGCCGTAGAAGAGCGACGCGACTAGCAGAATCGCGAGGTCCTTGTGGTGGCTGGCGTGTCGGAACGATTCGGCAAGACGGATGAAGCCGACGGTGAACAGGTTTCCACGGGAGGAGTCATCAGGAGCGGGACGCGGTTCGTGCAGCCAGATCATGGTGGGAATGGCGAAGGCGAAGAACCACAGGCCGGAGAACATGAAGAACGGCCGCCAGCGGTCCACGGTTTCCAACCCGAAGGCGAGCATTGCTCCGGCGGTGAGGGCCAGCAGTAGGAGCGCGGAGGCATAGGCCACCGCCCAGGAAAAGCCGCTGACGCGCCCGACTTGGTCGCGTTTTGCCAGGCCCGGCAGGAAACTCGCGAGGAAGTTCTCGCCGATAGCGAACGCAAAATTCGCCGGGATGTAGAGCAGGACCGCCAGCCAGATCTGGCCGGGCTGGATGAAGGTGAGGCCGCAGGTGAAGATGCCGCACATCAGTCCGGAGCCGATCAGAAACCGTTTCTTCGATGCCCGCGCGTCGGCGGCGGCACCAGCGAGCGGTGAGAGCAGGGCGGTGAGCAGCATGCTGGAACCATAGGTCAGCGCCCAGACCCGGTCGTCGATCGCATCATTCCGCACCACCATGCGGGAGAGGAAGATGGGAAACAACAACGTGTTGATGAGCAGGGCGAAGGACTGGTTCGCGACGTCGAACGAGATCCACGACCACAGCTGGCGCTGCCGGGGGAATCCACTCAGCGGATAGAGGCGGTGGAGGTTCATGGAATGCGACGGTGAGTCTCCCGGATTTTTCGGGTGTGGGCGATCAAATATCGAGTCCACTGCGAATGAAGCGTGCAAGACCCGGCGGAACCTGAGATGAAAATTTCATGCTAATAGGAACCCACGCCTTGCTGCCTGTTTGCGGATGTTTGCTGGCGGATCAGATTGTGGTGGCAAGCGGGCGCGGGCGGATCATCCCTCCGATGGCGTTGTGGGCGGTGGCCGTGTTCGGAGCACTGCCGGATCTGTGCTCGCCCCATCTGTCGCTGGAGGCCCGCTATGCCAGTTGGTCGCACACGGTCTGGTTCATGGCCGGATTGATTGCGGTGGCAGCCATGACGGGAAGCTTCTTTGAGAACGGGTGCCGCCTCGCAACCGCGATCGCCTGTTGGATCGCTACGGCCCTGCATCTCGTGGCGGATGCCGTTTCAGGCGGAATCGCATGGCTGTATCCGTGGAGTGAAGAGGTAATCGGGCGCTATTACATTCCCCCGCAGCAATGGATCTGGTTTGATGCGTTCTTCATTCTCTTTACATGGTATCGCTTCCGGTTAATTCCGCACCTGGAAGCCCGCCGGATTCGGGAGGCTCAATCGCTTGAGGATCCCTGAAATCCGCAGGCGTTCAGCGACGGTAGAGCCCGCGGTCGGTGATCCACCGGGAAACATCCGGCTTGAGCCATGGGTGCGCGGTTTCGCCTGCGGCGATCGAGTTACGGATGGCGGAGGCGGAGGCGGGATGGTCCCCTTCGATGGCGTGGAGCATATACCCTTCGCGGGGTAGTGGCGGCTTACCGCGGGTGAAGACGATGAACTCGACACAGGCGGCGAGCCGCTCCGGCCGCGCCCAGTCGAGGAGTGCGTCCCATTGATCGGTGCCCATGATCCAGTAGAGCCGGGCGTCCGGAAATCGCTGCTTCATGGCTTCTGCGGTTTGCCATGAGTAGGACGGTCCTTCGCGCCGGGTTTCGATGTCGTCCACCACTGCCCACGGCAGGTTGCGGGTGGCCAGACGAAGCATTTCCAAGCGGTCTGAGGCGGGAATCGGATGGGTCCCCTCCTTGTGCGGGGAGATCCGGCAGGGGATGAAGCGCACTTGATCGAGGGCGAGGGTGGATTTCGCCGCCTCCGCGAGATGGAGGTGCCCGAGGTGGACTGGATCAAAAGTGCCGCCGAAAAGGGCGATTCTGCGGGTCTCAGCCATGGGGAATATTGCGCCGCACGGGTGGAAAACGGCAAGCACCGATCAGGCTGCACTGGCGGGGGACTGGATGAGCAGGCAGTCCTCAAGAAAGGGCTGGATGGCGTAGAGCAGGGGCGATCCTTCCTGTTGGAATTGGCCGCGGAAATGGTCCTCGATGCGGCGGAGCGCGAATTCGAGATCGGATAGAACCAGTTCACCGGGTTCGCCGCGGACGATTGCCACGAGGATGACGTGGCGGCCTTGCCGTGAAATCACGCTGCGTTTTTCGGGGAGGTCGAAGGTGGGGCGAAGGACTTCGTTTTCATCGCGGATCTGGAGGGCGATTCGTTGGACGGTGTTGAAGACCCTGCGGACGGATGCATGGCGCGCGGGGTCGCAGCTCGCGAAAGAAACGAGGGCGAGGCTGGAGCCATCCAGGAGGAAGACCTCCTCCACTTGGAAACGCCGGGTTTTCTCAAAGAAAATGTCCTCATAAGTGCTGCTGGTGAAGAGTGCCTGCACATGCCAGATGAAGCGGTCGAACGAACCGGGTGGCTGGAACGGACGGGAGGCGGGAGCATACTCGGCGAGCGCCCGTCGGATGGTGGCGCGCAGCATGGGCTCCAGATAGGTGTCGATGCCGTTTTCCTTGGCATACACCGCGCTGCGGACGGCTTGCTCGACAATCGGGCTGAAGGCTTCGCGAAGATCCTCGTCGGTGAAATCGGCGGATTGCGGCGCATCTTGGGTTTTGGCGGCGGATGTCGGCAGGGCTGGCTCCGGAATGGCCGGGGCTTCCTGCGGAGGACTCCCCAGTGGAGTGCTTTCCAAGGGGGCCGCAGACGGCGTGGGAAGCGCGGAGAGAGGCGACGGCCAAGAGGGCGGGAATTCCGCTGCACCGTGCGCGGGAGCAATTGGCCAAGCGGGAAGGGGGGGCGGACCGGGCAGCGAGACTTGTTCTGCATCCGACGATGGAAACGGCAACACGTTCCATGACTTGGTGACTCCCGGAGGTGTCGCGAGTCCGGGATGCGGGCTGGGAAGGGGAGTGAGAGTCGCGGACATCAATGCGTGGCGTTTTCAGGGCTGTGGCGCGAGCGGAGAGGGGAGGCGCATTCGGCCAGCGCCAGCGCTGCGGCGGTGATCCGGCTGAACCGTTCTTCGATCTCGTTGTTGTCGATGATTCGGCTTTGAAGTCGGCTGAAGCGTTCTTCGATTTCGTTGTTGTCGATCATTCGGCTCTGGAGCCGGGTGATCTGGGATTCGGTGTTTTCCCACAGACCGGCCATTTCCTGCCGGATTTGACTGGTGAGGCGGTGCTCGCGTTCGTCCAAATGCGCATGGAGGGACGCCTGCCAATTTGACAGCCAAGCGCCGATTTTGTGTTCGAGCCGATCAATGGCAGGTTGGCTCGCTTCCGCGGACTTCGCTGCGGCGACCTGCTGGATCTGGGCGGCAAGGCGTTGGATTTCCGCGCGCTGGGAGAGGTTTCTTTGTTCGGCATCCTCGCGGGTCGAATCGGCCAAGCGGCGGAGGTTTTGCTGGAGCGCTTCCACATGAGCTTCGCTGGTGCACAAGCGGTCTTCCCATGCCGTTGGCATGGGGCCGCTGGCCGTTGTGGATTCAAGCTGGGCGACGCGATGTTCGAGCTTCTCGAGGTGCCGGCCGACGATGATTTCGCGGATGCGCTCGACCGCTTGAGACGGATTGTGGGGAGATGAGGGGGTGAATGACATTGCGGTTCTCCGTGGGGGGAGTTCCTGACGGGGGATCAGGAACACGGTGTAAGGAACAGCCGAGGAAGGATGTGCAACACCGGCCGAAATGTAAATAACAACGATGACATTTCGGTTTTTGCGACCATCTGGCGGTCTTTATCGAAATTTTGAATGCTGATAATGAGTTGGTTGTGAAAAAATGGATTCAGAGAAAGACAGGGGGCCGAGAATGAGTTAAGGAGACATTGATGTCTGAGAACGACGAGGAAAAAGAACAGGATCGCGACGTGGTGCTGACGCAAGGCTACGCGAAGACCCGCAAGAGCCTGATTGCCCGACTGGACAACTGGGAGGACCAGCGGACATGGGACGAATTTTATCAGACGTATTGGCGACTGATCTACTCGGTGGCGGTGAAGGCCGGGTTGCGTCAGGACGAAGCCTTCGACTGTGTGCAGGAGACGATTCTTTCGATCGCCAAGCAGAGCAAAAAGAAGCTCTACGATCCCGAGCAGGGGTCCTTCAAAACCTGGTTGATGAATATGACGCGTTGGCGGATCAACGACCAGTTCCGCAAGCGCAAGAAGGATACGGCGATGATGGGCGGCGATTGGGACAACGACCGGAAAACCGCGGTGATTGATCGGGTGGAGGATCCGGCGGGCGACGTGCTGTCGCGTTTGTGGAACACCGAGTGGAAAAAGAACCTTGCGGATGCCGCGCTGGCGCGGGTGAAGGCGCAGGTCTCGCCGAAGCAATACCAGATTTTTGATTGTTATGTCGTCAAGCAGTGGGAAGCCAAAAAAGTACAGGAAAAACTCAACGTGAGCATGGCCCAGGTGTATTTGGCGAAACACCGGGTAGGCGCCGTGCTCAAGCGCGAGTTGGCCAAGCTCGAAAACGAAAGCGATGCCGTCTAGAAACCGCCCCAGCCCCTCGATTCCCGACCACGATGTTCTTCGGAAAATCGGCGGCGGGGCTTATGGCGAGGTGTGGCTCGCCCGGGGAGTGACCGGAGCGTTGCGGGCGGTGAAAGTGGTCTGGCGCGAGGATTTCGAGGACGAACGCGGATTCGAGCGCGAGTTTGAGGGGATTCTCAAATTCGAGCCGATGTCGCGGGATCATCCGGCGTTGGTGAACATCCTGCATGTCGGCCGCAGCCCGGACGGCATTTCGTTCTATTATTATGTGATGGAACTCGGCGATGATGTCGTTACCGGCCGTGATATCAATCCGGTCGAATACGAGCCCCGCACGCTGCGAGCGGACCACCATCAGGCGGCGGGCGTGCAGTGGGACACCGCCGAGTGCCTCGACGTGGGACTGAGGTTGGCCGAAGCGTTGGAACACCTTCATGAGCGGGGCTTGGCACACCGTGACGTGAAGCCATCCAACATTATTTTTGTGAACGGCCGGGCGAAGCTCGCCGACATCGGGTTGGTGGCCGCCCGCGGTCAGCGGACTTTCGTGGGGACCGAAGGATTCGTGCCACCGGAAGGCCCCGGTTCGGCCCAGGCGGATGTTTATAGCTTGGGCAAGGTGCTCTACGAGATTGCCACCGGCATGGACCGGATGAATTTCCCCGAACTCCCGGAGGAGATGCCCACGGGACCGGACCGCAAACGCTGGCTCGAACTCAACCGCATCATCTGTGATGTGTGCGAACCACGGATTTCCAAGCGCAAAATCTCCACGGCGGCGGGCCTCGCCGAGTCGCTCAGGCGCATCCAACGTGGGAAACGCCGCCGCCAGAGTGGATTGGCCGTCTTGATGACCTCGCTGATGTTGACCGGTTTCGCCGGTTGGGCGGGATGGGAATTGGTCAAGGACTCGGACTGGGTCAAGGGGCTGATCGCCCAATCGCCGGATCCTT
>JBFEQB010000084.1:0-8404 GCA_041549835.1 Luteolibacter sp. | reverse complement strand
GGATGGAATCCTGCTCACTCACGAACACGGTGACCACGTCCGGGGCCTCAAGGTCTTCCTCAAGAAGCACCCAGTCCCGGTCTTCGCGACCTCGCAGACCGCCCATGTCGTCCGCGAGGCGGGAATCGACGGCGGCGTTTGGAAATCCTTCGAAAGCGGCCAGACTTTCGCCATCGGCGGCTCGGAAATCCGGAGCTTCGCCATCCAGCATGACGCGGTGGATCCCGTCGGATTCGTATTGGCCAACGCCACGCGCAAGATGGGCTTCCTGTCGGACGCCGGCTTCGTCACGCGCAGCATGACTGAGAGCCTGCGGGGCCTGCACGGGCTCTTCGTCGAGGCGAACTACGATGACGGTTTGCTCGAAGCGGACACCAAACGCCCGTGGTCGATCAAACAACGCATCAGTTCGCGGCACGGGCACTTGTCCAACGAGCAGGTCACCGGGCTCATCCGCGACATCGCCCACGCCGATCTCGGCCGCGTCGTGCTGGGCCACCTCAGCTCGGACTGCAACACACCGGACCTCATCCTCGAGCGCCTGCGGACCTCCCTCGCGGAGGACGGCCACCAGCACGTCGGCCTGCACTGCGCCTGTCAGGACGAACCGACGCAGTGGTTCGAGTTGTGAAACCTTCTAACGGTCGTTCAACGGAAACTTTTCCGACCCGGACGCCGCCGCCTTGTGGAAATCCTGTTGCGGCCGCCGACATCGGCTTGGTTCGCCGTAGCGAAGGTCCGGCAGGACCGCAAACCGGAGGTTGAAAATCTGCGAGCCACCTCCGTGGAGGAGAATTCCGCACGAAACCGGCGGACCCGATCCGGAACCGGAGCGGCGGTTTCCGTCAAATCGATCGCGTTGTGGTATTCAGCGGACATCATGAGCGCGAATAAAAACACCCCACAAAGCAGAGCCCCGCCACAGATCCAACCCGCCGGACTGGCCACGCCGGTGAAACACATGACGCATGCCGAAATCAGCAGGGTCCACACCAGACAGGCGGCCGAGAGCAAAACCAGCGCTTTGGAAGGTAGAAGGTTTCTTTTCAACAAGAATTAAATATCAACAAAATCTCGATTCGCCAAGGAATCTCTTTCTACGCGATCACGTAGGGCAGGATGCTGGGTTTCTCGCGCTTGCGATCGCGCTAGGGGGCAACTAGCCTGCCGCATGGCCATTGAGAATTTTGCTGAATTTTCCCCGCAGATCCATGAATCCGCATTCATCGCCGCAAGCGCCGACGTGATCGGCCGGGTGACGTTGCATGAGGAGACCAGCATCTGGTATCAAGCCACACTGCGTGGCGACATCAACGAGATCGTCATCGGCCCCCGCTCCAACATTCAGGACAACGCGGTCGTCCACCTCGCGGACAACTATGGCTGCTACGTGGGCGAGTTGGTCACCGTCGGCCACTCGGCGATTTTACACGCCTGCACGGTGAAGGACGAGGTGCTGGTGGGCATGGGCGCGATCATTCTCGATGGGGCGGTCATCGGTGAACGCTCCATCATCGGGGCGGGTGCCCTTGTCACGGGAGGCACGGTGATTCCACCCGGTTCGCTGGTGCTGGGATCGCCCGCCAAGGTGGTGCGGACCCTGCCGCTCGACGAGCAGGCGAAAATCAAACTCTGGGCGGAAAAATACGTCCGCGGTTCCCGCAAGTATCTCGAGCGCTGAGTGGCGGCCCATCAAGGCGGCGACCTCCGGGCAAGGCACTTGCAAGCGCCGCTTCTCACAGAAACGGATTCGCCATGCGTTCCTCTGCGAGCGTGGTCGCCGGGCCGTGCCCCGGCATAAGCACGGTGGCATCCGGCAGCGGGCCTAACACGTCGCGCAACCGACCCAGCGCGTGGCGATAGACCGCGGGGGATCCACAACCGCCGATCGAACCGGCAAACAAAGCGTCTCCCGTGACGAGCACCGGTCCCGCCAACCCCTCGACATGAAATCCAAGAGCAGGATCCGCATGGCCTGAAAGATCGCAGGCGCGGATGGAAAGCGGCCCGCAGGCAACGGCGTCGCCGGGCTTCATGGGCACGGTTCCGGCCAGGTCAGCCGAGTGGACGGGAATGCCCGCATCGAGAAAACATCCCAGCGCTCCAATGTGATCGGGGTGGGCGTGGGTGATGAGCACGCGGTCCGGTAACCGTCCGCAACTGGTGTCCAACGCCTTCCTGAGATCGGCGGATTTGAAACCCGCATCAAACAGCACGATCACGTCCCCGGCACGGACAAGCCAGGCATTCACAGTGTCCTCACCGAATGGCAGGTCGAGCCGCTCAATTCCGGGCAGGGACAATGGGCCCGGCTGATAGTCCGGGTGACGGGCCAGAGCGTCTGCATTCAGCCCGAGCACCGGAGCGAGCGCGCGCGCGGTTTCCGAAGAAAATGATCCGCTCAATAATTCAAGCACCCCGGCTTCCGGGACACCCGCAAGTGCCGCGGCTTGCGCGGGGGAAAACCCATGGCCTCTCAAGGCCTTGTGGAGAACGTAGGTGAAATCGTCTTCAAGCATGATAGTGCGGCAACAGTAACCCGTTGCTCCGAACTGTCAGGCAATGATTTCAGGAACCACCGGCTTTTCCGCGAAGTCCCAGAAAAACCACAACCCCTGCGAACAGCAGGAATACGCAGGCCGCGAAGCCGAGAACCACGAAGAACCGATTGCTCGCATGGTCCACCTGTTCATCGCTGATCTCGTCCGCGGGAGACGCTCCGGGGACACGGGTGAAGACCACTTTCCCATCGGCGATCCCCACGCGGGTGAGCTTGGCCATCACCGGACCGAGCACCGGATCGGTTAGGTAGCGCTCGGTGATCCGATAGGGCGACATCTGCTCGATGAACTCCCGCGGAACCACCGCACCGGGGACCTGGATATCGTCGAGCTTCAAAACCACCTCGCGTTTCAGCAACACGGGCCGGGCGACCAGCACGCCGTTGAGGTAGCGGCTGTCCGAGGCGATCCATCCTTGCTCGCCGGCGCGGGCACGGCGGGGTTTGCCATTGAGCGGGAAGGAAATATCGATGCGCAAGGTTTCCCCCTCCACCCCTGAAATGCGGAAAGTCCCGCGGAGATCCTTGAACGGCGCGTAGGCGGCGATTGCGAGATTCATCTCCTCAGGCGTCAGCGCGAGCGAGGCCCCCTCATCTCCGTCCAGCTGCTGGCGGAACGATTCAAGCCGCTCGGCAAGCGCGTTGAGGGCGGGCTCTTGATCGCCCAGTGCCGCAACTTCGATCGCAGCGGGTTTCTCACCCGTGAATTTGGCGATCTCGTTGAATTGGCGGAACAACGTGACGGTCGAAAACACGATCAGAAACACCATCACCAGCAACGCGGCGATCAGAATGGCGCAGCCCGCGAATGGCGAGCGGGCGCTGACATCGGAGGACTCTCGGGGCTTCATGGCTTCTCGTCCGACAGGGGCTGCTCATCGTCACCCGCGTCGGGTTCCGTCCCCGGAATCTCCGGGTTTTCATCAAACTCGTCATCCGCGTAGTCAGCCGACCAGCCGTCGTCTTCGTTCCCGTTTTCCAGATCGGCATAGGGGTCCGGCTGGGAATCCTCCGCGTCGGGAGGCCAGTAACCGGATTCCGAACCCGCTGCTTGCGCATCCTCTCCGGCTGGCGCGGCTTCGGCGCGCTCGCGGGCCTCCTGCTCCTCCGCCATCCGGTTCTTGCGGCGGTCCAGCCATGCGAGCCAGATGCAGATTTCGTAAAGAATGATCATCGGCAGCGCCATCAGCGACAATGTGAACACATCCGGCGTGGGTGTTAGGATGGCCGCCGCCACAAAGATCGCCACGATCGCATACGAACGCGTCCGGGACATCGTCTCATAGGTGAGCAGGCCGAGTTTCACAAACACCATCACGACCACAGGCAATTCGAACGCCACCCCAAAGAGCAATGTGAACTGCGTGGCGAATGAAATGTATTCGCCGATCCGCCAGTCGTTGGAAACTCCGAGACTGCCGCTCCATTCGTAGAAAAACATCAGGGCGCGCGGTAAAACCCCATAATAGGCGAACAACACGCCGCCCAGAAAGAGCCCGAATCCGACGACCATCGATGGCCAGAGCACACGCTTCTCATTGGAGTGCAACCCCGGTAGCACGAATTGCAGAATGAACATCAGCAGCAGCGGAAACGCCAGGATGATGCCCGCGAAAAACGACAGCTTCATGGACAGCATGAAAGTCTCCGTCGGCTTCAGGGCGGACATTAGCTTGAGGTTGCCACGCATGTCCGCCTCCGGACTGGGCGCGGTTTTCACCAGTGCCATCACCTGCTTTTTCAGCTCGGGGGAAACGTCCAGCGAGTCGATGAACACCTGGCGTTTCTCATCGGGCAGGGCGAGCGCCGCACGCAGCAGCCCTGCGGATTTGGCATGAAAGACGAGTTCCTGATCCGGCTGTGCCTGATAGAAAGACGCGCGTTGCTCGGCATCGAGACCGGCGGCGGCGCGCTCGGTGGCTTTGGCTTCCTCCCACATCTCCACGCTCACCGGGCGAGGCGCCTGCTCCGTAGTTTGCGGAAGTTTCGCTTCCAACTGAGTGATCCAGACCTGCTCGACGGGACGTCTCAGCACCTCCATCAACTGCTTTTGGAAAGTAAAGCAGATCACCATCGAGACCAGCAGCGTGATCACCACCCGGGTGATCATCGTCCGTAAATCCTCAAGGTGTTCGAGAAACGGTTTTTCGTGATCCGGGTGGGAGTTTTCCCGGAGTTGGATGACTTTTTTCAGCAGATACATGCCGGAGGGGCGGGATTCAAGCCGTGACCGGCCCGCACCGCAAGGGCGGATATGATGCAACCGGGAATTCAACGGGATTCCCGGCTTGGCAGGACACAATCACCCGCAGATGCTCACCCCGTGCCTCGGATCGCCATCACCCTCGGAGACCCCGCCGGAATCGGGCCGGAGGTCATCGATCGCGCCCTTGCCTCGGGTTCCCTGCCCGCGGACTGTGAATTCACCGTGCTCGGAGATCGCCGCGCGGGCACCCCCGGCAAACCCGACTCCCGCTCGGCCGCCGCCGCCATGGACGCCCTCGATCAAGCCGTCGCCATGCTCAAACATGGTGAGGCCGATGCCGTGGTCACCGGCCCCGTTTCCAAAGAAGGCCTGCAAACCCTCGGTTTCCCCTACCCCGGCCAGACCGAATATTTCGCCCACGCCTTTGGCGTCGAGGACTTCGGCATGCTATTAACAGGCAACACCCTCACCGTTGGTCTCGCCACCATCCACGAACCGCTCGCCAAGGTTCCCGCTCTGCTCACCATCGACGGGATCGTCCGCACCGGTCTGCTCACCGCTGGCTTTCTAAAACGCCGCGGCATCAAGGAACCCCGCATCGCCGTCGCCGGCCTCAATCCCCACGCCGGCGAAAACGGTGCCTTCGGCGACGAGGAAACCCGCATCATCGCGCCCGCCATCGGGCGCCTCAACGCATCCGGCACCGCCCTCTTCACCGGCCCCGGCGTGCCAGACGCCATCTTCCGCGATGCCGCGCGCGGCCATTTCGACGCCGTGATCGCGATGTATCACGACCAAGGCCTCATCCCGCTCAAGCTGCTCGATTTCGACAACGCCGTGAACGTCACCCTCGGCCTGCCAAAACCGCGCACCTCCCCGGACCACGGCACCGCCTTCGCCATCGCCGGCAAGAACCAGGCCGATCCTTCCTCGATGATCGCCGCTATCCGCCTCGCCTGCGAGTTGGCCTGAGCTCACGTTTCCGCAGGCCTCTTCGGTTTCGCCAAACCCTGATAGAACATCGCGAACATCGCGAAACACCCGGCGATCATCGCAGCCAGAATCGTCCAGAACAGCGACCAGCCTTGTCCGTCCTCACCCACGACTTGGCCTCGCAGCCAACCGCAGACCAACGCCCCCACCAGCGGCCCGATGCCACCGGACGCCATCGCCAGCAGGCCCTGCGCCTGGCCCTTCAGGCCCGGGTCCACCCGCCGGTCCAGAAACACCTGCGCCGTGATGAAGTAAAACGTATAACACACGCCGTGCAGCGCCACCCCCGCGATGTGCCAGCCGATTTGGCCCGACACCCCGGCCTGCGCGCTCATTGCGAAGCGCAGTATGGAGAGCCCCAGCGCCCATAGCAGCACCACCTTCACCCGGAACCTCGTCATCACCGCGCCCATGACGAGCATCGCCACCACCTCCAGCACCTGCGCCACCGTCATCGTCCCGGTCGGATGTGGGTCGCCCAGCGCCTTCAAAAACTCCGGGCCATACATGTAGAACGCCGAAAGCGGGATCGAAAACAACGCGGTCACCAGGAAAAACACCATGTGATCCCGCTGCTTCATGAGGGAGAATGCTTCCAGTCCCAGCCGGCTTTTCCACGACACCCCCGCCCCTAACGGAGGCGTGTGTGGCAGCAGGAACGCACACATCGCGGCCACCAACCGCGCTGCCGCCGCCGCATAACCCGCCGTCGGACTCGTATCCGCTCGCAACACATAACTCGTCATCAAGCCACCCGCCACCCAACCGAGCGTCGCCCCCACCCGGACCCGCGGAAACTGCCGCTCACCGTGGGAAAGGTTTGTCAGGGAAACCGTCGCCAGCAGCCCCCAAGTCGGCCCGGACAGCAATGAGGCGACACCCAGCAGGCTCACAAACCACAGCGGATGCCAGCCCGCATCCAAACTCCCGAAAGCCGCCAACAGAAACCCCGAACACAGCAACGAAGCCCATGCATAGAGCCGGTCCGCCGAGACCCGCTGGTCCGCCAGTGCCCCGCCGACCAACGGACCGATCAAGGCGCACACCGGCGGCACCATGAACACCACCGGCACCCAGTCACCCAGCCCCCTCGCCCGCAGAATGTTGGTCAGCGCCGGCAACCAGAAACCCGGCGCCATCCCTTGAAAAAAGAACACGATCCAGAGCATGGCGAAAATCGCCCTCGGGTCCGCCCGGATCGTTTGCATGCCCCGCACACCCCGCGTCTAGCCCACCCGCGCCAAGTGGTCAATCGGTAGTGATGGGGCTCCATTTCGTCCGGGATGGACTTGCGGAAACCCGCGGCATCCCCCATCAGTCCATGCCGTGCCCGCGGAAACGATCGCTCCACCACCGCCCCGGGAAGCCCCGTGGATGGCTGGCCTGCGGGCGGCCCGCGCCAACATCGTGCCCGGCCTCATGGTGCAGGGCGTGATGCTCGCACTGCTGCTGGCCTATTATTTCCATCCGCCGACGACCGATCTTCTCAACCGACTGGCGGCCGTGAAGGAACGCTGGGGCTACGGCTACTCCGGGATTTCGGCCATCGTGGCCGGAGCCTTGATTCCGGAGCTCCTGCGCGTGGTGTTTTTCCAACAGGGGAAACTCCGCGCCGCGAATGTGGCGAACCTGCTCTTCACCATCCCGTTCTGGTGCCTGATGGGCACGGTGGTGGACGGCTTCTATCGCCTTCAGGCAGTCTGGTTCGGCACGGAAACCACCTTGCCAGTGGTGCTGAAAAAGGTGCTCGTCGATCAATTGTGCTACAACCCGTTGTTTGCCGCGCCCGTCACCGCGATCCTCTACGATTGGAAAAACCGCGGCTACAGTGGGCACGGGATGCGGGTGTTTTTCACCGCGACCTACTATCGCAACGTGGTGGTGCCCACCCTCTTCGCGAACTGGGGCGTGTGGATTCCGGTGGTTTCCATCCTCTACTCATTGCCGCTGCCGCTGCAGATCCCGCTCTTCGGCCTGGCCCTTTCCATGTGGGTCATGCTCTACACTTGGATGAGCGAGCGCCGGGCGGGTGGATGATCCGCTTCACCGGAAGGGTTTCCTTATGCTCTGACCGTGGATCGTGCTATGATGTGGAAACGTCGGTTCCTGTTTCCGGCGCGTTGTTCCCCCTTGCGCGCAACCCCAAACTGAAAAACCGATGAAACAACAATTGATCATATTTGTCGGTGGTGCGATCGCACTGATATTTTGTTCCGCTTGGATTCCAAGCGAACAGTCGGCAGCCCGCACCCCCATCAAACCGCCGACCACGGTCGAGAGGCGGATCGAATTCCCCCTCGGCCAAAGATGCGCGGTCACACTGGACCCTCGTGCCGCCTCCAAACCGGTGGTCGCCGGCAAAGCCAATATCGTGACCGGATTCGACGCTCCCGACATCGCGGAAGGCATCCTCGTCCGAATGGACAACGAATGGTTGGTCCTCCGCGGCGGTAGTGACGAAAACTGGATTCCCATGAACAAGGTCCTGATGGTGCATGCCTATGATTGAACCTCGCCACGACCATTTCGGCTTTCCCGCTTAGCGCGCCCGACTGGATTGCCTCCTCCGGCTTTCCCGGTTTGCGCCCTCCGGGCGGTTTGGTAGTGGCGCGAAGCGCGCCCGACTGGATTGCCCTCGCTCCGCT
>JBFEQB010000083.1:0-8694 GCA_041549835.1 Luteolibacter sp. | reverse complement strand
GCAGCACCGAGGCTTTCATGCGCGATTACTATCGCCACACACGACATATCTATCAGCACACCACCTCGCTGATGGAGGCCTTCCAGATCGAGCAGGATTCACTCACCGATTCCGGCATCCGCTCGTTCCTCACCTTCCGGAGAAAAAGCCGCGAGGAATTCGACGGTTTCATCGCCCGCGACGGCCGCCTGTTTCCCGCCTGCCCGGACATCTTCAAGGACGACCCGAACCGCCTGATGCGGCTCTTCCAGCACTGCCAGGTCCGCAACCTCAAGCTCAGCCCGCAGATACGCAGGCTCATCGCCAACCACTGGGCCGACATCGACCGCCCGTTCCGCTACTCCAAGGCCAACCGCCAGGTCTTCCAGTCGATCCTCGAGCGCAAGGGCGAGGCCGCACGCATCCTGCGCCTCATGCACCGCATCGGTTTCCTTGGCCGCTATCTGCCGGAGTTCGGCGCGCTCGACTGCCTCGTCCAGCACGAGTTCTTCCACCGCTACACTGCGGACGAACACACGCTCCGCTGTGCGGAACAACTCGATCAACTCGTCTCTGAACCCAATCCGCGCCGGCAGATCTACAAGCGCTTGTTTCACGAGATCGAGGACCCTTACGCCCTCTATCTCGCCGTCATCCTCCACGATGCCGGCCGGGCGGAAAACGTCCGCGAGCACATCGACGGCTCGGCCATTCTCGCTGCACGCCTCTGCAACCGCCTCCAAATCCGGGGTGCTCGGCGGACCTTGATCATGTTCCTGGTGGACAACCACCTTACCTTCTGGCGCACCGCCACCACCCGCAACCTCGACGACCCGGAAGTGATCGGCGAGTTCGCCTCGATCGTCAAAACCCGCTCCAATCTGGATGCGTTATTCCTGTTCACCTTCGCCGATTCCAACGCCACCTCCCCGGAGTCTTGGAACGGCTGGAAGGAGAGCCTGATGCTCCAGCTTCACTCCGCCACCCGCACCTTCCTCGAAAACGGCCGCGAAAAATACTCCAGGAAACTCGACGCCGACCGCCTGGCCCTGCGTGACGAGGTGATCGGCATGATGCGCGAGGACTACCACCCGGACGTCGAGCGCCACTTCGAGCGGATGCCGGATTCGGCGTTCCACTTCCGCCAGGCAAAGCACATCGTCACCCAGGTGCGCACCGTACGCCATTTCCTCCAACGCGAGCAGACCAAGGACGCCCCCTTCGCCTCCTGCATCAAGTGGATCGACCACACGGACAAGGGCTACACCGAACTCGTGCTCGCCACCCGTGACAGGCCGCTCCTGTTGGAAAAAGTCTGCTGCGCCTTCGCGTCGGAACAACTCAACATCCTCTCCGCCGACCTCTTCACCCGCACCGACGGCATCGTCGTCAACATCTTCCGCGTCTGCACCACCAACTTCGAAACCGTCTCCAACGCCGACACCCGCAAACGCTTCCTCGCCACCTTCGAAGGCATCCTCGCCGCCGAGGTTTATGAACCCGACCGCTACCTAAAACGTAGGGTCAATTTCCTCAAACCGCGCAACGATCACGAAATCCCCGTCCCGGTGCGCGCCTACGTCAGCAACGAGCTGCACCCGTCCTGCACCACCGTCGAACTCCAGGCCCTCGACCGCATCGGTCTGCTCCATGACCTTTTCCACACCGTCAACGAATATGGCCTGAACACCGCGCACGCCCGGATCTGCACCGAAAAAGGGGTCGCCATGGACACCCTCTACATCACCACCGCCGACGGTGGCAAAATCGAGGACCCCGAAATCCTCGCACAACTTGAAGAACGATTCACGGCCCTCATCGCACGCTCGGAGGCCGCCGAGTGAATTCCGCGCCGGGTGGACAAACCGCAAAATCCCCGGAAATCCAAATTTCAGCAGTTTCTGCTTGGCAATTCCCTGAGTATCTTCCAATTTCCGCGCCCGCCCGGATTCCCGGAGCGAGCTCACTTGAGTTTCACCATGTCAGTATCACTACGCCTCAACCGCAAGGGCACCAAGGACCGCCCTTATTATAAAATCGTCGCCGTGGACAGCCGCAAGCGCCGCGACGGACGTTACATCGAGCAACTCGGCACCTACGACCCGCTCAAGGAAGGCACCAACTTCACGATCGATCTTGCTCTCGCTGACAAGTGGCTTTCGGTCGGCGCCAAGCCTTCCGACACCGTCAACAGCATGATCCGCAAGGCCCGCACCGCTGCGGCCAAGGAAACCGAAGCCTGACCTTTCTCCGGTTTTCAACAACGTTTTCAAACAACCGCGCTCCGCAAGGATCGCGGTTGTTTCGTTGAATGATGCACACCCCCACCCCCATCCCGTTCGAGGAATTCATGCGGCGGGCACTGCACGATCCGCAGAGGGGCTACTACGCCCGCCGCATCACCGGCGTCGGCCGTCGTGGTGATTTCACCACCGCGCCGATGCTCTCGGAGGCTCCCGCAAGGGCGATCGCCAGATGGGCCGCCCACGCACTGCACCAGACCCGCTGCCGGGATCTGATCGAGATCGGCCCCGGTGAGGGAAAACTCGCGGCAACCGTCCTGAGACACCTGCCGTGGCGGATCCGCTGGAGAACCCGCCTGCATCTGGTGGAGACCTCAAGGCCACTTGCCAAAATCCAGCGGGAACGGTTAGGCAGCAAGGCGGCTTGGTATGATTCACCTGCGGCCGCCCTCTCCGCCTGCGCAGGCAGAGCCGTGATTTTTTCCAATGAACTGGTCGATGCCTTTCCGGTGCGGAGATATCAAAAAACCACTGACGGCTGGCGGGAACTCGCCGTTTCGCTCGATGGGAAGGGAAACGCCACCGAGTCCCTGATGCAGCCCGCCCCGCTACCCGAATCCTCCGCCTTTTCCGCAGCTCATCCACACGGACAATGGATCGAGATCCATGATTCCTATCACCATTGGCTCAGGGAGTGGCTGCCACTGTGGAAAGCCGGTCGCATGCTCACCATCGACTACGGCTCCAACGCGGACGCGCTCTATCAGCGCCGGCCGAACGGCACCCTCCGTGCCTACCTGCTGCAGCAGCGACTCGAAGGCCCGGCGATCTATCAAAACCCCGGCAGGCAGGATCTCACCGCCGATGTCAATTTCACCGACCTGATGAAATGGAGCGAACCTTGGACCTCGGGGGCGCACCTTCAGACGTTCGGAGAGTTCCTCAGCGAGTCCACCGGGCGGGGCGACCACTTTCTCACAGACGGACACGGAGCCGGCGGGGCGTTCCTTGTCCTCGATCAGCAATGCCGCAGCTGAAAGCCCAAAGCCACGGCTCCCGGAGGAACCACGGCTTTCCTTGGATCATTTAATTGCGACCGCGACCGCGGCGCCCCCTCATGAAGCCTCCGTCAAGAATGCGTTGTTTGGCATCCTCGGAAAGAGTGGTGGACTGCTCAAGATAGGACTTGGCCGCGGCCGCATCCTCCCGCATCCAACGGCCCACGGTCATGCTGATCATCCGGCTGCGGTCCCTTTCATCCGAAATGCCTTCGGCCACCCCAATCAGGTCGGTCGGGGCGGCGCTGTGATTGCTCCAAACATAGGATCGGAGAGCGCTGTCCCGGACGTCGCCGACGGGTAGGGAAGAGGCATAAGTCAAAGCGGCCGAGGAGTTCTGCGCGACCCACGCGGGCATCAACTCACGCATGCTGTCCTGTTGCGCCTCCTCGCTGCCCTGTTTGCTAAGAAACTCCGCGGCGGCCTGTGGATCCACTCGGGCGAGCGGTCCCACCACGTCGGAGATGGCGCGGTCCTTGGAATCTCCCGCCGCCATCAGAGCGACCTGTTTCGCGGCGGATTGAGGATCGTTCCTGGCGAGTCCGCTGATCGCGGCGGCAAGGGCTCCGTCCTGTTCATCCGCCGGCAAGGTGCGGATCCATGCCTGGGCTTCGCTGAAATTGGACGCTCCATATTGTTCCGCCACCGTGCGGTAGGCACGGCCTTTGTCGTCGCCATCCATGGAAACGAGCATTTCGGCGGCCTTCGCAGGATCTGTCTTCGCCACTTCGCCGACAACGGCCGACATCGCCTGACTCTTGTCCGTGGTCAGGGAACTGGCCCAAGCCATGGCCGCGAGAGGATCCTGACGCGCCCACTCGCTGGCGATGATCGATGCGGGACCTTGTCCGCCCATCGGGCCGCGCCCGCCGGCCATCATGCCCATCATCGCGAACTCACGCGGATTTTCGCCATAATACCTAGCGGCATTCGCGGGATCCACACTCGCCCAGCTTTGAAGAATGGTCGGACGGACGAAAGCCCCGCCGAAGCCCATGGTATTGGAAAACGCCATGGCTGCAGTCGGATCGACCTCGGCCCAATGCCCGAAAAGAAGAAACGAAGCCATGATGCGCTCGTTCATCGGCAGGTCCTCAAGTTTCCGCGCTTCCTCTTCGAGTTGATCCGGCGTGAGGCTGGAATAGAACTCCATCAGCGCTTGAATCCGATTGGAACTCCCCGGTATCCGCTCGATCTCGGCCACTCCGGCAGGGCGTTTGGTGCGTTTGCCGTTTGCCGCCGATATCGGCTCAAAACGGCTGGAAGAACGCGTCCTAACGGCGGTGTTTTCGGCAGCAGACGGCTCACTGGCAGAATGGATGTTTTGACCGGAGATGTAGCCGCCAATGGCACCCACCAACAAGGTCGCGGCAGGGAAGATCCAGGGATTTTGCATGGGAATGGAGGATTTCGGGGATCAAACCCCAATAAAAACGATCGGTTGCGGGGAGATTGCTGGAAACTCAATGGATTTTCCGATTCGAAAGCCGCAGGCAATTCTCCGCGATGACAGCCTCATTCGTCCATCCGTATTTCGCCACGCCGGCAAGCGAGCGTCCGAATCCGGGAATCCAAAGCCCCTCGCGTCCAATTTGCCGGCCGTCCCTGGCAAATCCACTTCGAGGCAGGACCTGCTCCGAAAGATGCAAACACAACCAAGCCCGCCACGCGCGGATCTCCGACCTCGGGCCGCTCATGCGGCTGGCGAGGTGCTGGAAATGCCGCACCGGGTTGCCCAAATACCCGCAGGTCCCGTCAGCGGCTCGCGCCAAAATCCATGCCAGTGCCGGATAGGGCGCCGGATCGCTGACCAACACCGGATGCCCCGCCGGAAGGTCGGCCATCCAGGCTTTATCGAGTTGGAGGACCGCCTGCGCCGGCTTTCCGGAAACCCATTGGGACTGGGCGTAACGCAGCGCATCCTGATAAAACGCCGATCCCCGATCGGAGCCGTGCCGCCGCGTGATGGTGAAATCATGGATTTCACTCACTGCGGGAAGCCATGGGCAAGGTGGGTTCACAGGCGGAAATCTCCAGCGAGGTCAGCGCGGGCACCAGCAAAAACCATGCGGACCTTTTCCGCCGTCTCAAAGACCGTCTGTGGAGACGTCATGCGGACGGCTCTATGCGCAGGAGGAGTAAGGGAGGCAAAAATCAACCACCAGAAACAAAGCCGCCATGGTAGCCTCAATGCCCGGCCGTTACGGAATCTTTGAGCGTGCTCGATTTATGAGGCGACGGGAGCTGTCCCGACCCACAAGAAACAGCGATGAGAAAAACCCTTGATGGTGGATGATTGAGGTTGCAGTTCTTTGGCTTGAGCGGTGCTGAACGGGGGCATGGCGATGGCAAGTCGCCTGCGGTCAAAATGGTTCATCGTCCGCCCATGGGTCGTCGTTGCCGACGTTCCATTCCTCGACAAGGTCTTGCGGGAAGTCGTCCAAGAATTGCGATGGCCGGCAGATGACGTCTCCGCTGTAGGACTTGGGATTCATCATCGGATAGCTGAGGTAAAGCTCGTCCTTGGCCCGTGTGAGGGCCACGTAGAAGAGGCGGCGTTCTTCTTCAAGCATCTCCTGGTCGTCGGCTTCGAGGATGCGGCCGTTAGGGAACTGGCCGTTGACGAGCCAGATCAGGAACACGGCTTTCCATTCAAGACCCTTGGCCTGGTGGATGGAGGAGAGGGTGACTTGGTCCTGATTGATGATTGTTGATTGTTGATTTTGGATTTTGGATTGGGAGAGTGGGTCGTCGGTGGAGCTCATGAGGGAGAGCTGGGCGAGGAACTCGAGGATGTCGGTGAAGTTGCCGCCGTATTCGGAGAGTTTTTCGAGGTCGGAGCGGCGGGATTCGGCGTTGTCGAAACTGGCGCTGAGGTAGTCTTTATACACGCCTTCGAGGATGGAGAAGATCATGTCGGACGGCGTGGCGAATTCGCCGTCGGGTGTGAGTTCGTCGAGGGTGTAGCAGAGTTGCTCCCAGTGCTTGGCGGATTTTTTGGGGACCTTGAACTTGAGCAGCAAGGACGACCAGAGCGGCGGCGGTTTGTCGTTTTCGGACCAGCCGGTCTTGAGCCACTCGTTCCAGAGTTTGGTGGCGGAGCCGGGGCCAATGCCGGGGAGCAGTGAGGCCATGCGGAGGAAGGATACCTCGTCGCGGCGATTGACGACAAAGCGCATGAAGGCGGCGACGTCCTTGATATGGCCCTGCTCGAAGAAACGCAGGCCGCTGGTGATGGTGAACGGAATGCCGCGGTTGGTGAGTTCCATCTGGATCTCGAGGCTCTGGAAGTGGGCGCGGTACAGCACGGCCACTTCATCGAGCGGGACGCCGAGTTCGCGGAGTTCCTCGATGCGCTGGGCGACGAAGGCGGCCTGGGTTCCGGGGTCCGGCACAGCGACGAGCGCGGGTTTCACGCCGAGCGCCTCGCGCGATGATCGGAGGTCCTTCTCGTAGCGGGCGAGGTTGGCGCGGATGGCGGCGTTCGAGAGCTCGAGAATCTCGGGCACGCTGCGGTAGTTGGTCTCGATGGTGAAGACCTGCGCGCCGGGATATTTTTTCGGGAAACCGAGGATCAGTGACATGTCCGCGCCGCGCCACGAGTAGATCGATTGCGCGTCGTCGCCGACGGCCATGAGGCTGTTGGTTTCCCCGGCGAGCAGGTCGATCATGCGGCCCTGGACGCTGTTGGTATCCTGATATTCGTCGACGAGGATGTGCCTGAAGCGTTGCTGATAGAGCTCGAGCACGTCGGGAAACTGCTCGAAGAGGCGGACGGTGAGGACGAGCAGGTCGTCGAAGTCCATCGAGTTGGTGTCGAGTTTCCTGGCAATGTAACCGTCACGGACCTTCTCGATTTCCGCTATCCAGTCGTAGAGGTGGTCGTAGCGGTCGGCGATGACCTGTTCGAGGGAGCTGTCGGTGTTTTCGATAAGGGAGAACATCGAGGCGAGCACGTCGGGCTTGGGGAAGCGGCGTTGTTTGGTGTCGATGTTGCAATCGGCGATGACGGTCTTGAGCAGGGATTTCTGGTCGTCGCGGTCGAGGATGGAAAACGAGCGGGTGAAACCGAGATCGGAGGCGTGGCGGCGCAGGATGCGGGAGCCAATCGAGTGGAAGGTTCCGGCCCACAATGCGGAGGTATCATGCGGGGCGAGTTCGCGGACGCGTTCGGTCATCTCGCGGGCGGCCTTGTTGGTGAAGGTGAGCAGGAGGATCTGGCGGGGGTCGATGCCGTGGTCGAGCAGCCAGGCGACGCGATAGGTGAGCGTGCGGGTTTTCCCGGAACCGGCGCCGGCGATGACGAGTGCGTGGCCGGGCGGAGAGGAGACGGCGGCGTATTGCTCGGCGTTGAGCGCGGCCGGGTAGTCGATGCCGGAGGCGTGGGCCGGGGTGCTTTTGTGGAGGGTGTATTGGCGGGCCATGCGCGGGGGGGACGATGGAAGAAGAATTACAAACCGCCAAGGCGCAAAAGTCGCGGGGAGTCGCGCGAAGACGGAAAATCATCGAATGATGAGAGGAACAAGCCATGGTCCGGGCAAGCTCCTTGGAGGGACCGCTCAATGATTGAGTGAAGTGACGTGGGCGTGGGCCTTGTCGATGGACTCCCCGCTATCGACTCGGCGGGTGAATGCAAGATAACGGTCCAATTCCCGCCGGACAACCGGTAGCAGGAGATAGACACCGATCAGGTTCGGGAAACACATGGCGAGAAGCACCGCATCGGAAAAGTCGACCACATTTCCCGGGGCCATCGCAGCGCCGATCACGATGACGAGGCAGAACAGGATCTTGTAGGCGATGTCTGCGGCATTGGATTTCCCGAAAAGGAATTTCCATGCCTGCAGGCCGTAGTAGGACCACGTGATCAAGGTGGACAAGGCGAACAGGATGACCGCCGCCGAGAGCACGTATTTGAACCAGGGCACGACACTCGAAAAGGAATCCGAGGTGATGGTGACCCCGTCTTTACCGGTGTTGAGGTAGTCACCGGTGCAGATCACCACCAGAGCGGTCATGGTGCAGACGACCACCGTGTCGATAAACGGTTCGAGCAGGGCGACGATGCCCTCGCTGGCCGGAAAGCGGGTTTTCGCCGCGGCATGGGCGATCGGCGCGGAACCGACGCCGGCCTCGTTCGAGAACGCCGCGCGCTGGATGCCGACAAGCATGACGCCGATCGCCCCGCCCGCCATCGCCTTGGTATTGAAGGCACCGGTGATGATGAGGCTGAAGGTTTCACCGATCTTGTCCCAATGCTCGAGAAACACCACCAGACAGCCCAGCACGTAGACCACGGTCATGAGGGGCACCAACCGGCTGGTGACCTGACCGATCCGCGAAATCCCCCCGATGATGACAAGGCCGACGATCACCGCCACCACGAGGCCGAAAATCCAGCGGTTCGCGTCGAT
>JBFEQB010000082.1:0-8720 GCA_041549835.1 Luteolibacter sp. | reverse complement strand
TGCGTTCCGGCTCTGGTCGCTATCGCTCCCGGTGCCTCCACTCCGCCCCCACCAGCGGAAGTCCTCGCCAAATCCACCACCAAAAGCCATAAAACCAACCAAGTCCGGGTGTCATGAATCATGGCGCAATACGCCGAATCCCTGCTTTCCGCTTTCCCGTCCTTTCACATCGCCCACGTGCGCCCTGCGCGAGCGGTTCACGGCACCGGCGTGCGCTCCACCGCCTCGCTGATCCAGAGCGCGGGATCGCCGCCGTCGTCGGTATTGACCCGGTGGCGCATGACCGCGGAAAACACCGCCTGCACATGGTCCGGATGCACTGCGGGAGTGCCTTCGAGGAAGGCGTGGGCGCGCGCGGCTTGCATCACGGCCAGCGAGGCGCGGATGGAAACCGAGTGCTCGGAGCCAGCCAGGCGCCGCAGGGTTTCACAAAGCGCGGTGATGTAGCCGGCGATGGTCTCGGCCACCGGCATGGCGGCGGCGGACCGCTGGAGGCCGAGGATCTGTTCGGGAGAAACGAGCGCAGCATCGCCGTTCAGCGCCGGGATTTCGCCGCTGGCGTGGGCCATCAGGATGCGGCTTTGCAGGGCGACGTCCGGCAGATCCATGGCGATGGAGAGCAGGAAGCGATCGAGCTGCGGCTCCGGCAGCGGAAAAGTGCCGGTGGCGTCCGTATCATTGCGGGTGGCGATGACGATGAATGGCTGAGGCAGCACGCGGGTCTCGCCATCCAGCGAAACCCGGCCTTCGTTCATGCTTTCTAACAAAGCTGACTGGACCCGCGGCGAGGCACGGTTGATCTCATCCGCGAGCAGGCAGTTCGCGAAGACCGGACCCGGGACAAATTCAAATTCATCGCGCTGCATGCGGTAGAGCGAAAACCCTAGCAGATCCGCGGGAAGCAGGTCGGGCGTGAACTGGACGCGCTTGAAGTCCCCGCCGATGGACGAGGCTAGCGTGTGGGCGAGCGTGGTTTTCCCGATCCCCGGAGCACCCTCGATCAGGACATGGCCGCGTGCAAGCAGCGCCGTTAGAAGCAGCGAGGCAGCGTCTTCCGAGCCGAGCACCGTGGCGGTGAGGCGTTCGTGGAGAAGCTGGAGGGCGGCGCGGGGCATGGGGAAAAGAGTGTGTAAAGTGATCAGTGACCAGTGATCAGTGGAAGATTCCGCGCAGCCTTGGCGATGGCGAGGGGGTAGAGGCGGTGCTCTACGACCTGGATGCGGGCATGCAGCGATTCCGGGGTGTCGTCGGGCAGCACGGGCACGGTTTCCTGGTGGATGATCGGGCCCGTGTCCATGCCCTCATCGACGTAATGGACGGTGCACCCGGACACGGTTGCTCCGGCGTCGAGCGCCTGTTTCCAGGATTCCAGACCGGGAAACGCCGGTAATAGCGCGGGGTGGATGTTGAGGATGCGGTCCGGGAATGCATCGAGTAGCGGGCGTTTCACCAGGCGCAGGAATCCGGCGAGACAGACGAGTTCCACACCTGCCGCCTTGAGGCGGTCCGCGGTTTCCTGCTGCGCTTCCTCGGGAAACTTCGTCCTGAATCCGCGGCAATCGATCACGCCGGTCTCGATACCGCGCTTGCGGGCGCGCTCGAGGATGAAGGCGTCCGGGTTGTCGGAGAGCACCAGCGCGATGCGCGCGTCGAGCGTGCCCGCGTCGATCGCGTCGAGGATCGCCTGCATGTTGGAACCAGAACCAGAGCCGAGAACACCGAGAACCATGCGCTTGGTGTAAAGCGGGAATGACGAACTGGGAAGCCGGAACTCGGAACGCGGAAGGGAAGAGCGTGTGCGGGTCTCGGAAATTCCGCGTTCACTTGGCGCTTGGAAGGTGTAACCCCGCCCGCTATCACACCGTCCATGCACGACGCCCGCATCGACGCCCTCGCCCGCCAACTGGTCCGCTATTCCACCTCGCTCAAAAAGGGCGAAAAAGTCCTCATCGATCTCCACGACGTCCCGGACTCCATCGGCATCGCCCTGATCCGCGAAGCCCGCGCCAAGGGCGCTCTGCCATTCCTCCGTGTCCATCAAAGCCGCCTCACGCGCGAGATGCTCAAGGGGGCCAACGACGCGCAATACTCGTTGCTCGCCAAGCACCTGCTGGCCGAAATGAAGGACATGGATGCCTACATCGCCATCCGCGGCGGGCACAACATCGCGGAAAACTCCGATGTCCCGGCCGCCAACATGCAGCTCGCGATGAGAAACATGCGCCCCGTCCTCGACCATCGCGTGAAGAAAACCAAGTGGTGTGTGCTGCGCTGGCCGGCACCCTCGATGGCCCAGCAGGCGGGAATGAGCACCGAGGCCTTCGAAGACTTTTATTTCAAGGTCTGCCTGCTCGATTACAAGGCGCTCATCCCTGCGATGAAAGCCCTCAGAAACCTCATGAACCGGACCGACCGCGTCGAGATCACCGGCCCCGGAACCCATCTGAAATTCTCCATCAAGGATATCCCGGCTCTTTACTCCGGCGGAAATTACAACATCCCCGATGGCGAGGTTTTCACCTCTCCCGTCCGCAATTCCGCCGAGGGCGTGATCACCTACAACGCGCCCACCATCTATCAGGGCATCCCGTTCGACTCCATCCGGCTCGAGTTTTCCAAAGGAAAAATCGTCAAGGCGGATGCCGGCGCGAAAACCAAACAACTCAACAAGATCCTCGATAGCGACCCAGGCGCGCGCTACATCGGCGAGTTCGCGCTCGGTTTCCATCCGGTGATCCGCGAACCGATGCGCGACATCCTCTTCGACGAGAAAATCGCCGGCTCGTTCCACTTCACACCCGGCCAGGCTTATGAGGATGCGGACAACGGCAACCGCTCACAGGTCCACTGGGACATGGTCAGCATCCAGCGCAAGGACTGGGGCGGCGGCGAGATCCGCTTCGATGGCAAGCTCATCCGCAAGGACGGCGTGTTCCTGCCCAAGGCGCTCGCCAAGCTCAACGGGTGAACCTAACGTTTCCGCGGGCGGAATCCCATCACCAGGCGCAGGAGGAGGATCGGCACCGCCGAGATCGCCAGCGCGGCGGCGGCGGTTTTGAGCGCCGGATAAACCCGCGCGCGGTCCCGCTCCAAGGCCGTTAGAGACTCCCTGACCACCTGCTCGCGGGGCACGTAAAACCACTCGCGCACCGGCATGCCCGGCACGTGTTCGTCCCGGTGGGCCACTTTACCGAAATTCGTGTGCACCGGCCCCGGGCACACCGCCAGCACCGGGATGCCATGGCCACGAAGTTCGATGCGCAGCGCTTCGGAAAAACTCGTCACGTAGGCCTTCGTCGCCGCATAGACCGCGAAGTCCGGGATCGGCAACAGGCTGGCGAGCGAGCTAACGTTCACCACCGCGCCGCGACCGTTGCGGATCATGCCCGGAATCAGCGCGTGGGCGAGATGCGTGAGAGCCTCCACGTTGACGCGCAACATCGCTTCAAGTTTGGACCACTCCGCCGTCGCGAATTCGCCGTAATCACCGAGCCCCGCATTGTTGACCAACAAGTCGGGCGCCTGTCCCTGATCCGCCAGCGCGCGGAGCAAGCGGTCCCGTTCTCCGGCGTCCGCCAGATCCGCCGAGCACACCGAAACCGTCACCAGCGGAAACGTCTGCCGGATGCGCAATGCGAGATCCTCCAGCAGCGGAGCACGGCGGGCAACCAGCACGAGGTGCTTCACCCGTGGCGCGAGCTGCAGTGCGAATTCCTCGCCAAGGCCGGACGAAGCGCCCGTCACCAAGGCGCATGAATACGGAGGAAAATCGGACATGCCGTGGAATTACACCATCTCCGCACCTTGTGCCACCCGGGATTTGCTTTGGCAGCGCAGCGAATCCGGCGTAGGGGTTTCCTTATGCAATCCCCGGTCATAAGTTCACTGGCGTTCTTGCTTCTGACAGGCGGTTGCATGGCGCAAATGGTGATTCCTGGGATGCCGGGTAAATTCAAACCGCGTGCCATCGGTGGAGGCACCTCGGGCGGTGTGGAGGTCATACCGAAGGAAAACCCGAAAGTCCGCCACACCAGCTACATCACCCTTTCCGTCTCCCGGCTGTGGACCAGCACCGAGGGCAAACTCGTTGAGGGAAAATTGATCGCCTTCGAAGACATGGTGGTGGAGGGAATCCAAGGTGGACCCCCTCCCGCCCCACCCGAGGTGCCCAAATACCCCACCGTGACGCGGGAGGAAAAAATCCGGCTGCTCGTCAACCGGAAGCCGGTCGTGCTACCGCTCAGCCGCCTCAGCCAAGGCGATCGGGAATTCGTCGCACAAGTCAAAGCCGCCTACGCGAAAAAATCGCCATAGAACCACGTTGCAAAGAACGCGGAGTTCGATCCGCCCTTGCGCGGCCGTGGCAAAAACACCAGTCTTCGGTCATGAGCCAGGACGTGATTTCACTTCTCCAGCAGTTGGTCCGCATCCCTTCGGTGAATCCGGACAACGTTCCGGGCACCGGCGAGACGGGAGAGGAAACCCTCGCGATTTTCCTCTCCGGCTGGCTCGAATCCATCGGTGCCGAGGTGACCCTTCAGGAAATCAAACCCGGCAGGCCCAACCTCATCGCCCGCTTCGCACCTCTGGACGGCCGGCCGCGGGTTCTGCTAGGGCCTCATCTTGACACCGTCGGAGTCGGCGGCATGACCATCGATCCCTTCTCCGCTGAAATCCGCGACGGCAAGTTATGGGGCCGCGGCGCGTCCGACACCAAGGGGCCGATGGCCGCCATGCTGTGGGCGCTGCATGAAAACCGCGACCTGCTCGCGGATCTGCCGACAGCCGTGGACTTCGTGGCCTTCATGGGTGAGGAATCCGGCCAATGGGGATCGAAGGATTTTGCGAAACGCCACGGCGCGGACTATCAGTTCGCACTGGTTGGCGAACCGACCGCGATGGAGATCGTGCATGTCACCAAGGGCTCGCTGTGGGCCACACTGCGCGCCACCGGCAGGGCGGCGCACAGTTCGATGCCGGAAAAAGGGGAAAACGCGATTCTCAAGCTCACCCGCGCGCTCGATCGTCTGGACTGCCACCTCGGCGCGGAGCTCGCCACCCACACCCATCCGGTGCTAGGCCACTCCACCCTCAACATCGGCGTGATCCGCGGCGGCGCGCGGCCCAACATCGTGCCGGATCTCGCGGAGGCGGAAATCGATATCCGCATCACGCCGTCGCTCGCCGCAGCGGGCGGCGCGCTGCGATTGCTCACGGAAACCCTGGAGTTTCACGATCTGCCGGTGGAAATCGTCAACCCACATGAGAACCCTCCGATGGAAACCTCAGCAGCGCATCCGATGGTGCGGAAATTACTGGAACTCGGCTCCGGGCTTGCGGGCGCACCGTGGTTTTCCGATGCCGCGCATCTATCAAACGGCGGCGTGCCGAGCATCTGCATTGGCCCGGGATCGATCGATCAGGCACATACCGTGGACGAGTTCATCGAAGTCGAGGCCTTGAAACAGGGTGCCGGGTTTTTCACCCGCTTCGTGCGGGGACTGGCGGAATGACATCCGCCTGAAAGCAAAAACGCGCCACGAAGACCGGATGACTGGCCCGTGGCGCGCTTGGGGAAATTCCGGCGGATCAGGCCATCTGGGTGTTGCCGTTCGCGTCCTGCTTGACTTGCACGATGCGCAGCGGCAGGCGGACGAGGATTTCACCGTCACAGCCGATATCGATCGAGTAGATGCCGACCTCGGGGAAACGGAGCCCTTGGAGATTCATCACGATGTTGCGGGTGAGGAACGGCACGTTGTTGGGCAGTTGCACGTCGAACTCCGGTTCGATCGGCATGTTGTTGGGATCGAGCGATTCGCCGTCCTCGTTGATGATGTTGATCGAGAGCTTGTGGCGGCCGGCATCTTCCGGCGTGAAGCAGAAACGCATCGCGAGCGCACAGGCCGGATGCACGACCGGCACGGCGCGGGCGGCAAGCGTGTCGAAGGTTCCGGAGATGACGAGCTTGCCATTGTAGTCGGCTGCGAAGTCGCAAAGAGTGGCGATTTGAATGTCCATGATGGATGGTTTGAATGAATTGAAATGCAGTCCGCACTTATCCGCGGGACGGCCCCACTGGTCTGAAGACTCCCGCGCAAGGCGTAAAGCGCAAAGTCCCATCGGGGGTTAGACCGATTCAATACGATCAAAGCCACAACGCCCGAACCCCCTCAAATCACAAGCTTTGTGTGAGTTTCCCCAAGTTATTCACACCACCAGAACTCCGCATTTTTTGCGCCCCATCGAAATCCACGAACTTCATGAGACGGTTTCCGCCGCAGAACCTGCCGACGGCCATCAACAGACCAAAGGCGTGTGAATAACTTGCCAATAGCCGTGAATCCGCTCGGAACATCTTTGCAATTCACTGCAATTCAACGGTTTTGAATCCGATCTTTCGTTTCGACCCTTGGAACCAGTCGAGGGCGGAGTCAAACAGGACAGCCACTCCGGCCGCCTGACGGACCCTCGGCACGGGGGATGCGCGGCATGTAACGTTTTTGTCGCAATTAATGGGATTAGCCTCTCCCAAAAGTCTTCCCAAGTTATTCACAATCACCGCCAACAACTGTTCGATGGCTTCAAAAATCGGAAATCCGGTTCACGCCTTCACCAAAGTCATCACACACTCCAAGTGCCGCGTGTGCGGGAAAAGGTCGAACGGCTGCACATCGGAAAGTTGGTATCCGCCCATCCCGAGCAATTTGAGATCCCGCACCTGGGTGGCTGGATCACAGGAAACATAAACCACCCGGGCGGGACCGAACCCCACGAGCTGGTCGATGAACTCCGGCGTGCATCCCTTGCGCGGCGGATCGATCACCACGGCGGTTTCCCTCGCCGGGAAGTTGATTTCCGCGAAGATGTCCTCGGCGGAGGCGGTGAGGAAGTTGGCGTTTGAGATCTGGTTGGCGGCGGCGTTCTTGCGCGCCCATTCGCAGGAGGTTTCCGAAACCTCGACGCCCGCGACCTTTTCGAAATGTTTCGCCAGGGTCAGCGCGAACAAGCCGGAACCGCAGTAGGCATCCACGAGAAAACGCACGCCATCCGTCGCCGCCTGTTTCGCGACGTAACCGGTGAACGCCGGCAGGATGAACGGGTTGTTCTGGAAAAAATCGCCGGCCAGGAATTGGAACGTCAGGTCCCCCACCCGCTCGGTGGCGGTGGCCCGGAAGTCGGTTTCCACCCGGTCCCCGGTGGCCCGCATCAGGATGGTCGAGCCGCGCTTGAACGTGTGCGCCTTGGCCCGGACGTCCCCGCGGATTTCCGGCAGTGCCGCGTTGATCGTTTCCATCGCGATCGCACACTGCGGCACATCGATGATCCGCGAGCGCTGGCCGTTGGCGAGGAAACCGATTTCACCAATCACGCCATTCCGTGGCCTGTCGAAATGAGGCGTGATCTTCGACCGGTAATGCCAGATCTGCTCCGTCGAAAGGCACGGATTCACCGGAAAAACCACCGACGCCATGTGCTTCATGAGCTCCCCCACCTGGCGGGTCTTCCACGCGAGTTGCTTCTCATAGTCGAGGTGCTGGTATTGGCAGCCGCCGCAACTCCCGAACAACGGGCACACCGGCTCCACCCGGTCCGGCGAGGGTACCAGCACTTCGATCAGATCCGCCTGCGAGTGGTTCTTGTCATTGCGGAACACCCGGGCCTTCACCGTTTCCCCCGGCAGGGCGAAGGGCACGAACACCACCCAGCCGTCGATCCGGCCGACCCCCGCACCGAGATTCGTCAGCGAGTCGATCGTCAACTCGATTTCCTGATGATACTCGAAAGGCGTGGGAACAAACTTTTTCGGCGGGCGCTGATGCATGGGCGGGCGGGACTCTGCCCCGCGCCATGCTGGCGGGCAATCGAATTTCAGCGCAGCCCGTCCAGCACTTTCACCGCCTGCCACGCGGCAGCCACATCATGCACCCGAAACATCTGCGCCCCGCGCGCCATCGACGCCGCGATGCAGGCGATCGTGCCCGCATCCCGCTCGCACGGGTCCGCCAAGCCGAGCACCTCGCCAATCACCGTCTTCCGTGACACCGGCACCAGCACAGGCCGCCCGAACCGCTGCAAGCGCCCCAGGTCCCTATACACCGTGAGGTTGTCGGCGCGCTGTTTCGCAAAATCGATCCCCGGGTCCAAGACCACTGCCTCCGCCGGCAGCCCGGCCGCCACTGCAAGCGCGAGCTTCTCCTCAAAAAAACGTTCCATCTCCCCCATCACATCGTCCCACTGCTGGTGCACGTGCGGAATCTTCGGTTCGCCCACACTGTGCATCATCAACAACGCCGCCCCGTGATCCGCACAAAGCCGTGCATTCCGGTCGTCCGGCAACCCGCCCATGTCATTCAGCAGCTCCACTTTCCCCGGCCGCAAAACCTCGTCCACCACCTCCGGCCGCCACGTGTTCACCGAGAGCACCGGCGGCCAAACCTGCGCCTCATCCCGCGGCTCCGCGCCCGCCCACACCTCGGTCCATCGCTCCAGAAACCCCTGAAACCGCCGCACCTCCTCCGCCACCGGCACCGCCCCGCGATTCGTCCGCGCACTCTCCGCCCCCACGTCGATCACGTCCGCCCCCGCCCGCACCTGCGCCCGGGCCATTTCCACCGCCGCCGCGAAGTCCAGCGTCCCGTCCCCCGAAAACGAATCATCGTTCACGTTCACAATCCCCATCACCAAAGGGCGCCGGGGAAACTCAATCACTCGCTCAG
>JBFEQB010000081.1:0-8989 GCA_041549835.1 Luteolibacter sp. | reverse complement strand
TCTCGACCCCGTCACCCCGCATTGGCGGAATTTCTTCGAAGACGGACTCGTGCTCGATCTCTATCAGGAACCGGATGCCATGCGCCGCGAACTCGGCAAACTCGCCGGCGACCCCGCCGCCCACTGGCGCGAGTTCCAGGCTTTCCTCGACTACGCCCGCAAGCAATACGACATCGTCGATGAAGGCTACTTCCGCCACGGACTCGACAACCTCTGGGAGTTCCTCCGCTACTATGGCTTCAAGCGCCTCGGTTCGCGGATCGATTACCGCAACACCATGGCCCAATCGATCGCCGGCCATTTCACCAGCGAGCCGCTCCGCCGGATCTTTGAATACTTCATCAAATACGTCGGATCGTCCGCGCTCGACTCGCCCGGCTACATGAACCTCATGCCCGTCATCCAGTTCGACTACGGCCTCTGGTATGTACGCGGAGGCATGTACGCCCTCGCCGAGGGGCTCGGGAAACTGATGGAGGAAATGCAAATCCCCGTCCACCTCAACGCCGACGTCACCGCCATCAACCGGAAAGGTCGCAGCGTCACCGGCCTCACCCTTGCGGATGGGCACACTTTCCAAAGCGACCTCGTCGTCAGCAACATGGAGGTCATTCCCACCTATGACCAACTGCTCGGCGAATCGCCGCGTTTCCTGCGCAAGTTCCGCAAGTTCGCACCCGCCTGCTCCGGCCTCGTCATCCACATCGGCACCCGCAAGCTCTACCCGCAACTTGCCCACCACAATTTCTTCTACTCCGCAAACCAGCACAAACACTTCAAAACCGTCTTCCACGACAAGCAACTGCCCGAGGATCCCACCCTCTACGTCGTCGCTCCCACCCGCACCGACCCATCCAAGGCGCCGGAAGGATATGACAACATCAAGATCCTCCCCCACATCCCGCCGCTCGAGGATGGCTCCGGCATCACCCATGAGGACTACATGAAACTCCGCGACCGCATCATGGAAAAAATGGAACGCCTCGGCCTCAAGGATCTCCGCGAAAACATCGTCACCGAAGACATCCTCACCCCCGTGGACATCGAGCGCATGTACCGCTCCAACGGCGGATCCATCTACGGCGTCGTCACCGATTGGAAGAAAAACCACGGCTTCAAAGCCCCCAAAACCAGCGGCAAATACCGCAACCTCTACTTCTGCGGCGGCAGCACCAACCCCGGCGGCGGCATGCCCATGGTGGTGCTCTCCGGCCAGAAAGTCGCCGATCGTATCATCGCCCGCCACCCACCGGCCTGACCCCCGGCCATGCTCATTCTCCTCCCCATCGCCGCCGCGCTTTGTTCGCCTGCTCTCTGGCTCGTGCTCGGCAGACCTCGTTTTCTTCCCGGCGCGGGTCAGCCCCATGCCGCGGAATCCATCTCCATCATCATCCCCGCCCGTAACGAGGAGGCCAATATCGGCGCGTTGCTGGAATCCATTTCAGAACAATCCGCCACCCCCCGTGAAGTCATCGTCGTGGATGATGACTCCACCGACGCAACCGCCGCCATCGCCACCGCCCACGGCGCGCGCGTCATCCGCCCCCCGGCGCTTCCACCGGAATGGAAAGGCAAACCGTGGGCCTGCCAACAAGGCGCACAAGCCGCCACCGGCGACTGGTTCCTCTTCCTCGATGCCGACACCCGGTTGGAGCCCGGCGGACTCGGAAAAATCGCCAGCCTCTCCCGCCATCCAGGCCGGGTTTCCTCCATCTGCCCCTACCACACCATCCGGCGGCCCTTCGAGGAACTCTCCGCGTTTTTCAACGTCATCATGCTCGCAGGCATCAATGCCTTCGGCATCCAGCGGGATCCATCCCGCGAGTCCGCTCTGTTCGGCCAATGCCTGCTCATCCCGCAAGCGCTCTATCAGGATGTCGGCGGCCACCAGTCCGTGCGTGGCGAGATTCTTGAAAACTTCCATCTCGCCCGCCATCTCGAAGCCTTGGACATTCCGCGCGATTGTTACCTCGGCCGCGGATGCATCCGCATGCGCATGTTTCCCGGCGGCCTGCGGCAGCTCTGGACCAGTTGGAAAAAAGGCTTCGCCAGCGGAGCCGGAAGCACCGCTCCCCGCGCGCTCATCTTCACCACGCTCTGGATCACCGGAGCCATGCTGGCCTGCGTCGGCCTCGCATTCACCCCTTTCGCCGACCCCACCTTCCAAATCGCAAGTGCCGCGGCCTACTTATTCTGCGCCGCCCAATGCCTCGTCGCCTTTCGGCTCGCCGGAAATTTCTCACCCTTGAACGCGCTCTTCTTCCCCGTCTCCCTGTGCTTCTATCAGACGCTGTTTTTCACCGCCGTCATCGAACGCAAACTCGGCGTCAAAAACCGTTGGAAAGGCCGCCATGTGGATTGAACTTCCCAACCTCTGGATCGCGGTCATCAACTGCCTCGGCATCCCCGCCACCCACCTCCTGATCTCCTGGCTCAGCACCCGCCTGCCGGCCGCCACGTTTCATCCGGAAGGACCCCTCTTCCACACCCGCGCCTGGGAACGCGGTGGATTTCCTTACCAGCGCATCTTCAAGGTGCGCCAATGGAAGGACCGCCTCCCCGATGCCGCACCATGGTTCAAGGGCTTCGCCAAAGGCAAACTCCGCTCCACCGAACCCGCCTACCTCCGCACATTCATCCTCGAAACCTGCCGCGGCGAGTTTTCACACTGGCTGCAGATCATCGCCATCTCCTGCTTCATCGCCATCACCCCTTATCCCGCCTGCCTCTTCATCATCGCCTACAGCCTGCTCTCCAATCTCCCCTGCATCATCAACCTCCGCCACACCCGCATCCGCCTCAAGAAGCTCCTCCAAGCCTCATCCCGCAGCCAGCCAACACATCCTTGCTAACCACACTCGCGGGCGGAAGGTGGCGGTCTCACCGAGACCGTCCGGCGGGTCTTCCAACGCGTCGCCCGACCGCAGTTCGGTGGCGTGACGGAGGCTCCGCTTCGATCAGGCAACACACCTGTCTACCCCCGGCATCGCTCTTCATACTTCCCATACTGTCAGGACTCGTCCAGACTGCCCGTTACACGAGATGGAACCCGCAACCCCATTCACGACGCGTCACGGAGCTGCCGAGACCACTCCCCGGCGTCATCGCCCCCAATCGTCGCTGGGAGACCTGACGCCAGCTGAGTTTGCGGCCGCATGCCTGAACCCAACGGGTTGTTCACAGGCTCCGTCCGACTTCCAATCCTGAAGCCAAGAAGACACCTTCATCCAGACCTAACAACCCGAAACCCCACCACCGGCCCGAAACCCCACCACCGACTCTCATAAGAAGTGGATCAACTTTCGGGGGCACTCCAAATACATGAAAAAAATCATCACACTTCTCCTGCCATTATTATCGCTATTGACGCATTCATCTTTTGCTGGAGATAGAAATACAACTCAAAACGATGAAACGCCATTGCCTCTAATTGAATTCCAAAAATATTTCCAGCAGCACAAGAAACCTACCACTGAGATGCTCTTGAAAAAATTTGGGAAACCAGTGCTAGGGCACTTATTAATCAAGGACTCAATTGCTGCAGAAAATGGCGAACATGAACTGAAAGCAGAGCGTGCATGGTGGAGTTATAAGCTGCAGGAAAAGAACCTAAGCATACAGATCGCAGTCTATGAGGGTAAGGTAAGGGATGTTTATGTTTATGACTCCAGTGGAGAAAAACCTAAGATCACCTTACTCAAAGACATTGATCGCTAGTCGCAAAGTCGAAATGACATCCTAGATCCTGAGCTGGCTTCTAAATGTAAGCTACTTCAGAATCCAATGCTTTTTATTGGCATTGAATCCCAAATTATCACCGTCCGAGATTTCCAAATTGATGGCGTGTGAACTTCATGCAGGCAGAGCTTATCAGGCCTGGCAATTCGGCATTCCGGGCATTGCCACAAGCCGCCAGTCTCAACAAATGCTGGTAACGAAAAGAAGACCTCTTCACAGGGAAGCCGACACGAGGACGGCAAGGTCCGGCTCCATTCCCTTTTCTGGTTGCCGCAACGCCTTCCGTCGGTCGCAACCAACCCTGCCCTTGTGGCAGCGGTCGCAAGTCCAAGAAGTGCTGCGGCCCGTGATCGCCCCTCCGCTTCCGGGACTCCCATTTAGGTTCACACTACAGCCGTAACTGTCCCGACCCGGCAGACCCCGGACAGGAGGGAAATCTTGGAATCCAAGAACTGACCCGGGCTTCTACTCGGTGGCGCGGACCTGGACGAAGATCCTCGGTTCGCTGCGCAGGGCGGGGCTCAGCGTGACGACTACCGTCTCGACGCCGTCGATCGGTAGATCCGGCGCCTGGATGGCACTGGTGTCTTCACTCCAGTCGGCGAGATTGGTGGAGGTCCAGACCGAGTAGGCGGCTCCTGTTAGGGCAGAATCGCGGCGGGTGTAGCTGAAGGTGCCGCCGGAGGCATTGAGCGGGACGGTGATCGGATTTACCGAGGCGCTGCTGGTAGGATCAAGGCCGAAGAGGCGCTCCTCGTTGTTCGTCATCCCGTCGCCGTCGAGGTCGGCGTTTGTGTCAATGAGTTCGGCGGCCGGGTAGCCGCCACTCCAGTTGGTATAGTCGGTGTCGGGTCGGCCGTTCGGATAGTAGAGGGCGACCAGGCCGTCAATGACCACGCGGATCCGGTCAGCGTTCGCCCCGGTATATTTTTCACCGTCGGCCTGGTTGGGGTCGGTTCCGCTGTAACGATAACCCTTGGGATTCCAGTAATCCGTCGTGTCCCACTGGCGGGCGTGCACACGCTCACAGCCGTTGCCGTTGATGGAGGGCTGCTTGCCATACCAGTAGAGACACCATGACTGGTAGGCGGGGTTGTCAGCCGGGATGAGCGTCTTGTAGTGCAGCAGGGTGTCATAGATTTCGGCGGGCGCGCTGAGCCCGGCGGATGAGATCGCGGCGTTCAGCGAGGCCGGGTTTTGCGGCTGGATCCCCCAGAAGTGAAGCAGCGGCCGGACGTCCTTGCCGACGGACTTGCAGAGTTGCAGCATCATGCTGTCGTTGTCGGTGGGGCGGTTTTCCCCGAGTTCAGCGCCCTCGTTGTAGTAGTACCAGAAGGCGCCGAGCTTGTCCCAGCCGAAGAGGCGGGCGATGTCCACGAACTTGGCGTGGCCCTGCGGCTGATAGGCCTTTTCCCAGCTGGCCATCGGTTCTTCGTACGGCGCGAAGTTGAAGCTGGTCATCCAGAGCACCGCGGTGTTGTCGAGGGGGGCGTTGGTCACGTTGCCGAAGTTGCCGTAGCTGACGGAGGTGCGGAAGGCGTCGTCAAGGCTCGCACCCAAACTGAGGTTGCGGGCGGCGGCATAGAGCAGGTTCACATTGGACTCGCTCTCGCCGCCGAACTTCGGGAAGAAATAGGCGTGGCCCTGTTCGTGAAACTCGGTGGTGGCTCCCGATTGGGGCCCGCGCACGAAGTAGTTGGAGACGTCGCCGTTGTAGTTCCCGTCGGGATTGTAGGTCACGTTGACCGCCGGATAGCCGGGGGCGTGCACCGACGAGCGCAGGATGAGGTCAACCTGGATGTACATGGTCTCCTTGCCACGAATGCGCGGAAAGCCCATGAGGTCATTGATGGCGTCCATGGCGGCGTCCCACTTGGCCATGCGGGCGGTGGGATCGGTGACCTTGTTCACCCAACTGGTGGGCACCTGCATCATGAACTTCCCGGTCTGGAAATCGGCCCAGGGGGCGAGGGAGGCGGGGTCGGCGTTGACCACGCTCGAGATCCAATCCGCGTCGGTGGTGGTGTCGAAGGGCTTGACCGAGAAATACGGCGAGCGTGCCGCCCCGGTGATGTTCACCTCCACCACCCCCAGCTCAAGGCCCTTGGGGATCTCGAAGTAGATGCCGCCGCCATAGGGACTGCCGATCTCGAACTCGGTGGCGTCCACGCCGTAGAGGATGGTGGCCCGCGACAGCCTCGGCACCGGCCGGCGGTTCTTCGCCTCATGGTCCCAAGAGTGCGCGCCGACGCGCACCCGGATGCCCCGGCCGACCAACTCCGGAGGCACTTGGACGGTGACGATGGATCCGGGCGCAAGGTAACAGCCGGTGGGCTTGCGCGCCGACTCGGTCCATCCCTGAGTGTCGCGACCGAAGGTCTCGGGGAAGCTCGCGCTGATGGTGGCGGTGCGGGTGGTGGGGGGTGCGGGCGGATCCACGGCTCCGGGGAAGTCCGCCGAACTGCCGAACTTGAAGCCGTCAAGCAGCGCGCGCTTGGCGGGGTCCGCGAGGGTGGCCGCGTTGTAGACCTCGTCCATGATGTACTGCATGACGTTGAAGACCACCCAGTTGATGTCCTCGTCGCTCGTGTTGCGGCGGTCGAAGCTCTGCACCGGACTTCCCAGCACCCACAGCGGACCGACGAGCGTGTCGTAGGTGGTCACGAGGTTGAAGGCCGTGGAGATGGCAGTGGCGGTCTCGTCGAGGCGGCTCTTCTCCGCGTCGAGGACAGCCTTGTGTGCGGCGATCTCGGGGCCGGTGAGGGTGTTTCCGACGATGTGGCCGATGAGTTCTTCCAAGGCGATGATCAGGGGGTCGCCGGGGGCGGTGGCGAAGTTCCAGGTGGTGTTGTCGGTGATGCCGGCGAAGCTGATCCCCGTGGTGCTGTTGATGGCGTCGGGATGGATGGTGACCGCGTAGGCCTTGTTCCACTGCAGGGCCGCGCCCGGAACATTCCAGGTGTCCGACTTGCCGTTGCTGTGCGGGCCGCTGTAGGTGGTGACCGTCTGCGCATGGGCCGATGTGGCTTGGATCGCGAGAACCGCCATCACAACCGTGGAGAACCGCGGGATTTGGTTTCCTGTTTTCATATGCTTCATATACCGGCGTTTGGGCGGATGATGTTCCTGATTTGATTGATGGCGGTGACTGGATGGTTGCGGCTCATTCCACAGCGCGCACCCTCACATGGAGGTTTTAGGCACAGCGCGCACCCGCACGAAGAGTTTCGGCTGGGTGAGCGGGGAGAAGGAAATCTGCACGGCGACCGTCTCGACACTATCGGAATCCAGTGTGCCGGGCGTTTGGACCGCCCCGGCGTCCTCCTCCCAATCGACCAGGTTGGTTGAGGTCCAGATCTCGAAGTTCATTTGGGTCAGAGAATCATCACGGCGCGTGTAGCTGAAGGTGCCGGAGGAGGCGCTGAGCGCAACGGTGACCGGATTCGCCGAGGCGCCGCTGGCCGGGTCCAGCCCGAAGATGCGTTCCTCATCGTTGCTCAGCCCGTCGCCGTCATGGTCGCCGTTTGGATCTGCTAGATCGGCCGCGGGATACATTGAAGCCCACTGGGTGTAGTCGTCGGTCGTGGTAGAGCTTTCCAGCTCGACCATCGCGCGGCCGAGGGCGTCGCCGACGAGCATGTAGGTCCCGGCGTGACCGTTGTAGTGGCTGTTTGAGGCGCCTCCCTGACTGAGCGGATGGGAATAGACCGTCTTCACATTGCCAGCAAACTGCGGATAGTTCCCGGAATCTCCATCCACGGCAAGCTGCGCGTCGAGGATCGCCCTTTCAACTTCATTCGTGCTGTCCAGCGGCGTCTGGCCGAGCGTGGCGAGGACGAAGGGCGCATTGTTCACGACCTTGCCGGGGTAACGGTTCGTGTAGTAGTTACGCAGCGAAGTGATCAGAGTGACGAGGTTCTGTCTGTAGCGGGTAGCGAGGCCCATGTCGTAGCGGTCCTTATCGCCCTGCCACCAGACAAAGCCGGCAATCTCGAATCCCTGGCTGGCCCAGTCGGGATATTCCGTGGCGAAGTTGTCCAGCACATCCACCACGTTGATGTCCGCGGTGTCAGGATGAGCCCACTCGCTTTCATCCATGAAAAAGCGATCGAATTCCTTGCCCGCGTGCCAAGTGCCGGAAGTCGGGGGGGATCCCCCCACCGGCCAATTGCCCCAATCGCCGTAGCCGCCGTAGTTGGTGTCTCCGTAAACGTAGGACACGCTGCCGGGCGGAAGGATGTCCCAGCCGATGCTGCGGTTGCCGGTGCATGACTTGAGCAACAGGACGGGTTCATCGTGATGCCAGCCCATGACGTAGCCGAAACCGAGTTCGGGGCCGAACGTCGAACCCAATGCGCCGGGTGAAAGCTGCACCTTGGCGAAATCCGAGATCACCCCCCGATAGCGGACATCCTGCCGGGTCGTCCATGCGCCCGATCCATCAATCAGGTCCGGGAACCTCTTCTGACGGCCCGTCATGGTCTCGAGCGTGTCATCCCCTGGGCCGCTTACCTTTCCAAAGCCGACCATGTTGGACTGGCCGGACAAGATGTAGACCTTGACCGGTTTGTCGTTGGCGCCGGTGGAGCTATCGGGATCGGGCAGCGGATAGGGGATCGCGGGTTTCTCGGCCGGATCGTTCGGATCGTTCGGGTCGGTGATGGTGGCGGCGACCTCGTACCAGTCTACTGCGCCGTCGCCATCGCTGTCAGGATGATGCGGGTCGGTGCCGGTGTCGGTCTCAGAGACAAAAGTATCAGTGTTGGTTTCGACGCCGTCGCGCAGGCCGTCTTCGTCAGTGTCCGGCGAGATGGGATTGGTCCCGGTGTCGGCGGCGCCGTCCCAGACGCCGGTATTCGTTTCGGCCAAGTCGCTGAGGGCATCGCCGTCGGTGTCGGCCTCGGCCGGATTGGTCGGGGGGCGTGATCCGACCCCGGCGACTTCGGGGCCGTCCTCGAGCGTGTCACCATCGCTGTCGGGGTCGTTCGGATCGGTGTCGAATTTGCATTCCTGCAGGTTGGTCAGCCCGTCGCCGGCGCCGCCGTACTCGAGATCGTCGCCGGGTTCGAGGCCGGTGGTTGACCCGCTGTGGGCCAGCTCGAAGGCGTCGGGCATGCCGTCGCCATCGGCGTCCGGTTGGGGCGCCATCGCCGCGGCGAAGGTGGTCGCAAAGCGGATTTCGTCGGTGATCGCGTTGTTGGTGTCCCACATCGCCACCGTGTCGAACACCGACTGGTCGAAATCCAAGTTC
>JBFEQB010000080.1:0-9007 GCA_041549835.1 Luteolibacter sp. | reverse complement strand
GCATCGACAGACAGTGTCTTTACAGCAGTAGCGAACTATGGCAGCAAATTCATTTTTGGATCCAACCGGGGTTATTTGAAATTGGTTTCCCAGGTTTCCGACCTGCACTTCTCGCCCGACCCGATGTCTTCTTTTCACTCCATGGAGTTCATCGACAATCAGTTCTTTGTATTTTCACAACCCTCCGATTCAGGCACCACCATCAATTACAATTCAGGAGACGGGGTGACTTGGAAAGCGGCCAACAGCTTGGATAATTATCCGATCGTTTATCTTGGCGAAGCCTACGGGCAGTATTGGGCCAAAACACAAAGCACCGAATACGACAAACTGATCGGATTCAATCCTTTGGATACCCGGCCCAGCGTGGACCCGCTGCACGCGGACATCAAAGATCCGTCGTGCATTCAAGAGGCGGAAGACGGCACGGCGCTCGGCATCTTCGGCATTTTGACGGGACCGAAAAAGCTCTATCACCGTCTGAACGCCGAATCCCCATGGACGGCGGTCAGCTTTCCGAGCACTCTTCCAACCAAAGTGACGAGAGTCGGCAATCGTTGGTTCGGGTACACGCCAGCCACCACCACCACCGCCCTTTTGTATTCATCGACAAATGGCACCAGTTGGAGTTCGACGGGCATTACTGGATCGAACGCAATCTTCACCAAACATCAGAACGTCATATACTGCCATTACCAGACCGGCACACAAACTTCCGTGCTGATGAGAAAGAGCACGAACGGTGGCTCCACTTGGTCAGCAGCCCAGACAAACACCGGACTGCCGGTAACCACCCAGAACATTTTTGCCAAGCGCATCTTCTCATACGGTGGCTATATGGTCATGCTGCCACTGGCCAAATTTCCGTCGTCTCCAGGCGCGCCCATCAGTCGCATCTATTACAGCACAGACGGCGTTGCATGGATCGAAGGTTCGCTGCCCATGACCGTCGTGGATATGGCGGTTGGAAATGGCAAGATTGTCGGGATCACCACCAATGGCGGGATCATCGAGTCGGGAAGCCCTCATCCCGGTCGCAATGCGCCACAGGTGCAAATCACCACTCCCCAGCCTTCGGGCACCCACCTGCTTGATTCCACCATCTTTGTTGAAGGAACCCTCTCTGATCCCGAAGACGGGAGTGCCTCATACCAAGCGTTTTTGGACGGCGATCCGGTTGCCTCCGGTTCGGGAACGGATTTCCGTTTCCCGGTAACACCGTACTCTTTGGATGGCCACACATTGACCGTTTATGCCACTGATTCGCAGGGCCTGAAGCAAATGGACAGCATTCGCATTAATGTCGTTTTACAGGATCCGCGCAATTTGCTGCATCAGGCGGAAGGCAAGACCTTCATCCCGTCATCGCATGCCGTCGTGTTCGATGGAGTGTTCTATGTCGCTTCCGGAAGCACGCTCTATCGCTCACTCGATGGTGTCTCATGGCAGCAAATCGCCATTCCCAGTTTCACATACACCATACAGGCAATCGCCTCAGGCAATGGGGCATTGGTTCTTCAATTCACTAACGGTGGAATCATCACGACCCGCGACGGTTACAATTGGACACACTTTCAACCCAACCAAAAAAGCTATTACGAGACCGATCCCATCCGGTTTCAAAACGGTGTTTTCATCACCACCCTGCAAACGATCTCGACAGACAGCGGCGTGATGATATCCGAAGATGGATTTTCGTGGACGGTTCGAAAATCCTTCCAAAGCAACCGATTGACTCATGCCGTCATCAGTGCTGAAGGCGTGATGGTTGGAATAAGGAACTCACCGCAGATCGTCGAACGGTCAACAAACTCAGGGACAAGTTGGCAGCCCATCAGTGAATTTCCCTCCTCCGGCTCAACCGGCATCATGGGATACCACATGAACGGCAAGTTTGTGCTCATTGTTCCATCCATCGGCAAAATATTGACGTCACCCGATGCTTACGACTGGACGGAACATGATTTGCCGGCCGGCACGGGGACCTCTCCAAGCTTCGTTCTGGAGGGAAACATGCTCTTCCTGGGCACTGCGCAGGAACTCTTGTATGCCTCTGTGGACGGTATTTCCTGGAATGAGCTGTCGCACCCTCTGAAGCCATCGGTGGTCTGCCACTCTCGAGGAGTTTTTCTCTCTATCAGCGGAAACGATCTGGTTCGCAGCGGAGATGGGGTGACCTGGTTTCCCATCGCCAAGCCATTTACGGCTGCCAATGTGACTAAAATCCTCGGCAACTCGGAAGCACATCTGGTGATCGACAATCTTGGGGCGACCTGGATTTCCAAAGACAATGGCAACTCCTGGACGGCATGCCTGACGGGAGGTTCCTTGCCTGCCGCAACCACCCGAAACGGACGTGAGATGATTCAACTCGGAAATCGGCTCATCGCAGGCGGCAACCTCATGGTTTCAAGCAATGATGATGGTGAAAGTTGGGCGGCCATCTCCATCGACGGATCCGCCCCGCCGACCAACATGCAGATGGTTCACATGCGTGCCAGCGCGGACAAGGTCATCGGCATTACCTACGCCTTCAACTCTTACAAGGTTGTTTACACCACCGATGGTTCGAATTTCTCCAGCATTCCAGCACTCCCCAACCAGGAATGGGTAGACCTCTCATGGAATGGATCCGAGTGGATGCTACTGGCAAAAAACGGCGATCTGTTCAACTCCCTGGACGATGGCGCCACCTGGCAGGCCGTGACCGCGGCGGACTCCCTGACCACTGGAAGCAGCCTCACCTGGTTCAACGACCGGTGGGTCATCATCGGCAGAGATGGGACCACATCCTATTATTGCTACAATCTTTCCTCTGCGGGTGTATTCACAAAGCATCAAACGCTGAGTCTCGGATCTTCGTCCAGTACTCTTGTGGCTCACAATAAGCTCATGACTTGGTCAAGCGGGGGACAGGTCTTTTTTACAGCCGACGGCAACACCTGGACCAGCTCATATCCGGGATCCTGGGCTTCCGGGTCTTCCGATTTTTTTGAAATCTATCACACTTCCGATGGATTTACGGTTATTGGCGGCAGTAAGTATTTCTCGCACAACTTTGCATACACATCCGGAACCGACGCATTGAGTTGGGTGCGGACTGCTCTTCCCTACAGAAAATTCACGGCGTATCACAATATGGGCGACCGGCTCTTTGCTTTCTCGGACGGAGGCATCTCCGAAATTTACAGCCATGATCTGTCATTGGTCATCAGTTCGCTCCCAGATGCGACCGTGGGAGTTGGAGACACGGTTCAGGCCACGGTCACCATCAGCAATCACGGGGTGACGACTCCGGAGGGAAGCCGGTGGGCCGTCCGCGCATGGCTGTCACCCGCCAGCTTTTTCGGCAATGGAAGGGACGTTCCCGTCGGCGAATTCGAAATCATCGGGAACCTGCCCGTCAAAGGAGCATCAAATGATTTCATTGTTGATTTCACGCTCCCGAATGAAATTCCAACGGGCGACAATTTCCTCGTGCTCTCGCTGGTCAGCCTCGACGGCATTCGCGAAAACAACAATCCCAACAATACCTCCATCAGCAAGACCGCCGCCATCAATGTTCCCCAGTGGGAGTTTAGTGCAGCGGCCAACGGCAACGGACAGATAAACCGTGACTTCGCCGTCACACGCTATCCGCATAAGTCCCTCGTTTCCATGGCAGCAACCGCCGGCAAGGGAGCCGTATTCACCAATTGGTCAGGCGATGCATATAGCCCTAACAATCAGATCACCATCCTCATGGACGGCAACAAATCCGTGCAGGCGAATTTCTCCAACCGGGCGACTCTCCAGGTATTTGTGAGTGGCATGGGCGAGGTCACTGGCCTTGCCGAACTCGGAAGTTACCCCGTAGGCGACACCGCAAATATCACGGCATCACCGGCAGCAAGTTGGGAATTCTCACATTGGTCCGGAGCAACCGATGTGCAAACCCCCGCCATAGGCATAACCATGGATGCCCCTAAATCTGCGACCGCCCACTTCATTCTCCCCATGACGTCATGGAAAGGTGGGTATTTCACTCCAGAGCAACTCGCTGACGATGGGATCTCTGGTGATCAGGCAGACCCAGATAAGGACGGCATCCCAACCTGGATTGAATACATCCACGGCTCCGATCCCTTGAATAAGAATTCCACCGGCAGAAGTCCCATCAAGACTCTGGACGGCCATCTTATCTGCACATACACCCGCAACATAGGCGCGGGCAATGGAGCCAGTGTTACCTGTCAAGCTGGTCACGATCTAACGAACTGGGATGCCCTTGATCTGGAAGAACGCATCATTTCCACCGTCAACGGCATCGAAACTGTCGAGGCACGCTTGCCCATGGACGGAAAAAGCAAGGGTTTTATTCGTTTCAACTACGAACCTCCACAGCCGTAATTCCATCGTTGTCATCTCTCAGAATCGAGAAATGGCCGGTATCACGATTTGTCTGTAAATTCGACCTGCTCCCATTCACGGCAAAGCGAAGATGCCGACGGGGGCGTCGGCGCTCCCGGGATGCTTGCATGGTGGTGGGCACATCGCCCTCGAAGTCAACGGCTGTCCGCTGCCGCCTGTTGGGAAGTTGGTGCCAGTGTCATGCTGTGAGCGTCTACGGCCTCTCCACTTCCACCCGCAGGAATCCCCGTGTCTCTGCATCCAGGCCGGTGATGGGGAGGGTGCCGAGCACGTTCACGTATTCGGTGCCGTCACCCATGTCCTGCGGCGTGCCGCGGACTTGCTGGGGTAGGGGAAGGTAGTTCCAGAATCCCAGATCGGCGGATTCCTGCACGCGGAAGAGCAGGCTGGCATCACCCACCCGGCGGTAGAAACCGATGCTCAGGAAGGTTTCACCGTTTTCTTCGACCTTCCCGGCTTGGAGGCCGCGCTCATAGGCGTCGGCGACCTTGGGGTTTCCGCCGAAGGCGTATTCCAGCAGGTTGCAGAGCCCGTCGTTCTCGGGGTCGAGCGGTCCGTTGGCGGTGAAGAGGTCCAACCCGTGCTGTTCCTCCCACCAGTCGGGCAGGCCGCTGCGGGCGTTGTCGATGTTCGGTTGCACGCTCACCGTCACCTCGCCGTTGTGGGTAGTGAGTGCGTCCTTCTGGCGGAGATCGATCACCCCGGTGCTGTCGGAGAGGGTGAGTTCGGCGATCGCCAGCTCGGAATACAGGTTGGTGACCGCACCGGGATTGGCGCGGAAACGCAGGGCCGCCAACCTGCCGGAGCCGCCCGCCAGCGCGTCCGCGCGGAAGAAGGTCAGCTGCACGAAGCCATCGCCATCGCCCTGGCTCAGCTCGAAGGCGTCTCCGAGGGGCCCGGATTTCACGGTGAGAAGCTGTAACACCTCCGGGTCGAAGTTCACCTGCACTTGGATCGCGGCGAGCCCTGCCGCGTTGTCCAGAGTGAGCGGCACTTCCAGGATGCTGCCCGGATTGGCCAGATAGGCCGGCAGCGAGAAGTTCCGGGACTCGGCCCGCAAGGCCGCGGTGGTCATGGCGAGGAATGCCATGATGCCGGTGGTGACCTTGATGGGGATGGAGTTGCGGTTCATCGGAAAATAGGGGTTAGAGCGCGGAGAGCAGTTGCTTCATCAGCACGAGATCCTTCGCGTCGAGCTTGCCATCGCCATTGAGATCGCCGGCCATGAGCTCCTCTGCGGTGGCCGGACGGGACTTCGGCTTGGTCAGTTCCTTGAGCAGGTCCATGTCGGCATTCGTCAGGACGCCGTCGCCATCCACATCCCCAGGGAAGTAGGTTTCCCCGCTCTCGGGCGGATCGGTTGTGAGGATTTCGAGGATGAGCGGATTCCCATTCAGATCATACATGGTGCCGCCGGAAATAGCCGCCCCCAGCGGCGTGCCTCTGGCAACACTCCCGTCCACTTCGAACTGAAGCGTGAAGAGCGTGCCGGAACCCGGCTCGCATTGACCGCCGGTGCCGTCGATGACCAGCTCGCCATTGGCAGTGGCTCCGTTGTCGGTGAAGACCAGATTGCGGCTCAGGCCGGAAGAAAGCACGGTGTCACCACCCGGACTCGTCTGCGCCGACGGCAGGAGTTTGGCGGTGTCGTAGGCGATTCTGAGCTGCATCCCCTCGCCAGAGACCCCGGTCGCGTTCGCGATTGACAGGCTGAGCTTCAACCGCTGTCCGGGATTGGCTCGCGCCGGAAGCACCGAGAGCACCACCTTGCCTGCCGCGGTGATCGCCAAGTCCGAGGGAAGGCTTTCCACGATGCGCGGGGTCGAGTTTCCGGGCAGGAAGAAGTAACTCACGCCGGTCACGTAGTAGTAATAACTCGGGACCGTCGGGTCGATCGAGCTATCGAGGTAGCTCGGCAGTGGCACGTAGTCGGGCAGCAGTTTGCCAAAAGGACCTTCCTCCGCAGTGCCGCGATAGATGTGGTATCCCCGGATGCGCGACTGCCAGTTCGCATCCCATTCCAGCTGGATCGAATCCGCTCCGGGAGCGGCGATGAGGCCGGTGGGCCGGCCCACGCTCGGGTCTCGCAGGGCAATGACGCCGCCATTGGCCAGTCCACCGATCAGGTCCAGATCGCCATCGCCCTCCAGGTCCGCCGCGGCCAGCGTGAGGCCGGAAGCGAAGCCTGGATAGCTGCCGCCCCAGACCTTGCTCTGGAGGGAAAAGCCTCCGCTGCCGTTGTTGAGAAACTCCCAGATACGTCCGTCGCTATCGGCCAGCAGCACGTCGGGCAGGCCGTCTTGGTTGATGTCGCCGATGGCGATGCTGGTTCCATCCGGAGCGGCCGTGCCGAGGAAATTGGCGCTACCGCCGCCGGAGAAGGGCGTCGAGGTGCCGTCGTTCAGAAACAGGCTGGCCGTGCCATCGTCCAGCAGCACGAGGAGGTCCGCCCTGCCGTCACCGTTCATGTCACCGAGAGCCGGACTGGTCCTTGACGAGGCTACAGTGAAATCCAGCCCGCTGCCGTTCGAGGTGAAACTGCCGTCGGAAGCGACCAGACGCAGAGTCCCGGTGTTGCCGCCGATCACCAGATCACCCAAGCCGTCGCCATTCCAATCACCCCCCGTGAGGATCGGGCGGTCGATGGAGGCGATGTAGTTTGCCAAGCCGGCAAAGCCACTGGTGATTTCCTCGAAGTTCGGGTTGTTGGGGCTGCCGATATTGTGGAACACGCGCAGGCCATCCTCATGCGCCACGAACAAATCGAGGTCGCCATCGCCATCCCAGTCTGTCATCGCGGTGGCCGACCAAGTGCCCGCCTGAATGCCAGTTACGACATTCGGATCGGGGGAGAAGAAATCTGTCAATACGCCGCCGATCGGCACTTTGGAGAGGCGTTCGAACGGCTGTAAGTTGATGGTGGTTTCGTCAGCCGAAAGCCGCCTTGAGACCCCGCCCTCGTCAATGGAGTCGACAAGAAGCGGGTCATAACCGCGGGAAAACTCCACACCCACCAACCAGCCATCGCTGTCCGGATCACTTATGTCAGACTGTGTGAGGTCGGAAAAATAGTTCCATTCATACCAGTCCGGCAGCGTATCGATGTCGGAATCCTCGGTTTCCGGAAGATAGACGGCGGTGGCAGTCAGGTCACCGGCCAATGCCACCTGCAACGATCCGAGCGCCTTGCCGTCGGGACCGGACTGGATGACGCCGCCAATCTGCCAATAGGCGAACTGGTAACCCGCGGTGTTTGCTCCCCAGAGATCAGGAGAGCTGACCTCGGTTCCGTCGGGTGCGGTGTGGATTTCATCGATGATGCCTGAAGGCGAACTGACCCAGCGGTAGGTGGAAAAGCCAGCCAGGTTCAGGTCAGCTGAGGCCGAAAGCCGCCTTGAGACCCCGCCCTCGTCAATGGAATCGACAAGAAGCGGGTCATAACCGCGGCTCTTCTCCGTGCTAAGATCGAACCCGTCCCCGTCGGAATCATCGCTCCCATCACGAGCAAGGTCTCCAAAAAACCACCATTCATACCAGTCCTCAATCTTGTCTACATCCGAATCCTGAGTGGTTGGCAGGTAGTGGGCCGTAATGGTGGTTGGCTCCAAAATGGTGAAGGAGAAACTCTGCAAGCTACGCCCGAGAGCGTCCTCTTGGCGGACACCAGCCAAGGTCCATTGAATCAGGCTGTAGCCGGCACTTGATAAGGGAGCCGCCACCGAATTTACTTCAGTGCCCGTTTCCACCAAACTTGTCTGATTGATGATTCCGGCGGGCTCGGACACTTGGGTAAGCTCGACGAGGGACTGGCCTCGACAGGAAATATTCCCGACAAGAATCCCTGCCGCCACCAAGGCCACTTTTGGCAAATGCAATGATCCGCGCAACCTCATGCTAGAACGTGTTGGAGACAATCAGGGAAGTTTTTTCACAATGTCGCCTTGATGAGGGGCGACGTTCAGTCTGGACAATAGAAACGATCGTCCCTCGGAAGTGGTGGCAGAACCATCATAGAGAATTTGTCCGTCATAAGCTCCACCGACACCCACCACTTGGCCGGCGACCAACGAAATGGCTGAATCGCGCTTCCCGATGAACCACACCCAGAGTGAATAGAGCTCACTGCTCGGCAAGGGCTCTGCGCTGATGGTGAGATCCGGATCTCCGTTTTCCCCCGGGAAGGTCGTCCAGCGGATGGGATGGAGGCCTCGGTCATCCTTCGCTAGAATTTCCACCCGAATGCTGCCGGTATCAGCGCTCCAGTCCGCCGCAGCGTCCCATGTAACTCTATGGGTGGTATTGGTCGAGGTGGCAGCGCCTAGATTGGTTTCCGTCCCCTCGACCAAGGTGCTCGGCAAAAGCAAGTTCGACAGCGAAGGGCTCCCCGTATAGACGACCATCGCGGTTTCGACTGTTGCGCTGTCCGAATCGGAAACGATGTAGTCGATGTCAACAAGAGTGGTGCCTGAACGTTGGGCGATGGCTTTCAGGTAAGGCAAGGGGATGTTGGAGGGACTCAGTGGCGTATCCGTAGGAAAATATTGCCGCGGGCGTATCAGGATCGAAGCGCCTTGAATGGCCCAGATCGCGCCATCCT
>JBFEQB010000079.1:0-9309 GCA_041549835.1 Luteolibacter sp. | reverse complement strand
TTATTGGCATTTGGAAACTCGCCCCGAGGAGTTAGCCGCGCTGGATGACATGGCATTGAAAGCGGCGGCTGGCATCATCGATGACCGGTTGAAACAGGCGGTCTATCAGACGCTGGTGCACGGCGATGCGAAGCTGGCGAATTTCTGTTTTTCCGAAGCGGGTGACCAGGTGGCGGCGGTGGATTTCCAGTATGTGGGTGGCGGCTGTGGCATGAAGGACGTGGCATATTTTATCGGGAGCTGCCTTGATGAGGAGGGTTGTGAAGAACATGAGGCCGCCTTGCTCGAGTGCTATTTCACCGCCCTGCGGGAGGCGTTGGCAACATTACAACCGGCCATGGATGCGGTGGCGGTGGAAACCGAGTGGCGCGGGTTGTTTCCGCTGGCGTGGACGGATTTCCACCGCTTCCTCAAGGGTTGGAGCCCGGGGCACTGGAAGATCCACAGCTACAGCGAACGCATGGCGTGCGAGGTCCTGGCGGGTATCTGACGTGAGGCGGAAAATGCGGGGTGGGCGCCACTTTTGACAGGCGATTCGGAACCAGGGCGCGGCGGAGATGACCGGAGGCAAATCGAATTTCCTCATACGGCGGAGGAGGGGCTTGCGCTCGTGCTTTCACCAGCGCGCCTACGTCGAAGAGATGATGCCTTCCTCGGTTTCCTGTTTGAGGCGGAGTTGGCCGCAGGCGGCGTCGATGTCGTGGCCTTTCTCGAGGCGGAGGTTGGCGATGACGCCGGCGTTCTTAAGGATGGCCTGAAAGGCGCGGCAGTGGACGTCCGGCGGGCGGACCCACTCGAGACCTTCCACGGTGTTGTAGGGGATCAGGTTTACCTTGGCGTGGAGGCGGCGGGCGTGGCGGGCGAGGATCTCCGCCTGCTCCAAGGAATCGTTAACGCCCTTGATGAGGATGTATTCGAGCGTGAGGTGTTGTTTCTTGCGCGCGTTCCAGTGGTCGAGCGCTTCGAAGAGTTCGGCGACGGGCCATTTTTTGTTCACCGGCATGATTTGCTGCCGGACCTCGTCGGTGGCGCCGTGGAGCGAGATGGCGAGGCGGATCTGCTGCGGGTGCTCGGCGAGTTTTTTAATCTGCGGGACGAGGCCGGAGGTGGAGATGGTGAGGTGGCGCGCGCCGAGGTGCAGGGTTTTCTCTCCGGTGATCAGGGAAATCGCGTCTAACAGGTTTTCCAGATTGGCGAGAGGTTCGCCCATGCCCATGAAGACGAGGGAATCGACGCGTTCGCCGGAGAGTTGTTCGGCGGCGAGGACCTGGCCGGCGATTTCCGAGGCGTCGAGGTTACGGGAGAAGCCTGCGAGACCGGAGGCGCAGAATTTGCAGCCATAGGCACAGCCGACCTGGGAGGAAACACAGAGTGTGCGCCGGTCGGATTTTTCACCGTAGAGCGCGGGGTTGGCCGGGATGAGCACGCTTTCCACATAGCGGCCGTCGTGGAGGCGGAAGAGGAACTTGCGGGTGGTGTCGGCGGAGCCCTGGGTGGTGCTGTGTTCGAGGGATGTCAGGCGGAAACTAGCGGTTAGTTTTTCCCGCAACGCTGCGGGAAGGTTGGTCATGGCGTCGTAGGACGTGACCTTTTTCTTCCAGACCCATTCGAGGATCTGAGCGGCGCGGAACGACGGCTCGCCCGCATCCTTCAGCCATGCGGCGAGGGTTTCGGGAGTGAGACCTGTGAGGGATGGAAGCATGACGGCTCGGTGGGCGCACCGATGGACTTGGGACAAGAATCCGGGTTGATGGGTTTGGGGTTGGAAACCGCCGCCACGGTCACTCCAAGGCAGAGCGCAAATCACTGGCAGCGCTTTTCGCGCTGGCGGGCGGATCAGGAACGAAGGTGAAATCGTCGTCCATGTCGGGTCCCAGCAGGCTGGCGGATTTTCCGGGATCAAGGGTGAGGGTGGCGGGCGGGCTTGCTGAAACCACAGGCTGGCCGCTGTTTTGGAGCTCGCGCGGGATTTGATCGACAGGTTCGAGGTTTTCGATGGAGGCGGCTTCGGGCGCGGCCTTGAGTTCCTCGAACTTGCGGGCGGTGGTGAGGACGCGGGTTTCGAACGATCCGATGGCGTTGTTATAGTTCTGGACGGCGGCACCGAGTGAGCGGCCGAGTTTCGAGAAATGGTCGGCGAGTTTTCCGAGCCGTTCGTGGAGGGTGCGGCCGAGGGCGGAAATTTCACGGGCGTTCTCGGCGATGGATTCCTGCCTCCAACCATAGGCGACGGAGCGCAGCAGGGCGATGAGCGTGGTGGGGGTGGCCAGGATGACGCCTTGGTCCACGCCGCGTTCGATCAGGCCGGGGTCGCTCTGGAGGGCGGCGGAAAAGAACGACTCGCTGGGCAGGAAGAGCACTGTGAACTCAGGTGCGTGGGCGAACTGGGAGGTGTAGTTCTTTGAGGAAAGCTGTTGGATGTGGGTGCGGACCTGACGCGCGTGGCGGTGGAGGGCCTCCTCGCGGACGGTGTCGTCGGTGGCTTCGAGCGCGTCGAGGTAGCCGTCCATGGGGGTCTTGGAATCGACGACGATGGTTTTGCCGCCGGGTAGGCGGACGATGAGGTCCGGGCGGAGTTTTTTGCCTTCGTCGGTGGTGGAAGTGTGTTGGGTTTCGAAATCGCAATGTTCCTGCATGCCGGCGAGTTCGACGACGCGCTTGAGCTGCATTTCGCCCCATTGGCCGCGACCGGTCGGCTGGCGCAGGGCTTTGACGAGTGAGGCGGTTTCGCGCTGGAGTCCGAGCTGGCCTTCGCCGAGGGCGCGGACCTGCTCCTTGAGTTCCGAGTAGGCGCCCTCGCGGATTTTTTCGATTTCGCCGATGCGAAGTTCGAATTTCCCGAGCGATTCGGCGACGGGTTTGACGAAGGCCTCGATGGCGACCTTGCGCTTTTCGATCTCGCCCTTCGCTTCCTCGGTCTGGGTGGCGAGCGAGGATTTGGCGAGTTGGAGGAATTGTTCGGAGGAGGACTTGAGGGCGTCTGCGGAGAGAGCCTTGAAGGTGTCCGAGAGTTTGGTTTCCGCGCGTTCGAGCAGGGCTTGTTTTTCGGTGGCGGCCTTGAGTTCGGCGTCGAGGCGGGAGCGGAGTTCGGTGAGCTGGTTGCGGAAAGTCTGGGCTTCCTGTTCGTTGCGCTCGGACTCCGCGGCCATCTGGGCGAGGCGGGCTTCGATTTCCGCGGAGCGGCGTTCTTCGGCCCTCAAACGCTCGATTCCGGCGGAGATTTTGCCGGATGCGGCGAGGCGGGTGAACAGCCAGCCGATGAAGAGCCCGACCACGGCGGCGATGATCTGCGGGAGATAGGGTGCGAGTTCTGGAGGAATCATATTGGTTTTCGCTTGCGGGTAACGGGAAGCTCGGCTTCGTAATGGGCGTCGCCTGTCGGTTCGTCCTACCGGAGAGCCGGGCGATACGCAAACCAAACTCCCCGAAATACCATGGCCCACACACTTCCCGACCTCGGATACGCCTACGACGCGCTCGAACCCCAAATTGATGCCCGCACGATGGAAATCCACCACTCGAAGCACCATCAGGCGTATATCACCAATCTCAACAACGCGCTGGCCGGAAAACCGGACCTTGAAGCGAAGCCGCTCTGCGAACTCGTCGGCGACCTCGCCTCGGTCCCCGAGGACATCCGCACCGCAGTGCGCAACAACGGCGGCGGTCACGCGAACCACAGCTTTTTCTGGAAAGTCATTGCTCCGGGCGGTGCCAAGGCTCCTTCCGGTGATCTGGCGGCCGCCATCGACAAGGCTTTCGGCTCCTTCGATGCCTTCAAGGAAGCCTTCGCCAAGGCGGGTGCGACCCGTTTCGGCTCTGGTTGGGCATGGCTCGTGAAAAAGGACGACGGCACCCTTGCCGTCTGTTCCACCGCGAATCAGGACTGCCCGTGCATGGGTGCCGCGATCGCTGGATGTGACGGCAAGCCGGTCCTGGGCCTCGATGTCTGGGAACACGCCTACTACCTCAACTATCAGAACCGCCGGCCCGACTACATCGCCGCGTTCTGGAACGTGGTGAACTGGGACGTGGTCTCCGCGAACTTCGCGGGTTGATCCGCATTTCATCCAACAGGGCGCGGCCGTTTCTTCGGTCGCGTCCTTTTTCGTTTTCCAATGATCTGCTGCAGGTGCTAGAAGCCGGGTGTGAAAAAAACCGACTGCCCGACGTGTCCGCAGATCTCAGAGGAGGAGATCACCGAGGAGGAGGTCCGCAAGCAGGAACTCTTCGAGTTGGAGATTGATGACCGGACGTTGTTGTCCGGCCCGAGTTCGCGCCTGCACAATCTCATGACGCTGTTCCGGGTGGGGAAGGACCTACTGACGGCTTTCCGCGCGTTGCACTTCGCCGGGCCCTGCGTGACGATTTTCGGATCGGCGAGGACGCAACCGGGCACGCGCTATTATGAAATGGCCCGCGAAATGGGAGCGGCTTGCGCCAGGCTCGGATTCACCGTGATGACGGGCGGCGGGCCCGGGATCATGCAGGCGGGAAACCAGGGATCGTTTGAGATCGGAGGTCGTTCGATCGGCATCAATATCGAACTGCCGTTCGAGCAGGAGTTGAACCCTTACGTCCATCGATCGATCACGATGCGCTATTTCTTCACCCGCAAGGTGATTCTGGTGAAGTATTCCTACGCCTTCATCGTGATGCCCGGCGGAGCGGGCACCATGGACGAGATGTTTGAAACGATGACCCTCATCCAAACGGGAAAACTGAAGGGGTTTCCGATCGTCCTGATGGGCAAGGACTATTGGCAACCCCTGATGGATTTCGTCTATCGGATGGCGGAGGAGGGGACGATCAGTCCGGACGATCCCGAGTTGATCTTCTTCACCGACGATATCAATGAAGCGGTGGCGCACCTTCAGCGGCATGCGGTGCGGCAGTTCGGATTGCGCAAGAGGCGTGTGCCGCATCCCATCCGTGTGTTCGGTGAGAAACCGCTCGTCGGCTAGGCTTTCGGCAGGAAGAAGCCGCGTTGTTTTTCCGAGACGGGCATGTCGAGCTTTTCCATGACCGTGAGCATGTCTTCCCAGAGCTGGCGTTTGATCGCGTTGTTGCCACCGCTTTGCAGGAGATAGCTGGGATGATAGGTCACTCGCACCGGGATGCCTTGAAACTCATGCCATGAGCCGCGCATCGAGCCGACGCTGCCGCTGAGGCCGAGCAATCCCTCCGCCGCGGTGCCGCCGAGGGCGACGATGCAACTGGGTTTCACGATGCGTACCTCTTCGCGGACAAATGGCATGCAGGCCGCCATTTCCTCAGGTGACGGCTTGCGGTTGTTGGTGGTCTGCCGCTCCGTGGCCGGACGGAATTTGACGATGTTGGAAATGTAAACCTCCTCACGGGAAACGCCCATCGCCTTGAGGATATCGTTGAGCTTTTGGCCGGCCGGGCCGACGAAGGGCTCGCGTTTCCTTTCCTCTTCGTATCCGGGCGCTTCTCCGACGAGCATGATGCGTGCGTCCGGATTTCCGGTGGCGAAGACCATGGTTTCGCGCAGCGTGCCAAGCGAGCGCGCCGGTGCCCAGAACTCCGCCTGTTTGCGCAGGGAGTCGAGTTGTTCCGTTTTGGTTTGCCCCTCGGGCGAGACGGTGGTGGGGATGGTCTCGGTCGCGGGCTTTTCCGTGAGCGGGGTGGGAGACGCTGGTTGGAGAGGCTTGCCGCTCCGGCTGCGGAAATGCAGTTCGCGCATGGCGTCACGGGCCACCTTGTCGAGCAGCATGTGGGTCACCCCGCGCGCCTGCTCGGCTTCGAGAAACTCAATCACGGCATCGACGGGGCGGCTCACGGAAAGGAGGCTAGAGAATCACGGGTTCAAGTGCAACTGCCGGATTTCAGGAGCGCCAGCGTTTGGTCAGGTCTCCGTAGGCGTCGATGCGGCGGTCACGGAAGAAGGGCCAGATGCGGCGGAAGTCCTCGAGGAGATTGAAGTCGAGATCCTGATGGAGGATCTCTTCATTTTCGGTGGAGGCTTTGGCGACGATTTCGCCGTAGGGATTGGCGACAAACGAGCGGCCCCAGAACTCGGTGCCGTCATGGCTGCCGCTGCGGTTGACGGCGGCAAGGTAGCAACCATTGGCGACGGCATGGCCGCGTTGCACGGTTTCCCAGGCGCAATGCTGGGCGTCTCCGAGCGTCGGCTTTTCCTCGGGCAGCCAACCGATTGCAGTGGGGTAGATGAGGACTTGTGCGCCGCCGAGGGCCATCAAGCGGGCGGCTTCCGGATACCATTGATCCCAGCAGATAAGCACGCCGAGTTTGCCGAACTGCGTGTCCCAGACCGGCCAGTCACTGTCGCCGGGTGTGAAGTAGAATTTTTCCTCGAAGCCGGGGTCCTGCGGGATGTGGGATTTCCGATAGAGTCCGAGCAGTTTGCCATCGGCGTCATGAATGGCAGCGGTGTTGTGATAGAGGCCGGGCCCGCGGTGCTCGAAGAGCGAGGAAACGAGCACGATGCCGAGCTCGCCGGCGAGGTTACCCAGGCGGTCGGTGACCGGGCCGGGCAGGGGATCGGCGAGATCAAACAGGGCCGGGTCCTCGACGGTGCAGAAGTAGGGTGTTAGAAACAACTCCTGGGTGACGATGATGTTGGCTCCACCCGCGGCGGCCTTGCGGATGAGGACTTCGTGGTGATCGAAGGCTTCCGCCTTGGAGGCGAAGGTCCCGGACTGGAGCAGGGCAATGCGCGGCATGGAGCTATTCCTTCGGTTTGATGGTGACGAGCAGGGCGTTCTCTGCGGCGAGGTGTTTTTTGGCAAGGGCGTTGATTTCCCTGAGCGTGACCGAGCGGTAGTCCGCGTCGCGGTTGCGGGCGAGATCGAGACGTTTGGGATCGGCTTGGGACTGGCTCATGACCGTGGTGAGCCAGTAGCCGTTGTCGCGGAGGGATTTGTCGAGCATTCCGAGCACGGGTTTGAGGGCGCGGTCGAGTTCGTCTTCGGAGGCGCCCTCGGAGGCGAGTTTGTCCGCGAGGTCCCTCATGGTGTTGAGGAGGAGTTCCATATCCCCGGGTTTGCCGATGCTTTGGCTGAGCAGGTAACCCATGTCTTCAAGAGCATCAGAGCCGCTGGCTGCGGCATTGGGACTGTAGGAGGCTCCGAGTTTCTCACGGATTTCCTCACGGAGACGGTCGCCGAGGATGTCCGCGAGCAGGTTGAGGCGGCGGAACTCCTCGATGTTGCCCCGGATTCCAGCGGTTTTCCAAAGGGTGGTGGCGATGCCCTGAGCGATTTTGGAATCGTAGGTGAAGGTTTTCACCGCCGGAGCGTTGGGAAATTTCACCTTGCGGGCCTCGGCCATGAGTGGCGGTTCGGCGGCACGCTTTGGAAGCGCGCCAAAAGTGGAGAGCAGATCCGGCAGGATTTTTTCAGAATCGAAATCACCGACGATGGTGAGTTCCAGGTAGCCTTGGGTGAGTTCCGGTGTGAGCCACTTTTGGGCGTCCGCGAGGGTGTAGGACGCGAGTTGTTCCATGGAAGCGACGCCGAAACGGGAATCGCCGCCGTGGAGCCAGGCGTTCATTTCCTGCTGGGGGCCGGCGGGCGTGTGTTTGAGCTGCTGTTCGAGCATGGGGATGGCTTTCTGGAACTGCCAGAGCGCTTCCTTGCGGTAGCCGGGATCGGTGAGGGTGGCGCAGATGTACTGGCACTGGATGGTGAAATCGGCGGGCGTGGTGGTGCCGCCAACGGTGAACGCATCCTCGCCGATCCTGAGGGTGGAACCGACGTTTCGACCTGCTAGAATCTGTTGCAGTTCGTCGTTCGAATGCCTTCCGAGGCCTCCGCCTTCGAAGACCGCCTGGGCGAAGGTGTCGAGCATGGGCATGTCTTTCGGTTGGCTGAGCTGGCCGGCGCCGATACGGGCGAGCACACGGATTTTGCCTTGTTCGAAATCGGTGCGCTTGAGGTTCACGCGCACCTGATTGGAGAGAACCAGCTGGGTGATGCCGAGGTCGGTGATTTCCCGGGAGGTGGCGACAGTTCCGGGTTTTCCGAAATCGGTATAGCCGAAGGCCTGGATGGCGCGGGCGACAGGGGCTTCAACAGGAGAACCACGGGAATCCTCGAAGAGCGCGGCGAGTTCTTGTTCCGCGTTTTCAGGTTTCTCCTTGGTGGTGAGCATCAGGTGATAGCCGGGGGCCTCCCAGAAGGTTTGGAGTGCATTGAGGCAGGTGGCGGTGTCGATCGCATCGAGATTGCGTTTGGCGATTTCGAGGTTGGTTTCCGGTGCGGAGAACACACGGTCGTCGTTGATGGACTTGGCGAGCATTGAGGCGATGCCTTCGGACTTGCGGGTGGCTTTTTGTTCGACCTGTTGTTCGTAAGTATTGAGCAGATTGGACTTCGCTTCCGCGAGTTCGGCCTCGGTGAAGCCGAATTCCATCGCGCGTCGGAATTCCCGCTCAATGATGGGAACGACTTCCTGCCAGCGGTCATTAGCGGCGGTGATGCTGATGGTGCCGAGTTCGATGGAATTGAACAGGAGCTGACGGGATGCTCCTCCGGCGGCCACCGGGGAGTCCATTTCCTTGGAAATGCGCTCGATGCGGCGGTCGATGATTGAGTGAGCGATATCCAGCGGCATGCGTTCGGCGCGGGTGGCGGTGGTGTCGGCTTTTCTGACATACGGCCTGACGAGGGTAAGGGAGACTTCGGTCGAGGAGAGCTCGTTGTCATGGAAGGCGGATGTTTCGAGTCCTTCCGGTTGGTGGATCTCTCCGAGGTCCGGGTCCGGGCCTGGATCCGGTGGGTTTTTCATGGAAGCGAAGCTGCTCTCGATACGGCGGCGCATCTCGGCGGGTTCGATATCCCCGACGACAACGAAGGTCATGCGCTGGGGGTTGTAGTAGCGGTGGTAGAAATCGACGAAACGCTCGCGCGGAGCGGACTTGATGACATCCTCGAGTCCGATGGGAAAGCGGTGGGAGATGAGCGAGTCCGGCAGGATTTTGGAAAACTGTTGCTCCATGAGGCGATAGCCGACTGAATCCCGGCTGATTTTTTCCGAGAGGATGACGCCGCGTTCCTTGTCGATCTCCTCGGCAGTCAGCAGGGCGCCGTCGCCGAAATCGCGCATCACCGTGAACGCGAGTTCGAGAGTTTCTTGCGAGAGGTCCGGGAGATCCAGCATGTAAACGGTCTCGTCGAACGATGTGTAGGCGTTTGCGTGTGCGCCGAACGCGATGCCGAGGCGTTGCATGCGGGGGATGAGGTCCGCGGCAGAGTGGTGCTCGGTGCCATTGAAGACCATGTGTTCGAGGAAATGGGCGATGCCGCGCTGGTCCTCGGCTTCCAT
>JBFEQB010000078.1:0-9313 GCA_041549835.1 Luteolibacter sp. | reverse complement strand
CCCATCGCCGATGATTGGCCGAAATTCCTGGTGAATTCCACCACAGTGAAACGAGAATCAGTTCCGATTTCCTGCTCGAGCAACCGCCCACTAGCGTCACTACTACCGTCGTTGACAATGATGACTTCATAACGGAGCACTTCCCGATCCATGACGGCCCTCAGCTCGGAACAAAGACGCACCACATTTTCCTCTTCGTTCATCAACGGAACCACGATCGAAATGTCATAGCGCTGCTCATCGGCCTGCTCATCTTCCAGCAGGCAAGAGGGTTGCCCTGCCAAATTCATCAGATCTCTCGGTTTTGAAACGGTTTGATACTTCATAGGGATACTTGTTTTTTTTGTCATTAATTCGCGTGATCGATTTTGAATTGCCGCTAATCTTTTGAAGAATTCTCCAGAGTTCACGAAGCACTTGGAGTGCTGGATCTTTCAGACATTCGGTCTGTTTCCGGCGCCGGGCCACGGATTGCCCACAGAACATCCAACCGCCGAGAACGTCGCGACTGGAGGTCAGCCCTCGGGGAGCGGTTGCTCTGTAGGCACCGTGTCGTGCGGCACGTTGCCATCCTCACCCTGATCGCTCGGCCGTATCGAAATCCGCAGGACTTCGACGCTTCCGTCAAGACCTATGAACGCACGCTCCACATTGATGAGGCGCTCGCCCCATACGTCCTCGAACTCAAAATCACGACGTGTAATATTTCCGGGGGCCACGCGACGCACATACCAAACGACCCGGGCGCCATCGGCATAATCCCGGGCATCCGAAGGGACGCTCAGCATGCGGGCACTGCTCCACCTGTCAACAGTTCCCGCCTTTCTGGCGAGAAGTGCGAAATTTTCACTCCATTCCGGAACGAACAGCGAATACGGCCTATCCAGATAGTATACGATGGGGCGTTCGCGGCCAGAGACAATGAGAGGTTCGTCGATCCTGCTGTGCTTGTTGAGGAACTCCGCCGGACTGATGTAGTCGAAACGGTGAATCCATTGCTCTGCCTCTTGGCTGTACTCCTTTGTCCGAAACGAGACCTCGGGGCTGGTGATCCGGGCTATATGAACCGGGCGAAAATCCCCCGAGAACATGATAATCATGGAAAAAACGGCCACCGGCGCCAAGGCGGCAATCCGCTTCCGTGTTCCAATCAGCCGCACAATGGATTGAATTGAGTAAAGGATCAGCAACAGCACCGATGGATAGAGAAAAAACGAATACCGAGTGGTACTCTGTGGCGAGGCAATACATCCGATAAACGCGAGGAACCCGAGTATCGGAATCACTGGATTCTCCATCATTTCGACCAAAGGGCGCCTGGCATTGATCACTAGTTGGGTAGCTATCGCTGCGACTGCAGCAGCGGTAATGATCGGCATGCATCGGAACCATGGTGCGAATGCCGCACGATAAAAATCCGGCCATCCCATGAACGTCATCCGCGCGGAACGGGCTAAATCACCGGGCACTACCTGTCCGAGTTCGGTCGGGTGCAGAATTCCGAATCCAACCCAAAACCCGCCGGCAAGCATGCTCAATCCGATTAGAATATTGGACCACGGCGGCTGGCTGCCGATCCGGCACGCCTGGTAGCGAAAAACCAGAACCGCGAGAATGACTGCCGCGGCTGCAAACTGGTGCGCGATCGACGTCACCAAAAGCGCCAGCGCCAGGAAGAGGTGCATCCGCACCGGCAATGGCCGCCGCCACAGGACAGCCGCCAGCGCCGCCAATCCCAACAATCCCAGCACGAACACGAAATTCACCGATGCGTTGTCCGAGACCGACCAAAACGGAAAGGGTGGGACGACAAGGTAATTGTGAAGCGACAACCGGCTACCCAGCGAATTGTTCTCCGCTTCCACAATGGTGGTGGCCAACCCGATACGACGAATCCCAAAAAAGATCAGCGGGACTATGAGGGTCGCACCAATCGCCAGCCACGGAATCCGCCTGAGACGCCGCCAATCCAACACGATTTCCACAAGCAGAAGTGGAAGAAGAGCGAGCGAAATCGGCTGAATGATAATGGCGAGGCCAAGAAGAAAATGCGGGATGTAACGCGACGCCCCGGTCCGACATCGACATATCGGTAAACTCGCAAGAAACGCGACGCAGACTAACTGCAGTGCGGAATACATGCGCGCGAATCGTCCGAACTCGATTTCCCATGATGACAGCAGCAGCGCCGCCGCCACCGCATACGCGCCGACTGTTCCAACGTAACGCCTAGCATAGTAAAATGCAACAAAGGCGGCAAGCAGGGAAAACACGGCGGAAGGAAGACGATAGGCAAAAAGGCTGTCCCCAAAGAGCAGCACTGAACCTGCCGTCAAATACTGAACCGGCAGCGCCCTAAGATAGTAACCTCCTTCCGGAAACTCAGGTTTTCCAGAGTCCAGAATGAACCGTATGCTTTGGACGAAATAGTATTCATCCTCGGCAAGCGGCCGACTCCCCAATTGATGGAAGCGACCCCACAATCCGGCGAAGATGAGTATTGCGGCAAATAGAATCACCATCAACCTCTTCGACCTGTTGCACGACTGCCAGCGAAAACAGGAGTCCTGTCGGGCATCCACGTGCTCGACAGCTGGCGGAAAAATTTTATTGGCCTCCGGATTGGTCATGAATTGTCAATGTTCAGGATCTTACGGGTCACCAGGGGATCAGGATATCGTTCGGATGGATTCCCGCCTTTCATCAGAGACCTTGACCGACTTGACGAGGACCGCACCGGCCCGGTCCAGGCGGAGCCGGCGATAGAACTTGCGTGAAGCAATGCGTTTGAATGTTCCCAGAACACTCCGGATCTTGGTCCCTGTTGGCAGCTTCTTCCAACAATGAAACAGGTGCATCCCGTGGTCACGCATGACCGGAAGCCCAATCACCCGGGCAGCCAACCTCCTCCCCCAGACTTCTCCCTTCTTGCGTAGAAGATAAAGCTGCGACTTTTCGAATTTCCAGAACTCCGCAGGCTCGATTTCAATGTATCCGGCCTCAAGCGCGCCTTGGACGATCTTCCGCCCGGTTTCGCTGCGAACGACGATCAAGGAAAATCCCGGATTTTCTCCGTCGGGCTTCTCATACCAAGGGTCCCCACAACTTATGTCGGCAAGTTCTCCCGTCCCGTCCGGCCATTGATGGGTCGACCACGGACGGTAGGCTTGCAGGAACGCCCAGCTTTCCCGGTAAGGCATCCTTTGGGCACCGCTCTTCTCGCCACGCCGGATCGGTGCGAAATGACCCGGCCAGCCATCTCCCCGATAACGCAGAGATTCGACCGATTTCGCATCAACCCCGAGTTTGTTCAGCAGCGCTAGAGTTCCCCCGGTTGACGGGGACTCGGCGCAGAAAAATGACATCGTCACTCCTATGGAAGCGTCCAGCCGCGGTCTCAATCGGCGGGCATTGTGAATGGCCGCTATTTCTGACGGCTTTCCAATCACGGCGCACGGACTCGGACATTCTTCAATCACTCCCAGTCCATCGCAAACCGAGGCAGGTGAATAGCGGGATCCGGAAGCACACAAAATTTCCTCGCGGGTTCTGCTGAGCCGGGTTCGATTCCGAACCGGGTCCTCTGCATCCGCTCCAGTGTGCAGCACTCCATGCATGCCGGCTTGTTCCACACAGTATGCAGCCAGAGCTGTGAGGATTCCGCCGCTGGAGCCCTTGAAGCGGATTTCCGGATCGCTGGCGAAACCTTCCCATATCTCGTAAGCCACACCCCACTCCCGAATTGCGTCCCCAGCCCTCTCCGGCTCCGCCGTAGTCGCCAAAGCAGGATCCGGAATCTCACGGCGATAATCCGCTTCCACTGCGGGGCAGACGGACAGACAATCCTTGCAAGTATCGCATGTGCCGTCATCAACAACCGGACGGATGCCCTCGGACGGAAAATCCCAGAGCTGGACCTTCTGCTGGGGGCAAATGTAGGCACATGCGCCGCAACCAAGGCACATACGCCAGTCCACGACGTCAGTTAGCGATCTTACAGGTTTCATTGTATACTATTGACAATTGGAACCAATTGTTCCGATAGAGCGGTCAGTCCGCATGTTGGCCCAGACGGGAGATATCGGCGAGGAAGGATTCCATGCGGTCCGCGGCGCGGTCCCAGGAAAACTCGGCAGCTCTCGTGATCGCGCCAACCGCCAGCCGCTTCCTCAATGGTTCATCGGAGAGCGGACGCTCCATTTGCGCCAGAAACGCCGCGCGATCTCCGCAGGGCGCCACCAGGGCGTCCTGCTCATGCCGCACAATCTCAAGACTACCGTCGTTGTCCGACGTGACGACCACGCAACCGCAAGCCATGGCTTCAAGCACCACTCCAGGAAGACCCTCCGTCCGACTCGTTAGAAGCCACACCTTGCATTGGTTGTAGATTTTCCGCGCTTCCTCGATTGGTGGAAATCGCGTGAAATTCGTGTGTTCAAGGCCAGTCGGACGGACTTCGGTACTGAAAACATATTGCGGAACTTTCGGCCACCTTGCGTGAGCCTCGCGCAGAACCGCGATGAGATCTCCCGGCGCTTTGTTGGGATGTGGAGTATAGAGCGCCCCTATGCCATCTCGCAATACGGCGGGGTCCACAAAATAATCCTGGGGGTTGATCCCGTTTGGCACCACGCCCCACACACTTCCTCCGGTCTGGGCCTGAAGACGGGGCACCAGGGTGTTTGAGACAGTGATTGTGGGCATTCGTCCATGCCAGGCAGCTTCCTGCGCCGCATCGGGCCTGGCCGGAAAACCGTGATTGAAGCGGACCTTCATGACCGGCTTGGTCATTTCTCTGACGTCGGCCACCATGTAGGTGCCCACTGCGATGACAATCGAATCCTCGCTGTATTCGAGGTCATCAAGCTTGCCATAACTCTCGATCCGGCCATGAAACTGATGAAACCAGCCCTCATTTCCATTCTTACGATTCCGCATTCCGTGAACGATTCGCCTGAGGTTGTCTTTCGTGAAAATCCGTTTTCCCGGATGGGCGATCCTCACGTCATGAGCACGCTTAAGCAGGAGGTTCGCCATGAGCACGGTCACCCGAACTCCACCGGATCGGTGATCTCCCGGCACCACGAAAGTAATGTTGGCCATGGCTTGAGAAGTATTTGTTAGGGATTGGTGGATGCCGAGCGGAAGACGCCGCGGCGGCGGCGCATCATCCCGAACATGCGGAGGGCCGGAGCCCCGAACAGGGCCGCCATGCGCGCCTTGACCCGACTATGGAGCCGCGGATATCTCCACCCGGCCTCATGGAAACACTCGCGTGCGCGGGTTGCCTCACCATGGGCGAGCAATGCACGCCCGAGCTCGAACAAGTTGGTTGCAAGGCCGGACTCCACAAAGCGCCTATCACCTGTGCTCAGAGAGGGAATCTCCAGGGCCTCCCGATGGATTCTTGTCAACGCCTCGTAATTCTCGACCGGCTTGGACCGCCAGATGCTTGATAGATTCGGGTCCTCTTCCTCCAGGCGTTGAAGCCGCAGGGATCTCCTCACATCCACCGTCCACGACCCGCGGGCGGCGAGCCGCACGAACAAATCCATGTCCTCGTAAAATGTTTTCCTGAACATCCCCGCCGCGATAATGGCGCTCCTGCGGGCAACCAGGGTTTGTGCGAAAAAGCAACCTCCCAATACCCATCCCAGCGGGCAATCCAGCCGCATGTGCTCGGTAGCGCTACGTCCGCGAATCGCGAACATGTCGAGCTCCGATCCGTCAGTATTGACAAGTGCGGTGTTTGTTGCGTGCACTTCGATATCCGGATGAATGCGGATGGTTTCAACCGCAATGGCAAGCCGCTCAGGCACCCACTCGTCGTCATCATCGAGAAATGCCACCCATTCGGTGGATGCCGCCTGAATTCCCCTGTTCCGAGCCGCACTCAGACCGCCGTTTTTCTGGTTGATAGCCTTGATCCGGTCACCATAAGCCGCAAGAACCTCCCGGGTATCGTCCTTCGATCCATCGTTCACGACGATGATCTCGGCCGCCGGACAAGTCTGTCCAAAAACGCTTTCGAGAGCCTTACCCACAACCTTCGCACGGTTATAGGTCGGAATGACTACACTGATCTTAGGGGACTTGGACATGCTTGGACGGAGAAGTCTGGGGAATCGCTTTACTCAAGCCAGTGCTGCTCGGAGAAACTCCTTGGAGGACGCGACCATGGGATCAAGATTACCATCAACCGCCTTCCAATCCAATGTTTCACGCACTATCTTTGGAAGCTCCGCGAGTTCCGCCGCGTCAAGAAAGCACCGGCGACGGAGCCCTAACGGATCCAACAGGGTGGCCACCTTGTGGCGCCGTCCCGGAGTGGGCACGGTGACAAAGGGGCGGTGGAATTTCACTGCAGCCACGGTGCCGTGGAAATAGGATGTCACCACGTAGGCGGCATGCTTGAAATAGTTGATCCACTCCACCGGACCGGCGCTTGCAACCCGGCACGTCGCTTCCGGACAGGGATATTGAAGACTGATCACCTTCCGGATACCGGTCGCCATCCGCACGTCACGAACTACCTTGGCAAGTCCACCGCGAAAATCACCGAAAACGAGGATATAAGGTTCCTTCTCCGGCGCTTGAGCGGAAAGCAGCTCTTCGAATCCATATAACAACACAGGGTCGACCGTCCGGGTGATCGGCTTTTCCGTGAGTGGCCGAATCAGCGATTCGGTATGCGCATCCCGCACTCCCAAGTGATCGAATCCCTCCATCGCCCTGCTTACCTGTTGCTCAAATTCACCGAAGTTCACATTTCCACCGGCGCTGGCCGCGTAGCTGATTTTGCGTTTGCCCGATGCGGAAAAGTCGAGAAAGAACATTCGGTCATAGAACTGGACCGGACCAGTGAACCAGACCTGGTCGCTTCCCGTGATGAAGGCATCATATTGGGAAACATGCTGCTGGAACTCTTCCCGGCTACTCACCGTCGCTGAACCTGTCGGAATCGTTTCCTCGACGAATCGTGTACAGCGCCGAAGGCGCCTCCAATGATTCATGGCGGGTGGAAATTTCCATTTAAAGCGGAAATATCTCTCTAGATCGGGTTGTCTATAGTCGATCACTTCGGCATCAAGGCCTTCACCACGCAGATAGGAAGACAGCCCGTGTGCTTGAAGCATCGCTCCATAATTTGGAACGGCGAAAATTGTAAAGATCCCGACCTTCATTGTGAAATCAACGGTTACGGACTGGCGCGCCAGCCGCTATCAAGGAGCGTGGCAGGGGATTGACGAAAAACGGCGCACGGTAGGCCAGCGCCGCACATAGTCCGAAATACAGCACTCCAACCAGCCCTCCGGAAAGAAACCACAAGGGCACCGGGCAATCCCTCCAGAAGGCCGGAAGCCCAAGTGCCCAGGCGGCAACTGCAAGAAACACAGCGACCACGGCTGGAGTGATCGAAGGCATGACGTAGCTACGGAGGCTCAGACCAACCAGACGGGATACATAGACGGGCTGCACAAACACTCTGGTTAGAACCATTCCCGCGGCAGTCGCCACCGCAGCACCGGTGACCTCATACCTCGGAACAAGAAAATAACATCCGCCAATGATAATCACAACCTCGACCAACGACATCTTCGCCATGAAATGGTGCTTATCCATTCCAAACATCAGATTCCATGCGGATGCCTGTGCTTGAGCTAACACATAGGCGAACGTCATGATCTGCATCGCGGGAACGGCCGCTATAAATCGCTCACCCACCCATAGTAGAATGAAGCGTTCACCGAACAGCCAGACCAGCAGTCCGAAAACGAATGCCACAGTGGCACAGACGAACAACGATTTCCGAAACAGTGTTCGCGTCTCATCCCCGCGCCGACTCGCATCCAATCGGGCGAATCGGGCGGTAAGAACTGTTACCGTCGAACCGACCATGCCATTGAACTGCATCACAACACTGGAACAGATTCCGAACAGTGCGACCGACCCAAGTCCCGCAAACTTGGCCAACACCAGCGCCCCAAGTTTCGTGCGGAACAGATTCACAATGTTCATCAGAAAGGTCGAGCCTCCGTAGCCGAGAAGCGCTCGCAGTTTCGTGCGCGATGCCGCCCGAAAGCCCAATAGTCCAGATCCGTGAAGGTGCCATACCAGATACAGGTTTGTTGAGATCAGCAACATCGACATCAATGCGGTGCCCACACCCAAACCGTAGAGCCCCATACCCATGTGGAGTAGATAGACAAATACCCCGAATCGCACGACGGTTCGGCCCAAATTGAGGATACCTACGATCAGAAACCGCTCGTAGGAGTTCAGTAGCGATGTGAAAACAACTCCGGAAAAGTCCAAAGCTGTGGCAAATCCAAGCAAGCGGACCAATGCCTCGGCGGCGGGTCGGTCCGCCTCACTGATCCCAAAGAATCCAACGATCCCACCTGCGAAACCGAAGGTGAAAATCAAAATAACACATCCCGTCGCAGTGAAAAAGGAAAGGGCCGTTGCAACTACCCCGCGCAATTCCTCCTCTTCGCCCCTGGTGGCATGCAGCGAAATATGCCGGATGAGCGCCGAACCCAATCCCACATTGACAAGTCCATAGTATCCGCCTAGGGCGTTTACAAGCACCCAGATCCCATAGCCCGATTTGCCAAGGTAGAAAATCACAATCGGAGTGAGCAGCAAGGTCGTGACGGCCTGAACGACGAACGCGCTCCAATTCACCACCGTGCCCACCTTCAGACCCACCTTCCCGGTCGCTTTTCTTAGTATCTTTTCCATGAAGGGATATCACCGGCTGGCTTCGCGGGTTCGGTCCCACCATCGTCGAATGCCACCATGTTCTCCTCAACATCTTCCGTCTCGATCTTCCGATGAGGTACTGATCCGATGAGGGCGATCGTTGCCCAGAAAAACAACAATGACTGGTCGAAATAAGACACTGAGATGCTCGTCACCGCGTGGCCAAACAAAGAGGCTCCAAGACACCAAGCAAAAAAGCCATCGGGGTCGCGCGTCGCGTCTTCTTGTCCGAAACCACGGCCAACCCGGCGGAAAGATTGCCAGAGAATGGCGATCAAAAGTACAACCGCAGGCAAGCCCGCCATCACACCGAACATTAGATAATAATTCGTCACATCCACGTGGTTCGGATTGAAGGTTGTTCCCGACGACATCCAATGCCGCGTATAGTCCGTTCCATACTTCCACCATTCATCGAGATGTTTGTCTGGAACGTGAATTCCGCGTCGCTAAATCCCTTTTCCCACGCCTGCATGTTGAACTCGGTAATGTCGTAGAATCGCCAGTCGTATTGGTCTTCATACCTAACCAGCAGCATCACGTACGT
>JBFEQB010000077.1:0-9354 GCA_041549835.1 Luteolibacter sp. | reverse complement strand
CGGCGACAAAGTCATCCTCAAGATCGACACCGCCCGCCGCCGGCCGATTGAATCTCACCACACCGCCACCCACCTACTGCACTGGGCGCTGCACGAAGCGGTTTCAAAGGACGCCACCCAGCAGGGTTCCTCGGTGGACGAACACCGCCTGCGTTTCGACTTCAACAGCGCGCCACTCACCCCCGAGCAAATCACCGCGATGGAAGAAATGGTCAACGGCGCGATCAAGCAGGATATGGCCGTCTCATGGACGGAGGTGAAACATGCCTCGATCAAGGACCGCAAGGACATCATGCAGTTCTTCGGAGACAAATACGGCGAGATCGTCCGCGTCGTGGAAATCGGTGGCAAGCGCAACGCGCTCGACGGCTACTCGATGGAACTCTGCGGCGGCACCCACGTCCGCAACACCTCCGAGATCGGACTATTCAAGATCAAGAGCGAAGGAGCCATCGCCTCCGGTGTCCGCCGCATCGAAGCCGTCTGCGGAGATTCAGCTTGGGCTTATCTTATCGAATCCGTCGAGAAATGGGATGACGATCTTAAAGCCGCCCGCGCCAAACTCGCCGCTGCGAACGAAAAACTCACAACCCTCGGCGAGGAGCCCGTTTCAGTGAATGACTTCCCGCACATCATGGGAGCCATGCTTGCGGAACGCGCCGACATCGGCGAGATCAACGCCACCTTCGCCCACGCCCAACGCACGCTTGAGGAAACCCAGCAGGCCGCCATCGAAGCCGAAAAACGCATCAAGAAGATCCAGTCCTCCCAAGCCGCGAAACTAGCCGACGAGGCCCTCGCCGAACTCATCGCCAAAGGCGAGCCCATCATCGCTTCCTTCAAGTCCGACGCCTCGCTGCTTCAGGAACTCCAGAACGGCCTGAAGAAAAAAGGATTCGCCGGCCCCGCGCTACTCATCGTCGATGACGGCGAAAAACTCCACCTCGCCACCCATTGCGGCCCCGACGCCCTCGCCAAAGGCCTCAAGGCTGGCGACCTGCTCCGCGAACTCGCCGCACTCGCCGGCGGCAAAGGCGGTGGCAAGCCGGACCAGGCCAGAGGCGCCGCGCCGGATCGCACCAAGCTTGAGGACATCAAATCCGCCGCCAAGGAACGCGTTCATTCTGAACGCTAAGTGCCGCGGACGTCCTGTCCGCCGTCGTCCCTCCCGACAGAATGTCGGCCAGACTCAGTCGACAGTATGTCGACGCTCCGTAAAGCCATTTTCAGGCGGGCGGGAACTCCACCTCCAAGTCATGGCTTCTCAATCTCCACCGTGTCGAACTTCCGCGTCGCGCTGGCACCGCTGGGCGGTCCGCAAGAACCGGGTGTCAGATTCGGGCAGGTCATCACCGTGTAGCTGCCGGAGTTGTCCGGGATGCTGTCGAGTAAAAGCGTCTGCAAAAGCGCGGACCTCTTCAGGTGGTGCTGCACCCCCGGGGCAGCAGGTCCATGAAATGCGAAAGGAACGCTCATGCGTTACCTTTCGGTCGATGCTTGGCATCACGCTTGCACGTCCCATGTCCACGCTCTCGGCGAGAGCGCGCTACCTTCAGATCTTCAGCGCGCCATTTCCCTTTTGAGCAAACCGGGGTATTGTGTTTGGTGAAACGGCTGATCGTCATTCTGGCCGCCTGCATTTCCACCCCGAGTCAAGGAGGAGCTATGGAACTCATTAGCACCGCATTCAAGGACCACGCAACCATTCCCGCCGTCCATTCCTACCATGGCGGAAACGTCAGCCCACCACTGGCGATCACCGGCGTCCCCGATGGCACGGCGAGCCTCGCCCTGATCTGCGATGACCCGGACGCGCCTGTCGGCACCTGGGTGCACTGGGTGGTTTGGAACCTCGATCCGAAGACCGCCCAAATCCCCCAAGGCCGCCTGCCCGCCGGAGCGATGGTGGGAAAAAACAGCTGGGGCAATGCCGCATGGGGCGGCCCCGCGCCGCCCAGCGGCACCCATCATTATGTGTTCAAACTCTACGCGCTGAGCGAACCGCTCAGCTTGAAGCCCGGTGCCGACGCCAAGGCTCTCGAAGCCGCCATGAAAGGCAAAATCCTCGCGGAAGCCAGGCTCACCGGACTCTACGCCGCCGGGCGTTAGATGTGCTTCACCCGGAGCTCGCACCATGCCCCCCCGGAAACCAGGCCGCGCGTTCATCGGCACCAGCGGGTGGAACTACCGGGACTGGGCGGACGGCATGTTTTACCCACCGGAATGCAAACCACCGGACTGGCTGGGGTTTTACGCCAGCGTCTTTGATACGGTGGAAATCAACAACACGTTCTATCATCTTCCGTCGCCCGAAGTCTTCGCAAGCTGGCACGCCCGGACACCCGCCGGTTTCACCTTCGCAGTGAAGGCGAACCGTTTCATCACCCACATGAAGAAACTCGCCGAGCCGGAATTGCATGTGGACCGCTTCCTCAGCCATGCGGCGGAATTGCGGGAAAAGCTCGGCGTGGTGCTTTTCCAATTGCCGCCATTCTGGAAATTCAATGCCAGCCGTCTGGCGGGACTGCTCGAATTCATGGCCGCGCAAACGATCACGCCCCGGCTCAAAGTCGCCCTCGAAGTCCGGAACCCATCGTGGCTCTGCGACGAGTGTTATCAAATCCTCCACCACCACGCGGCCCTCGTGTTCGCCGATCTGGGCGACTGCCCGGTCGAGGGTCCCGTCACCGCGGATTTCATTTATATCAGGCGCCACGGCCCCGGAACGCCCGGTTCCGCCGGCTATCCCGCCGCGGCGATCTGCAAGGACGCCGCAAACATCCGGTCATGGCTAGCCGAGGGGCGGGACGTGCATGCCTATTTCAACAACGATGCCGAAGGCCATGCCGTGCGTGACGCCCGCAAACTGCGGGAGTTCTTGTAACATTTCAGGATCTTCCGGTGGCGCGGTACCGCCGGGGCAGAAGGTCGATGGAATGCGGAAGTGAGGATCAAGAGGGGTCTTTCCGGCGATCCTTGGCTTCGAACTTTCGCTTCTCATGTTTTGCGCTCTCGGCGAGAGCGCGCTACCTCAGAGCATCCAGCCGTCCCGCGGAATAGGCCTCAAACACGCGCCGGATCTCATCGCGCACGCGGCGGAAGACTGCCATTTGTTCGTCCTCGCTGCCAGTGGCGTGGGCGGGGTCATCAAAGCCCCAGTGGTGGCGGTTCATTTGGCCGGGAAACACCGGGCAGACTTGGTCCGCGTTGCCACAGACCGTGATGACGGTTTCCACTTCGTCGCTTAGAAACTCGTCGAGGTGTTTCGAACGGTGATTGCTGATGTCGATGCCGATCTCAGCCATCGCCTTGATGCCGAGCGGATGGACGTAGCCCGCGGGTTTCGAGCCGGCGCTTGCCACGCGGAAACCGTCGCCGAGCGCTTTTTGCAGGATGCCTTCGGCGAGGTGGGAGCGGCAGCTGTTGCCGGTGCAGAGAATGAGGATGGCGGGAGGTTTCATGAAATCAGGATGCGGGGTAAAGTTTGCGTTTCAGGAAGAAGGAAACATGCACCAGTCCGATCAAGGCGGGCACCTCGATCAGGGGACCGACCACCGCCGCGAAGGCGACTCCGGAATCCAAGCCGAACACCGCGATCGCCACGGCGATCGCCAGCTCGAAGTTGTTTCCCGCCGAGGTGAACGCGACGCTCGCGGTGCGCGGGTAGTCGGAGCCGAGCTTGGCCGCCATCAGGAAGCTCACCAGAAACATCACCGCGAAATAGATCACCAGCGGGATGGCGATGCGAAGCACGTCCATTGGCAGGCGCACGATCGCGTCGCCCTTGTAAGTGAACATCACCACGATGGTGAACAGCAACGCAATCAGGGTGAGCGGCGAGATTTTAGGAATGAAGGTGTTTTCATACCACTCCACTCCCTTGGCCTTCACTAACAAAATCCGGCTCAGCACACCTGCCGCGAACGGAATGCCCAGATAGATCATCACGCTGTTAAAAATGTCGCCCATTGAAACGGGGACGATCACGCCCTTGAGCCCGACATACGGCGGCAGCACGGTGATGAAGAACCATGCGTAAGCGCTGTAAAACAGGATCTGCGCGATGCTGTTGAGCGCCACCAGTCCGGCGGCGTATTCGTTGCTGCCCTTCGCGAGCTGGTTCCACACCAGCACCATCGCGATGCAGCGCGCGATACCGACCAGGATCAGGCCGACCATGTAATCCGGTTGGTCGCGCAGAAACACCACCGCCAGCACCCACATCAGCACCGGCCCGATGAGCCAGTTCTGCAGCAGCGAGAGGCTGAGGATGCGCGTGTTCGCAAACACCTTCGGCAACTCGCTGTAGCGCACTTTCGCCAGCGGCGGATACATCATCACGATCAAGCCGATCGCCAGCGGCAGATTGGTGGTGCCGATCGTCATCGGCGCGAAAAACGCCGCCGGATCAGCGATGACCAGGTTTCCTAACAGGACCCCGATCCCCATCGCGGCGAAGATCCAGACCGTCAGGTAACGATCCATGAACGACATGTTTTTGGCAACGGCATCTGACATGGTAGTGAAGGGAAAATGGTTCAGCAGCAGCCGCTTGGACCGCAGCAGGAGGACTTTCCGCCGATGGCGGGCAGGCGAAGTTCAGGCATCTGCAGGCCGCAGAGCTCGGGCGCGAGGCATTCGGTGTGTTTGTGCGCGAGATTGAGCACCACGGCGGCATCGGTCAGCTCGTGACCTTCGATGGTGTATTGCGAGATCACGCGGTCCTCGTATTCGATCTCCACGGGCACGGATTCGTCAGGCAGCAGGGATTTGCCCTGCTCCAGAATACCAGCCATCTTGTCGGTCTCGATGCGGTGATCATAGTCCTCGCCCACCCAGACTTGGAGTTGGCAGGTGGTTTTTTCGCGCAGCGTTCCGCCGCAATCAAGGAACGTCTTTTCCACCCGGCCAATCTCGGTCACGTGGAAGGAAACCGGCACCGCCGACTCGTCCGGAAGGCGCAGTTGGAAGGTGCGGTCCGGATGCCCGGCGAGCAGGGATTTCAGTTCGGAGAATGTCATGATGTGATCGGGATGGTGGACTTGCGGGGCGTGGCGAGCTTGACCGGACCTTGGCAGCAACTCGTTTCGCGGCGAGCCAGCCGGGTCTCCGACTTGGTGGCATCAAGCACGTGGATTTCAGACTCCGGAAATTTCTTCAGCACCGCTTTCAGCAATGCAAGGTGGCCGCGGGCGATGCGGAAATACGTCCATTTCCCACAGGTCTCGCTCTCCAGCAGGCCCGCCTTGCGAATGACCTGCACGTGGCTCGAAACCGACGACTGCGGCATATCAAGAATGTCCGCCAGTTCGCACACGCAAAGCGCCCGGTCCATCACCAACCGCACGATCCGCCAGCGGGTCTCGTCCGCCATGGCGCGGAAGAATGTAACGGGATTGGTCATGACGGAATTATTCGTTACGAATTCCACCGTCCTGTAAAGCCCGTTTCCCCCGGAAATCCGTGGACTTGATAATCGCCCCCGATCGTGAATTCTCCACGCCGTGACGCCGCCATCCGCCGAATGCCCTGGTATTGCCGCCGCGCTCCCGCTCTTGCACCAGACAAGCGCCGCGCTCGGCCGCCCGGTGATTATCGGCATCGGCGGTCCCGGCGGCAGTGGCAAGTCGTCGTTCTCCCAGACTCTCTTCCGCCACCTCGACGACGTGCAACTCCTCCCGCTCGATGATTACCGCAAACCGCGCCGAGAACGCCCGCCGGGCATTTACGGCTCCCACCCCGACGGCAACCGCCTCGCTCTTTTGAGCGCCCACCTCGAAGACGCCCGAAGCGGCCGCCCGTTCGACCGGCCGGTGTTTTGCCGCAGCCGCGGGGCCGCCATCGAAACCGAGGCCGTGCCGCCCGCGCGCTTCCTGATCGCCGACGGCGAGATCGCCGCCCATCGCGAACTGCGCGACCTTTTCGACCTGCGCATCCTGGTCCTCGCCGATTGGTCGATGCAATGGAAAGCGCGCATGGGCCGGGACCGCAGCGAGCGGGCATCCAGCCTGCGAAAGGCCCTGAGCTTGTTCGTTCTCAGCAACCTGCGGGACTACCCGCGCTTCGCCGCCGGTTCGCAACGCCACGCCGATCTGATCCTCCGGCGCAAACGCTGCGGACGCCTGTTTCCGCATCGGTGAAACCGGGGCTCAGCCACAGCTCCCTGTTCTCTCAAACCCGGAGTTCCCCCCCAGCCTACCGATTCATATAAATCCCTCATTCGAAAGAACCCCCTTGATTTATTTCGTTATTTTGCTAATTAACTGACCATGACCTTGCGAGAACGGGCGGCGGTATTCAAGGCGTTGGGGCATCCGGCACGATTGGCGATGGTGGAGCGATTGGGAATGGGCGAATGCTGCGTGTGTGAGTTGATGGAGGCGGAGATGGGAGGTCCACGGAAGCTCAGCGGGCCGACGATTTCACAGCATCTGCTGGTGCTGAAGAACGCTGGCGTCATCACTGATGAAAAACGAGGAAAGCGCATTTTCTACCGGCTGCTGATGCCCTGTGTGGCGCAAATTTCGCTCTGCGTGAGTGAGCTTGAGGCAATCCAATTCCCATGAAAACCTCGACGGCCAAGGAATCCCCCGCCCGTTGTCCCGGCGGAGCCTCCGGAGCCTCCACCGAAACACGCGGAGCTGTGAGCTCCGGCTCGCAGCCGACCCAAGATCCGAAGGGGGCGCGCTGGGACCGGCGTCAGTGGTGGATTCCAGGCGGCCTGGTCACTTGGTGGCTGATGTATCGCAACCTTGAGCCTGCCGCGATGTGGTTCACCCACACGCTTTGCGGGCTTCCAAAGGATTCCCATCTGGGAGACGCGGTTGGTTTTTTCGTTTTTGAAACGCCGAAGGTGCTGATGCTGCTCGCGCTGATTGTGTTCGGAGTCGGCATCGTGCGCTCGTTTTTCTCGCCGGAGCGCACACGGCGGATTCTATCAGGAAAACGCGAGTCGGTTGGCAACGTGCTGGGTGCCTTGCTGGGCATCGTCACGCCCTTCTGCTCCTGCTCGGCGGTGCCCCTGTTCATCGGCTTCGTCACGACCGGCATTCCGCTGGGCGTGACGCTCTCGTTTCTAATCGCCGCTCCGATGGTGAACGAGGTGGCACTCGTATTGTTGTTCGGATTGTTCGGCTGGAAGGTCGCGGCGATCTATCTGGGGACCGGACTGGGCATTGCCATCGTTTGCGGCTGGGTCATCGGCCACCTGCGGATGGAGCGGCACGTGGAGGACTGGGTCTATCAGGTCAAGAGCGGTGACGCCAATCCGGACGAGACACTCGACTGGCCGGCCCGCATCCGGCTCGGACTTGATGCCGTCAAAGACATCGTGGGAAAGGTCTGGATCTACGTGCTCATCGGCATCGCCGTGGGCGCGGGCATCCATGGCTACGTGCCGGAAAACTTCATGGCCTCCATCATGGGAAAAGGCGCGTGGTGGTCGGTGCCCTTGGCCGTGCTCATCGGCGTGCCGATGTATTCCAATGCAGCCGGAATCATTCCCATCGTGCAGGCGCTGCTGGGCAAGGGCGCGGCGCTGGGAACGGTGCTGGCGTTCATGATGTCGGTCATCGCGCTGTCGCTACCGGAAGCCGTCATTTTGCGGAAAGTTTTCAAGCCCCGTTTGGTCGCCACGTTTTTCGGGATCGTCGCAACCGGTATCATCCTGATCGGATTCCTGTTCAACCTCATCCTGTAACCCATCACTCGCAACCCTATCCAACACCCCATGAAACTCCAAATCCTCGGCACCGGATGTGCCAAATGCAATCAACTCGCCGCCGCCACAAAATCCGCCGCCGACCGCCTCGGGCTGGATTACGACATGGAAAAGGTCACCGACTTCATTCGCTTCGCGGAATTCGGGGTGATGGTCACGCCGGCCCTCGTGGTGGATGGAAAACTCAAGGTCGCCGGCAAGGTGCCATCTGACGGGGATCTCGAAAAAATGCTTACCGCGTGAACCTCCAAGCCCCAGTGCCATGATTGCGAAACAAATCATCCGCAGCGTTCTGCTCATCGTCGCCCTTGGCAGTCTGGCGATCTGGGCCAATCGCGAATACCGGAAATCCCACACCGACACCGTCCCTGCGGCCTCTGACGGCCTGTCGGTGGTCGCGGGCGATCAGGTGGTCATGACCTATTTCATCTCCGGCACGCGCTGTGAGTCGTGCCAGAAGATCGAAGCCCTTGCCAAGGAAACCGCGGAGCAGGATTTCGCCGACGCCCTTGCCAGCGGCCAACTGGTTTTCCGGGTGATCGATACCGGCAAACCCGGGCAACAGCATTTCATTCAGGATTACCAGATCACCTCCAAAACCGTGATCCTCAGCCACCGCAAGGACGGCAAGCAAACCGAGTGGGCGGACATGGCGAAAGTCTGGGACCTACTGGATGACGCGCCGGGTTTCCACGCCTATCTCGGCAAGCAAATCCGCGCCTACCTCGGCACATGACCCTGTCCGTCATGCTCGGCACCGCGCTTTGGCTGGGACTGCTCACGTCGATCAGCCCGTGCCCGCTGGCGACGAACCTCGCGGCCACCGCGTATCTCTCGCGCCGTGTGGATTCACGGAAACGTGCGGTCGCCGGCACGGTTGCCTACACGCTCGGGCGGGTCGCGGCGTATGTGGCCATCGCCAGCCTGTTAGCGGCCGGAATTGCCTCCGCACCGGGGATTTCACAGAGGCTTCAACAGTGGGTGCCGCCCCTGCTCGGACCGCTTCTGGTGATCACCGCCATGATATTGTTAGGACTGATCGCGCTGCCATTCGCGAACTCCGGCACCAGCCAGGCCGGCGCGGAAAAGTGGGCGGCGCGCGGGCTGTTTGGCGAACTTGTCCTCGGCTTGCTCTTCGCCCTGTCATTCTGCCCGGTCTCGGCCGCCTTGTTTTTCGGCAGTCTGCTGCCTCTCGCGCTCGGCAGCGGCGGCGTTCTTCTCCCGGTCACGCTTTTCGGCATCGGCACGGCGGCCCCGGTTGCCGGTTTCGCTCTGGTCATGATCTTCAGTGCACGCGCCGCGTCTACTCTGGTGGGCGGCATCACGCGGGTCCAGCCGCAGTTGCTCAAAGCGACCGGCATCCTGCTGCTGCTCGCGGGGCTGTTTCTCACAGCAAGAGACACGCTGGACATCCTGCCGTGAGGGGATTTCCCGGAGTTGAGTTCACGGCAGCGGCGGAGGATTCTTCAAGACTTTGGATTTCCGGCGGATCAAGGCACCCGCACTGAACTGCCGCCAGCCCCAGGCGAGCCAGCGGATGAGCGAGACCGCAAGCCACAGCGCCCACAGCAACATCAGCAGTCGATACCACCAGACCGAGATCGAAAAACACTGCGGTTGCGGCAACGCGCCAT
>JBFEQB010000076.1:0-9728 GCA_041549835.1 Luteolibacter sp. | reverse complement strand
GCGGTGGAACCACCCGGTCCCATTCCGAACCCGGAAGTGAAACGCCGCAGCGCCGATGGTAGTGGGACGATAGGTCCTGTGAGAGTAGGTCGTCGCCAGGTATATGCCCCGTCCATGGAAACATGGACGGGGCTCTTTTTTTATGGGGATTCCGCCATTTGGGGTCACACCGCGACGAGCGATCCATGTTTCACCGAAAGCAGCCAGCAACGGATTGCCGCCTCGGGATGGATCTTCCGGATCGTCCGGCGATAGGCCTGCATTTGTCCGGAGTAACGCTTTGCCAACTCGGCGGGCTCTCTCACGGCGTCGGTTTTAAAATCGATGATGTCGACACCAATGACTTTTCCATCCGGGTTGCGATGGAGATGAAGGCGGTCGATGACGCCGGAAATGAATTTTCCGGCGAGGATCAGGTCGGTGGCTTGTTCCCGGAAGAGATCGATCTTGCGATCCCCTTTCACGAAAATTTCGGTCAGGGCGGGATTTTGAATGATCCGCCTGACGGCATCTCCGGCATCATCATCCGGCAGAACCGGGAAGGTTGTGTCAGTCCAGGTGACTTGTTCGAAGAGCTCATGCACCGCGGTTCCGAATTCCATCCCGGTCGGCGAGTGTGTTGCCATGGCATGCCCCTTGGCTCCACTTGGACTCTCGTGATTCCGACGTGGAGTTGAGCACTTCGGACTGACGGAACTCTTTGGTAGCGCATCGGTTGCCGAGATAGGAATCATCGCCGACCAATCAGCAAAGCCTGTTTCATGGAGAATTCCGGGTTCGGCGGTTTTCCCGATGGATCTGGTCAGCCAGTTTGCGAGCGTAGGTTTGTCGGGCTCCATGGATTTGGCGGGGGGCTCCAATAGCACATAAAGTCCTCGTTTCGCCCGGGTGAGTGCCACGTAGAGCATACAAAATGCTTCGTAACACTGCTCGGAGTTCCACCTGGCTTCCGCGTCTTGGAGTTCGGGAATGATCGCACGCGACCATTTTGGCGGGGTTTGGGTGAGCCAACCCGCACCCTCTGCAACCTCGAAATATTGTGTCTGTGGGGTTAATTCATCGGGGATCTCCGGCAGAATCACGACATCGAAACCCAAGCCCTTGGCCTTGTGGATGGTCATGACCTGGACGGCGGCGGCCCCCGGGTTTTGTGAAAGCTCGAGTCGTTCAAGCCACTCGGCGGCACCGCTGGCTGAGACTCCACCCTGATGGTCAAGAGCTGCGAGAGCGGCCAGCAGGTCACCTGCCCGACGGCGGCCAAAGTCGGACCAGTCCGCCCAGGATTTGGCGATCAGCCTGTTGACCGTTTCAGCAAATCCGGATTGGGCTGTTTCAGCGGTGACCACCTCCCAGGTGGCGCGCCAAGAGGGGCCGTGGGTGGAGAGCAATACTTGGGCGATCGGCGACATTTCCACCACGCCGCGGGCGAACAAATCCGCCGGGTCCGCGAGCCATTTGAGCAGATTGGTGATGACGATTCCGACGGGGCTGTCCTTTGCGGGCTCCCTCCGCCCTTCCTCGATGACATCAAATCCGCGAGCCCGCAGGTCATCGGCGACCTGCCGGGCCTTCTCGTTTCCGCGAAGGAGGATTCCGCAGGTCATGGAGCGTTCCCCGACGCCCAACTCGTGCAGAATTTCCGCGAGTCTCTCGAGGCGCTCTTCCCAGTCACCGACGACCTCGACTCTTGCGTGGCCGCATTTTTGTGGGTCTGCCAAGGGCTTTGCGGGGAAGTGATCCTCCCAATCCCACTTGTTTGAAACGTCGCCGAAAAGCTCGCTGAGGGTGGAGTGATCGCCACACACCCGATTGACCAGTGCGAGCACCTCAGGACAAGACCGCCAGGATTCCGCCATGGGTGCGATTTCGAGACCATTGCCGTAGCGGGAGATGACTTCATCGAACAATCCCACATCTCCTCCTCGCCAAGCGTAGATCGCTTGTTTGCGGTCGCCAACGATGAACATGGTGCCGTCGTCGGCGGATGCGGCTTCGTCGATGAGAGGAAGCAGGCCGTTCCAGTCGGCGCGGCTGGTGTCTTGGAATTCATCTAGCAGCCAATGGTCGATTCGGGCGTCCAGGCGGAAGTCCACCGCTTCCCTGCGTAGTCTGGAGTCCTCGGTTTTCGCCCACTCGCCCATGAGGAGTTTCACGTCGTTGAAACCGAGAAGCCCTTTGCGGCGCAGTTGCTTGGAGCAGAGGTGATCATAGGCGGAAACCACTTCCCGCACCGCCCGGGTGCGCAGCAAAGCTGCGGAGAATTCGCAGTGGGCGGCCAGTTCCACCATTTCGCGCAGGGCTTCACCGGCAGCCCCGCCGATGGTGAATTCCTTGTAGGATTTCACGATGAGAGGGCCTGTCTGGGTGGCCACCGCCTCAAGGACGCTTCTCATGAGGGAAGAGATTTTACTCCCAAGGCTGCCGCCGCCGATCACATGGTTCTCAAGGTTCGAGATTTCCTTTTCGAGGGCTTCGCGTTGGCCCTTGCGGGTATATTCGATGCGGTCGAGTTCACGCACCACCACCGCCGCCAATGCGGATTTCCGCTTCGCCCAATCGTCCGGAGTCGCCTTTGCAAAGGATGCGGGCCCCCACTCAAATTCCGGGGACTCGCGGAAACGGCCATGCCAGCGGTTGACGAAGTCACGAAGGGATTTGATGACCGTTTGATCCTCTCTGCCGATGGTTGCGCGGCGAAAGGCGTGAAAGAACTCCTCGCCGTCCTCGCCGGAAAGGATGTCACCCAGGATTCCGGCGAGTATTTCATCCGCCAGAGCGGCCGCCCGCGCACCCTCGAGGAGATCGAACTTGCCGCCAGTCAGGCCGAGTTCGTATTGGAAGCCCCGGACGATTCGGGCAAAGAAACCGTCCATGGTGCCCAGTGTGATGAGAGGCAGCGCACGCACTACTTTTGCCAGGGCCTCTTTGAAATCCGCGTCCGGCATGGCGAGGATTTCCCGCAGTCCGCTGGCGGCGCCTTCCTCGCTGGCGGCCTCCGCCAATTTTGTTAGCACGGAATCCGCGAATTCCCCGGCGGCCTTTCTGGTGAAGGTCAAGGCGACGATGCGCTCCGGTTCGGCCCCGCCGGCCACCAGACCGATGACCCGGTTACCCAGTTGGAACGTTTTGCCGGATCCGGCGGAAGCCAGGATGAGCAGGTTCTTCGCCAGAATGTCCATTTCGTTGGGAATACTGCTCGGGTCCTTCTCACGCGGAAACCCTGAAAATCGCAAATCCGCGGGTTGGTCCGCGTAAGAACAGAAAAGTCACTTCTTCCGCAGTTTCGTTACGCGACCTGTCTCGTTCCAGTCTTGGACGTAGAGGTCGCCGTTTTCGGCAAACGCGAGACCGTGTGGGGCGGTGAAAATGCCGAGGTCCTGGTCCTCGGGTTTGACCTTGAAATTCGCCCATTGCTTGCGGTCCGGGTTGTCGCCGAGAAACGCGAGTGGCGTGCCGGTTTGGTCGAGAATGACAACGCGGGCCTCCAACTCGGCGACGGCGAGGTGTTCACCAAGCCATGAGAAAGAGCAGGGGCGGCGGAGGTTGGACGCGAAGACGCCGATCCAGTTGCCTTCGAGATCGAGATGGCAGAGGCGGCGGCTTTCCCGGTCTGCGACGAGCAGGCGGGGAGCCCCGAAGCGGGTGTCAATGGTGAGGCCGTGGCAGGTGTTGAACCGGCCATCCCCCTTGCCGCGGCCGCCGAAGGTTTTAAGGAGTTTCCCAGTGGCATCGAACTTGTGGATGAATTGCGAGCCGTAGCCCATGGCCGCGAACACCGCGCCGTCCGGAGCGACCGTCACGGCGGTGAGACCATTCCAGCCACCGGGCACCTCGCCGGTGTTGGCGTTGGGGATTTCGGTTAGCAGGTTTCCGTCGAGATCGATTTTGCAGACACGGAACGGAGTCGGTGGAAGGCCCTTGGATTTGCGCTCCTTGTTGCCGTAGCCGTTGTTCTGTGTGCCATAGATGACGGTCTTGCCGTCCTCGTCGCGCAGTTGCATGGCGTGGAAACCCTGGCACTCGGGAGCGATGGTTTTGACGAAGGTGCCGTCCGGTTTCCAGATGATGATCGAGAGCTCGGAATCCGTGCTGAGATAAATGTTTCCGTCCGGTCCGACGAGCACGCTGCCATGTGTGGGGCCGATTGGCTTGCCGTCCGGCAGCGCGCCCCAGCCGGGCACGGCCTCATAGGTCCACTCGCCGTTGCCGGTGGCGACCGGTGCCTGAAGGTCCGCGCCGGGCGTGGTCCCGTGATCGGGGTGGGCGCTGGCGAGTGCCGGGATGAAGGCGAGCAGGGCGAAGGCGGCACGGACGCGCGGCATGCCGAAAGCGGAGAAGCCGAGCCCTGCGGCTGCGGCGGAATGGAGGGAATGTAGGCGGTCGAACGGGGCTTTCATGAGGTTTTCGGGATACGGTCGGGAGCGTGAAGATTCTTTCGGGCGAATCCAAGTTCCGGTTTTCAACTTGCCTTGTGCCCGGATGGGGCTTGCTTGTCGGGGTGAAAACACGCGAAAACCCTCGTGTTTGAGACATCCGGTTTTCCCATGCGCCTTGCCGTCATCAACCTTGTCGGACTTTCGGAGTCCCTGTTAGGTCCGCATCTGCCGGGTCTCACGGCGTTCGCGGGAAAACACGGACGCCAATCCTACGCGCCCGCGTTCCCGGCGGTGACGTGCACCGCGCAGTCTTCGATCGCGACGGGCACCTCTCCCGCGGCACACGGCATCGTCGCCAACGGCTGGTATGACCGGGAGTCGGCCGAGGTGCGCTTTTGGAAACAAAGCAACCACCTCGTTCATGGTGATAAGCTCTGGGACAAGCTGCGCCGCGAGATCCCGGGCTTCACCTGTGCCAAGCTCTTCTGGTGGTATAACATGCACTCCACCGCGGATTTCTCCATCACCCCGCGGCCGCTCTACCCAGCGGACGGGCGCAAGGTGTTCGACATCCACACCCAGCCGATGGCCCTGCGGGATGCGATCAAGCGCGATCTCGGCGAGTTTCCGTTTCCGTCCTTCTGGGGTCCCGCGGCGGGAATCGCCTCATCTGAATGGATCGCCGCCTCCGCGAAATGGGTGGAGGAAAAACACACGCCCACCCTCAGCCTCGTCTATCTGCCACACCTCGACTATTCGCTCCAAAAGGACGGCCCGCTCGCTCCTGAAATCCCGGAGGAGTTGGCGAAAATCGACCGCGTCGCGACCGATCTCATCCGCTTTTATGAGAAGCGCGGTATCCGGGTGCTGGTGCTTTCCGAATACGGAATTTCACCCGTCAGCCGGCCGGTTCACCTCAACCGCCTGTTCCGTGAGAAAGGCTGGCTCTCGATCAAAAACGAACTCGACCGCGAGACGCTCGATTGTGGCGGCTGCCGGGCGTTCGCTGTGGCCGACCACCAGATTGCGCATGTTTATGTGAACGATCCCGCGGTTCGCGACGAGGTCCGTGTTTTGCTGGGCCAAACTCCGGGCGTGGAGGAAATACGCATCCCGGGCGAAACATGGGGTCTCGGCATCGCGGCGGAACGCGCCGGGGACTTCATCGCCATCGCGGAATCGGATGCGTGGTTTACGTATTACTTCTGGGATGACGACGCCCTTGCGCCGGACTACGCCCGCAGCATAGATATCCACCGCAAGCCCGGCTATGATCCATGCGAGCTGTTTCTAGATCCGGCGATCAAGATGCCGAGCCTCGAAATCGCGAAATTTCTGCTGAAGAAAAAGCTCGGCCTGCGCGGGTTGCTGGAAGTCATCCCGTTGGATGCCACATTGGTGAAGGGCTCGCACGGCCGCGATCAGGTTCCGGAAAACGAGCGTCCTGTTTTGTTAGGAACGCGGTTTGAGGTGGGTGACGCGGAGGACGTGCATCGGGCGATTCTGGACGCGGCGCTCATCACTGGTTGAAGTGCGATGCGGGCCGAACAATTTCCCTTGTTGTGGTCCGCACGGGCAGGGTTTCTTTTGGGCGGCGGTGATCGCGGTATGCCGCCGGATCCGCGCGGGCTTGCGTTTGTCCGTGGAGGAGGCTAGCCTCGAGCCCTTATGAAAAAGATCGTTTGTGCTTGTCTTGTTGGGATCGTGGTTCTGCCTGCATTTGCCACCGCCAGGGAAAAGAAAAAGGAGGCTCCACCGCTTCCAAACGCGTCCCTCACGGATGTGCGCTGGGGCGAAGTGGTCAACGATCAGCCGTTTGACGAGGCGAACCTCGCCGGCAAGGTGGTCGTCGGTGAGGAGTGGGGTGTGAACTGTGGGCCCTGCATCGCCAGTCTGCCGGACCTCGCGAAACTGGCGAGATCCAATGCCAAGAAAGGCCTCGTCGTCGTTGGCTTGGAACGCCAGAACAGCCCGAAGGAGAGGATTCTCAAGGTTCTCGATTCCGCACGCGTCCGTTATCCCGTGATGGCGGGGGGATGGGCACCCGGCGGCAGGGGCGGAATCCCGAATGTGTGCGTTTTCAATGCCGAGGGCAAGCTGGTCTGGAACGGCAGTCCACATGACAAGGAATTTGAGCGCACTGTGAAAAAAGAGCTCCGCGCGTTGAAAAAATAGAGTCTGAGAGGGATTTTCCCGGCCTTGGTTGGGCATTGCCCTTGAGAAAATGGGTGCTTAGCATTCCGACCGCCCGGCGGTTCCTCCGGGCGCGGAAGTCCCATGAACATCATCATCGTCGGCGCGGGGGAAATCGGACGTCATCTGGCATCCCTTCTTTCCCAGGAAGCGCACAACATATCAGTGATCGAGAAGGATGCCAGCCTTGCGGCGGATCTCGAGCAGGTGATCGATGGCAAGGTGATCCACGGTAATGGTTCGAGCGTGCAGGATCTGGTGGAGGCGGATGTCGGCGAGTGCGATTTGTTTCTTTCCCTGACGTCCTCAAATACGGCGAACCTGATGTCCGCCTCGATGGCTAAAAGCATGGGCGTGGGCAAGGTGGTCAGCCGGGTCCATCCCGAGCTTCAACGGGAGGAATGGTTGTTCGATTTCAAAGGCCATTTCGGGATCGACCACCTGTTCAGTTCCGAGCGTTTGGCGGCGATCGAGTTGGCGAAATACGTGCGCAACCCGGAGTCCCTGATGGTGGAGGAGCTGGCGAGGGGCCGCATCGAGCTCCAGCAGGTCCGGGTGGGGGAAAAGGCGGATGCCTGCGGGCTGACGCTGCGCAAGCTCAAGGCACCAGCGGGGATTCGATTGGCAATGGTTTCGCGGAGCGGGAAACATTTCGTGCCTGATGCGGAGACCGTGCTTGAGGCTGGTGACGTGGTGACGATTTTCGGCGAGCCGCGGAAGTTGCGGGATTTTTCCGGACGTTTGCAGGGCAGACTGCCGAAACAGGAGCGGCTGCGGGTGGTCATTTTCGGTGGCAACGAGTATGGCTTCTCCCTCGCCCAGATGCTCGAAAGCGTGGAGTGCGATGTGCGGATCTTCGAACAGGATGCCGCGCTCTGCGCGAAACTCGCCGACCGTCTGGTGAATGCCACGGTCATCCGCGCGGATGCCACCGTGGTCGCGGATCTGGAGGAGGAACAAGTGGGCGAGGCGGACTTTTTCATCGGGACCAGCGCGGATGACGAGGACAACGTGATGTCCTGTCTGCAAGCTCACACGCTGGGAGCCAAGAGCTGCCTCACGCTGATTCACCGGGCCGATTATGCGGCGGCGATTTCTGCGAGCGGGCATCATTTCGGCATCCGGGCGGCGGTGAGCCCGCGGGAGGCGACTCGGCGGGAAATCCAGCGTTTCATCACGACCGACCGCTATCACGTTCTGAAGGAATTCGAGGGTGCGGTTCTGATCGAGATCCGGGTTGGCAAGGGATCGATCGCGGCGGGCCATATGGTGCATGAGGTTGATTGGCCGGTGGGACTGGTGTTGGTCGGTCAATTGCGCGGCATTCACGCGGATGTTCCGGGGCCGGACGAGGTCCTGCTGCCGGGCGACCATTTGTATGCGGTGGTGGCGCAGGATGCTCTCAAGCCTTTCGTGAAACTGCTCGAAGAGTAAACGAACCACGCCTTCACTGATGAAATTCCGCCTGGTTTCGCGCATTATCGGCATCCTGCTTCTACTGGAGGCGGCGGCAATGGTGGCATGCGGCGTGTTCGCGCTGATGGATGTGGGGGCAGGGGATGCGGTGGCGATGACCGCGCTTTTCAGGGCTGCTGGAATCACCGGCGTGATCGCCGCCGCGATGATCGCGGGAGGAGGCGCGCAACGGTTGCAAGGGCGGATTCCGCGGCGTGAGGCGGTCATTATTGTAGGGCTCGGCTGGCTGTTGAGCAGCGCCTTCGGCGGACTCCCCTACATGCTCTGCCCACCGGGGCTGGATTGGGCCGAGGCGTTTTTCGAGTCCGCGTCCGGGTTCACGACGACCGGTTCCTCGGTGCTGAGTGACATCGAGGTATGGCCTCGCGGCTTGTTGCTATGGCGCTCGGTGACGCAATGGCTCGGGGGCATCGGGATCTTGGTCCTGTTTGTCGCGGTGCTTTCATACCTCGGCCTGGGTTCGAAGTCGTTGTTTCACAATGAATCCTCGTTTCGCAGCGGCGAGTCCGGCATGGCGCGGATTCACGACACGTCGCTCTCGTTGCTGAGGATTTATCTATCACTTTCAGCGATCTGCGCCATGGGTCTGCGGGCGATGGGCTTTAGTTGGTTCAACGCGGTCTGCCACACCATGACCGCCGTCTCGACCGGTGGCTTCAGCACCCACAACAAGAGCATCGGATTTTATTCGGGTTGGGGGAACGGCTGGCTGATCGAGTTGTGGATCATGATCTTCATGACGCTGTGCAGCCTGAACTTCCTGGTGTTCGTGGTGATCCTGCGGAAAAACTGGCGGCGCTTCCGTCAGGAAGAGGACGCCAAGTGGTTGTTAGGTATTTGCGTGGTGTTCATCCTCGCGATCGCCGGTGGGCGCGCAGGTCACGGCGATGCCGATTTACTGCATGCGTTGAGGGATGCTGCGTTCGTGGTGGTGACGATTGTTTCCACGACCGGATTCGGCACGGTGGACTACGAGCTTTGGCCGGCATGGTGCAAGGTGATGCTGGCGCTGCTGATGCTCGTCGGTGGTTGCTCGGGTTCCACGGCGGGCGGTTTCAAAGTCGGGCGGATGCTGGTGTTTTTGAAATCCGCGCGGCATGAGGTGGTTCGGGCCTTCCGCCCGAACCTGGTGTTCCGCCTGACGGTGAACGGCAACACGATCGATGATGACGCCCGGGCGCGGACGATGTTTTTCCTGACGATGTATCTGATGATCTGCGTGTTCTCCACCGCAGTGGTGGGCTTCCTCGAAGCGGGCACCGGCATCTCGTTGGAAACCTGTGGCGGCGCGGTGCTGGCGGCGATCTCCAACATCGGCCCCGGATTCGGCACGGTGGGCCCCACGGAGAACTTCGCGCACCTGAGGGAGGCAACCCAGGTGTTTTTGGCGTGGTTGATGATTCTCGGTCGCTTGGAGCTGTTCGCGTTGTTGGTCCTGTTTTTCCCGAGTGCCTGGCGGAGGTATTGAAAAGCACCAAGCCCGGGGTTCGTGTTCGCTCCAAGTCAGGCCAGCGGGATGCTGTCGATTTCCACCTTGAGCGACGAAGACGGTTACGCGGCCGGGCATTCCGTGGTGGCCGAGGGGGGCATCAAGGGGCTACTTTTTCTTCCGTAGGAAGGGTGGGAGATCGAGATCCTCTCCCTCGAAAACGTTCGGGCTCTCGCCCTCGAAGCGGCCGCGTG
>JBFEQB010000075.1:0-9774 GCA_041549835.1 Luteolibacter sp. | reverse complement strand
GGGGGAGAGTGTCAGGGGGGAGAGTGTCAGGGGGGAGAGTGTCAGGGGGGAGAGTGTCAGGGGGGAGAGTGTCAGGGGGGAGAGTGTCAGGGGGGAGAGTGTCTCGGGGGAAGGGGTTTCAGGGTGGCGCTTGGAGGGCATGAATCATGCCGCTGGGTGGAGGTTTCAGGTTCCGGTTCCGACTGTGGGGCGTTTTTCCGCCACCAGACGGCGCACCTCGGCAACGGTCGTCCGGTGCTGTTGCTTGAGCCATTTTTCCGCAGTTCGGGGACTTGGGGGTTCGAGCAGGGTGACCACTTCGTCGGCCTCGAAGCGGAGGTCGCAAGCGGCATGGCGGCAGGCGACGGGCAGGGCGACGATGACGTGCTCCGCGTGTTGCCTGCGAAGCAAGTGAATGGCATCCCGAATCGCCGCGCAAGGGGTGGTGCCATCATCCACGAGGATTACCGTGTGGTCCGCGATTTCAAGTGGGAGCGAATTTCCGCGGTAGGTTTTTTCAAGGCGGGCCAGCTTTTGACATCCGCGCAGGACGGCGGCGTTGATCTCCGGTTGGCTGAGGTTCAAACGATCGATCATCGCGTTGTTGAGCGCCCGGACTCCGCCACCGGTGACGGCTCCCAGTGTCTCGCCGCTGTTTCCGGGAGCGGTGATGGTTGCCATCAACATGACATCAAAGGGAATGTTCAACAGTGAAGCGATTTTCGTGCCGACGGGCACGCCGCCATTGGGCACGGCGAGAACGATGACGTCTGGTGTTTGCGCGAATTTGGCGAGACGTTTGGCGAGTTCGCTACCCGCCTCCTCACGGTTTTCGAAGTGCTGGATCTGTGTCGGATGCATGGGATGGAGGGATGGAGGGATGGAGGGATGGAGGGATGGAGGGATGGGAAAAGGGAGGATCGGATCAAGGAAGGTAGTAGGGATATTGGACTCCGGGAGGAGGTGCCTTCTGATAGTGAGAGTGCAGGAAGGTGACGATGTCGGTCAGCTGGGTGACGGTCATGGTATCGTTGAACGCGGGCATCGGCGTGATGGCACCTTGCACTCCGGGCTCATCGAGTTTCATGAGGTATTCGGGGGAAACGATGTGCTGCGGCTTGATGATCGAAGTGACCAGTTCACCATAGGTTTTGACTTTCCGGACCACTCCGCCGAGTTCGAGGGCGATCGGTGAAGGGGAATCGGAACCCGGAAGGACGACCTCCGCCACAGAATGGCATTGATGGCATTTCATTTGGACAAACGCGACTTTGCCTTTGTCGGCATCCCCTTCGGGGAGGCGGAACCCTTTTGCCATTTTCTCCGCGTTGTCACGGCATGAAAACATCATCGGCAGGAGGGCAGACACGAAGGAGATAGTCACAAATCGGGGTGTTTTCATGGCCTGATGGGGGGCTTGCACCTTACGATCCGGGGGATGGCTTTAAGATACAAAGGTGACGGATCTTGCATATCCGTCAGTCCCGTGATCCTTCCTAAGGGTATTCCGCAAAACCGCGTACGCGGTTTCATTAGATGACCGGACGCTTTCTATCCACCAATGAGACCGACTTCCACCCAGCGGATGGCGTAGCGCGTCAACTCATTGCCGTCGCCGAGGCCGAGTTTTTCGCGGATGTGCGCGCGGTGGGCATCGAGCGTCCGCGGGCTGATGCCGAGTCGCGCGGCAATGTCGTGATTGCTTTTGGCCTGGCCGATCAATTCGAACACTTCCATTTCCCGGTCGGTCAGGCGTTCTAGTGGGAAGCCCGGCGCTGGACTTCCTTTGGCGGAGGACAGGGCCTTCAGGAAATGGTTGGTGACTGTCTGGCTGGCAAACACTCCTCCGGCTAGGACCGTGTGGATCGCTTGAATCAAGCGCTCCGGTGGTGAGTCCTTCATGACATATCCGCGTCCTCCGGCCCGCAACACTCGCTCGGCATACATCAACTCGTCGTGCATCGAGAGGACGATGATCGGAATCTCCGGGTGGGTGGCGACCAAGTCCTTGATGAGTTCCAAGCCATTGCGTCCCGGCAGGGTCAGATCGGTAATCACAAGATCCGGTTTGGTGGACTCCACCTCGGAGAGCGCTTCTTGAACTGTGCCCACCATGCTGCAGACGCTGAGACCGGCTTCCGCCGCAATCAATCTGCCCAATCCCTCTCGCAACAAGGGATGATCATCCACCAGAAGAATTCTGTTCATGATGTGCGGGGAGACACTCCGCAATTTTTGATTTCGGATCAATTGAAATCATTTATTTGGTCCATGGGCTTGGATGAAGTATGATTATGAAAACTGAATGGTAAATGATGCTAAATGAATCGTAATGTCTAGTCCTTGAACAAATCAAGGAAACGGTCTTCAAACTCATGGAAAAGTCCCATGCGGTCGAGTTCCTGTTTCAGTTCATAGGCCCGGGAGCGGTCCTTGCGTGCCTCCTCGAATAGTTGGTCGATCCGCTGGCTTTCCGTGGAATTGGGGCGCGGCCGGGTTTCGTCGGTCTCGGAATACGGGGCTTCCTCTTGTCCGTGCGATTCAATGCGATCCTCCATGCGGACGAGGAACTCCTCGAGAGTGAGTTCGACGGTTGTCGCATGTTCACGGAGTTCATTGAGGTCGATCTGGATTCCCGCCATGACGGTGAAGAACTCGAGGACCGCGAGCGAAGCTTTGGGAAAAGGGATTTGTGAGAACACGTGGGGGATTTCCCCGAGCAGGCAACCTCCCGGCAGGCCGTCAGCGGCCGCCATGCCTAACAGTGAACCGTTGAGTCCGCTGATGCTGCCGGTTTCCAGAAGGTGCATGTCGAGCTGTTTGAACAGGGCGAGGGTTTCCCGATCGATCGCGGCACCGAAGACCTTTGATTCATGCTTCGGCCGCATTTGCGTGGCCATGGCGGCGAAGGTGAAGACGCGACTGACGCCGAGGATTTTGGCTTGATCGATGAGGGTCCGGCAGAACGCGCCGCCTTTGACGGGAGGCTGGGCCTCGCCGATGAAGACGATGAGATCATGCTTGTGCATGGGGTCGTTCCAAAGGAACAGGCGGCTTCGTGGCAACCGCCGGGTGAGGATCAGGCCGTCTTTGACTTCGATTTGTTCGAGGTCGAAGAACTCGGTGGCGGGAAATTCGAGGAGAAGGTGCATTCCGAGTTTGGCCATGAGATAATAGCCGGCACTGATCGCCACTCCTCCCATGCCCGGCCAGACGGCCACCAGCCATGGATCCATGAGTTTTTCATCCGAGGGCATGGTTACAAATTCCTTTCGCTGTAAGATTCAGTCAAGAGTCGGCATGGTTTTGATTTCCGTGCTCACAGGAATCGTTCTTCCATTTCCTCAAGCTGGGATTGTGTCAGGTCGGCCCCGACGTCTGAAACCAGGGTTTTGGATGCCGCCGCCGGGAGGCTGTCCTTGAGTCTGGCGAGGATCGATTGCGGAGCGGCGAGAACCCATGCGGGATGGCCCTCCGCTTCCAGGACGCGTTCAATGCGAGCGGCGATGTTCTTCAGTGCGCCGCGTTCCATTTCGCGGGCCAGGTTGTGTCCCTCCCCATAAGACATGCCGGTTTCGAAACCTGCGGGAGCGCCCCGGCCGAAACGGCCGGCTTGGTCGGTGACTTTTTCCTGGATGGTGTCGACGTGTTGTTCGGAGGATGCCTCCGGCGCTTCGATCAGATGATCCTGCTCAATGGGATCCTCTCCTGCCGCACGATATTTCAAAACCCTGACCTTCCCGAGATTGGCCGCAATGATGAGCTTTTTCATGGCATGAAACCATCCACCGGGAGTGTGGACCACGCCTCGAAAAAACTCTGCGGGAAATGCGCGATGGTGGTACAAAATCGGCGTACGAAGCGTGTGCCGGACCTCACCGCGGATCATTCCAGTTCATTGAGAAGGCTGCCGTAATAGCTGCTGTAGAAGCCGACGATCCGCCATGCCACGTAGATGAGAACCAGGAAGTAAAGGATTCGAGGGATGATGGAGGCCAGGGTTCTGGCGCCTTTCTCGGCATCGATTTGGAACAGGTTGGCCCAATTCGCGAGATCCTTGTCCAAGGTGCCGGCGCTTTCGCCGGTGGAGTAGGAGCGCGCGAAGGCTTTCGGAAACGCGGGCTCTGCCACCATCTGCGGGCCGAGCGGGCGTCCTTCCGAAAGGGTGTTTTGCAAACGTCCGGCGGCATCGCGAATCATTCCGCTTTGGGATGAGTCCGCAGCCATTTGCAGGGTTTGCGTCATCGGGAGGCCGGCGAGAAGGCAAGTGTGATAGACCTTGCAGAAGCCGGCCATCGCCATGTCGTTGCGGGCTTTCCCTAGCAGCGGAATCCTGCGGATCACACGGTCGATTGCGGGGTTTTCACGAGCGGCGTGAAGCAGCGCCCGGATTCCAATGAAGAGCACGAAGGCGATGGCGTATGCGCCGAGGAGAGTCGAAAAAAACGAGCCTGCGGTCTGCGCCAGGGATTTCCCGCCGGTAACCATCGCGGTCGGGACGGTGCCAATGAACACACCGAGGTGCAGAACGAGGACCGGATGGACGAGGCTCTTCAGCGCCTCCCGTCGTGCCGAGGCGAGCATCCCGAAATAGTCGGCCAAATGCCGCAAGGCGGGTGCCATCCGGCCACCACGCTCACCGGCGATGATGATGCCGCGCTCGAGATCGGATACGGTTTCCGGATTTCCTCCGAGTGACTCGGCGATCGATTTGCCGGCGTTGAGTCCCAGGTGAAGGTCGTGAAGGAGGTTTGCCTGCGCTGCGGGCAAGCCCGTTCCCTTCATGACGTCGGCCGCCTCGCGGATTCCGAATCCCGCCTCCAGCAGTTTGGCGAGTTCGGAGTAGAACTGGTGCTTTTGATTCGGGCTGGGAGGCATTGGGGTGATATCGAGAGACTAGGCGGGCGCTCTCGTCATGCAAAACCAATCTCCATTGCTCTTGGTTTCCTGCTGTAATGACGATGCCGCACTAGTCTTTCTTCGTCCGGTGGAAGAAGTCGGCCCAGTGATATTCCCAAACATGGAGCCACGGGTGATGACCGTGTTCATCCGAGGCCATGTAGGCCGAGCAGGCGACCCCTGCGAACCACATCGCAGGAACCGCGATGAGGGAGAGGCCCAAGGTGCCGAGTGAGGCGAGCCCTGCGACGAAGGCCACCAGCACGTTGCCGAGGATCAGGATTCCGAATCCCGCGAGATAGTGGTGTTTGTAAAGGTGGCCCAATCCCGGGACCACACTCAACAAGACGGCGATTTTGTTGCGGTCAACGGTCTTCCATGCATCGATGAGTTCTTTCATGGTGGTGATGAGGCTTTTGACTCAATTGCACACTCCCACAGGTGAATCATGGACGCAAGCTGGGAACACGGCTGGTGCATTGAAATTTCCTCTGAATGACAGGATCGAAACGCGGAGACACCGAGATCGCGGAGGACTTCGCGTTTGACTCCGTCCGAGCATCCAGGCTTCGCGATTTCAACTGGCTCGCCACAGCTCGCTTTGTTTCCCGCGTTTCGCTGAAACCCTTTCTTGTTGATGTGTCGGCCCTGAGCCGGGAACCCGGTCTTGTCCGGGAGTCAGCGCGCGAGGGCGACCAGAACGGCCTTTTGGGCGTGCAGGCGGTTTTCAGCCTGCTGGAAGATGGTGTCCGCGTGGAGTTCGAGGACCTCGTTGCTGATCTCCTTGCCGCGATAAGCAGGCAGGCAGTGGAGTACGATGTGGCCGATCGCGGCGTGGGCGAGCAAGCCGACGTTCACTTCGAACCCGGAGAATTCGAGTTCTTTCTCCTGTTGGTCCTCCTGACCCATGGAAAGCCAGACGTCGGTGTTGATGACATGAGCGTCCTTCGCCGCGACCTTTGGATCGGTGGTGACCGAGACGTTCGGCGCGGCGAGTTTCCCGAGAAAATCCGCGGGAGGTTGGCAGGAAGACGGCGAGGCGATGGCGAGCTCGAAGCCGAGACGTTTGGCGGCCCACATCCATGAGATGGTCATGTTGGAAAAGCCATCGCCGATAAATGCGATTTTCTTCCCTTCCCAACCGCCGAGCTTTTCCTGGATCGTCAGAAGGTCGGCCAGGATCTGGCAGGGATGCTCGTCATCGGTGAGCGCGTTGATGGTGGGGATGCCGGAATATTCGGCAAAATCGACCACGTCCTGTTGGGCGAAGGTGCGGATGATCGCGCCGTGCACCATGCGGCCGAGTACGCGGGCGGTGTCCTTGATTGGTTCGCCGCGGCCGAGTTGGATGTCGTTTTTCGAGAGGAACATCGGGAAGCCGCCGAGCTCGCGAATGCCGACTTCGAACGAAACCCGTGTGCGGGTGGAGGACTTGGTGAAAATGAGCGCCCATGTCTGGCCCTCGAGTTTCTTGCCGTCGCGGCCGCGCTGGCGTTTGAGATAGGCGGCGGAGTCCAGAAGACCGGTGATTTCCGTGGTGCTGAGTTGTTCGATGGAGAGGAGGTGTTTCATGGGAAGCTAAGAAAGAAGGAGTGAGGGCGTGAATACATTTTTACCAGTCGTCCGGTGAATTATAAGTTGCGTTCGGCACCATGGCTGAAGGATCGAGTTGGTTGAGATATTGGGGTGCTTGGGTTTTGAATAGTTCGCGAATCTTCGCATACGGGCGGCCCCGGAAATAAAAAAGATCGAAACTACAATCATCACAATGAATGTGGCGAGGTATAGACCCCGGATCCAATCACCATTGGCATACTGTATTAAAAAAAGCACGCCGAAGACAAGAGATGAGCAAAAAGTGTTAGCAATGACAATATCAACGGTCCGGGCGATTTCATGGTCAGTCATACCTCGATGGCGTCCGTGGCTTCTGTGTTTCTCCAGAATTTGATCAGCTTTCGCGATTGTTGTTTCTGCCATGGCGTCCGATGGCTATTTGAAATTTACAAGCACCTCGCGGACGATTGCCAGCGCCTCGTCGATCTCGCCTTCGGTGACGTTGAGCGGCGGTAGCAGGCGGAAGGTGCTCGGTCCGGCGGGTGGTGCGAGAAGCCCGCGCTCCATGAGTTGGTTCACGACGACGAGCGCCGGGGTTTTGCCTTCAGGCACGGGGATGAGCTCGGGATCGAGGCCCACGCCGAGCAACAGACCGCTGCCGCGGATTTCGGTGATGACGGGGAGTTTCCACGAGGCGATGGTTTCGCGGATGCGGGACTCCATCAGGATCGCGTGGGTGGCGAGTTCCTGCTCGCGGATTTCCTGGAGCACGGCGAGCGAGGCGGCGCAAACGAGCGGGTTCCCGCCATAGGTCGAGCCATGCGAGCCGGGGCCCATCAACGAGGGCAGCGGCGTGCCCGCGTCGTCGATGGCGCGGTCGTTGAGCCAGAACGCGCCGATCGGCACGCCACCGCCCATGCCCTTGGCCCATGAGATGCCGTCGGGCTGGATTTCCGGGGCGATCATGCGCCAGGCCATCGAATCACCGCAGCGGCCGAAGCCGGCCTGGACTTCGTCAAAGAGCAACAGCAGGTCGTGTTTCTTGCAAACGGATGCCACGGCGCGCAGGAACTCCGGCGTCGCGGTGTTGACTCCGCCTTCACCCTGGATTGGCTCTAACAAGATGGCGGCGGTTTCCGGGTGGATGCCGCTTTCGAGCGCGACGGTATTGTTATAGGGAAGATAACGGAAACCGGGGAGCAGCGGATCGAAGCCCTCCTGGATCTTCGGCTGGCCGGTGGCGGACATGGCGCCGAGCGTGCGGCCGTGGAAGGACTGCTGGAAGGTGATGACCTCGAAACGCGGTTTGCCGTCCGCCTGCGGGCGCTTGTGGCCGAAGCGGCGCGCGGTCTTGATCAAGCCGTCGTTGGCCTCCGCGCCGGAGTTCGAGAAGAAGATCTTGCCGGGGATGCGGACGTGGTGGGTGTTGATCTCCTCGGCGAGCGCGGCCTGCTGCGGGATCTGATAGAGATTGGAGGCATGCAGCAGGTTTCCCGCCTGCTCGCGGATGGCGGAGACGAGCCGCGGGTGGCAATGGCCGAGCGAACAGACGGCGATGCCGGTGCAGAAATCGAGATAGCGTTTTCCGGACTCATCCCACAGGTGGCAGCCCTCGCCGCGCACCGGGACCAGCGGAAAGCGTCCGTAAGTGGGGAGAACGTGCTGCTGGTAAAGTTCGGCGGTGCTCATGGGAAGGGGCGGAGCCTAACGCCGAAGCCCCGGATGGCAAAGCGGGAATTTGACCGGTCAGACGAGGAATCACGGCCTGCACGTCGAAACACCGGCTTTGCGGTGAAGGAGTTTCACGTTGAGATGTGCGGCTTGGACGAGGATTGTTCTAGCGGAACATGCGGGGAGATGCTTTATTCCGCTCGCGGCATGTTGCCGCATAATGACCATGAAACTCCCCCTCTGGTGCGCCTTGCTGGCTGCGGCATCCGGACTGTTAGCCGCAGCGGAAACTCCTGAAAAAATCCGGGATCTGCCTGGTCCCCTGAAATCATGGACCGGATGGGCGTTGTGGAACGAGCGGGATCTCGACAGTCCCTCGCCATACAACGAACCGAAGAAAGCGCTGCGCCTGTGGCCGTCCCGGCTCGATCTTCAAGTGGATGCTGCGGGCGGGGCATTCGCGTTTGCCGCACGGGTGTTCAGCGAAACCTGGGTTCCGTTGCCTGGAGATGCGGAGTGGTGGCCGGTCGAGGTCACGGTCAACGGCGCGCCATCGCCGGTGGTGGAACACGCCGGAGGGCCTGCGGTGAAACTGCCACCGGGCGAGCATGAGCTCGCGGGGGCCTATCGTTGGCAGGGGATCCCCCAGCGGATCGCGATCCCGCCGGAGATCGGGATTTTGTCACTGACCTTGGACGGGCAGGCGGTCGAGTTGCCGGTTTGGGACGCGCAGGGGTTTCTCTGGCTGAAGCGGGATGCCTCCACGGAGCAGGCCGACAAGGACTTCCTAGGCGTCAAGATGCACTCCCTCATCGAGGACGGCATCCCGTTGTGGCTGCATACGGACTTGGAGTTGATCGTGGCGGGAAAAAGCCGCGAGGAGGTGCTCGGGGTGGTGGTGCCGGAGGGCTGGAAATTATCCTCGGTGGACAGCCCGATTCCGGTGGCGGTGGACGACGCGGGGCAGGTGAAAGCCCAGGTTCGTGCGGGCAAATGGACGGTGAGCCTGTCCGCCTTCCGGCTCGATCATCCGGAGCAGGTTGGCTACGCGGCGGGCGCGAAACCCGTGGCCGCCGAGCAATTCGTCGCATTTCGCGCGCGGCCGGATTTCCGTTTGGTGGAGATTTCCGGACTGCGATCCATCGATGTCTCGCAGATGCCGTTTCCTGACAAGTGGCGACAGCTTCCGGTCTATCGCTGGGAAACCGCAACGCCGTTTCGGATCGAGGAGCGGATGCGCGGCATGGGCTTGCAGAAACCCGAAGGCCTCAACATCGCACGCGAACTGTGGCTCGATCAAAACGGCGGCGGCCTGACATTCCGCGACCGCATCACCGGCCGGATGCAGCAAATCTGGCGTCTCGATGCCGCGGAGGAGCAGGACCTTGGGTCGGTGCGGGTGCGCGGCGAAGGCCGGCTCATCACCCGCAATCCGCAAAACAACGCGCTCGGCGTGGAGATCCGCGACCGCCATCTGGACATGGAGGCCACCGGCCGGCTGGCGCTCGGCAAGGAGCTCTCCGCCACCGGTTGGCGCTCGGACGCGGACGGCCTGAGCGTGACGCTCAACCTGCCGCCCGGCTGGCGTCTGTTCGCCCTGTTCGGCGCGGACTATGTGCATGGCGACTGGCTGACGGAGTGGACATTGTTAGACCTGTTTCTGCTGCT
>JBFEQB010000074.1:0-10392 GCA_041549835.1 Luteolibacter sp. | reverse complement strand
TCTGATTCCCGCCCGGTTTCCACCGGCATGCGGCGGAAAACACCAGCAGCGCGGCGGTGAAAAACCCGGCCTGCCAGAACAGAGCCTGCTGAAAAGGTGCCGCTCCCTGTTTCCCGAGTCCGGCGAGCAGCAACGAAAACCAGAGCGAATACGCGCCGTAGCCGAGGTTGAAAACCAGCCCCTTCACACTGAGCAGCGTCGCCCGCTGGCCCGACTCCGCCACCCCGTGCAGGAAGCGACTGACGGTGAAGCTCACGAGCCCCAGCAGCATCATGAGGCAGATCGCCGGCAGGAGTCCCGCCCACGGCCAGGCCGGCGCTAACAGGAACAGCGCGGCAGCGGCCACCACACCACCCGCGGTGAGGCTGCCAATGGGTGTAAAGCGGCGGTTCACCCGCGTCGCGATGGACGGAATGAACCAATTGCCCACCGCGATAAGCGAACCGATGAAACCGAAGGCCCAGCCGGGCACGCCGATCAGCCGGTAATACTCGCTGGTCAGGGTGGCGAAATTACGCGCGACCGAATCGATGAGCAGGCCACCCAACAGCACGAGGGCGATGCTTCGCGTGGTGAAGGCCTGCCCCGCCGTGCGCAAGGTCAAACGCCAAGCCGCGCGGCAATGATCGCCCGCGTGACCGGAATGCGGCGCGGTTTCCTCGAAACGCAGCGTGATCCACAAACACGCGAGCGCCTGGAGAAACACCACCACCAGCGGCAGGCGATGCGCCAGCGTCACGCTTAGATGAAGGTTTTCCGGCACCAGCCGGTTCCACCACGAAGGATCGTAGAGCAGTCCACCGAGCGTCATGGCGATCAGAAACCCCGCGGAACGCCAACGCATCGCCGTAGCCAGCACGAGATCCCAAGCGGATTCCCGCCCCTCCGCCGGCAGCGACTCGTAGGCGATCGCCTCGTCCGCGCCGCTCGCCGCCGCTTCGGACGTGCCTGATAAGAACCGGTTGCACAAACAGAGTGCGAACAGCAGCCAGCCGCCGTCCTTCGGAGCAACCAGCAGGACGAACATCTCCAGCACCATCAGCGATGATGAAAACACCAGCAGACGCTTCCGGCCGAGCACATCCGCGAGGGCTCCGGACGGCACTTCGAACAGGACGATCGCAGCCGCCCAGACGCCGTTGAGCAACACGTATTGGTCGAGCCGCAGCCCAAGATCAGTGAACAGCACCGCCAGCACGGGGTAATAGGCGCGGGCGTTGTAGAACGTGGTGAAAAACACGAAGAGGCGGGGATTCCGCCTCTCGAAGGGTCCGCTGCGTTGGAAAAGGGCCGACACTCCCCCTGCTATCTCACGGCATCAAGGGTCTGGCAAGGTCCGGGCTTGCATGAACCCGGAGGCGGGCTAGAAACACCGGGACTCACCCGTGAAAAGTTATTTTCTCCGCCGCCTGCTGCTGATCCCCCCCACCATGGTCGGGATCACATTGTTGGTGTTCACAATCACGCGCTTCGTGCCGGGCGGCCCGATGGACAGGATGCTTCAGGAGGCGGCGCGCGGGGCCGACCAGGGAGGCAAACGCTCGTCCTCACCCCAAGGCCAGGGCGGCATGAGCGAAGAGCAAATGGAAGAACTCGAGGAACAATACGGCCTCGATAAACATGTGCTCGTCGCCTACTTCCAGTGGCTGGGGGTGATACCGCGCGAAGTGAGGATCTCCAAAGGCGAGTTCACCGACCGCAGCGATGAAATCATCGGCAGGGGAATCGACTCGGCAACCACGACCGAGGTGGTTCTGCGCGGCGACGGCCGGGCGGTTTGGGTGAAGCGGGCTGGAGACAAGGTGGTTTCAGCGGTGTTTGCAGAGACTTCAAAACCCGTTTCTTCCGAGGGTTGGAAGGTCCGCTACGAGACGAACGAGGACCGCCAGACGCGGTTCATGAGGCGCAACCCCGGCGAGGAATCCGCGCCCGACTACGTGCCGCGTGCGGTGATCTACCAGACGCGGCTTTCCGGGCTGCTGGAGGGGGATCTCGGCCGCTCGATGGTTTACAACGATCCGGTGCACGAGATGATTTTCGCACGCATGCCGATCGCCGTGTATTTCGGCTTGCTCACCGCGTTCCTCACCTACGCCGTATGCCTGCCGCTGGGTGTATTGAAGGCGTTGAAACACCGGACCTTCATCGATTCCGCCACCTCGGTGCTGATTTTCCTCGGTTACTCGATCCCCGGGTTCGCACTCGGCGCAATCCTGCTGGTCCATCTAGGCGCGCGCATGAACCTGTTTCCTCTCTTCGGCCTCACCAGCGCGGATTTCTCCGAACTGGACACCTTCGGAAAAATCAAGGATCTCGCACATCACACGGTGCTGCCGCTGGTTTGTTACATGGTCGGCTCGTTCGCGATGCTCACCATGATGACGAAGAACAACCTGATGGACAATCTGGCCGCCGACTACGTGCGCACGGCGGTGGCCAAGGGCGCGGGTTTCCGCAGGGCGGTCTTCAGCCATGCCTTCCGCAATTCGATGATCCCCATCGCCACCAGTCTCGGCAATCTGGTCACGATTTTCGTTGGTGGATCGATGCTGATCGAAACCGTCTTCGATATCCAGGGCTTCGGACTCCTGCAGTATCAATCGGTCATAGAACGGGACGTGCCGGTGATCATGGGCACACTGACCATCGCGGCGTTTCTCATGCTCATTGGGCACGTAATTTCCGACTTCATCGTGGCGATGGTGGACCCGCGCATCAAATTTGAATGACCATGCGGACGACCGGCACATTTTTAATTCTACTGGGATCGCTCGCCATCGCGGGCGAGCTAACGCACATCGCGTTTCCCACCGCACGGTGGTTTTTCGAGACGGCCCGTCAGGTGCCGTGGCTCCACACCGGCGGGCTCCTGTGGTTCGGCTGGTTGTGCGCCGGGTTGATGATCGTGTCCGGACTTTTCCAAGTCGTCCGCTCTTTCACCCGCGGTCCGCGCAATCCGATGACCGAACGCCGCATCCAGCGCTTCCGCGAAATCAAGCGCGGCTACTATTCACTCATCATCCTCGGTGGCATCATCGGCCTCGCGACACTCGATCAGGTGGTGGTCGGAAAACGCGCGCTCGCCGTGCAATACAACGGCCAGTGGCGCTTTCCCGCGTTTCTCCCGACGGATTTAAAGAACAAGGATTTCGGCGTCGAGGGCCGCTCCGCCGAAGCGCCGGTGAATTACCGCAAACTCAAAAAAGCGTTTCATGAAAGCGGTGAGGGCAGGGTCATCATGCCGCCCATCCCCTACGATCCCACCGGAGACACTCTGGCACCGCGATCCCGCCCGCTCGTCCAGCGCGAAGGCGTCCATTACGAATCCGGCAGCCGCAAACCCTACTTCGGCCTCGCCGCCAAATACCACGACGTGGACGAAGCGAAAATCCATATCCGCTACACCCTGCGCAACGGCCGGTTCTCCGGGCCCGTGGATGGCTGGGATGCCGACGGCACGCCGGTCTACAGCGCGGATTACCTCGATGGAAAACTTGTCTCGGACCGCTACAATGACACCGGCGACAAAGAAACCTTCCTGCAACTACAGACCAGCGGCCCAAGGGCCGTGAAATACCACCCCGCCGCGCCGATCCCGGAGGAGCTTAACTGGCTCGGCACCACCTCGCAGGGATACGACGTGCTCGCCTATCTCTACGGCGGCCTCCAAGTGAACTTCAAAGCGGCCCTCATCTACCTGCCGATCGTCTATCTCGTCGGCATCACCATCGGCATGATGATGGGCTATTTCGGAGGATGGTTCGATCTTGCGATGCAGCGGCTCATCGAAGTGTTTTCAAACATGCCGTTCCTGTTTGTCGTGATCATTTTCTCCAGTATGGTTCCGGAGCGGTTCAAGGGTCTGCCGGTCATCCTGACAATTCTCGTCGCCTTCGGCTGGATGGGCATGACCTTCCTGATGCGCACCGCCGCCTATCGCGACAAGGAGCGCGACTACATCGCCGCCGCCCGGGTTCTGGGAGCCGGCACGCCACGCGTCCTGTTCCGCCACCTGCTGCCCAACACCGTGGCCATCATCGTGACGCTGGTCCCCTTCACGATGTCCGGCCTGATCTTCTCGCTCACCTCGCTCGACTACCTCGGTTTCGGGCTGCCCCCCGAATACGCGACGTGGGGGCGCCTGCTCAACGACGGACTCTCCAATCTATCAGCCCCGTGGCTCGTCACCTCCACCTTCACCGTGCTGGTGGGCATGCTGATCCTCATCACCTTCATCGGAGAAGCCGTGCGTGAGGCCTTCGATCCGAAAAAATTCACCTATTACCGATGACACGCCGCAAGACGATTCGCCTGGCCATGATTTGCCTCGGTGCCCTCGCACTGTTGGGGACGGGATGCCGCCGTGAATCCGCGGAAACCACGCGCAAACTCGGATTCGATGCGTTTGTGCCGGTCTACAACCGATACATCGAAACCTGGATCAAGTCCCAGCAAGTGGCGACCGATCAGGAGGTGGCCCGCATCGAAGCCGAACTCGCAGGCGCCGAGGGGGACGCCGCCGACCGCCTGAGGACCCGCGTCGACGCCCTCCACCACGACCAGGAGAAATGGAAATTCCGGCTCTCACTCGGAGAGTTCCTGAAAATCGGCGATCCTTCCGAAATCCCCGTGAACCTCACTTGGGAAGACGGAATGGACCAACCCGAGATCGGCGACCCGGCGGCGAAAAAGGGCGGCGTCTTCCGCAGATTCATTCCGAGTTTCCCTCCGACCATCCGGCCCTTCGGATCCAACTCGAACAACTCCTTCCGCGGCGACCTTTACGACTACATCAACATGCCGATGGTCACCCTCCATCCGGAAACCATGGAGATGATTCCCGGTCTCGCCAAGGAATGGGCCGTCTCACAAGACGGCCGCACCATTTACTTCCGCATCGACCCCGAAGCCCGTTACTCGGACGGAGTGGCCGTCCACGCCCGGGATTTCCTCGTCGATGCCTACCTGCGCGTCTCGGACAACATCGTCAATCCCTACGCCAAACAATACTACCGGGAAAACATCGCCCAGATCGCCATGTATGACGATCTCACCCTGTCGGTCACGCTTCCCGAGGCGAAAATCTACGCGCCGGCCATCGCGGGCGCCGTCTCCCCCTCGCCACCGCATTTCTACCAGGAATACGGACCGGACTACTCCGAGCGCTACCAGTGGCGGTTCCCCCCGACCACCGGAGCCTACGAGGTGCTGCCGGGCGATATCGTCAAGGGCGCGGCCATCACCCAGACCCGCGTCAGGAACTGGTGGGCAAAGGACCGGAAATACTACCGCCATCGCTTCAATCCGGACAAAATCGTCAGCACCGTGGTCCGCGACGAATCGAAAGCCTTCGAGCTCTTCCGCGCTGGCGAACTCGACACCTTCTATCTAACCCGACCGGACTATTGGTATGAGAAATCCGAGATGGAGCCTATTTACAAAGGCTACATCGAACGCGTCACATTCTACACCCGCTATCCGAAAATCCCCCGCGGCCTCTACCTCAACGTGATCAAGCCGCCGCTCGACAACCGCGACGTCCGCATCGGCATCTCCTACGCGATGAACTGGCAGAAAGTCATCGACGTGATGTTCCGCGGCGACGCCCAGCGACTCAACGGCTTCAACGAGGGCTACGCACTCTTCAGCGACCCCTCGCTCCGCGCGCGGCCGTTTTCCATCGATTCCGCGCGCGCGGCCTTCGCCACGGCCGGCTACACCGAAGAGGGTCGGGACGGCATTCTCGCCAAACCGGACGGCACCCGGCTTTCCGTCGCCGTCACCTATCCCGGCATGCCGATCTACGACCGGATTTTCGCCATTCTCCGCGAAGAGGCGAAAGCATGTGGCTTCGAACTCCGCTTGGACGGTCTGGAAGCCACCGTATCCTACAAAAAGGAAATGCAGAAGCAGCATGAGATGGCGCTGGGCAGCTGGCTGATTCAACCGCCGGTCCCGGATTACCACCAGTTCCTTCACTCCAGCAACGCCTTCGACGACAAGGGAAACCCCAAGCCACAAACCAACAACCTCTTTTCCTGGAGTCGGCCGGACACCGACTTGCTCAGCGAGAAAGTCCGGACCAGCCGCACTGTGGAGGAGCTCAGGGACGCCGCATGGAAACTCCAGCACATCATGCACGACGAGGCGATCTTCGTGCCCGCCTACTCGGTGGATTACATGCGCATCGGCTCATGGCGCTGGGTGCGATGGCCGGATTGCGAAAACACCCGCTTCAGCCCGCCCGTCGTCTATGACCCGCACGAGGTCTTCGTTTTCTGGATCGACGAGAAGCTCCAGGCGGAAACCCAGGCCGCCCGCCGATCCGGCGCGGCGTTCACGGAGTCCACCAAGACCGTGGATGTCTATCGGGAACTCCCGCAACCCGCCGGCGAAAACGAAGACCCCTCACCCACTGAAGAACTCGAAGCCCCATGAACGGCGCCCCCGAAATCATTCTCGAAGTGGACAAACTCATCACTTCGTTTGAAACCGACCGCGGATTGCTGCGCGCCGTCGATCAGGTTTCATTTTCCGTGCCCGCCGGAAAAACCGTCGGCATCGTCGGCGAATCCGGTTGCGGGAAAAGCGTCACCGCCATGTCGATCGTCCGCTTGCTGCCGCAGCCGGCGGGCAAGATCCTCGGTGGCCACGTGCACTTCAAAGGCCGCGATCTCCTGCGCGCCAGTGAATCGGAGATCCGTAAAGTTCGCGGCGGCGACATCGGGGTGATCTTTCAAGAGCCGATGTCCGCGCTCAACCCGGTCCACCGCATCGGCCGTCAGGTCGCGGAAGTCTTCCGCCTGCATCAAAAAATATCGAAAAAAGACGCCTGGGACGCCGCCACCGAAATGCTTCAACTCGTTCGCATCCCCGCTCCGGAAAAGCGCATGATGGACTACCCTCACCAGCTCTCCGGCGGCATGCGCCAGCGCATCGTCATCGCCCTTGCCCTCGCCTGCCGGCCGTCCCTCGTCATCGCCGACGAACCGACCACCGCTCTCGACGTAACCGTCCAGGCACAGATCCTTGATCTCATGGCAGGACTGCAATCCGAGATGGGCATGTCCACCATCCTTATCACCCATGACCTCGGCGTCATCGCCGAGGCCTGCGATGAGGTCGTCGTCATGTATGCCGGCCGCGTCGTCGAGCGCTCCTCTGCCGAGGAGCTTTTCGCCAATCCGCTTCACGCCTACACCAGGGGATTGTTAAACTCGATCCCGACGCTCGACACCCCGTCGAAATCCATCCTCAACACCATCCCAGGCATGGTGGCCTCGCTGGCCGAGCACACCCACGGTTGCCGTTTCTGCCAGCGCATGGGCCGCGCCGACCGCCGCTCCCGCGAACGCCCCGGCTTCGCCGAAGTCTCACCCGGCCATTGGGTGGAAACCTGCCCTGAATGCTACCAACCGTGAGCGACTCCCCACTACTTTCCGTTCAAAACCTCCGCGTGCACTTCCCGGTGCGCGGCGGGGTCATGCTGCGCCAAACGGGCGCCGTTCGCGCCGTCGATGGCGTCTCGCTGACCATCGCGCCCGGCGAAACCCTCGGCCTCGTCGGCGAATCCGGTTGCGGGAAATCCACGCTCGGCAAAGCCGTCGTCCGCCTGCTCAAACCGACCTCCGGCTCGATCCGTTTCGGAGAAACCGACATCTCACACGCCAGCCAACGCTCGCTGCGTCCGCTGCGCCGCGATTTCCAAATGATCTTCCAGGATCCCGCCGAATCGCTCGACCCACGCATGAGCGTGCGCTCGATCATCGAGGAACCGCTCATCATCCACGGCCTCGGCAACCGCGCCGAACGCACGAAACACGTCAACGAATTGCTGGACCGCGTCGGCCTGCCCACCACTGCCGCGGATCGATACTCGTTTGAATTCTCCGGCGGCCAGCGCCAACGCATCGGCATCGCCCGCTCGCTCGCCCTCAAGCCGAAACTCATCGTCTGTGACGAACCCGTCTCCGCGCTCGATGTCTCCGTCCAGTCCCAGATCCTCAACCTGCTCGTCGAGCTCCAACAGGATTTTGGAATTTCCTATTTCTTCATCGCCCACGACCTGTCCGTCGTGAAACACATCAGCGACCGCGTCGCCGTGATGTATCTTGGCAAAATCGTTGAACTCGCCCCCGCGGAGGTCATTTACCGCGATCCGCGCCACGCCTATACCAAGGCGCTGCTCTCCGCCATCCCCTCTCCCGACCCGAAAGCCCGGCGTGAAAAAATCCTGCTGGAAGGCGACGTCCCCTCGCCCATCGATCCGCCGGCCGGCAGTGCCTTCGGCCACCGCATCGGCCACCCGCGTTACGACGAAACCATCGGCATGGACCTCGCCCTCACCGAGATCGCTCCCGGCCACTTGGTCGCCGCGGACCCGTGCAGCCTCACCGAAGAGGACTGGCAAAAAGTGAGACCGAAGCCATAGCGAACGCGATTTTCGAAACCCCTGCCGCATCCGGATGGATGGTCGGAAACGCCTCGCCTGAACGAACAGGTTGCAAACCGCAGGAACCACCTCATCCTTCAGCCCATGTCCCTGCCCGTTCTCTACATCAAACCCGGCTGTCCGTGGTGTGACGACGTCATCGCATACCTCAACCGCAAACGCATCGAAGTGGAAACCGTAATTGTTTCCGGAAACCGCACAGCCATGCACGCCATGATCGAGCTTTCCGGCCAATCGAAAGCACCAACGATGGACTGGCACGGCGAGGTGCTCGCCGACTTCGGAGTGGAGGAGCTTGTTCCTTTCCTGCAGCAGCGGGGGTTGCACTGAAACACGCGAAGGCTCTCCGGCATGAAACTCCGCCTCAACGCATGGCTCTGCCTGGGCATGGTGGTCGCCGGCTGCGACAAACGGGAACCCCCGGCATCTCCCGCCGGGGAGAATCCAACACCCCCACGCGTCACGCGGACTGCACGCCCCCCTCTCAGGCAAACGCCGGATGAAAAGAAGAATCTCCGCGCCGCGCTCACGAGCGCCGGAGAAATTGAAGCTCCAACAGAGCGGGAAAAGGCGATCGAAAAGCTCGCCTGGGATGCACTCGAACTCGACCCGGAACTCGCCCGCGAGGCGATGGAACAACTCCCACCCGATGGCGCCGGACGGATCCGCCTGATCCAGCATCTTGCGATGCGCATGGCGGAGCAAAACGTGGACCACGCCCTGAGCTGGGCGAACACGCTCACCACGGATCACGAACACGCGGCGGCAGTCGGCCACATCGCGCTGGTCCTCTCGGACACCGAACCGGAACGCGCCGCGACTCTGCTCTCTGAGTTCGGCATAGCGGGCCGCGGTTTCGATGTGGTGGCCGTGCAGGTTCTCAATCGCTGGGCCGTGCAAGCTCCGGCGGACGCGGCGGCATGGGTGGCGGCGTTTCCTCCGGGAAAAGCACGTGTGGCTGGAATCCTAACAGTGGTTTCCACATGGGCGAAGGATGACCCTGAGGCGGTTTTTTCCTGGATGGCCACGGTGCGGGATGAATCGGTTCGCGAGGAAAGCACCTTGGCCATGGCGGAAGCACTGCTCCGCCAACCGGAAAACGTTCGCGAGGAATCGCTCGGCCATGCGGATCCGAATGTCCGCGGGGAAATCGAAGCCCGGTGGGATGCCGCAAAAAAGGAGGCCGGCCATGATAACCGGCTTCCTTCACACTGAAAAGCAGGCAAGCCCACTCAGCCGATCCGGCCGAGCTCGCGGGCGACGATCATGAGCGTCTCGCGCACACCGGGAGCGAAGCTGCCATCGGTCTGCACCGCCAGCATCACCGAACCTTCACGAATGAATTCCAGCGGAGTCGAACCGGAGTAAAGTTTCAGCGCGCCGCTTCCGAAGCCAAGAGCGGGAAGCAACTTCTTCACCGCATCGACGGTGGCCATGTCTTGGGAACTCATGCGGGCGAGGTTCTGCATCCCGGGCAAGGCCCGTGCACGTTGCAGGATCTCATCCGCATTCATCTCACGGTCCACGCCAAAGATCGCGCGAAGTTCAAGCTGGCGGATATTGAAGGAATCCGACTGCGAATCCTGATCCTGAGGCTGGGAGGCGGGAGCTGCCACTTGCGGTTGGGAGGCGGGAGCCGCAGCGGATTGAGGAGCTGGAGCAAAAACCGATGGCACTTGAACCGGAGGTGATTCCGAGCTGGCGGAAGCGGGAGCCGCAGGCGGCTGCCACTCGGTGAACGCGGCGATCGCAGCCTGCGTCGTGGGGGAACTCGCCGACTTTGGTTCAGCGGCAAATGGCGATTCGGCAGCCTTCTGGGACGGGGCTGAAAACGGGGATGAAGGCGGAGTGTCTGGTGCTGCCGAAGCCTCGAAGGGCTTCGCAGGCGAAGGCTTGGCGGGAGCCTCGAAACCGAAACCTTCCGAGGGCTCGGCCATTTG
>JBFEQB010000073.1:0-10670 GCA_041549835.1 Luteolibacter sp. | reverse complement strand
TTTCGTCCGGGTAGAGGGTGGGATGAAAGTCGAGGTTGTCCTGGTCGATCACCCGGTCCTTGATGACCAGCCGGGAGCCATCGCGCGAGAACATCACCGGGGTGTCATAAGGGGTGCGATCGAAGTTCGTGCTTCTGTAGTTGGCGCTTCTGGCGAATTTTTCGAGCGTGCCGTCCGGCTTGATGTCAAAGCGCACGATGTGGCTGCCGATGACGCCCGAGCCGTCACCGTATTGCCGCCAACCGAAAAGCCTGGTGCGCTGGGGATTCAGGCCGATGTCCCCGTAGCCGAAGTTGTTCGAGGTGTCCGGCGAGGTTCCGGACTCGGCGCTGAAAGTCTGCAGAACGGTGCGGGTGGCGGTGTCGAACACGCGCAGCCGCGGTCCCCATTGTTCGTCCACGTAGTATACGACCGGTCCTTTGCCGCACTTGACGTGCGCGCCGGGTTCGTTGCCCGCACGATTTCGGCTGGTGAATCCGGTCAGCGGAATCGTCTCCTCCACTTGCCAGGTGCTGGTGCTCACCGCCATCAACGAGGGGTCCTTCGAGTTGATCACCCAAAGCCTCGAACCATCCTCGGACACATCGCAGTCGGTCGGCTCCTTGCCTGTCGGTATGGCATGGAGGATGCGGCGGGAGGTCGAATTGACAACCAGCAGCGCACCTTCATTGAGGCCGTTTTTGTGGATGGCATACACCAAGGGCCGGGCGGGATCGGCGACGAACTTGCTGATCGCCAGCTCACTGATGCGCAGTCTGACCGGAATCTGCATGGTGCCCGGGCCGGAACGGACAATGACGCTCGCGCCGTGATCCCCCACCGCGAGACCGGTCGGGTCGAGCCGCAGCCTCAGCGGCTCCGGAGTGGTGCTTGAAGGGGTTTCAATCGTGAGCCAGGCGGCGGGTGATTCAAGCTCGGCGGTCCACGGCTGGGCCTCGGGCAGGTTGGAAGTGAGAGGTATTTCCAGCGTTTGGGGAACCTGTCCCGGAAACATCTCCCTTTCCACGGATGCGGGCACCGTGATCCGAGGGGTGGTGACATTGACGGTCAATGGAGCGGAAGCGAGTGCAACGCCAACCGGTGAGTGCGCGCGCACCGCGCCAAGGTAAGTCCCCACGGCCAGCCCGAAGGCGTCAAAACGAGCTGTGGAAGCACTGCTGCCGGACGCGGGCACCGAACCGTCGGCCGGATCAAAAGTCATACGAGAGCCGAACTCCGGCAAGAGGCCGAGGAAACGCAACGCCAGAGCCTCGAAGACCTGCTGCGGCTGCACTACCGTGTTGTTGGTGAAATACAGGAAATGATAGATTCGCCGTTTGCCGCTCAACCCGGTAATGATCTGCTGTTGAGAATACTTATCACTGACTATCTGCTGCAAACCATCCTGGTCCACCAGGATCAAATGGTTGATAGTGGACCAGTATTCCCGATGATTCACTACGAAGGCGCTCCACCAACGGCCGTTGTGAAAAATGCGGAAGGCACTGCTCTGTTTCGAGTTGAAATCATTGATCTGTCCGGCCACCTGGAACGATGTGACCCCGTCGGTTTCCGCGCCGAACACGAACAAGCCGGGAAGTTTGCGCGTGAAATAGCGACCTTGGGGTCCGAGCGCCGCGGACATCGCCACAGCGTCGTTGGTGTAAGCCAAGGGGCCCCCGAGATTCGTGAGCAGGCGGTTGCCCTGGTAGAGAGACGGCAAGCCGGCCGAATTTTTGCAGGTGATGCTGGTGTTTCCTGCCTCGCCGCCGGTGAAATCGAAGCGCCGCGGCAACGGTCCATTGAGCGCGTCTCCCGAATTGGCGATGGCATCCAATTGCCCCTCGAGCGTGGCCGCTCGTCCGTTGGCATCCAGCGCCTCAAGCCGCCACTCGAACTGGCTGGTTGTCGGGTTCGACAAGGTCAACGGTACGTCGGCAACCTCGCCCGAGCGCACTGTGACGGTGATGGGGTCCGGTGTGATGGCAATGAGCTGCCCCTCCGCCGCAGATGCGGCAGCGGCAAACACCACCAGCCCAATGGCAAAGATTGAACGGGGGGAAGAAAATGGATTCATAATCGGTCGGGTTTGTTGTTCGGATCAGGAGGAGTCTGCCGCATGAAAAATGACGCTTTTTCTGATCGAATAGGTGACGAAAACTGTTCACCGACGTCATACACGGCAAGTAAAAATCCGGGTCAAAAGGTGGCAGGGCATCGGTGGGTGAACCGGGATTGAGATTGACTTGGTCAGGAGTGGTGGAATATGCACCGGAACATCACCTGATAGAAGGGAATGGCCAACTGCACATCCTCATGAAAAACCGTTTCGCTCTCCGCTCTGCCACCTTGTGTCTTTGGTTCGCATCGCTCCCCGGCATTATCCATGGTCAGACGCTCCAATACTGGAATGCCTCCGGAACCGGCGGTGACGGCATCTGGGGCACGGGTCCGGGCGACAAGAACTGGAACCTGGTTCCCGGAGCACTGGTGGGCAACACTGCCTGGCAGGATGCAATCGATGATGTGGCAGTCTTCCAGGATGCGAGCGGAGGCATCGTGACGGTGTTCGACACCGTGCAAGCCGCCGGAATCATCCAGAATGGAGCGAACTATACGGTCAATGCAGGAATCATCGTATTGGCACCGGATTCCGCCTCGAACGCGCCATTCGTGAACGTGCAGGGCGGCATTCTGACGATAGACTCGCAGCTTGCAGGCAGTGCCGGTCTGCTGAAAACCGGCGGTGGCACCCTCATCCTGACGGCAGCCAATCCCAATACCGGCCCCACCGCCATCCAAGGCGGCACCGTCAACCTCGCGGGTTCCTTGGCAAGCACCAGCCTTTCGATCTCATCCGGAGCCACCCTGCTCAACCAGAACGGCGGCCTCCCTGTCGGTGCGACGCTCACCAATGCCGGATCGCTCACGCTGAACGCTGATGAAACGATTTCGAGCTATACCTCCAACGGAGGCAATTTAATCAACGGACCCGGCACGCTCTTCACCACCAGCGCCGCCCTCAATGACGGCTCAACCGTCTCCGGACTGCTCAACACCGGCACTCTCACCAGCGGTGGCGCGGTCCAGGTTTCCGGGTTCGTCTCCGCCGGCAGCATCAATATCGCCACTGGAACACTGACCAACACCGGTACGCTTGGCAATGCATCCACCCTGCTCAATATCAGCCAAGGCGCTACCCTGGCCGCTGGAGGTGCCCCATCATACTCTCTGCTGACGACTAGTGGAGCCGGCCCCGGCACTTGGATGGGCGACCTGAACAACACAAGCGCGGTCGCCCCCGGCGGATTGGGGGCGATCGGGATTCTGGCGATCGGAGGGGATTTCACCCAGTCGCCGGCAGGCGTGCTCAAATTGGATCTGTCCGTCACTGAGAACGATCTGTTGGACATCACGGGCAGCGCCACCTTCGACGGAACGTTGGAATTGAATCAATTGGGCGGTGCCATCGCACCTTTTGTGCCGGTCACGGTCGTTTCGGCATCCGGCTATGCGGGAGAAATCACCTCGCTCAGCGAAAATCTGGATGGCGCGGTGTTGTTCAATCCGGAAAACGGCACGGTCATCCGCATCGGGCTTCCATCGGGCAGCCGCCACTCGTTTTATGGCGCGACGCGCAATCAGACGTCCACCTGGATTTCACTTTATGATGATGTGATCGATCCGGGCACTGCCAACATCACACAGGGTCCCGGCGGATATGAAATCTCCAGCGGCATCGCGGATGCGGGCAATCCGGATCTGCTGTGGGCGCTCTCGGCCAGCTTCACGCCCGGCGGCTTGAACGCGGCGTTGCTCAACCGCTTGTCGCCTGAAGTGTATGGCAGTTTCTCGGACTATGCCATGCAGGCCACCCGCGCGCACCAGCGCTCGGCGTTCTCCGCGCCGGCGCTTGACCCGAGGGACGATGGATCGAAGAGCGGCATGGGAAGCAGCGCCAAAGGCGGAGCCAAGGACGGCATCTCGGACACTGCCACTTATCTCGATTGGGAGTTCTTCGCCGCCATGGATGTTTTCCGCGCGGGCACCGACAACTCGCATAACCATGCGGACTACGATTTCGAGGGCATGGGCGTGCTGGCCGGCGCGCGCACCATGCTGCCTGGCGGGACGCGGTTCGCCGTCTATCTGGGCGGGGATTCCGGAACGATCGAAGGCGAACTGATCGATGCCGATGCCTTCGGCTGGAATTTCGGCGTGCTCGGCGAGCGCCTGCTGGATGAAAATAGCCGGACCCGTCTCACGGCCGGCGTTTCATACGGAAGTTATCTGTTTGACGGCAGCCGTGGCAGCGCTTCGGCCACCGCAGCGGGGTGGATGCCCGGCAAGGTGGACTTCAATGAAGTGGATGTCGATGTCTTCGATCTTTATGTAGGGGTGGAGGGGGTGGCGTGGAAACAGCACAACGTCACACTCATTCCGTCCGTCGGCTTGCGCTATGCGATGAGCACGATGGACTCGTTCGGTGAATCGACCGGCGGCGCTTCCGGTTCGCCAATCGCACTGGACGTCAACCGCGACCGCCATGACGCGCTGCTGCTGGAACTCGGCCTCTTGTCCCGGGTTGATGTGAATCCCAAGCTCGCGCTATGGGGCGAGGGCGGTCTGAACTTCGGTCTGCTCGATGACAGCCGCGCGCTCGGTGCAAGATTCGCCAAGGGCAGCCGCGGCATGCGCGCGGAATCCGAGGGACTGGACGACGACTCGCTATATCTTGGCTTCGGCGCGGTCTACCAGATCACCGGGAATGTCCACGCCGTCATCGGTTATCGCGCCGATATCCGTTCCGGAGCCGAAGCGCAGCAGGAACTGCGTGTTTCGTCATCTTGGCGGTTCTAATGGTCGAGTTCATCCGGACTTCCCCGAATCCAGTCGCACACATCATTTCGGCGCCACGAATTCCTGTCAGGCTGTCCTGTGACGGCTCTGGCTTGTTGGCCCAAGCGAGATTATGCTGCTAGGGATTTGCTTTTGGGAGGCTCCTGAAACAGCCGCTGGGCCGGGCCCGGAGGGCGGGTAAATGGGGGTTGCCACCGGCACGGTTGAGCCCGGATCGAGAATGACCGTCAGTCCGTTGGCGAGGGTTTAGACGGTGGCGGCAGTGATGGGGTAGTCCATGGGTGGGAGGGAGGCCTCAAGAGTGCGAGCGGCCATGCTGCGGGTGGCTACGTCCTTGGTCCTTGGTCGGAGAAAAGCTCATGCTGCCACCCAACTGTGAATCGCCAGCCCACCATCACCTGCCTCGAGATGCTCAGCCGCGAGGACCTGCGGCCAAGCGCGGCTGTCGAGGGCTTCGAGTGGGTGCGGGTGGTGCCTCCTGCGGATGCGGCTCTCAATCGTCGCTATTATGAAACGGTGGGTGCCGATTGGAACGTCCTGCTTACAGCGGCCGTTGAAACCGCTTGGGAACTGCCGGGCACCGAACGCGTCCGGGTCCACACTTGCACCGACGACCACGACGGCGCCTTGCCCAATTACCAGAAGCGGGGCTTTCAGGTGTTTCGCGTCGAAAATTCTTCGGGTACGGATTGATCTGTGGCGTGGGTTGCGTATGATGGGCATGATGAAAGCATTTGCAGCCCTTTTCATGACGGCACTCATCTCTACCGCTGTGGCGGAAGATGGCTGGGTGGAGCTCTTCAACGGCAAGGACCTGACCGGTTGGACCCAGCGCAACGGCACCGCCACCTACGAGGTGAAGGATGGCACCTTGGTCGGCACCACGGCGGAGGGTAGCCCCAACAGCTTTCTTTGTACCGATCAGGAATTTGGTGACTTCGAACTTACCTTCGAGGTGAAGGTCGATGATCCTCTGAACTCCGGCTGCCAGATCCGCTCCAAGACCTTCGGCAAGCCCACCGGCCGGGTCAACGGCCCGCAGGTTGAAATCGAGGCCAGCGGCAAGAACGGTGCCGAGGCCGGCTACATCTACGGCGAGGCCCTGAGCACCGGCTGGCTGACTCCCAAGGAACAGCTCAAGCCTCACAAGCACTTCAAGGACGGCGAGTGGAACAGTTTCCGCATCGTGGCCAAGGGCCCGCGCATCCAGGTCTGGATCAATGGCGAACAAGTTTCCGATCTCACCGACGAGAAGCGCTTCGAGAGTCATCCCAAAGGCTTTATCGGTCTGCAGGTGCACAGCATCGGCAAGGGTCAGGGCCCGTGGTCGGTGGCTTGGCGCAGCATCAAGATCAAGGAGCTTGCCGCTGCCGAGTGACATCATCGGAACCTTCACGTCCATAAAACGCATCCTCGCCATCGCCCTGCTGGGCACACTCTCCGCCACCGCGCAACAGGCCCTGCGCTCTGGTCGCGCCAGCGGGCAGTGGTTGGTTCCCGGCGGTGTGGCCGAGGCGGGCGGCAGTTTGAAGACGGTGGCCCGACTCAAGGTCGACGATCATTGGCACGTCTATTGGAGCAATCCGGGCAAAGACTGCAGGAAATTGCTTTTGGCGGGAGGCCCCTGAAACAGCCGTTGGGCCGGACCGGGGGGCGGGAAAAGGGGTGCGTTGGGCTCGGCGCTTTGCTCAGGCGCCACGGCATCCTGTTCGCCGTCGATCAGGCCCTGGCGGACGAGCCTCTGATGGAATGAAGCGAATGCATGATTGATGTGGTGATGTTGGCACGTATCCTCCGGCATGTTTGAAAGCACACAGCGATGTCTGGCAACGCTGGCCGCCATGGCCGGCATGATGATGAACACACTTGCCGCCGACAATCCGGTCGATCCTAAGGAGTTCCAAGCAGCGCTCACCACTCTGACGCAGCACGTGACGGGCAAGGCCAAGCTCGAGGAAGCAGCCATCAGCAAACTCACCGGCACCCTCAAGGCCCACCAGCAGGCACTTTCCACCGAGGCCTCAGTGATCAGCGACTGCCACGCGTTCATTCGTGCCTACGAGAAGCATCACAAGCCGCTCTGGATCGGTCATGCCGAGCTCAATAAAAAGCAAGCTCAGGAAGGTGACGCCATCCATTGGGCTGTATTCTGGGCCATGCAGGTGATGATCGATCAGCTCTACAACGATGCGGGCCTGCAGCAGCATACAGAAGCGCTCGACGGCCTGCGTTTCGGAGTTGCCGACTACTTCCCGGGCAAGGTCAGCGGCACCCCAAGCTCCCACACGGTGAAGATCAGCGCTTCCTATCCCGACACTTGGGGACACCCGGTGTTCCATGAGGAGCGCCCGGCCCGCAAACCCACCGGCAGCTGGCTGGTGCCCGGCACCATCGCCACGGTAAGCGTGCCCGAATCCCTGGTCGGCAAAGGCTACGAGGTGCGTGTCGGCGCCCACTCTTGGGACCTCGAGAAAAAGCCACGAGTCAACCGCCTCTACCGCGTCTCCACCGTCTTCCCCATCAACTCCACTGAAGTTAAGGTGGCCAATCCGGTGGGTGGCGCCATCTACATCGAAGTTCCCTATCAGGCCGAAGACGGTGTGGTGGAAGTCACCCTCAACAACATCGTGCGCTCCCCATTCTTTGCAATGCTCCCGCACAACAAGACCTCGCTTGAGCAATGGCGTGAAACCGAGCGCAAACACACCGCCCCATGGGCCGACTTCCAAACCGCGAAATTCATGATGCAGGTGCCGACAAGCTGGATCTACAAGTTTGATGACCCGCAAGCCTTACTCAAGCAATGGGACCGCTCGATGGATGTGCTCAACGATCTGATGGGGCTGCCGCACGACCACGGCCGGGAGGTTCTCTACGCACAAGTCGACACCCAATTGCGCGGCCGCGCGTTCCACCCCGGCTACCCATCAGCCAACCGCGGCCACGAACCGCTCAAGGATTACGGTGGCAACTTCACCGAGAATCACCTGATCGGCGGACCACAAAACGCGATCTCCTATGAATTTCACGAGATGGGCCACGCGTTCCTCTTTCCAAAATACCCGGGCGACCGTGAAGCCGCGGTCAACGTCCATCATGCCTGCGTCATGAACCAACTCTTCGGCATGGACATGGACGCCGCCTTCCGGAGCTCACGCGGCTCTAAGAACTCTTATCAGACGCTCGCCACCACTGCCATCACCTGGATGATGAGCGATAACTTCGAGGCAGACGAGGGGATGTCTGGATACGAAAGGCAATACCAGTTCAAAGGCCACGCCAAATTCATCGATGTCGCCCGCCTGTTCGGCTGGAAGGCGCTCGGCAGCTTCTTCAAGTCAATCCAACAGGACTACGAAGACGGCAACGAATGGCCGGCAAAAGAAAAAGACACCGACCGCTACACCGTGCGCATGAGCGAGGCCGCAAATGCCGACCTGCGGCCGTTGATGCACTTCTGGGGCATCCCAACCGTGGATGTGGCAGGCACAAACCAACAACTGGCTCAAGCCGGTGTTCTTCCGTCAGCCATGATCTACGATGCATTGATGCACTACCGCAGCCTGATTCCCGCCGACCGTGATGCCTTGCGCAAACACGCGCTCGGGTGGTGGGGCAGGCAACCCAGCGCGGAGAGCTTCACTACCGAGCGCGGCCACGCGGCCCGGTGGGAAAGCTACGATGCCAGCCAGGCTGACACCGTGCGCAAAGTGGTCGATCGCATGATCGCCACCTACTTCCCGGACGGGCGGCCAGCTGATGCCAAGTAAGCGTCCGCGACTCAGCAAGCTAGAGCCCCCTCGGAACCGAAGGGGCAAGGGGGCCGAGGCAAAAAAGGCCGAGGCTCAAAGAGCAAAGAAGGCGCGGCACAGCCGCCCCCAGAGCAAGTCCGCATACCCACGCAACATCGGTGCATCACTGAGCCGCGGGGGCTGGTCCACCAAGGAAGGCGCCGACCGCTTAGCGAAGGACTACGCCAAGACCAAGATATTAGACTTCATGCTGAAGAAGCTGCAGAAGTAGGCCGACACGTCGTGACCGGGGCCGGCAGGCCCTTTCCATCACCGTCCATGGGTCCATCCAGGGCGGGCCCGCCCCCCTATTTGACTTTTGTTGGCGGTTTCGCGCTCGCGGACCGCTCGCGTTCGGGTCGTCCCAGCGGGGGTTCCGGCCATGGGCGGCGGGCCTCCTCGGGGATCGGCAGGGGCTTGGCCTCGTCCAATACAAGGGTGGGCCTGAAGCCCCTGCCGCGCACTTGGTAGTCGCCGATCTCGGCGCGTGCCTGCTCGGCGAGCGCGTTGAGGCGCGCGACCACCTCCGGGTGGTCGGCGATCACGTTGCGCTGCTCACCGGGGTCCGCCTCCAGGTCGTAGAGCCTCGCTGCGGCCGGGCCCGACTCCTTGCCGGTCCAGGTCTTGATTTCGTTGGCCAACTCGAGGTAGAGCTTCCACTTGCCCGAGCGCAGCGCTTTCAGCTGGTCCATGAAGTAGTAGTGGAATGCCTCGTGCGGGGTCTTCGCCCCGGGTTCGCCGCGCAGCAGGGGGCCGATGTCGTGCCCGTCGATGGTGACGCCCTGCGGGCCGTCGCTGCCGGCCATCCGGGCGAAGGTCGGCAACAGGTCCATCGAGGTGGTGAGTTCCTCGCAGGTGCGGCCAGCCGGGATGTGTCCGGGGCCCCAGGCAAGCATGCTGACGCGGAAGCCGCCTTCCTGCACCGTGGCCTTGCCCCCGGAGAACGGCCCGTTGGAGGCACCGCGGAAGCCGCCGTTGTCGGAGGTGAAGACGACCACCGTGTCCTGCTCGATCCCGAGCTCGCGCAGCGTGTCGAGCAACTGGCCGGTCGACCAGTCGACCTCCTCAATCGAGTCGCCGAGGACGCCGTTGTTTGACTTGCCGAAGAAGTCATCGCCCATGACCAGCGGCAGGTGCACCGCGGTGTGCGGTAGGTAGAGAAAGAACGGCTCGTCGCGGTGCGCGCGGATGAATTTCACGGCCTCCTCGGTGTAGCGCCGAGTGATGGTGGTCTGGTCGACTGGGGCCTCGATCACCGTCTCGTCGCGCATCAGCGGCAGGGCAGGGGTGCGGTTGTCTTCCGTGGCGTTGGGCCGGCGGCCCATGTCGTTGGAGTAGGGAATGCCAAAATACGTGTCGAAGCCGTGGCGGGTCGGCAGGAAGGCTTGCTGGTCCCCCAAGTGCCACTTGCCGATGCAGGCGGTGGCGTAGCCCTGCTGCTTGAGAATCTCGGGCAGGGTCACCTCCGCCGGATTGAGCCCCTTGCGGTCCATCGGGCAGAGCACGAACACGCCGAACGAACTCTCGTGCAGGTCCACTCGCAGCGGGTAGCAGCCGGTCATCAGCGAGGCGCGTGAGGGCGAGCAGATGCTGGCCGAGACGTAGAAGTCGGTGAAGCGCGTGCCTTCCTGCGCCATGCGGTCGAGCGCGGGGGTGCGGTTGGCCTTCGAGCCGAAGGGCCCGATGTCGCCGTAGCCGAGGTCATCGACGAAGATGACGATGAAGTTCGGCGGGCGATCGCCGCCTTGCTCAGGTGACTTAGGTGCCGCCCCCGCAGCGGGGAGGCAAAGCGAGGAGAGCAGGGATCCCAACAGGAGCAGGAATCGGGAGCAGGAGAGCAGGCGTTTCATGGCGCGGCCATCATGCACGGGAATCCCGCGGCGTGGATGAAAAAAGCGCGGCCACACTGCCAATCGTCGGTGCCGTTTTGGGGGAAGCCGACAAATGGCCTTCAGAGATTCTCCATGATCCTGCGCACCGCAGTGGCGGCGGGAAGGGTTTGGTTCTCCACCTGTCTTTGGATTTCCGGAAGAAGTTGTT
>JBFEQB010000072.1:0-10995 GCA_041549835.1 Luteolibacter sp. | reverse complement strand
GTGCCAGACACCGGTGCGGTTGGTCCAATGGCCGGTGAGCAGGGCGGCACGGGTCGGTGAGCAGGTCGGCGCGACGTGATGGTCCTCAAGGATCGAGGATTCGGCCGCCAGCGCATCCATGTGCGGAGTCTTGATCACCGGATTGCCGGTGCAACCGAGGTCGCCGTAGCCTTGGTCATCGGTGAGCAGCAGGACCACGTTGGGCTTCTCCGCCGCCGATGCGCAGAACGAGGCGAGTGAGAGGACAAGGGCAAGAGGGTGTCTGAATTTCATGGGAATGGGTCTGGTGAGGCGATGGCGAGGGGGCGGGCGATTTCGGCCAAGTTGCCGGGAATCCAAGGATTTTTCGAGCCAGTTCGGTTTGGGCAGTTGCTAAAGCCCTTCGAGGTAAAGCTCAAGCCCGCCGTCTTTGCATGGTGGAAGTTCGAGGGAGGTGATGGCGGCGATTTCCTGGTAGCCGTTGTTCCAAGTGTGTTTGCCGATTGATTCGGGCTGAAAGGCACTCATGCGCTTGCGATAGATGGAGTTGACGGCCGTCAGATCCTCTTTCTCGCCTGTGGATTTCCGGTTTCGGAGCAGGGTCCGCATGGCAGAGATGGGAGCATGCAAACAGCAGCGTGAGCGCGGGATGTGTTTTCATGCTGACGTCAACCAACGGGTTTCTGGAGATGCATCGCTTCCCCGCTCAAACAAAAGCCATTTCCATCAAGCGGAGTGCCATCCCGGGGTTATTTGGTTTCTTCGGGCACAAGCGCATCGGCGAAGGCCACGCCGATGTTGCCAACGATCTTGGTCGAGCCGAGGTAGTGGAACTCGAAGTTGGAGATGGCGGTGTTGTAGAGCTCCTGCTCCTCGGGGGTGTAAGTGTTCTTTTGCAACTCAGCGGCCATTTGTTTGCGTTCTTCTTTGCTCAAGTTTTTGTTTTTATTCAGGTTGCCGATTTCTTCTTTCACCTTCCAGCGCTTGTCTTCAAGGGCGCTCAGCTTGTCGTCCCAGTAGTTCTCGGTCCACACGGTGTGCACGTTGCCTTGGAATTCCGGCAACTTCGCGGGGGCGGCCATCGCTTCGCGGAAGCGCTGGTTGCGCGCCGCCTTGCTGTCGCCGTTTTCCATGTCGATCTTGCCGCCGACTCCCATCACGCCGATCACGAACGGCATCTTCGGCGCGTCGAAATCCTTGCGGACGTCCTTGATGAAATGGGTCAGCAGTTTGCTGTAAACATCGTAGCCGCCGGGTTGGTCGCGATACGCGTAGGTGTGCTTGTCGACTTTGTCGTTCCAGCCCTGGAACCAGACGAAGCCGGCGATTTCATAGCCTTGCTTGGGGTCGTAGTCCGGGTAGACGCGTTTGATGTTGGCGAGCACGTCTTTGACGTGAGCCACCATTTGGCGGTATTCAACGCCTGCCTTGGCATTGATCTTTGCCTCCAGTTCTTCGACGCTTTTATTATTCTTCCTGGCATTTTCGATTTGCCATTCGTTGAGCTTGTAGGGTCCGGCGCCGGGCGGGCGGAAATTGCCGTTCAGGCTGCGGCCGCCCCATGCGGTCTTGATCAGCAGGATGGGATTGCTCATCCGCTTTTCCAGTGCGAGGCCGAAGCTGTATTCAGGGCCGATCTTGGGACCTCTTTCCGGCGCTCCGTAGCCGGCGGTCAGCTTGCCTTCCTGAATCACTTTTTCGGTCTTTTTGTGTCCAAGGTAAGAAATCCAGGTGCGCTCGGCGCTGCGGGGTTCGCCGTTCTCGTCGAACATCAAGTCCGCCAGTGACTTGGACTCTGGATCCGTGGCGACATGCTTGAAGGTCCTGATATGAGCGTGGCCCTCCATGTTGGACTGGCCGGCCAGAATATAGACTTTGAGCTTCTCGGCTTGCGCGGGTTGAAGCACTGCCGCGCTGAGGGCGACGGCCAGAATGAGTGGGTTTCGCATGAGTGTGGTGGTGTGGGATGGGTGGCTCCGACGGGCATCGGCCTTCAGGTGGCCTTGAGGCACGGGAACCGGTCCTCTGATACGCAGGAGTTCAACGGAAATTGCAGGCGATTTTCCAGCCCTTGGGAATGGGACGGGGCGGAAACCCGATCTGCGGTCGGGAGATGGTCCGGGGTCTGCAGTTTGTCTTGCCGACTGACAGGCGCGCTCGCTCGTGTGTGTGGGGCTCCAGCTTCCAGGTTTCGGCTCTTTTCGGGATCCACGCTTGATTCGGAATCCAAGCTTAGCTAGCAGGCTTTCCTGCGGTCGTCCGCCACCGCTGGGCCGAGCCTCCGGGTGGCCGGAAGTCGGCGGGCTGCTCCATCATTGGCCATCCGTCGTCACAAGAAGAACCCGCACCTATGAACTTTGGCTGCATCTTATTTCTCCCGCTCCTCTTTGCATCTTCCCTGATCGCTGGCGAGAAACCCAATATCCTGCTGATCTACACTGACGATCAGGGATATGGTGATGCGGGTTGTCTGAATCCGGATTCGAAGTTCGCGACCCCTGCGATCGACCGAATCGCCCGCGAAGGCATGGTCTTCACGGATGCGCACAGTTCCGATACGGTTTGCACCCCGAGCCGTTATGGGCTCCTGACGGGGCGCTACGCGTGGCGCACTCGATTGAAATCCGCAGTGTTCGGAGCGGAAACGCCATGCCTGATTGAGGACGGGCGGGTGACCTTGGCCTCGTTGCTGAAGGACGTCGGCTACGAGACCGCGATGATTGGCAAGTGGCATCTCGGGATGGAGTTTCCGGGCAACCGGGCCGGGCGGGACTGGAGTCAGCCGGTCACCGACATGCCGCTGGACAAGGGCTTCGGGTATTTCTACGGGATCCCCGCTTCACTCAATTACGGGATCCTCGCATGGTTCGAGGGGCGATATGCGAAAGTGCCTCCTGTTCTTTACACGAGGAAAAAGCCGAACGGGATCGCGATCGATGACTATCGGATCAAGCCCCCCTATGAATCCACGATCGAGAACCCCACGCTCCCGAATGAGAAGGGTCTTTTCGGAGGACCCCTCGAAGTGGCATCCGATTTTGTCGACAGCGAATGCCTGACCCGCTTCACAGACAAGACGATCGAATGGCTGTCGGAGAAACGGGATCCCGACAAACCCTTTTTCGTCTATCTGCCCTACACCTCGCCTCACAAGCCTGTCATTCCGATCGACCGGTTTCGTGGCAAAAGCAAAGCGGGTGCTTACGGCGATTTCATGATCGAGACGGATTGGCACATCAACCGCATCCTGGACTGGCTCGACGAACATGGCCTCGCCCGAAACACCCTCGTGATCTTCTCAAGTGACAATGGCCCGGAAAACACTTGGAAAGTCCGGCAGGACAAGTTCGGCCACGACAGCAATCACATCTACCGGGACGGAAAGCGATCCGTTTATGAGGGCGGCCATCGGGTTCCGTTTTTTGTGAGATGGCCGGAAAGGATCAAGGCGGGGAGCCGGTATGATGGCCCTGTCTGCCAGACCGATTTGCTGGCCACGGTCGCGGAAGTTATTGGAGAGGCCCTCCCCGACAAGGCCGGCGAAGACAGCGTCAGCTTTCTCGACGTGCTGACAACAGGTAAGGCCCAAGAGCAGAGGGCCCCCATGATTCACCACGGGGTGCGGGGCCGCTTTGCCGTGCGTGAGGGAAACTGGAAACTCGTGATGGAGGCCGAGAACCGGCACCGGCGCGAGAAGCGGGAGCTGTTTCGGTTGGACCTGGATCCCTCCGAACAGAACTCGATCCTCGCCGAACACCCCGACATCGAAGCCAAAATGCTGAAGGATCTTCGACGGATCGTGAAATCCGGGCGCTCCACTCCTGGGGTCGCTGCCGGCAATGATACCGGTTGGTGGGACCAATTGATCTGGATGGAAAGTTGGTAGATGAAAGTGCCGTCGCGCCAAGGTAGGCGCGCCGGTGACGGTGCGGCGGGATCAAGAACGCATCAGGGACCCGCGGAGTAACCCTCATCCAGCGTTCTTACGAACGCGCCCACGTGCCGCCGACCGTCCTTACTTCGTTCCGGTTGGAGTTCCCGTCCGAACTTAGTCCTTGGTTTTCGGCGGCTTCGACCAACGTCTGGTGACGTCGGTGAACCATGCGTCGTATTGTTCCATCATCTTGTGGACGATCTCCGGGTGTTGGTCCGCGAGGTCGGTCGTCTCGCCCGGATCGGTGCGGATGTCGTAGAGTTCGTAACGAGGCGGACCCTCGATGCTGGTGTGGTTCGGGCGCTTCTGAATTTCGCAAAGTTGTTGGTAGCGTTTGCGGATGTGTTTCTGCTCCGGAGAATCCATCCCGCAGGGCTGCACCAGTTTCCATTTCTCGGTGAGCACGGCGAAGGCATGGCCGCGGCGTGGGATCTGGCCGCTGTCCCATTGGAAAAACAGGGTGCGATCGGGCCATGGGGCGGATGCATTGGTGAGCAGCGGCATCAGGCTTGCTCCATCCACGGCGGGGCCGAACTTGATTTCGCCTCCGGCGATCTCAAGAGCGGTTGGCAGAATGTCGATGTGGGCGGCCAGGCGGGTCACCTTGCCGGGAGAGGAGAAGCCGGCGGGCCAGCGCATGAAGCAGGGGACGCGGATGCCGTTCTGATAGACCGTGCCCTTGAGGCCGCGCAGCCCGGCCATGTGGCGGTCGACCGGGCCGGAACTGGAGCAGGGCCCGTTGTCGGAGGTGAAGATCAGGAGCGTGTTTTCCTCGAGTCCAAGCTCCGCGAGCACGGCGCGGACCCGGCCGAAACCGGTGTCGAGGCTGGAGCTCATGCCATAGATTTTCTTGGTGGAGTTGGTGACATCCAGATCCTCGAAGGGGGCTTTGAGTTCATCGGGAACCTGCAGTGGCACGTGGATGAGATTGGCGGGCAGATACACGAAGAAGGGCTGGTCGCGCTTTTCGCGGATGAAGCGGATCGCTGCGGCGGTAAAGATGTCCATGCAGTAGCCCTCGAACTTTTTCTCCACACCGTTGTGCAGCAGCACGGGATCGAAATACTCCCTCATGGCGTGGTCCTTGCAGGTGAGCGCCTCATCGAAACCCTGCTTGCTGGGGGATTGCTCGGCACCGATGCCAAGATGCCATTTGCCGAAGATACCGGTGGCGTATCCGAGTTCGCGTAGCCGTTCCGCGACCGTGAGTTCATTGGGATCCATTTCCGCGCCGGGGCCGTAGACATCACAGATGCCGGTGCGGAACGGGTAGCGGCCGGTCATCAGGGCCGCCCGGGTCGGCGAGCAGACGGGGCTGACGTGGAAATTGGTGAATTCCACCGATTCGCTGGCGAACTTGTCGATGTGGGGAGTTTTGATGTGTGATTCCCCATGACAGCCGAGGTCGCCGTAGCCCATGTCGTCGGCGAGGAAGATGACGATGTTCGGCGGGCTGTCGTTCTTTTTCGTGGTTTCCGGTGCTGCGGTTGCGCTGGCCGCCATGATCAGCAAGGCAGCTGCGGCAAGGCCCGAGCCAGTCGAGATGAGGTGTTTGAATGGCATGGTGTTGAGTTGTCTTGGGTTGCTTTGGCGGTTGTCGGAACGTGTGGCTCGAGGCTTCGGACAAAGTCGGGCTGAGCGCTTGTGGATGTGACGGATGGCCAATGATGAGGCAGGCCCACGACGTCCGGCCACCCGGAGGCACAACCCAGCGGTGGAGGAGGAGTGCGGGAGATGGACAGGTGATCTTGGAATGCGCATCAAGGTGGAGTGTTCCTTCAGATGGATCTCCGCGGATTTCAAGCATTGCCCGGAATCCGGGTGCCCTGCCCGCCGCCTCGGCCAGCTGGCGCTGCCTGCGCCGACGGATCCTGCGGTTTCACGGGGAATTTCTCAAGTTCCCGCCAAGACGGTGCATGTAGATTCGTCACATGAATTCCGAAAGGGTGGTCATCATTGGCGGCGGCGTGATCGGGTTGTGTTCGGCCTACTATGCGCTCAAGCGCGGGTTTGCGGTCACCGTCATCCAGCGCGAGACGCCCGGTGGCGACAGCTGCTCGCATGGCAACGCCGGCATGATCGTGCCGAGCCATTTCATCCCGCTTGCCGCGCCCGGCATGTTGGCCAAAGGGCTGCGCTGGATGATGAATCCCGAAAGCCCGTTTTTCGTCCGCCCGCGGCTGGATCCGTCGCTCATGAAATGGGGCTGGCTCTTCTATCGACATTCGAGCGAGCGTCACGTCGCCGCCTCGGGCGAACTGCTGCGGGACCTGAATTTGGAGAGCCGCCGGCTTTTCGGCGAACTTCAGGAGGAAGGGGATTTCGGCTTGGCCCGGCGCGGTCTGTTGATGCTTTGCAAGACGGCCAAGGGCCTCGCGGAAGAGGCGGAAGTCGCGGAGGCCGCGCAACGGATCGGGCTGGACGCCGAGGTATTGGATTCGGCGCGGACGGCGGAACTGGACCCTGGCATCACGATGGATGTGGCGGGTGCAGTGTATTTCCCGCAGGATTGTCACCTTGATCCGGGGCGCTTCATGGCCGCCATGCGGAAACGCGTGCTGGATCTTGGCGGAACCATCGAAAACGGCGTCATGATTGATACGATTGAAACCGGCAACGGCAAGGTGACCGCCGTTTCCGGAAGCGGTCGGCGTTTCGAGGGTGGAAAATTTGTCGTCGCCGGTGGCTCGTGGACAGCGGAACTCCTTGCAATCCTCGGCCTGAGCCTCCCGCTTCAGGCGGGCAAGGGATATTCGCTCACGCTGCACGCGCCGCCGGAACTGCCACGGCTATGCTCGATTTTCGCCGAGGCGAAAGTGGCGATCACGCCGATGGGAGAGACCCTGCGCTTCGGCGGCACCATGGAGGTGGGCGGGCTGGACCTCTCCATCAACCCGGCGCGCGTGCATGGGATCGTGAAATCCGTGCCCACTTATTTCCCGAAGTTTGCCGAGAGCGATTTCGAGGGCGTGCAACCCTGGGCCGGCTTGCGCCCGGTCTCGCCGGATGGCATTCCCTACCTGGGCAAAGTCAACGGTTTACCCAATCTCGTCGCCGCCACCGGCCATGCCATGATGGGGCTCAGTCTCGGTCCGGTCAGCGGCCGTCTGGTGGCCGATCTGCTCGCCAACGACACCCCGTTCCGGCCGATCGAAGCGATGGCGCCGGGGAGGTTTTGATAGGCATGCGTTCGCCGTGGAATCGCCGCTGACATCAATTTTGTTTTTCCGATTTAGGCCCTTGTTCGCACGAACTGGACAGGCTTGATTCCACCTTTTCGCAGGCGGCGGCACGCAGGCAACGCGGGATGATGGTGCTCCGCCTGTCCCTGATGCGGTCCCAATCCCGTCGCGCCGTCACCCGTCCCTCAGCTTCCGCCGATATGCCAGCGGGCTGATACCGACGGCTTGCTTGAACTGCCGGGAAAACGCGGACTGGTCCGAGTAACCGCAGGAGAGTGCGATCCGGACGATCGGCTCGGCGGTGTCTGTTAGCTTTTTGCAGGCGGCGTCGATGCGGATCTTTACGAGGTATTGGCCGGCGCTCAGATGGAAGAGCGAGCGGATACGCTGGTCGAACTGATAGACGGAGAGTCCGGCCATTTCCGCGAGGGCGGGCAGGCGCAGCGCTTCGTCGAAATGGCGGTGGATGTGCTTGAGCACGCCGGAGAGCGCGGCATAGTGGGCGTTCTGCGCGCCGGGCGGGTGGAGATCGCGGGAGATGCCGCAGATGCCGGCGATGCTGCCGTTTTTTCCGGCCACGGGTTCCTTGTAAGTGAGGCACCAGCCGCTGCGTCCGCCGGGATAGAGGTGGAGTTCGAGGTGGTCGCGGATGGGTGGGCCGCCGTTGAGGATTTCACGATCCTGATCGGCGAAGGCGTGGCCGAACGGTGGCGGAAACAATTCCTCGGTCGTGCGGCCGAGCGCCTGGTCCTTGTTGGCGAGGCCGCAGCGGGCGGCGAGTGCGTCGTTCACCGCCATGTAGCGGCCGCGGGAGTCCTTCACGAAGAACACGATGTCCGGAACGCCGTCGAAGAGCCGGTCCACGGGCAGCATTCCGGCGAGCGATTCGAAGAACGATTTTCGGAGTGAGGCAGGCGTCTGCATGAGGGTGAGGCGGGCTTGGCTTATGGCGGGCTTGGCTTATGCGATTTCGGAAGTCCGCGCTAGCGCATTCGCCTAGACCGTGATGGTAAAAAAGGCCTGCCATGAGCCAAGCGCCGCTTCATATCATCGACTCGCACACTGAAGGCGAGCCCACCCGGGTCGTTGTTTCCGGCGGGCCGGATCTGGGGCAGGGGAGGATGGCGGAAAAGGCGAAACGCCTGCGCGACGAAATCGCTTGGTTGCGCGGTTCGGTCTGCAACGAGCCCCGCGGCCACGAGGCGATGGTCGGGGCACTGCTGTGCGAACCGTCTGAGCCGGATTGTGCCTGTGGAGTGGTTTTTTTCAACAACGTCTCCACCTTGCCGATGTGCATCCATGGAACGATCGGCCTCACCGTGACGCTCGCGCACATGGGGAAAATCAGCGCCGGTTCGCACCGGATCGACACTCCGGTCGGCGTGGTGGTGGCCACCCTGCGCGACGACGGCTCGGTGGAGGTCACCAACGTCCCGAGTTTCCGGCAGGCCGCGGGAGTCGTCTTGGAAGTCCCCGGCTGGGGGACGGTCACGGGTGACGTCGCATGGGGTGGGAACTGGTGTTTTCTGATCGATGGCCAAGGTCCGGCCGTCGAGTATGCGAATCTTGAAGCGCTCACGGAGTTCGCATGGGCGGTGCGTCAGGAACTCGGGAAACGCGGGATCACCGCCGACGGCGGCGTGGAGATCGATCACATCGAGGTTTTCGGGCCGCCCACCGATCCCACCCTCGCCGACAGCCGGAACTTCGTGCTGTGTCCGGGAAAAGCCTACGACCGTTCGCCTTGCGGGACGGGCACCAGCGCCAAGCTCGCCTGCCTCAGGGCCTCCGGGAAACTCAAGGCCGGAGAGGTCTGGCGTCAGGCCGGAATCTTGGACACCGTTTTTACGTGCCGCTTCGAGGATTTGGCGGACGGCGGAATTCTCCCTCGTGTCTCCGGTCGCGCATGGGTGACCGGCGAAAGCCGCTACCTGTTCAATCCATCCGATCCATTCCGCCACGGCATCCCCGTGGGTAACGCGACCCCGTGCGAACTGTTGGAAGCCCATCCGATGGACACCCGGCGGATGGAACCCTGAGCCGGGCCAGGCGATTTCCATGTTTCCGCTTCCCGTGGCGGTGGGAAGCACGTAGCTTGCGGCCATGGATGAGGGAGTGAAGGAGCGCCTCGATGATTTCATCCGGCGCAAGGGGCTGCGCCGGACCGGACAGCGCGACATGATCATCAAGGCGGCCTTCTCCAAGGACGACCATTTCACCGCCGAGGAACTTTTCGACCGCGTCCGGAAATCCAGTTCGGACATTTCGCGGGCCACGGTTTACCGAACACTCGGCCTGCTGGTGGAGGCCGGCCTCCTGCGCGAGATCGACCTCGGCGAGAACCAGACGACCTATGACCCCAACTTTCTCGACAAACCCTCGCACAACCACCTCGTCTGCATCGATTGCGGACGGGTGGTGGAGTTCGAGGACGACCACATCGACACGCTGAATGACTGTGTCGCCCGGCGGCTCGGTTTCCGGCCGGTCCGGCAGACGCTCAAGATCGAGGCGTCCTGCGAACAGCTCCGCTTGAACGGACGCTGCCCGAACCTCATCGCTTCCCGGTTGAGCGGCAAACGCTTGCGGAAAAAACGCTGAGTTCCGCGAGCCCACACCGCGTCTCCCACGAGCCCCAGTTAGCCGCGGCATTCAAGTGTCGCTGATTGAAAGATTCGCCCCGGATCCTTCGTATTTCGGTCCGCCGCATGAAGTTCTCAGCTCCCTCCATCCCGCGCCGCAAATTTCTCGCCACCAGCGCCGCTGCGCTCGGTTTGGCGCCGATGGTTCACCTGCGGGCCCGGTCAGGTTCGCCCAACGACGAAATTGCCATGGGGATTATTGGTTGCGGTGGCCAAGGCCTCAACAACATGGGCAATTTCCTCAACATCAAGGGTGTCCGCATCGTCGCCGTTTGTGATGTGGATTCCAATCAAGCGGCCACCGCAAAAGCCAAGGTGGACGAATTCTACGGTAACCAGGATTGCAAGACCTACCCGCACCACACTGATCTCCTTCAACACCCGGGTATCGATGTCGTCAGCCTCGGCACACCGGACCACTGGCACGCGAAAATCGGCATCGATGCCGCTAACGCCGGCATGGACATCTACGGCGAGAAGCCCTTCACCTGGGGCCTTGCCGAGGGCCGCCTGCTGGTGGATGCAGTCACCAGGAACCAGCGGGTCTGGCAGACCGGGTGCTGGCAGCGTTCCAGCGGCGATTTCCGTCGCTTCAAGGCGCTCATTGAGAATAACACGCTCGGTAAACTCACCCGCTATGAATGCGGCACGCCCTCCGGGATGTCCATCCGGCAGCATGTGCCCGAGGAAAAAATCGCGGGAATGATCGGTAAACCGCCCGCCAATCTCGATTGGAAGACCTATTGCGCGCCGGTCGGGGACTTCACCTATCACCCTCTGATCCACCCGTGGAACTGGCGCTGGCACAGCTCGTTCGGCGGCGGACAGTTACTCGACTGGGTCGGCCATCACGTGGACATCGCACTCTGGACGCTCGGCCTCGACGGCACCGGTCCGGTCGAGGTCGAAGGTTCCGGAGAAATCGGCAACCACGATTTTTTCGACACTTACACCAAATATGCCTATCAGGGCACCTTCGCCGACGGCCGGGTCATCGAGGTCCGCAGCGATTTCCGCGGCACCAAGTTCACGGGTGAGAACGGCTGGATCCACGTTGACCGCGGCAGGCTCAAAGCGTCCGACCGCGAAATGCTGCGCAACCTGCCGGACGGTTTCAATCCCAAGCCACCCAGCCACTGGCAGAACTTCATCGATTGCGTCCGCTCGCGCGAACTCACGGTGGCCCCGGCGGAAGCCGCCCACCGTGCATCTTCCTTCGGCCAGCTCGCCATCGTTGCCATGGATACGAACCAACCCG
>JBFEQB010000071.1:0-11035 GCA_041549835.1 Luteolibacter sp. | reverse complement strand
TCGTCCACCGAGGAACCCTGCTGGGTGGCGTCCTTTGAAACCGCTTCGTGCAGCGCCCAGTGCAGTAGGTGGGTGGCGGTGTGGTGAGATTCAATCGGCCGGCGGCGGGCGGTGTCGATCTTGAGGATGACTTTGTCGCCGGGCTGGATTGATGATTGATGATTGTTGATCTCCGATTGTTGAAGGATCAGAGCGCGGGCTTTGCCGATTTGTTGGGTGCCGGTGACGGGAAGACTGGGACTGGAAGTCCCAGCCACCTGCAGAATGCCGGTGTCGCCGGCTTGGCCGCCCATTTCAGCGTAGAAGACGGTCTTGTCGGTGATGACGAAGAGCGTGTCTTCCTGCGGGTGGATTTCGAGGATGGTGGCCTCGCATTCGTCGGAGTCGAAGCCGAGGAATTCGGTGACGGCGTCGGTCGAGATGTCGAGGGCGCGGACCACGGTGGACTTTTGTGCTGCGCGGGCGCGTTCGCGCTGTTGCTCCATGAGTTCCTCGAAACGCGGCATGTCGACCTTGAGGCCGCGCTCGGCGCAGAGCAATTCGGTGAGGTCGATCGGGAAACCGAAGGTGTCGTAGAGTTCGAAGGCGACGTCTCCGGAGAGTTCGTTCTTCCCGAGGTCCGCCATGGCTTCCTCGAAGCGCTTGAGTCCGCGGTCGAGCGTCTGGTTGAAGCTGGTTTCCTCCTGTTCGAGCGTTTGGCGGACGGCGGCTTCGCGGGTTTTCAGTTCGGGGAAAACCTCGCCCATCTGTGCGACGAGCGTTTCAACGAGCGCGCCGAAGAACGGCTTGTCGCCGGAGAAGCCGAGTTGGCGGCCGTAGCGGACGGCGCGGCGGAGGATGCGGCGCAGCACGTAGTTGCGGCCGTTGTTGCCGGGCAGGATGCCGTCTGCGATGGAGAAGCTGAGCGTGCGGAGGTGGTCGGCGATCACGCGGAAGGCGATCGCGGTTTTCATTTCCTCGGAGAAGGCGGAGCGGTCGGCGCCGGGTTCCGGATAGATGTTGACGTAGGTCTTGCCGCTGAGTTCCTCTAACTTGCGGAAGAGCGGGGTGAAGACGTCGGTGGCGTAGTTGGATGGCTTTTGCGAGAAATCCGTGAAACCCTTGGTGTTCTGGATGAGCGAGCAGGCGCGCTCGAAGCCCATGCCGGTATCAACGTGTTTGGCGGGCAGTTCGCGGAAGGTTCCATCGGCCTCGGCGTTGTATTGGATGAAGACGAGGTTCCAGATCTCGATGCAGAGGTCGGAGTCGCCGTTGACGAGCTTGCCTTGGGAGTCGCCGTTTGGTGTGAGATCGACGTGGAGTTCGGAGCAGGGGCCGCAGGGGCCGGTTTCGCCCATCATCCAGAAGTTGTCCTTCACGTTGCCGTTGACGATGTGGATGGCGGGATCGCAGCCCTTGGAGCGGAAAAGTTCCGCCCAGAGATCCCATGCCTCTTGGTCGAACTCGCCGGGGTCGCCGGGTTTCGGAGCGTAGACGGACGCGTAGAGGCGGTTGGCGGGAACGCCCCAGCGTTCAACGATGAGTTCCCAGGCCCAGGCGATGGCTTCCTGTTTGAAGTAGTCGCCAAACGACCAGTTCCCGAGCATTTCGAAGAACGTATGGTGGTAGGTGTCGTAGCCGACATCCTCAAGGTCGTTGTGTTTGCCGCCGGCGCGGATGCACTTCTGGGTGTCGGTGGCGCGCGGGGGATTGTAGGGGGCCTTTTCAACGCCGAGGAAATACGGAACGAAGGGGTTCATCCCGGCGTTGGTGAACAGCAGGCCGGGCGACTGCGGGAGCAGCGACGCGGAGGGCACGATGGTGTGCTGTTTCTCGCGGAAGAAATCGAGGAAGCTCTGGCGGATCTCGGCGGCGGTCATGGGCGCGGGAGAATGCCCGAGGCCGCGGATGGAAGTAAAGCCCGGGGGAGGGGAGATTTCAGGCTCCGTCCGGGGAATCCGCCGCAGTGGTGCCGACGGGTTCGACGGTGGGTGCCAGTAGCGCTTTGAACTGATCGCTCCAATCGCGGGCGGACCTGTGGTTGATGTGTTTTGAGATATGGGCGACCATGCGCCGTGATGCCCCGGCCTCGTCGCCGCTGCGGAAAAGGTCGAGTTCCATCTGCCATTGGAGTTCCGGCAGAGTCTCGGTGGCGAACTCCGCGGCACGGGTGGATTTCGATGACGCTGAATCGGAGTCTTCTCTGTTTTTCCTGCCCTTGGCGTCTTGCCCGCGGTTGTTGGACCATGACTCCGCATGGATGGACTGCTGCTGGATGCGCTTGATCCAAGTGGCCTGCAGGGCATTCAGGCGGGCCGGATTGCGCAGCGGCGGGAGCAGCACCTTGTCGTAGATTGGGTCGATCGGAATGGGAGACGTTGGCCAGTCCGCCTTTGAGACCTCGCCGAGTTCATAGGCCTTGGCGAAAACCGTCGAAGTGACACTCTGACGGAGCGTCACTCTTTGATGCTCCAGCGTGGCGATGTCCTGAAACAAAGCGTCGACGATTTGCCGGGCTTCTCCCGCGATCGCCGTGGGGTCGGCGTTTTCGGAATTGGCCTGCAGCGTGAGGACGAGCCAGCGGAGTTGATATCGCAGAGCCAGCCGGAAGCCGGCGTCGGACAACTCGTCCGCCTCTTTGCGTTTCCACTCGCGGAAATCGCCCGCCTTCTTCTGCTGGTCCTCGAAGTTCACTTTCTCAATGCATTTCAGGTAGAACTTCATCACCGCGTCATTGCTGGTCATCGCTTCGCGGTAGGCGCTGATGGCCATGCGGAAACGGGCGTCGATCTTGCTGTTGGCGGACTCCCGCAAGGCTTCCAGACTCTCGATGAGCGCCTCGCGATCTGCGGCGGAGAGCGATTCGGCACGGGTCTGGGAAAGCGTGAGTGCCAGACAAGCGATGATGGGTGCGCTTCGCATGAAGCTGGAGATCGCACATCCAGTGCCCCGGGCCAAGGCGGAAGAGTGAAATATGCCCGGAGCCTCGCAGGTGGGTGTTTCCGCGCTTGGAAATTGGCGATTCCGGGGCATTCTTTACGGCGTCACCCACCCACCCATGAACGCTCCCTTCCGTCGTTTGCTGGCGCTTGCCGCCGTGTTCTTCACCGCCTTTGTCGCCGTCTCGGCGATGCGCACCTGCCGTGGAGGTGGGAGTTTCCGGGATTGGATCCCGTGGCTTTCCGAAAAAAGTGAACGATTCAGGCCCGAAGAGTTCAAGCTGCAGGACGAGGCCCCGTTGAATCTGGCGGATGTGGAACTGCTCTCACGCCTCAACGATGAATATGCCAAAGTGACCAAGGCCGTCGTGCCGTCCGTGGTGAGCATCGATACCGCGGGCATCCGGACCGAGCGGTTGCTTGATCTCTGGGGCCGCACCCAAGTGCGGCGTTATCCCACGCAGGGGCAGGGATCGGGAGTCATCGTTACGGAGCAGGGCCATGTGGTGACGAACCACCACGTCATCGCCGGCCAGCAGAAGATTCAGGTGACGCTTCATGACGGCAAAACCCTCCCGGCGCACCTGATTGGGGAGGATGCGTTGTTGGATATCGCGGTGCTCAAGATCGATGGCGACGGTCCGTTCGCCTCGCTCAAGATCGGCGACTCATCCCAGACCCAGGTCGGCCAGATGGTTTTCGCGGTTGGAAACCCCTTCGGTCTCGGCGAAACCGTCACCCAAGGCATCATTTCGGCCAAGGAACGCTCACTCTCCGACAATCAGCGCGATCTTTTCCAGACCGACGCCGCCATCAACCCGGGGAACTCGGGCGGTCCTCTCGTCAATCTGAGAGGGGAGATCATCGGCATCAATGTGGCGATCTTTTCTCCGGACAAGGAGAATCCCGGCTTCCAGGGAGTTGGTTTTTCAATTCCCGGCAACGACGTCAAGGACGCCCTGCTTCAGATCCTCGAACGCGGTCGGCCAATCCGCGGCTTTCTCGGCGTGCAAATGCGTGACCTTGACCCCTCCATCCGGGCGGCATTGGGCTACGATGGCGAATATGGCTCGGCGGTTTTCAATGTTTCACCGGGCTCGCCCGCACAAGCCGCGGGTCTGCAACCGAGGGATGTCATTGTTTCCTTCAATGGTGAGATGATCCATTCCGCCACGCAGTTGTTCACGCTGGTTCAAAGCGCGCGCATCGGCGAGGCAGCCATGCTCGGGATCTGGCGTGATGGCAGGATCCTGGAGCTCAAGCCCGTTATCATCGAAAGCGGTGCCGCCACGCAGTTGCCGCAGGTTCCCGAAGCCGCCCCGAATCAAGGCCGGACCCGTGATCCCGAGGAGGTTTTGCAGGCGCTGGGCGTCCAAGTTCGCGATCTCTCGGTGCCCGAGCGGATGCGGGGTTTCCGCGGCGTCGTGGTCACCTCGCTCGCCGCGAATGGTCTCGCGGCCGATCACCTCAAGCCGGGTGACCTCGTCATCTCCGTGAACAACGCCCGAATCACCGGTGCCCGCGAGTTTTTCCAGCACCTCGCCGCTTCCGCCGCGGTTCAGGACACCTCTCTTCGTCTCCTTCGCGAGGGGAAGCCCCTGCGCGCGACGCTGCCGGCGCTGCCTCGCAAGGAATGACCCGGATCGTGTGAAATTCCCGTCGCTCTTCCAACGTTTCATCTCTGTTCATCATGCACCGCTCCAAGCTTCCCTATTTCTTTCTCGGTCTGGCCGCCGTGCTCGCCATCATCGCGCTCGTTCTGCTTGTGATCCGTCCCGGCGTGAAACCCGAATCTCCATCTGCGGACAAGATCCCGCCTGTGGAACATCCCGTGCTGCCGAAAATCGAAGGCATCGATGAAACCATCGCCCCTCAGGATCCCGAAACGACCCTCAAGGACATCGGTATCGGTGTTTCCGCCGCCGATCCCGCGGATCTCGTCAACCGCATCGCCAAGGCCCTTGAAGACGGCGACATCGCCACCCTCTCACACCTCATCGGCAAGGCTGCGCTCGATCCTGACACCGCCGGACGTCTCAAGGCTCTATCCGCCGCACGCCTCCATCTTCGCCAGCCGGGCGGCGTTCGCGAAGTCGGCGAAATCGAGTTGAACACCCGCACCCGCTGGGCGCTCGAGCTCGACGGTCAGGAAGCCGGACGTGACCGCATTTTCCTCGATCTCAAACGGGACGGTGGAAAATGGTCGGTCGAAAAAATCATCCTGCCCCCGGCATCCGGCGAACCCGTTCCCAAAGCCGTCATGGCTGACGCTCTCGGAGTGGCGGACGCCTTCCTGCAGGCGGTTCTCAACCAGAATTTCGAATTCGCCCGCGCCCTCGTCGATTCCGCCACGGTCTCCGATGCCAAGATCGCCGGACTTTGCATTCTGTTTGAGGAAGGCGAATACCGCATGCGGAAATCCAAGCCCTTGCGCGCCATGTTCCAGCGCAACGACACTGTTGGCTTCATCGCCAACGTGGAAACCTCAGATGGCAAACAACGCGCCCAGTTCGCCATCACCATGAAGCACCCGTCCGCCCCATCGAACTGGATCGTTTCCGAAATCAACCTCGACCAACTCCTCGCCGACTACGCCCGCCGTGTCGCCGGCGGTGATGTCTATTACTCGCCGCTCGTCAAAAACCCGGCCGGTGGCGACACGCTCGCGCTCTATTTCGAGTTTGACGAGGACTCGATGAACGACCGCACCCGCAGGCAGTTGGAAATCGTCTCGCTCATCCTCCAATCCGATCCCGGCAAAAAGCTCACCCTGAGTGGCCACACCGATTCACTCGGCGCCGAGAGTTATAACGAAAGCCTCTCCGGGCGCCGCGCCGATGCGGTCCGCGATTTTCTCATCAAGGCCGGCGTGAACGCCTCGCAGATCGTCGCCGTCGCCAAAGGCTCCAGCCAGCCCCGCCGTCCCAATGTCACCGAAGCCGGCGAGGATAACCCCGAAGGCCGCCGCGCCAACCGCAGAACCGAGATCTATCTGGATTTCTGAACTGGGTCCCGCGCTCCGGGCGTGACAGTCCCGGCGCTTGCGCCCATCCTCCTGATCGTGACCCCGATCACCATCGCCGCCCTGAAGGAACTCGCAGGTGAAACGCCTGTATCCGCCGCCGTTCACGCGCAGCTCCAGTCGCGCTCGTCGCGCACCACCAAGAACAACAAGCCGTATCTGGAACTCGTTTTCGCGGATTCCTCGGGGAATTTCCACTTCAAGATATGGTCGGACTCGCCGGTCTATCAGCAGGCCGAAGCCCTCGCGGAGAATTCCGTCTTCCGCCTCGAGGGACGATGGACGCAGAGCCAGTATGGCCTCGATTCGCGCGATATTTCCTTCCACCAACCGGACGACAGGGCGCTCGGCGATTTCTACGCCGGCGACCCGGTCATCCGCGAAAAACAGGACCGCGATTATGCGGACATCCAAGCGCTCTGCGCATCCATCGCCGATCCCCGGCTGCACGCGCTCTGCCTGGTGTTCTTCGCCCAGTTCGGCGACCGTTTCCGTCGCACCGCGGCAGCCAAGCGCAACCACCATGCGCGTCGTGGCGGCCTCGTCGAACATGTCGCCCAGATGATGCGCTCGGCAGCCGCACTCAGCCCCGTCTACCCGGAGCTCAACCGCGATCTGCTTCTCACCGGTGTGCTTTTCCATGACAGCGGAAAACTCTGGGAAAACACCTATCCGGAACACGGCTTCGCCCAAACACTCAGCATCCACGGCGAGATGATGGGTCACATTCCACTCGGCATCGAACTCGTGAACAAGCTCTGGCGCGACCTTATGGAAACTCCCGAAGCAGCCGTCTGGGCCGATCTTAAACCCGCCGCGGAGGACGTCCGTCTCCATCTGCTTCACCTCATTGGCAGCCATCACGGCGAGCACGCTTTCGGCTCGCCCGTTCTTCCGCGCACCCCGGAGGCCTTCGCCCTCCACTACATCGACAATCTGGACGCAAAGCTCGAAATGATCCGCGACGCCTACGGGCAGACCCAGGAAATAGCCCCGAATATCTTCGAGCGCGTGTTTCCGCTTCCCACCAATCTCGTCCGCCCGCTCCCGGCGTTTGAAGCCTCTTCTCCTGAAAACTAAACACTGAAATCCAGCAAACTTTTCCCATGCACCCTTTCCTCTCTCCCGATTTCCAGATCCGCTGGTCCACGCTCGTCCCCGAAGCCATCGAACCGGACATCACCCACGCGCTGGAGCTTGCGAAACAACGCATCGAGGCCATCTGCGACCAAGACCCGGCGGAAGCGACCTACGAGTCCACGTTTCTCGCGCTCGAAGACGCCACCGAAGAACTCGGCCACGGTTGGGGCCGCCTGCACCATCTCGACTCCGTTTCGGACAATCCCGCCCAGCGCGAGGCGCTCAACAAGATGCTGCCGGCGGTCACTGATTTCCATTCGTCCATCGCGCTGAACGATCGTCTCTGGTCCGTGCTCAAGGCCGTTGGCGAGAGCCCGCAAACCGCGAGACTCGATCCCATCCAGAAACGCTTCGTTGAGGAGACCCTCGCCGATTTCCAACAGGCCGGTGCCGACCTCCCTCCGCACCAGAAAAAGCGCGTCGCGGAAATCGAGGCGGAGCTTTCCAAACTCACCAAACGATACTCCGAGCACGTGCTCGACTCGACCAACGCTTGGGAACTCGTCATCACGGATGAGGCGAAGCTCGCCGGCTTGCCGGATTCCGCCATGGTGGCAGCCGCCGCGAACGCCCGCGCCAAGGGCCTTGAGGCTCCGGCGTGGCGGTTCACGCTTCAGTTCCCATCGATGTATCCCATCATGCAGCACCTGCACGACGATGGTATCCGTCGGCAAGTCTGGGAGGCGTCCTCGAGGATCGGCTGCGATGGCGGGTATGACAACACGGCGCTCGTCTGGCAGATCCTCGAGCTCCGCCACCAGAAGGCCGCCATCCTCGGTCACGAGCACTTCGCTGACCTAACACTCCTGCGGCGCATGGCGAAATCCGGCCGGGGAGCGATTGACTTCATCGAAAACCTCCACTCCCGCATCGCTCCCGCCTTCCAAGCGGAATGCCGCCAGCTCGGCCAGTACAAAGCCGCCAAAACCGGCTCGCCGGTCGATGCCCTCGAACCATGGGAAACCGCCTACTGGGCCGAGTCCCAGCGTAAGGAAAACTATGATCTCGATGACGAGGCGACGCGCCCCTATTTCCCGGTCGATGGGGTTATGGCCGGCATGTTCGAGATCGCCTCCCGCCTCTTCGGCATCTCCATCCAGCAAAAGGAAACGATCTTCATCGATCCTAAATCTCCAATTCCCAACCCTCAATCGGCAGTCGAAGTCTGGCACCCGGAAGTTTCCTTCTATGAAATCCACGATTCGGAACAGGGAGGGCACCTCGGCTCCTTCTACGCCGATTGGCATCCGCGCGAATCCAAGCGCGGCGGCGCGTGGATGAACTCACTCCACACCGGCAACCCCGGCGAACCGCACCTCGGACTCATCATCGGAAACATGAGCCCGCCGGTGGACGGCAAGTCCGCGCTCGTCACCCACGGCGAGGTGGAAACCATCTTCCACGAGTTCGGCCACCTGCTTCACGGCATGCTCAGCCAGGTGCCGGTGAAGTCGCTTTCGGGCACCAGCGTCCCTTGGGATTTCGTCGAACTGCCCTCCCAGATCATGGAGAACTATTGCTGGGACCGCGAATCGCTCGATCTTTTCGCCCGTCATCACGAAACCGGCGAACCCATTCCCGACGAGCTCTTTGCCAAAATGATCGCCGCGCGCAACTACCTCAGCGCCTCCGCCTTCATGCGCCAGATCGCCCTCGCCAGAATCGACCTCGAACTTCACGTTCACCTTGAGAAATGGGTCGGCCAGGACCTCGACTCGGTGGACCGCCAGGTGCTCGCCGACTACCGCGCACCGCTGAAAACCGAAACGCCGTCGATGTTGCGCCGTTTCAACCACCTGTTCTCCAGTCCCACCGGTTATGCCGCGGGATATTATTCCTACAAATGGGCGGAGGTGCTCGATGCCGACGCCTTCACCCGCTTTCAAAAAGAAGGCATTCTCAATCCGGAAACCGGCCGCGCCTTCCGCGAGCACATCCTCAGCAAGGGCAATTCGGCCCCCGCCGACGAACTCTACCGCCGCTTCATGGGCCGCGACCCGGAGCTGGAACCGCTGTTGGTCCGCTCCGGCCTCGCCGAGCCGATGCTGGCTTGAAGCCCCCGCGTTCCGTCCGGCCCGACGGGTCGCGCGGAGGCGGAACCCGGTTTCGGTCTCCCCCTGATCCATCCGTCCATCCGGCGGGCCTGACAAGCCGGCCCGCCATCCCTGAACCTCGATTCCCACCGGGCCACAGGGGTTGTGCAGGGCCGCAGGCCTGCTAACTTCAATCAGCCAGATGAATGCCGAATCCCCCACAGCACCGCCGGTTTCCACGGGGGTCGTGTTTGAAGCCCGCCAGCTGCGCAAGATCTATCACACCGGTGAGCTGGACGTGGTGGCGCTCGCGGGTGTGGACTTGGACCTGAACGCCGGCGAACTCGTCTGCCTGCTCGGCCCTTCCGGCAGCGGGAAATCCACCTTGCTCAATATCCTCGGCGGCCTTGATCTGCCGACTTCCGGCGAGCTTTTCTACAAGGGGTGGCGACTCGACGGCTCCGAGGAGAACACCCTCACGCAGTTTCGTCGGAATTGCGTCGGTTTCGTCTTCCAGTTCTACAACCTCATTCCGTCGCTCACCGCCCGCGAAAACGTCGCGCTCATCACCGACATTTCGCGCGATCCGATGAGTCCGGAAGAGGCGCTCGAAATCGTCGGGCTCAAAGGGCGCATGGACCATTTCCCGTCGCAACTCTCCGGTGGTGAGCAACAACGCGTCGCCATCGCCCGTGCCATCGCCAAACGCCCGGAAGTCCTGCTCTGCGACGAGCCCACCGGCGCGCTCGACGTCACCACCGGCATCACCGTGCTTGAAGCCGTGGAGCGCATCAACCGCGAGCTCGGCACCCTCACCGTCATCATCACCCACAACGCCGTCATGGCGGAAATGGCCGACCGGGTCCTGCATCTGTCCGACGGGAAGATCGTCAGTTCCCACACCAACGAGACCCGTCTTCCGGCTTCGGAATTGAAGTGGTGACCATGTCATGATTTCCCCCCTTGATCGCAAGTTGCTGCGCGACCTTTCCCGCATGAAAGGCCAGGTGGTGGCGGTCAGTCTGGTGATGGCCTGCGGGCTGGCGATGATGATCATGACGCGCAGCCTGATCCTGACGCTGGAGTCCACCCGCGCGGCCTACTATCAGAAATATGCGATGGCGGACGTGTTCGCTTCCTTGAAGCGCGCTCCGCTCGCCACGGCGGAAAGATTGGCGGATCTATCAGGCGTGGCCACGGTGGAGACCCGCGTGGTGGTGGATGTCACACTCGATCTGCCGGGGCTCGCCGAGCCGGCGACCGGGCACCTCGTCTCGCTGCCGGAGGATGGCGGCGTGCCGAAGCTCAACCGCGTGTTTCTGCGCAGCGGCCGGTTTCCCCACACGGACGAGCGCCGCGAGGTGATCGTGGGAGAGGCTTTCGCGATTGAGAACGGTTTGAGTCCCGGTGATACGCTGGTGGCGGTGATCAACGGGCGCCGTGAGACCCTGCGCATCTGCGGCATCGGGCTGTCGCCGGAGTTTGTCTTCGAGGCTCGCGCCGGTGAGACCCTGCCGGACCACAAGCGTTTCAGCGTGATCTGGATGAACTACCGCGCACTGGCGGTGGCCTACAACATGGATGGTGCCTTCAACGATCTAACCATCGATCTCGCCCCCGGAGCCACGGCGGAACCAGTGATGGCGGAGATCGACCGCCTGCTCGCATCCTACGGCGCGGGCGGTGCCTACACCCGCAAGGACCAGGCCTCCGCCCAGCGCCTGGATGACGAGCTGCGGGTGTTGCACGCGCTTTCCTTCATCTATCCCTTGGTGTTTCTAAGTGTGGCGGCCTTCATGGTGAATGCGGTGCTCGCGCGCATCGTGCGGCTGCAGCGCGAGCAGATCGCGCAGATGAAGGCGCTCGGCTATTCGTCGCGGCAGGTCGGCGTGCACTATCTGAAGTTCGTGCTGGTGATTGGT
>JBFEQB010000070.1:0-11435 GCA_041549835.1 Luteolibacter sp. | reverse complement strand
GAGCTCAACAGGCCCGCTGCGGCGGCTAGAGCGGCAAGGGTTTCATCCGATCGGGTGGTGAAGCCATGATCGTCCCCCGGTAGGTAGCCGAGGTTGAACATCACTGCGGATACCGATCCCGCGGCCGCATGTTCCGCCATCCGGGCGTGGGTGATTTGGAAAAACTCGACTCTTGCCTCAAATCCCGCGGCCGCGACGGTTTCGCGCGCGGATCGAATGGCCTGCTCCTGGAGATCGAAGGCCAGCACCCGCCCGCTTGATCCCACGCATCCGGCGAGAAACACCGTGTCATGACCGTTGCCCGCCGTGGCGTCGATAACGGTGTCTCCCTCAAGGATCGAGGCCCGGAGGAGTATCTGTGCGAGTTGGGTCGGGCGCGGAGGGATCATTGCGGGCGTTGGCTGAAAAAACGGATGTCCACCTCGGGTTCGGGGGCGGTGCCTTCGGTGAGCCAGCTCGCAAGGCGCCGGGCGATTCCAGGCGCATACAGGCTGCCCTTCGAACCGAGGCCGTTGAACATCCAGTGGCCATGCCCGGTCGGCCCGATGAGGGGCTCGCTGCGGCGCAGGATCGGCCGGATGCCGGCTTCATGATGGATCACTTCGAAAAAACCACCACCGCCGAGGCGAGTTGCGATCTGTTCCACCCTTGCGCGTCCCTTGTCGGTTGGCGCTTCGTTGAGTTCGTTCCATTCATAAGTGGAGCCCGCTTTGAAGCGACCGCCGCCCAAGGGCACCATCCAGCCACCGGCTCCGATGCGGATGCGTGTCTCGTCCCAGCCGCTCGCCCTGAGGGTGAGGATTTCCCCCTTGGCACAGCGGTGCGGTCCGTAACGTTCCCTGATCAATCCGGCCGCACCCTCGCACCAGATGCGGCCTGATCCGCCATCATCCGGCGGAATGTCCGACTTTCGATAGAGTCCGCGCTCGGTGAAGAAGTCCCGGGAACCGTCGAGAAACGTCCGCGTGTCGAGCCGCCCGCCGCCGTTGAGTTCGAGCGCTCCGACCCAGCCGTCAGCCACCACCGGGACTCCGTCATGAGCCAGCCATCGAGCGACATCCGGGCGGGTGGTTTTGGAAATCATCTTGTTCCATTCCTTTGCCGTATCCGCGAGGCGGAGCACTGGCAGCGGATGCCAGAAGGTTTTGCAGATCACTTTTTCGATCGCGGCGTAGAACGCCATCGCGTCAGGCAGGAATTCCGTGATGCGCGCGCTCGGTTCGAAGTTCTTGCCAGTCACCGGATTGATGAGGCCTGCGGCCACCCGGGAAGAGCCACCGTGTTCACGATCCACCAGTGAAAACGGCACGCTTCGTTGCCAGAGCTCCCAAGCGAGGCAGGTCCCCGCGAGTCCTTGGCCGACGATCGTCCACGGCGGAGTGCTCACTTCGGAAGTCTGGCTTCGTTCGGATCGGCCCACCCGGCGTCGTAGCCTTTGGCGTAGTTGAAGAGGTGCTTGTGCAGATAGGGTGAGAAATCCCCGCGTTCCGCCTTGGGCAGGCGTGAGACGATCGTCTCATTGAACGAACGGGTGAGCTTCTGCATCAGGTGCAGCGTCAGCTGCCGGCCTTTGCGGGCTTTCTGGACCTGCTTGTGATTGATTTGCTCGACGGATGCCTCCACGAGCTCGTGGTTCGAGAGCCCCCAGCGGGTCATCAGTTCGTCAAATGGCTGGGGTCCGTGATCGCGTGTCGCTTCCTGCATGGCTGCGGGTGTAGCGGATTCGTCGCCCATGTCTAAGCAGAAAAATCCGGCGGCATCGGCAGGGCTGAGCCCCCCCGGCGCGGCCGCTTCACACGTCCGTCATCGTCTGGTCGAGAAACGTCAGATAGTCATCCGGCGTGTTTCCCTCGCGCCAAGCCATGGCGCTGCGCGGGTGCAGGTTCATCTGACCGGTGATGTTGTAGGGAATGGACGGACCCCAATCGAACTGCTTCTTCATCGGCAGGATCGTCTTCTGGATGCATTCGATCACCGGACGGAGTTTGAATTTCGGGTTCCGCAGGAAGCCGAGCAGGATCTCCATCGGGCAATTCCCGGCGCCGCGGCCAAGGCCCATCATGGTGGCGTCCACGCGGTTGGCGCCGAGGATGATCGCTTCCACGGTGTTCGCGAAGGCCAGCTGCAGGTTGTTGTGGGCGTGCATGCCGATGTGCTTGCCGGTGCCCTCGACGGCTTTCGTGTATTTGCGGACCAGGTGGTCGATCTGCTCGCGGAAGAGGTTTCCGTAACTGTCCACCACCACGATGGTGCCGACCGAGGATTGGGCGGCGATTTCAAGCGCTTGGTCGATCTCGGCATCCGCCACCACGGAGATGGCCATGATGTTGAGGGTCGTCTCGTAGCCAAGGGCGTGGCAGTGCTCGACCATCTCGATGGCCTCGGAAATCTGGTGGACATAACAGGCGACGCGGATGACATCGAGCACGCTGTCCTTGGCGGGGCCGATGTGGTTTTTCCAATCGCACTTGCCGCCGGCGTCCGCCATCGCGGCGAGCTTCAGGCCGGTGGCTTCGAACGTGTGATCGCCCACGACGCGGCGCATGTCCGCTTCCTCGCAATGACGCCACGGCCCGAATTTGTCCTTCGGGAACTGGGCGGGGTCGTTCTTGTAGCCGATCTCCATGTAGTCCACCCCGGCGGCGATGCATGCCTGATAGACGGCGCGTACCTGTTCATCGGTGAACTGGGAATTGTTGATGAGGCCTCCGTCACGGATTGTGCAGTCCAGCACTTTCAGCTCCGGTCGATAGGTGATCCATGGGGCTTTGTTGTCGCTCACGGAGCAAATCATGCGGAGCAGGGCGGGCCGTGGCAAGCCCGATGCCGGGGAACTCAGCTCAGCCACATGGACTTCAGATAGGGCTCATCGGTGAAATCCGGCGGCATCGGCGAATGGCGGGCACTCATCGGCCGGGGAATTGCCGTTAGCAATTGGCGTTCGAATTCACGGGTCGTCATCTGCCGGAAATTCGTGCAGCAGAGCAGCCAGCCGCCGGGTGCGAGGCATTGGGCGGCCAGCGTGGCAAGCTCACCGAAGTTCTCCTCAACCCGGAAGATCTTGCCCTTGTCATCGCGCGAGAAGGTCGGTGGATCGAGGACGATGGCGTCGAACACTCGTCCTTGTTTCGCGAAGCGGCGGAGCCAGTGGAAGGTGTCGCCCTTGCAGAAATGGTGGGCGGCGGGATCGAGCTGGTTGTGGGTGAAATTGCGTTTCGCCCAGTCGAGGTACGGTTGTGAGAGGTCGAGGGTGGTGGTTTCCGCGCCGGCCATGGCGGCGGAGACTGAAAAGGCGCCGGTGTAGGAAAACGTATTGAGCAGGCGCAGGCCGGATTTCATCAGGCGGCGGACTTCGGCGCGGTTGTCGCGTTGATCGAGGAAGATGCCCTGCGAGTAGCCGGATTGGAATGAGATTTCATAACAGATGCCACTTTCGCGGATGAGGAATGGTTCGGTGATCTCGGGGCCGCACAGCGGGGTGGGGGATTCCTTCTGGTGTTGATCGAGGCGCTTCCAATAACAGGAAACGCCTTGGTCGCGCAGCCATTCCCGGACCTGCGGCGGGATGCTGCCGGTGGTGGTGGAGAGTAACCAATGTCCGGCGTAGGTTTCGAGAAACACGCCGGGGAAACCATCGCCCGCGCCGTCGATCAGGCGCACCGCGTCGTTGTCATCCGTTAGCAGGGACTTGCGTTTGGCGACGGCGGCATTGAGGAGTTCAAACATCTGCGGCGAATTGTAGCGGCGTGCTGGGGTCGTCGCAAGAGCCCCGTATGACGGCATGGAGTGTAGGGGCCGGAGTTGACGTGAGGCAATGGCACTCTAGCTTGATCCGATGAAAACGCACACGCTCACCCTCGTTTCCGCTCTCGTTTCCCTGGTTGCCGCCGATGCCGCTCTCGTCGAGCGAGATGTGGAATACAAACAGGGCGAAGCCGTTCTCGAAGGCTTTCACGTTTATGACGATACCGTGAAAACCCAGCGCCCGGCGGTGCTGGTGATCCACCAGTGGACCGGGCTGACCAACTACGAAAAGAAGCGCGCGCGCATGCTGGCGGAACTCGGATACAATGTCTTCGCCGCGGATGTTTACGGCAAGGGAATCCGCCCGCCTGCTCCGGGTCCGGCGGCCGAAGAGTCCGGGAAATTCAAGAAAGATCGCGCGCTCTATCGGGCGCGGTTGATGGCTGCACTGGAGATCCTGCAGAAGGACGAACGGACCGACACGACGAAGATCGCGGCGATCGGCTATTGTTTCGGCGGAGCAGGCGCATTGGAACTGGCCCGTGCCGGAGCTCCGGTGACCGGCGTGGTTTCCTTTCATGGCAGCTTGGATGCGGGCGAGGGGTTCGCCGCCAGAGCGGGTGTCACGATGCCAAAAATCCTCGTGCTCCATGGTGCGGACGATCCCTATGCGCCAGCCTCGCAGGTCGCGGATCTGGAGAAGGAAATGAAGGCCGCAGGCGCGGACATGAAAGTGGTTCTCTATGAGGGGGCGGTGCATAGTTTCACCCAACCGCAAGCAGGAGACGATCCCTCCAAAGGAGCCGCTTACAACGCTGCGGCGGACCAGAAGTCGTGGGACGCGATGAAGTCCTTCTTCGCCGAAATTTTCGCGAAATGACTTTGGACTGCGGTGAAGCCGGCTTCACCGCTCTCCAAAAGTCACGTTGTCTCAACGGCTTGGCGGATTCTTGCCGAGACCTCATCAAGGCCACCGCTGGAATCGATCACGCGGACGAACGGCTCGTCTTTGAGGGAGAGGAAGATTTCCCGGCAACGCACAAGGCTCTCGTGTTTCTCGAATTCATTGGTGCTGTCGCCGCGGTGGCCGATGCGGTCGTGCGCGGTGTCCACGTCGAGATCCAGGATGAGCAGAAGATCCGGGATGGGCGCGAATTCCTCGTTCATGCGCCGGATTTCAGCGGGATCAAAGCCGCGGGCTCCCTGATAGGCCATGGTGGAAAAGTAATAGCGATCGAGGATGACCACTTTTCCGGCAGCGAGAGCGGGTTTGATTTTCTCTTCCACGTGCTGGCGGCGGTCGTTGAGGAAATACCGGAGTTCGTCCTCGGGCGAAAGCCGGCCGGTCGCGGCGGATTCGCGGAGTTTGGTGCCCCACGGGCCATTGGTGGGTTCATAGCTGAGCAAGACCTCGCGGCCACGGGAAGCGAACCATTCGCCGAGGCGCCGCGCCTGGGTGGACTTGCCGGTGCCGTCGATGCCTTCGAAAACGATGAAGAGACCTTGAGTCATGGGTGTTAGAGGTAGCGGGATTGGAGATGGGCGAGGTAGTCGGCAGGTGCTGGATGACTTCCTGTGGCTGCGGCGATGAGATCGCTGGGATCAAGAGTGGCGCCTTGGGCGTGGACGTTTTTCCGCAACCAGGCGAGCAGCGGGGCATAGTCGGCGGCATCGGTGGCGGTCGCGATGGCCGGGTCTTTGCGGGCTGCGGCGAAGAGTTGGGCGGCGTTGATATTTCCGAGCGAGTAGGTGGGGAAATAACCGAGGCCGCCCATCGACCAGTGGATGTCCTGAAGGCAGCCATGGGCATCGTTTTCAGGAATGAAGCCGAAGAGTTCGCGGAAGCCTTCGTTCCATGCGGCGGGCACGTCGGCGACGTTGAGTTCGCCGTTGAGTAGGCGGCGTTCGAGGCCGAAGCGGAGGATGATGTGGAGGTCGTAGGTGGCTTCATCCGCCTCGACGCGGACGGGGGAGAATTCGGCGCGCCAGAGATAGGCGAGGAAGTCGTCTAACGAAAATTTGGCGAGTTGAGCGAAAGTTTCCTGGGCTACGGGATACCATCGGTTCCAGAACCCAAACGACCTGCCGACATGGTTTTCCCAGAGGCGGCTTTGCGATTCGTGGATGCCGAGGGAAACGGCGGAGCCGGAGGGTAGGCCGAAATCATCCGCGGGAAGACCTTGTTCATACATGCCGTGGCCGGCCTCGTGGAGCACTCCGAAGAGCGAGGATGTGAAATCCGCCTCGTCATAGCGGGTGGTGAGGCGGACGTCGCGTGGGCCAAGCGTGGTGCAGAACGGATGGGTGGTGGTGTCGATGCGGCCGGCCTGAAACTCGAAGCCGATGGATTTGGCGATGCGGGCGTTGAGCGCCTGCTGGGCGGCGATGGGATACGGGCCGGGCGGTAGATTGGTGGCACGGACGGCGGATTTTTCCACGGCGCGGGCGGCGGTTTCGCGGAGCTCGGGTTTCAGGGTGTCAAACAATGCGGCGACGGCAGCGGTGGAGGTGCTGCGCTCATAGCCTTCGAGCAGGGCATCATAGGGCTCGTCGGCGTAACCCCAGAGTTCGGCCTTTTCCCGAGCGATGCCGAGCAAGGTTTCCAGGTGCGGGGCGAAAGTGGGGAAATCCGAGCGTTTGCGGGCATCGGCCCAAGCGTGTTTGGCGTGCGAGGAGGCGACTGATTCGCGGGCGACGAGTTCGATCGGGAGCTTGGTGGCGCGGTCGAATTCGCGGCGCAGCTCGCGCAGGTTGGCGGTGAGTTTCGGAGCGTTGCCGGGGTCGGCGGTCTCGGCGGAGTCGAGGTCGCATTTCCATGCGTCGGAGGTGGCGAGTTCGTGAGCGCGGGAGGACAGCCAGGCGAGTTGGGCGGCACGGTGTTCGTGGGCGGCAGGCGGCAGGTAGGTTTCCTGATCCCAGCCGAGCGCGGCGGCGGAGGAGCGGATGACGGCGAGTTCGCGGACCTTTTCGAAAATGGGCATGCGGTTTTTTGGAGGAATCCGGCGGCCGGGCAAAGGCGGAATTGATCGCGAGCCGACAATCGAGCGCTTTTCGCCGACCGGTGAGCGCAACCCGCCCGTCGTCTTGCGCATTATTGATGCGGCCGCATCGATCCTTTGTTTTGGATTCCTGAAATGTTGGGAGGATGGAGGTTGGCAAGTCGGGGGGAGGGTCTAGAGTTTTGGGCATGCGGATCGATATCGTGACCTTGTTTCCTGAAGTGGCGCTCGCGCCACTGAGCGACTCGATCATCCAGCGCGCGCGCGCTGCCGGAATCGTGGAGGTGGTCGGGCACCAGTTGCGCGATTGGTCCGAGGACAAGCACCGGCGGGTCGACGACTCGTTGTGCGGCGGAGGGCAGGGGATGTTGCTGAAACCCGAGCCGCTGTTTGCCGCTGTGGAGGCGCTGCGTGGGCCGGAAACCAAGGTGATCCTGATGACGCCGCAAGGGAAACCGTTCAAGCAGGCGGTCGCTCGGGAGCTGGCTGAAGCTGAGCATCTGCTGATTCTCTGCGGTCATTATGAGGGCGTGGACCAGCGGGTGATCGATACGCTCGTGGACGAGGAGGTTTCCATCGGCGACTATATCCTGACCAATGGCGCGCTGGCTGCCGCGGTGGTCTGCGATGCCGTGATCCGCCTGCTCCCCGGAGCGCTCGGCGATGACCGGTCGCCGGTGGATGAGTCGTTTTCTGATCCCAATCTTCTGGAATCTCCCGCCTACACGCGGCCCGTCAATTTCCGCGGACTCACGGTGCCCGAGGTTCTTCTTTCGGGGCACCACGGAAACATTCAGGCATGGAAGGAGCAAAACGCCCTCGCCCGCACCAAACGGAACCGGCCGGACCTGTTGGAATGAGGACTCCAGGCGGTTGAATTCCGACCGGGCCAAAAAATCCGTGGCTCATGGGGGGAATCATGCCATGACTTTCCAAGTGAAATCCTTCCCACAATCGAAGCAGAATGGCGTCACGGATGATCCGCCCCGTGTGGAACCTGCGACTCTTGAGGATTTGCCAGCCCTGACGGAGTTGGTGATGGACCTGTTTTCGCGCTCGGATGATTTCCAACCGGACCAAGAGGCACAGGAGCGGGGCTTGCGGCTGATTCTCGAACAGCCGAACCGCGGGCGCATTTTCGTTGTCCGGAACAACCACAGGATTTTTGGCATGGTGAACCTTCTTTTTACCATCTCCACAGCGCGTGGCGGCTTTGTGATTCTGATGGAGGATGTCGTCATACATCCCGACCACCGCGGCCAGGGTTACGGTGCGATGCTGGTGGATTACGTGTTAGATTTCGCCAAACAGAAGAATTTCAAGCGAATCACGTTGCTGACGGATCGCTTGAGTGCAGAGTCCCAGGAGTTTTTCAAGAAACACGGCTTCGAGCAGTCGCACATGGTTCCGATGCGCCGGGTCATCGATTGAATCAGGGATTGGCGGGCCGTTGGTGGCGGGGAAAACGCAACTCATCCGTTGCAAGTCCGCGCCACGCGTTCTAGATTCTAGCAAAATCAAACGAACGCCATGGGACTCGAAAAAATCACCCAGAAACTGCAGGAGGCGCTGCAATCCGCGCAGGGCCTCGCCTCGAAATCCTCCCACCCCGAACTCAAGAGCGCGCACGTCCTGCTGGCGCTTCTCCAACAGGAAGGCGGTATCACGGTGCCGATCCTCCAGAAGGCCGGAGTGGACGTTTCCCAACTCAAAGCCACTACCGCCGCCGCGCTGGCCCGTGAACCGAGCGTGCAGGGCGCTTCCACCCAGCCGCAGATCAGCGTCGGTCTGCGCTCGACGCTTGATTCCGCCGACAAGGCCCGCGAATCGCTCGGTGATGACTACCTGAGTGTGGAGCATTTCATCCTCGGCGCGCTGGAAGGGGATTCGCCTGCGGGCAAATTGCTCAAGGAGGTCGGACTCAATCAAAAGAAGGCCTTGGAAGCGGTGAAAAGCGTGCGCGGGTCGCAGAAAGTCACCGACGAGAATCCCGAGGGGAAATACCAGACGCTCGAGAAATACGGGACCGATCTCACGGCCCGCGCCCGCGCCGGGAAAATCGACCCCGTCATCGGCCGCGACCATGAAATCCGCCGCGTCCTCCAGGTCCTTTCCCGCCGCACCAAAAACAATCCCGTGCTCATCGGCGAACCCGGTGTCGGTAAAACTGCCATCGTCGAAGGCCTCGCCCGCCGCATCGTCTCGGGCGATGTCCCAGACTCGATGAAAAACAAATCCATCATCTCGATGGATCTCGGGGCCATGCTCGCCGGGGCGAAATTCCGCGGCGAGTTCGAAGACCGGCTCAAGGCTTTCCTCAAGGAGGTCACCGATGCCGAGGGCCAAATCATTCTCTTCATCGATGAGTTGCACACGATCGTCGGCGCCGGTGCCGCCGAGGGCGCGGTGGATGCTTCGAATCTTCTCAAACCCCAGCTCGCTCGTGGCGAACTCCACGCCATCGGGGCCACCACCCTCGATGAATACCGCAAGCACATCGAAAAGGACGCGGCACTCGAACGCCGCTTCCAACCGGTGATGGTTGGCGAGCCGTCCGTGGAGGACACCGTCGCCATCCTGCGCGGACTGAAAGAACGCTACGAAGTCCATCACGGTGTGCGTATCCAGGACGGCGCGCTGGTGGCCGCCGCCGCTCTTTCCGACCGCTATATCTCCGACCGCTTCCTGCCGGATAAGGCGGTCGATCTTGTCGATGAAGCCGCCTCCCGCCTGAAAATCGAGCTCGATTCGATGCCGACCGAGATTGATGTGCTCGAACGCCAGATCCTGCAGTTGGAAATGGAGAAGAAAGCGCTCGAAAAGGAAACCGACAAAGCCTCCGCCACGCGCCTTGAGAAAGTCCAGGAAGAACAGGCGAACCTGCGTGAGAAATCCTCCGGGCTGATGGCCCAGTGGCGGAATGAGAAAGCCATCATCGATCACGTCCGGACCGCTCAGGAGAAGATCGAGACTCTCAAGGGCGAGACCGAGCGCGCCCAGCGAATCGGCGATCTTACCAAGGCTTCGCAGATCACCTACAGCGACTTGCCGGAGGCCCAGAAGGAATTGGCTGCGGCGGAGGATGAACTCGCCGTGCTCCAGAAAAACGGTGCCATTCTCAAGGAAGAGGTCACCGAAGAGGATATCGCCCGCGTGGTTTCCGCATGGACCGGCATTCCCGTGAACCGGCTCCAGGAGGGCGAGAAACAAAAACTCGTGCAGATGGAGGATCGCCTAGGCGCGCGTGTGGTCGGCCAGCGCAAGGCCATCACCGCGGTGTCCAACTCGGTGCGCCGCGCCCGCGCCGGCTTGCAGGATGAGAACCGGCCGATCGGGTCGTTCCTGTTCCTCGGCCCCACCGGCGTAGGCAAGACCGAGTTGTCCAAGGCCCTTGCCGAATTCCTCTTCGATGACGAGGGCGCGATGATTCGCATCGACATGTCCGAATACATGGAGAAACACAGCGTCGCCCGCTTGATCGGAGCTCCGCCCGGATACGTCGGCTACGAAGAGGGCGGCCAGTTATCCGAAAGCGTCCGCCGCAAGCCGTATTGCGTCGTGCTGTTCGACGAGATCGAAAAGGCCCACCACGATGTGTTCAACGTCCTGCTCCAAGTTCTCGATGACGGTCGCATCACCGACGGTCAGGGCCGCACCGTGGATTTCCGGAACACGGTCATCATTCTCACATCCAACATCGGTTCGCAGTTCATCCTCGCCGAGGAGAACGCCGAGCAACGCGAGGCCAAGGTCATGGAAGCCCTGCGCGGTCATTTTCGCCCGGAGTTCCTCAACCGCATCGATGAGATTGTCATGTTTGACCGCCTCGACCGCGAGGAGATCACCACCATCGTCGATCTCCAGCTCGACCGCGTCCGCAAGCGCCTCGCCAAACAAGGCCTTGCCCTTGCCCTCACGGAAGCCGTGAAGGAACACATCGGCAACCAAGGCTACGATCCCGTCTATGGTGCCCGCCCACTCAAGCGCGCCATCCAGCACCTTCTGTTGGATCCCCTCAGTCTCGACGTGCTCGACGGCAGGTTCGTGGACGGAGACGTCATCCAGGCCGATATCGATCACGGGAAAGTCGTATTCAAAAAGTAGTCACGGACTCCGGTCCGGTGCCTTTGAGGATTGGAATTCCGAGGGGGCATCGTCATGCGGGACTTTGGAGTGCGGTGAAGCGTGCTTCACCGCTTTGAGTGGGTGTGCCGGTTTCCCGGACATGCCGGCATCCTCGCCCCAAACTGCACGCAGCCAGGCATTCGTCGTGCCGGGTTGTCGCCGTGGGTGGATTCGGAGTCCCATCCCAAAGCTCGCATATCCGGAACCTTCGCCCATCTGGACCATTGGTGGTTGCACCTCAAATTCCCATTTCGCCGACACCACTTGGTCCTGCGGACGATATTGACACCCAGTCGCCTCCGCGCTCATCCTCACCACGAAAGAAGTTTCAGCCCGCCAAGACAGATAGATGTGCCGGTGGGGGAATAAACACTGTTGGGCAGAGAAATGAAGAAGACAAGAATAGTCGTCGCGCTCTCCGTTGCGATTTGTGTCACAATTCCACTTGTTGGTCTTGCGCATCTGAGCCGTGATATTCGCTATCTGGACTTCTATACCCAAGCATTCAAGAACACGGACTTTCCGTTTCCCCCGCTTTCATCAATGTTGCTTCCCTTTGGGCCTCTC
>JBFEQB010000069.1:0-11671 GCA_041549835.1 Luteolibacter sp. | reverse complement strand
CGAAAAAACCGGCGCCCCCTTGCGAGGACGCCGGTCTTGAATATTCGCTTTGCGAAGCGCGGAGCTTACTCGGCGGCGGTGCCGGCGGCTTCGGCTTGTTCGGCCTTCTGGTCGCGGAGCCAGGCGCGGCGTGACATTTTCACGCGGCCCTTTTCATCGACGCCGAGGCACTTGGCGGTGATGATTTCACCCTTCTTGACGACGTCCTCGACGTGCTCGGTGCGGCCTTCGGCCAGCTCGGAGACGTGGATGAGGCCGTCCTTGCCGGGCAGCACTTCCATGAACGCGCCGAAGGAGGTGATGGAGACCACCTTGCCGGTGTAAACCTTGCCCACTTCGATTTCCTGGAACATGCGGTCGATCATGTCCTTGGCGCGGTCGAGACCGGCCTGCTTGGAAGCGTAGATGTGCACGGTGCCATCGTCCTCGATGTTGATCTCGGCGCCGGACTCGGCCTGGATGCCCTTGATGTTTTTGCCGCCAGGCCCGATGAGTTCGCCGATGCGATCCGCGGGGATCTTGACGGACACGATGCGCGGCGCATGGGGACTGAGCTCCTTGGGCTCGACGATGGAGTCGGCCATTTTGTCGATGATCTTGGAGCGGCCAGCCTTGGCGATGTGGATCGCTTCTTCAAGCATGGCGAGCGGGAGGCCCGGGAGCTTGAGGTCGAGCTGATAGCCAGTGACCCCTTCGCTGGTGCCGCAAAGCTTGAAGTCCATGTCGCCGTAGAAATCTTCGGAACCGATGATGTCCAAGAGCATCTTGTGCGACTTGAGCGAACCATCGTCGTTGTTCTCGGTGACGAGTCCGACGGAGATGCCTCCGACGGGGCGGATCAGCGGGACACCGGCGTCGAGGAGAGCCATGGTGCCTGCGCAGACCGAGGCCATCGAGGTGGAACCATTGGATTCCATGACTTCCGAGGAAACGCGGATGGCGTAGGGGAAGTCGGCTTCGTCCGGGATGACGGGCTCGATGGAGCGCTCGGCGAGCGATCCGTGGCCGATTTCGCGGCGGTTGATGCCACCCATACGACCGCATTCACCGACGGAGAATGGAGGGAAGTTGTAGTGGAGGATGAAGCGCTTCTCGTCTTCGCCACCGGCGTAGTTGTCGAAATGTTGTTTTTCGTCAGCCGGGGCGAGGGTGGTGATGGCGAGGGCCTGGGTTTCCCCACGAGCGAAGATGGCGGAACCGTGCACGCGTGGCAGGGTACCGACTTCACCGAAGAGCGGGCGGAGATCGCCGATCGCACGGCCGTCCGCGCGCACGCCTTTTTCCATGATGGAAATGCGGAACGCCTTCTTCTGAAGGTATTCGAAGGCTTGCTCGACATCGAAGTCGGTCGCTTCCGGAGCGCGCTCCTTGATGGCGGCTTCCACTTCGTTGCGGAGGGCACCGACTGCTTTGGCGCGTTCGGTTTTCGAGGGCGCGTAGATGGCGGCCTCGATGCGGTCGCCGGCGATTTCATAGGCGATTTCGAGCAGGTTTTCCTTGGCGAGGGTGAGTTCGTAGGAACGCTTTTCCTTGCCTGCGAGTTTCGCGAGTTCTTCTTGAGCCGCCACCAGCTTGGAGACGGCTTCTTGGGCGAAGTGCAGCGCTTTGATGAACTCTTCTTCCGGGAGTTCGTCGGCTTGGCCTTCGATCATGATGACGTCGGTCTTGTTGCCGACGTAGATGAGGTCGAGGTCGCTGTTTTCGCGCTGGTCGTGGGTCGGGTTGATGACGAACTGGCCGTCGACGCGGCCGACGCGCACCGCACCGATCGGGCCGGCGAAGGGGATGTCGGAAAGGCAGAGGGCGGCGGAGGCCCCGTTCATCGCGAGGATGTCGGAGTCGTTTTCACCATCCGCGGCAAGCAGGATGGCGACGATCTGGGTTTCGTAGAGGTAACCCTTCGGGAAGAGCGGACGCAACGGGCGGTCCGTCATGCGGCAGGTGAGGATTTCCTTTTCGGTAGGGCGGCCTTCGCGCTTGAAGTAGCCGCCGGGGAATACGCCGGCAGCCGTGGCTTTTTCCTTATATTCCACGGAGAGCGGGAACCAGGTCTGGCCGGGTTTCACCTTGGTGGAGGAAACGGCGGTCACCAGGATGATGGTGTCACCGCTGCGGACGGTTACGGAACCGTCGGCGAGTTTGGCAAGTTTGCCGGTTTCGATCGTCATCGGATTGGTTCCGACCTCGATCGTTTTGCTATGGATGTTCATTTCTTTCGTTTTCTTCTTTTTCTGTGCGGACAGCCCATGCGGCGGGATTGCCGGACGGGCATTCGGTTTTTTCAGGACAAAATCCGCAGCCCTCAAACAGTGGGGCGGCGGAAGGAATGAGTCCTGCGGTGCGGGCGCTTCGTTGGAAGGTCCGGGCCGTTTCGCGAGACAGCCACGGGGTTTTCCCTCGTGGCTGCCTTGCGGAAAGTGTGGTTAGCGGCGGAGTCCGAGGCCTTGGATGACCTGCTGGTATTTCTCCTCGGAGCCTTTCTTGATGTAATCCAGCAACTTGCGGCGCTGGGAAACCAAGGTCAGGAGTCCGCGGCGGGACGAGAAGTCCTTCTTGTGGATGAGCAGGTGGTCCGTGAGATGGAAAATCCGCTTGGTGAGCAAGGCCACTTGGTAAGGGGCGCTGCCGGTGTCTCCTTCGTGGAGTTGATAGTCTTTCGGGTTGATTTCTTTGGTATCGCTCATGGTCGTAGGGGATGGGCCTAGCATTTGCCAAACCGTCCTTGGTTGAGGGTTGGGGGCGGAAGAAAGCCGGGGCGGCCCGGATTTGCAAGACAATTGGTGGATCCTCCGCGAAATTTCTGCAAACGCCCCATTCGGCGCATTGCCGCCGTATCGGGCGGCTGCGGCTTCCAGCCAACCGAAGGTCCCGCGCTATTTGGCTCCCGTGCCGGGCAGGAAGCGGTAGTAGACCTCCAGCATCAAGGTCGCCAGACAGGTGGACATATGATCATTGACCGGTCCGTGCGGGATTCCTCGCTGCTCCCATGAGCCGTTTTCTTTTTGGATTTTCAACAACTCGTCGCGGAAGAGCTTGTTGTAGTCGGACCATGCCTTGCCGCCATGGTTGATCATGGCTTGGGCGTTGTAGTAGTGGTAATACAGATTGGACTCCTTCTCGCCCCATTCGAACGCGGTGTTTTCGCTGATGTAATCAATGCCCGCCCGGGCATCTATGGAATTGCCTTGGTCCCACATCTGGAATGCGAGCACACCGCCGCCGGTCAGTCCCGGGTTTTTGGTGGAGTTCTCGCGATATCCGATGGCGCCGTTTCGGCCTTGGACTTTATCGAGCCAATCCAACGCTTTGCGGGAGACGGTCTTGAAGGCGCCTTCCTCCCACAGCCCGGTGTGCTTGCAGGCCTTGAGGGCTTGGATTTGCCAGAATCCAACCGAATTGTCACCGCTGTCCGTGGATTCAAATCGATAAACCCATCCGCCACTGTTTCCCTGGCCCTGCATGATCATGTCCCCCGCCTGCTTGGTGACTGTATCGAGGTCGGGGATATTGATGCCGAGATTGCTGCAGAAGGTGTAAGACTCCGCGAGAGCGTAAGTGGCGATGCCGTGCTCATAGACCCATGCGTTCGAGTTGGCGGCAACCGCGGTGAGTCTGCCCTCGTTTTTGAGACCGATGTTGATCAGGTAAATGATGCCACGCGTGACCGAGTCACCAAATTCCTGCGATTGGGGGGTTTCACAGTGCCCGAGGTAGGCGAGGACCGCAAATCCCGTCATGGCGACGGAGTATCGGCTGGTCCAACTACCATCCTCATTTTGGGTTTCCTTGAGCCAGCGAAGGGCCTTCACCACCGCTTCCTCGCACTCCGGCGTGCCGCCGGATTCCTGCAGGCGGGCCAAACGATCGGCCTTTGAGCAGCGCTTCTTCATGGTGGCCGGGATGTTTCCGAATCCGCCACCTGCTCCGGTGCCATCGCCCCATCCATTGCCGAAGTCATCGCCATCGCCAAAATCCAGCGACGGCGTGGTGACGTCCACATCCGGCACGGGAACTGCGGTTGGAGATGCGGTGTTGGCGGCGATCACCTTGGCCATCGATGACGAAGGCGACGAGGGCTTCCGGTCCATGCTGGTCTGGACTTTCTTCTGTTCCAACTCGGTGTCCTCACTGAGGTTGGACTCGTAAGTCACAATGGTCGGCGTTTCCACGACCAGTTGCGGCAGCAGGAAAAAACCCAAAACGAGGGCGACGAGCACCACCGCGAGAAAAGCGATTACGACCGAGGAAATGGTCGAATTCCTTCGTTGTGCGTGCAGCCGTTGCAGGGCTTCGGGGCTAAGTTCGGCGTGAAGACTCATTGGTTTTTGTGTTCGGCGGAGAACTTAGCGCCGGGGATTTGACTAGCCAGCGAAAATTACCCGGATGCTTGCAAAGATTCGGATTCCAAGAAGCAACGGGGGACGCATCAGATTTCTTGGGTGGAATTTCCGGAATTCTGCGCCCACCCCGAACAGGACCGGTTTCCAAGGTCGGCAGGGAGCCCCACAAGCTCTGGAAGCAGGACGACTTGGGATGCCTCATCAGGCTGCTTCATCGGTATCCAACAAGGTCACGCCCCCCTAAAGGTCCGCCTGTCCCATCAGGTGGAAGCGGACCATTTCGATGGTATGCCTAGTCGGGTGCATGCGCGGTAAGGCGGAGAATTCAGCCCTACTTTACCGGACCTTTTCGCGCGTTCCTTCTTTTTTGACGATGGTGAACTGGCCGCCGGTGGCCTTGGCGAGAGCATCCAGGTCGTCGTGGGCTTTTGGCTGCATCATGGCGACGCAGTTGATCACGACGCCAAGCTTTTTTGCTTTTTCCCCGACCTCCTTGGCCCAGACATCGGAGCCTGAGGCCGATCCGTCCGTCATGAAGTAAATGACTTGTGGAACCGGGTCCATTTCGAGGGCCATCATGAGCGGATTGTCCCAGACGGTTCCAAGAATCAATTGGGTTTCTTCGACGATTTTTTTGGAGGCCTTGAGTTGGCGCTTGCTCGCGACCAGCCAGTCGATCGGTTGTTTTTTGCCATCATGCTCCCATCGAGAGTGTCCGCCTGCCGATCTCCATTTGTATTCCTTCCGGTTTTTGCCGGTTACCGTGGCGACCCCTCTTCGTGATTGGACGGTGCTTCCCGCCTCCCAGGCCGGACCAGCAAAGAAGATCAGAGCGTAGTGGGTGCCGGCGGCAATTTGATCGATGGAATCGTTGAGTTCTTTCCGCATGAGCGCCTCCCTTCCTCCTGAATTCATCGATCTCGAGAAGTCGATGACATAGGCGAAGTGTTTGGCCTTCACGGTTTGACCAAAAAAGGTGGTGCCACCACCCCCGCCATCACCGTCACTGCCCCATCCCTCACCGAAATCATTGCCATCGCCAAAATCCAGTGACGGCGTGGAGACGTCCACGTCCGGCACGGGGACCGCGGTGGGAGACGCGGTGTTGGCGGCGATCACCTTGGCCATCGATGACGAGGGCGACGAGGGTTTCCGGTCCACGCGGGTCTGGACTTTTTTCTGCTCCAACTCGGTGTCCTCACTGAGATTGGACTCGTAAGTCACAATGGTCGGCGCTTCCACGACCAGTTGCGGTAGCAGGAAATAACCCAAAACGAGGGCGACCAGCACCACCACAAGGAAGGCGATGACGACCGAGGAAATGGTCGAATTCCTTCGTTGTGCGTGCAGCCGCTGCAGGGCTTCGGGGCTAAGTTCGGCGTGCAGGCTCATTGGTTATTCTCTGCGACGGTCAACTTAGCGCCGGGGATTTCACTTGCCAGCGGAAATCACCCGGACACTGGCACAGCTTCGGGTTCCAGGGAGCAACGGGGCCGCATCGGGTTTCTTGGGTGAGATTTCCGGAATTCCACGCCCACCCCCCCGAACGGGCCCTGTTTCCAAGGTCGGCAGGGAACCCCGCAAGCTCCGGAAGCAGGACCACCGGAATGAAAGATGGATCGCGGGACCGGCTTCGCTTAAGGTGCGCCCGCCCATGCCGAAACGCACTCCGCCGGAAACCAACCGCCGCCGCAAGGACGCTCCCGCCGCCGCCCGCCGCCGCCGCCCGGGCGCGGGCTCACTGTTCTTGTTCTGGCCGTTTTACCTGCTGAACTTCTTCACACGTCGGCTCAGTCTGCCGGGGAAAATCCTCGCCCGCGGCGCGGGATATCCTGCGGTTTTCGGAGGCTGCCTGTTGATGTTGTTAGGCGTGATCTACGGCTTGCGGGCCCAGCGCTACGATCTCACACGCATCCACGCCATGCCCGAACGCACGATCATCCGGGATCGCCTCGGCGAGGAAATCGGCCGCATTCATGGCGAAAAACGTTCGATCGTCCCGCTGGGCGAGGTTGCAGGAAACTTCCGCAAAGCCATCCTCGCCCGTGAAGACGAGCGCTTTTACAGCCACGGCGCCATCGACCTCATCGGCATCGCCCGCGCCATCACCAAGAACTTCGCCGGCAAACGCGAGGGAGCCTCCACCATCACCCAGCAACTCGTCTCCGACATCTTCCAACTCAAACGCGGCGAAAAACGCGGCGACACCCCGCGCCAACTCGACCGCAAGTTGCTCGAAATCGCCATCGCCTTCCGTCTCGAATGGGCCCTCGAAAAGGACGAAATCCTCGAGGCCTACATCAACCAGATCAACTGGGGCCGCCAGATCAAGGGCATCGGCGAGGCCTCCCGCATCTATTTCGAGAAACACCCGGCCGAGCTCACGCTCTCGCAATCCGCGCTGCTCGCCGGCATCGTCCGCGGGCCGGATTCGTTCAACCCGTTCCGCTCGATGGAAGCCGCCACCCGCGAGCGCAACACCACCCTCGCCCGCATGGTTGCCGCCAATGCCATCACCCGCACCGAGGCCGAGGCCGCGAAACTCGAACCCATCGAAGTCCGCCCGAAAGTCCGCCGCGCCGCCCGCGAATCCTATGCCATGGACGCCATCCGCCGGGACCTCGAAATCATCCTCGAAAAAGAAGACATCGAACTCGGCGGCCTCGAAATCACCACCACCATCGACCTCCGCGTCCAACAAAAAGGCGAGGAGGCCCTCGACAAGAAACTCCGCGAGGTCGAGCGCCTGCCCGGCTACGCCCACCCTACCCGTGATGCCTGGAAGAAACTCCCGGCAACCCGCCGCAAGGAGCCCAGCTACATTCAGGGCGCGGCCGTCGTCGTGGAAAACCACACCGGAGCCGTGCTCGCCGTCGTCGGCGGCCGCAATGCCAACGAATCCCGCTTCAGCCGCGCCAAGGACGCCCGCCGCCAACTCGGCTCGCTGTTCAAACCTTTCGTCTATCTGGCCGCCTTCGACCAAGGCCTGCGCCCGAGCTCCTTGATCAGCGACGGCCCCCTCCACCCCGGCGAAATCAAGGGCGGCGGAAACTGGCGCCCCCGCAATTCCGACGGCAAGTTCGGCGGCATGGAGCCCGCTTCTTACGGACTCATCCGCTCCCGCAACACCATGTCCGTGCGCGTCGGGAACCTCGCCGGCATTTCCAAAGTCAAGGACGTCGCCGCCATGGCCGGGTTCAGCACGCCCATGCCGGAAACGCCCGCTTCCTTCCTCGGCACCTGGGAAGCCTCGCCATGGGAAATCGCCACCGCCTACACCATGTTCCCCAATGACGGCGTCCGCTACCGGCCCTACCTGATTTCCGAAATCAAGGACCGTGATGGAAACGTCCTCTACTCCACCCTGCCGCTTTCCTATCAGGCTGCCAGCAGTGGCTCCGCGTGGTCGGTCTCCAAGGTCCTCCAGGAAGTCGCCACCCGCGGCACCGCCGCCTCCGTCAGGCGCCTTGGCTTCGAAAAACCCTGCGGCGGCAAAACCGGCACCACCGACGATTTCAAGGATGCCTGGTTCGCCGGATACACCTCGCAGCTCACCTGCGCCGTCTGGGTCGGCTTCGACAGACCCACCAAAACCATCCACGGCGGCTACGGCTCTGTCCTCGCCCTGCCCGTCTGGGTGGATCTCATGAAAACCGCCGACCGCCTCGGCTACAAAGCCGGTGCCCTCAGCAGCAAGGTCAACCTCGTCACCATGGAGCTCTGCCGCCTCAACGGCAAACGCGCCACCGCTGGCTGCCGCAGCGCCGGCACTGCGGACACCCGCCGCGTCCCCGCCGACACCGCCCTGCCGGAAAACGATTTCTGCCCCATCCATCCCGCCCGTGCTCAGGCCGTCGATCTATCCGGCAACGGGCCCGCACCGATCAAAGCCCAACCGGTCGCGGAAGGCTCACCTCCGCGACGCGCCATCCCCGTCCACGAGCCGCCCCTCCGCGCCCTCCCAGTCCACAGGAACTGAATCCCTCCCGGCATTTCAGCGTTCCAGTTTTTCCTCCACCGTGTCCACCTGGCGTCCCATCAGCCCCACCCCCCTCTGGAAGCGCTGCCTTCCCGAGTTCCTTCATGGTCCGGTGAATCTCGGCTTCCAGCTCTCGGTGCTGGCGCTCGTCGTTCTATCAGCCATCGCCTTCTTCTACTTCATGCTCGCGATGCGCTTCGATCTCGACGAAGTCGCCAGACTCCCGTCCGGCACCACGTTTTACGACCGCAAGGGTGCCGAGATTGAAGCCCCCGGCGCCAGTGGGCGGAAACTCGCGGCCCGCAGGGACATCCCGGATTTCCTCGTCAAAGCCCTGTGCGCCCGCGAGGACGCACGGTTTTTCGAGCACCACGGCGTGGACCTCCGCGGCCTCGCGCGAGCCACCGTGAGAAACATCAAGGACCGGGATTTCACTCAGGGAGCCTCCACCCTGAGCATGCAACTCGCCCGCAACAGTTTCGACATCCGTGAGAAATCCCTGCACCGCAAGTTTCTCGAAATCGCCCTCACCCTGCGCGTCGAGGCACGCTACTCGAAGGACGAAATCCTCACCCACTACCTCAACCGCATCTACTTCGGCTCCGGTGCCTATGGCATCGAACAGGCGGCCACCACCTACTTTGGCAAACCCGCGTGCGACTTGAGTGACGGCGAGTGCGCACTCGTCGTCGGCATCATCCGCGGCCCCCACATCTTCTCGCCGCTCCGCAACCTCAATGCCGCCATCGAACAACGCAGCCAGACGCTCTCCCGCATGGCGGCCATGGGCGTCATCGACAAGGCACGCCGCGATGTTCTCGCTGCGGAGCCCGTCAAACTCGTGGACGACGAACAACGTGAAACCCAAACCTCCTACGCCCTGCGTGCCGTCCGCCGCGAACTCGACCACCTGCTCGATGACGAGACCGCCAAGCTCGGCGGCCTCCACGTCCACACCACGCTCGACACCTCGTGGCAGCAACGCCTCGAAACCGAACTCAACCACGCCGTCGAAGATCTTGAGAGCGAAAAAACCTGGAACCACCCGGCCCAAAAAGACCACCTCCCCGGCACCGAACCCGCCTACGTGCAATACGCCGCCATCACCACCGAGACGAAGACCGGCGCCACCCTCGCCCTCATCGGCGGCCGGAATTTCCGCCAGTCCCGATACGACCGCACCCGCTCCAGCCGCGACCTTGGCTCCGCGTTCGAGCCCTTCGTCGCCGCCGCCGCCGCCGAGCGCCGCAAACTCGTGCTCCCCGGCAAGCCCGTCCAGACCGGCCGCCAGATCGGCCCCGGCGAAGTCGAGCGCATTGCCCGCCGCTGCGGCCTCAACGGTCCCTTCCTCGATACCGAGGACTTGTTTCGCGGAGCGGTCGCCGCCACCCCGCAGGAAATGTCCGTCGGCCTCGCCACCCTCGGCAACAAGGGCCAGCGCCCGAAACCCTATCTCATTCGCGAAATCCGCGATGCCGCCGGTGAAGTTCTCTACTCCGCCAAACCGCAACTCACCCAAGCCCTCAGCCCGGCGGCGGCACTCGACGCCGCCAGCGTCCTGAAGCGCAAGAACGGCACCCGTTGTTTCACCGGAGCCACCGGTTCCGAGCGCGACGCCTGGACGCTGCGGCTCGGGCCCAGCGGTTCCACCGCCATCTGGATCGGCTTCGACAAGCCCACCACCATCGCCAAGGAAGCCCGCCTCAAATCGCTGCTCAACGAGTTCGTCAAACGTCTCGGCACCGAGTGATTCCGACGAACCGCTTTGACACGCGGGGAGGATTCCCACACTTTAATGTCCATGCAGGCGATGCAGTTTGAACAATCCGTGCTTTCCATCCTCAAGCGTGACAAACGCTTCGATCCGCACGCCTACTTTTTCCTCAAGGACGCGTTGGACTTCACGCTCAAGCGCATCGCCGAGAACAACAACGGTCAGGCGCGCCACGTCAGCGGGCCGGAACTTTTGGAAGGCTTCCGGGATTTCTCGCTCGAACAATTCGGCCCGATGGCCTCCACCCTGATGACCGAGTGGGGCGTGCACAAATGCCAGGACGTGGGAGACATGGTGTTCCACCTCATCGAGGAGCAGGTCTTCGGGAAACAGGACTCGGACCGCCGCGAGGATTTCTCCGAAGCCTTCGACTTTCATGACTCACTCGTGGTCCCGTTTCTTCCACAACGCCTCGTCACGGCTCCGGCCAAGCCAACCCGCAAAACCAAGACGGCATCTTAGGAGGGTTTGCCTGCAGGGCGCGGAAAACCCAAGCGGTCCGGGCCTTCCAGCCAGCGCCAACAAAGCCACGCCAGCCCCCATGAGGTGAGCGCGAACACCAGCAGCCGCAACGCCAGCAGCGGACCGCAAAAAACCGGAAGCCACAACTGCGGCAGCAGCCAACCGAGCAACAAGGGCGCCGGTGTGTGAAACAAATAGAGCCCGTAACTCAAGCGCCCAAGGTGTTGCGCCACCGGATGATCCAGCACCTTTCCCAACACGCCACCCAATCCGCCGAGCGTGGTCGAAATCAAACCTGCAAAGGCCACCGCGAGCAGCGTCTGCTTGAGCGGCCATAACCCGGGCACCTGCCGACCCGTCTCTTCCAACACATAGAGCACTGCATAAGCGGCAAAGGCCATCCACCCCGCCAAGATGACCCGGCGGTCGCCCGCCTTCATCCCGCCATCCAGAGCAAGTGCCAGCAACGCCCCCACTCCGAAATAATCGAGCGCCGCCGTGGTGAGTGCCTCGCCGTGGTGGATTCCCGGAACCCAGCGCTCGATAAGCCACCGCGACACCGGTGCGAGCAGCGCACAGCCTGCAAACCCCCATGCCAGCAATTTGCGCGGCATGGAAAACACCAGCAGCGGCCAGAACACGTAAAACTGCATCTGAAGCGCCAGCGTCCAGTAATGCGCCGTGCCGGATGGCCAGCCGGTCATCCACGCCATGTGAACATTCGAGACATGGCCGAAATACGCCAGTGGATGCGCGCGGATGTCCGGTGCCCCCACCGCCACGGCGAACAACATCGCCGCATAACACGGGGCCAGAATCCGCGCCAGCCGCCGCCGCTGGAATTGCCGGTAGGCCCTCACGCGCCATGGCTCCCCCAGGTGTTCGCACGCCGTCCTCTCGCGCAACAGGATGCGCGTGATCAGGAACCCCGTGAGTGTCAGGAAAAAGAACAACCCGATCTCGAACGGAAACGGCCCCTTCCATGCCTTCGGCGCCCAGTGATGCCACATCACACCCGCCACTCCGAAGGCGCGCCATCCGTCCAATTGTGTATTCCGCTTCGCCGACAAGTGACGCGAAAACTCCCACTTCACTCTCCCGCCCGACAAGGAAAAT
>JBFEQB010000068.1:0-11734 GCA_041549835.1 Luteolibacter sp. | reverse complement strand
GCGCGCGGCGGCGGTGGCGAGCGCGGCGATGCCGAGGGCGCGGCAGGCGAGGATCAAGATGTGGCGGAGCTTTTTCTTGCCGCGGGCTTCGCGGGTGGCCTTGAGCAGGAACTGCATGGCGGCCCATTGGATCGTTTTGTGACGGCGCTTGTTGATCAGGTGGATGATGATCGGGACGCTGGCGGCGGCGATGAACCAAAGGAAAATGGGTGAGAGGAAAAGCATTCTATGGAGGAGAGTTTACCGCAGAGACACAAAGGCCGCAAAGGGACGCAAAGATGGATTTGTTGGTTTGGATAAATCGAAACGCGGAGGCGCGGAGGGCGGAGAGGAGGAGCGCGGAGGAATTGATTAAGTGAGGGAAGAGGTGGGAACCGGGGCTTTTCTTGTGTCTTGTGTCTTTGTCAGTGCTTCGCCTTGGGCAGGCGTGCCGTTAGAAAATCACGCAGCAACGGCTCCAATGGCGTGTCGGTGGTGACGAGTTGGTAGTCGGCGGAGGCGTCGTGGCATTTGGCGCGGACGTTGGTGAGGAAATCGCGCAGCGCGGTTTTGTATTCGTCCGCGATGAGGTTGGGCTCGGCGACAAGGGCGGTGCCATCCTCGAGATCGACGAAGCGGTGCGGGCGATCGAACTCGAAGGCGATTTCCTGAGGGTCCATCAGGTGGAAGACCGAGATGTCGTGCTTGCGGTAGCGGAGGTGCTGGAGCGCGTCGCCGAGGGCGGCGGGATCGGTGAAGAGATCGGATAGAATGACGACGAAGGCGCGCTGGCCGATTTTCTCGGCGATGGTGTGGAGCGCGGGGAGCAGCCCGGTTTCGCCGGAAGGCTCGATTTTTCCGAGGGTGGAGAAGAACCGTTCGAGGTGTGCGGCGCGGCGGCTGGGCGGCACTTCGAGATGGAGCTTGTCGGTGCAGACCGAGAGGCCGGCGGCGTCGCCCTGGTTGACTAACAGGTAAGCGAGCGAGGCGGCGATCTTGCGGGCGTATTGGATTTTCGATTCGCCGCCGGCCGCGAAATTCATCGAGCCCGAGGCATCGACGACGAAATAGGCGCGGAGGTTGGTGTCGGCCTCGAATTCCTTGATGTAGAAACGGTCCGAGCGGGCGAAGGCCTTCCAATCGAGGCGGCGGGTGTCGTCACCGGCGACGTATTTCCGGTATTCGGCGAACTCGACGGACGATCCCCGGTGCGGCGAGCGGTGCTTGCCTGCCACGTTGCCCATCATCGGCACGCGGGACTCGATGGGAAGCGAGCCGAGGCGGGAGAGCAGGTCGTTGTCGATGAAGGAGTGGCTCATGGGTTTCCTTTGTTTTCGAGGAAGCCTGCCGCGTTGGCGGTGAGGGTGTTCATCTGGCGGATGGCGATGCCGTTGAGTTTGAGCAAACGGTCGGAGGGCGGCAGGCGCATGTGGATGAACTCGGCGTTGAGGCTTTCCAGATTGGCAAGAACAAGGAGCTGTTCGATGGTGGCATGGTCGCGCATGTTGCCGTCGAGGTCGGGATTGGCATCGCGCCATTGTCTGGCGGTCCGTCCGAAAAGGGCGACGTTGAGGAGATCGGCCTCAGAGGCGTAGGTGATGGCAGCTTGGGCCGGGGTGATTTCCGGTGGGATGAGGTGGGATTTTACAGCATCCGTGTGGATGCGGTAATTGAGTTTGGAGAGGGTGCGGTTGAGGTTCCAGGATAGGGAAAGTCGGCGGTTTTCATCGTCCTTGAGGCGCTGGAACTCCTTGATGAGGTAGATTTTGAATTCGGGGCTGATCCACATTCCGAATTCGAACGCGATATCCTTGTGGGCATAGGTGCCGCCGTAGCGACCCGCGCTTGCCTTGAGTCCGATGGCTCCCGTCTTTTCCGACCACTCTTTCACGCTGAGCTTGTAGCTGTTGAGTCCGGCCTGGCTTCTAATTGTGGCGAATTCGCCGGAATTAAAGCCGGGGTTGTGGACGGATTCCCAGATACCGAGAAACTCGACGGTGTTCCGGTTTCTCAGCCAGTCGGAAATGAAGAAGTCGCCATCCTTGGCCTTGAGCATGTCGGTCAGGGAAATGAAGTCGCCGTCTTCTGTTTTCAGAATGCTGACGGCGGTTCCCTGAACGTCGATGGTGGATTTGCTCGGTTTCTTCATGAAACGAACAGATTGCATGGTTCTTCAAGCCGTAAAGCGCCATTCATCGGCCCGCGAGATCCGACCAGAAGCGAGGAAAGGAGGGAGAAGGGCGCGTTGTCGGGAAATTCGTGTTCCATTAGATTGCTTCGGAAACTCTAATTAGGGGTGATTTCCCTTGGTCTTGAATTCTCTGATCACGATGCTAACCCCCAATGAGAGCATGAGCAATGCGACCACCCCTGTTGGGAAAATCCAACTACTGATGCCTTTCAAGCCACCCTCCGTGAAAAACAAGTATGAGAGCACATAGACACCCGGGATCAGCGCCAAGAAAGCAATGCCTCGCTTTGTCTTTTGGGTCTTCATGTCCTTGGTTTCTTTTGTCCGAACAAATCACTCTTCCCGCATTTCCTTGACCAAGCGCTCGATGATTTTCTTGGAGGTCATGCCTTGGGACTCGGCTGCGAAGTTGGTGATGACGCGGTGGGTGAGCACCGAGGGGGCGACGGCTTCGATGTCTTCCAGCGAAGCCATGTAGGCACCGCGGAGGGCGGCACGGGATTTCGCTCCGAGGATGAGATATTGCACGGCACGCGGACCGGCACCCCAGCCGACGGTGTCCTTGATCCATTGGGGAGACTCCACTTCGCCGGGGCGGGTCTTGCGGACGATGTTCACGGCATATTCGTAGAGGTGCTCCGGGACGGGGACGCGGCGGACGAGTTGTTGGTAGGCGAGGACTTTTTCGCCATCCAGCAAGTGGCTCAGTGCATGGCGGGCGGTGCCGGTGGTTTCCCGGGCGATGCGCTTTTCCTCGTCCGCCGAAGGGTAATCGACCTCGATGAGGAACATGAAACGGTCGAGCTGGGCTTCGGGGAGCGGGTAGGTGCCCTCCTGCTCGATCGGGTTTTGGGTGGCGAGCACGAAAAACGGCGGCTGCAGCGTGTAGGTGTGGCCAAGCACGGTGACTTTGTTTTCCTGCATGGCCTCCAACATCGCGGATTGGGTTTTTGCGGGAGCGCGGTTGATTTCATCGGCGAGCACAATGTTGGCGAAGACCGGGCCCTTGATGAATTCGAACTGGCGTTTTCCGCCGACGCCGGATTCCTGAATGATGTCGGTACCGGTGATGTCGGCGGGCATCAGGTCGGGCGTGAACTGGATGCGGTTGAAGGAGAGGTCGAAAGTCTGCGCCACCGAGGAAACCAGCAGGGTCTTGGCGAGGCCGGGCACCCCCATCAGGAGTGCGTGGCCGCGGGCGAAAAGGCAGATTGCGAGGCGTTCAATGACCTGATCCTGACCGATGATGATTTTTCCGAGCTCAGCACGGAACTCCTGATAGGTTTTTCCAAGTTCGTCGATTGCGGCGACATCATCGGGCGGGAGTTGCTGTGCGAGGTCAGGGATGGATTCCATAGTGTGCGGTTGAAAGCGAAGCTAAGAGCCGTCCTTGTTTTGTCCAGACGGGAAGTCGCGAGAATAAACCCATGAACCAAGCCGCCGATGATACGGGTTTCCGAACCAATAAGGCGATTCACGGCCCTTGGGATCATCGCGGTGCGATAAATACCCGTGCTTGGGCGAAATTTTCCATTTCCGGCTTGCCAGCCCCCGGTTGTCTGCTAAATCACCCGCCCCGCGGGAACTCCGGGGGCCACTGGCTCCTGCCCCGAACACGCGAACTCACGCACATTATGGCACGCATTCTAGGTATTGAAATCCCCAACGAGAAGCGCATCGAAGCTTCTCTGCCCTATATGTTTGGCATTGGCCGCCCCACGGCGTCCAAGATTCTCGAACATGCAGGCATCGACCCGAATATCCGCACCGGACAACTCAGCGAGGACCAGTTGGTGCGCATCGCCCAGGTGATCCAAGCCGAAGCGATCATGGTTGAGGGTGATCTTCGCCGCGACCGTCAGTCCCAGTTGAAGCGGCTGACCTCGATCAACTGCTACCGCGGTATTCGTCACAAGCGCGGCTTGCCCGTCCGTGGCCAGCGCACCCGCACGAATGCCCGCACCCGCAAGGGCAAGAAGAAGACCGTGGGCGTGAAGAAATAATTTGAAGCAATAATCATGTCCGAAGAAACCACGAAAAATTCCGCCGAGGAAACTCCGGCGGTTGAGCCACAAGCAGCTCCAGCACCCGCCACCACTCCTGCTCCTGAAGCAGCCGCCAAGCCTGCCGCCGCCCCCGAGGCCGCCGCAGTTGAAGGCGCGCCGAAGAAGGAAGCCAAGAAAGACATCTTCGCCGAAATCGGTGGAGGTGAAGAGGAAATCAAGATTCACAAGGCCAAAGGCGCCAAGAATGTGACTCGCGGCATCGTCCACGTGACGGCCACCTTCAACAACACCCTCGTCAGCGTGACGGACCCCAATGGCAACTCGATCGGTTGGTCGAGTGCCGGCAAGATGGGCTTCAAAGGCTCCCGCAAGAGCACGGCTTACGCCGCTCAAGTGGTTTCGCAAGACGCCTGCCGCCAAGCCATGGGCCACGGCCTCAAGGAAGTGGACGTGCGTGTGAAGGGTCCCGGCTCCGGCCGTGAATCCGCCGTTCGTGCCGTGCAAGGCCTCGGTCTTGAAATCCTCTCCATCCGGGACGTGACTCCGATCCCGCACAACGGCTGCCGCCCGAAGAAGGCCCGCCGCGTTTAATCCAAATTCTAGAATCCTTTCATCATGGCACGTTACACAGGTCCACGCGCGAAGATCAGCCGCCGTTTTGGCGTCTCTCTCTTCGGCCCTTCGAAAGCGCTCGAGCGCCGCAACTTCCCGCCCGGCCAGCACGGTGTGCGCGCCGGCCGCAAGAAGAAGAGCGAATACTCCATCGCCCTCGGCGAAAAGCAGAAACTTCGTTTCCAATACGGTGTGCTCGAGAAGCAATTCCGCGGATACTACGAGGAAGCCGCCCGCCGTCGCGGCGTCACAGGTGAAATCCTCCTCCAACTTCTGGAAACCCGCCTCGACAACGTCTGCTATCGCGCAGGCTTCGGCAACACCCGCCAAGCCGCCCGCCAGCTCGTCAACCATGGCCACGTTCTTGTGAACGGCCGTTGCGTGGACATCGCGAGCTTCCAAGTGAAGCCCGGTGACGTCATCAAGGTCGGAGCAAAGCCATCTTCCCAGCAACTGGCCCTCCGCATGACCGATCTCACCCAGGCGATGCCAGCGGTGGATTGGCTCGAGGTGGACAAGGAAAAGCTTGAGGCCACGGTTTCCCGCGTGCCTGAGCGCTCGGACATCGAACCGCTCGTCAACGAGCAGCTCATCGTCGAGCTCTACTCCCGCTGATCACGACCGATCAGATTGGATTTCACGAGACGCCCGGACGAGAGTCCGGGCGTTTTCGCTTTCCGGCAGAGGGCGCGTGACCTCATGGATTCGCTCGCCGGGAAGAACTGCTCCCGGATCGGTCGTCAGGATCCCGTTGCCTCACCAATGAGGACACTCTGGTGCCAGCCATGGTTACGGCGTGGCACAAGGCACCGAGGGGGCGCAGCGAGAAGCGGCGCGGTGTGGAACCGCGGGCAGCAGTCCAGTTCCTCAAAACTTCCGCTCCTCGGAACTTTGTGACCCGCCGGATTACTCTCCGGTGTTTTCCTTGGGCTTGTCCTGGAGCGCGGCCTTTTCCTCGTCGGTTAGTGGGGGCACGGCGATGGGTGGGGTGACGGCGGTGTTCCCTGAGGCTGCGGGAGCGATGAGCCCGCCGGGGAACTTCTGCACGGAGTCGCTGCCGCTGCCGGCAGCGGGGGGCGGAGTGGCCTTGGTGATGAGCTGATCGCGCTCTTTCAGCAGGGGCTCGACAGTGGACTTGCTGACTTCAAAGGTGCGTCCGGCGAGGGCTTTTTCCTTGTCGAGTTTCTCGGTGAGCGATTTGAGGCGAGTGGTGAAGGCTTCGTCCTTCGCTTTTGCATCCTCGGGTTTCTCATTGTCTTCTTTTTTGCGCTCTTCGGGAAGATCCGCCGTAACGGATACGGTCATGAGTTGCTTGTCATCCGCTCCTTGCGCGGGAGTGATGCCCAGAGTGTAAGTGAATCCCTCGAAAGTCTCGATGACGGCAGTGCGCTTGCCATCGGTGGCGGCACGCCCGGCGAGTTGGTCGGCGGGAACGACGTCTTCGAAGCGGGCGTAGGAGAACAGGTTCTTGAGGGGCGAGGTGGCGGTGGTGTCGAGCACTTCGCTACCGGCGGCACCTTCGAGTTTGAACTCGGCTTCCTCGGTCTCGCGGGTGAGCTTCCAAGCGGTCTCCTCGCTGTCCTTCACAGTGAGAGAGATGGACTTGATTTTCTCCGGGCTGATGAAGTCATCGGAAAGCCAGCGGGTCGCTTCCGCGCTGACCGCCGGGAACATTTCGCTGATGGCGTAGAAGCCGGATTCGTCGGCATGATTGCGGATGTAGCGGCCGACGGACATGGCCCCGCCCATCGGGCCGGCGTTGGCGCCGCTTTCGATGTTCTTGCCGAGGGAGACCTTGGCAAGTTCCTTGCCGGAGGCGTCCCTGAAGGTGGCGGTGAGGCCACGGTCCTCGGGTTTGGAAGCGCTTTCATCCATGCCGAAGCGCGGGGCGAACGACGGGCCGGCCTCCATGCCGCGAGTGACCTTCAGTTCGGAAAGCGTGCGGATGAAGTCGTTGACGGTCGAAACTTTGGCCGGGTAGGCGTCGCGGTCGGAGACGGACCATTTGCCGTCCTTTTTGGCGAGCGTGACGGATTCGGTGGCGCCTTGGATTTCCACGGTGGAAACCTCGGCGGCGGGGAAGGATTCAAAGAGCGTTTGTCCCGGCGCGCGGTCGGTGGCGCTTTTGCCGGTGTCTTTTTGCGTGAGTTTCAAGGTGGCCACGGCTGCGCCGAGGGCGATGGCGATGACCCAGAGGATGGTAACCTGACGTTTGTTCATGACGTTGGGGATTTGAGATTGAAGGATTGAATTTACCGGGCGCGGGTGGAACGGCGGCGCTGGATGAAGAGGCCGAGTCCGAAGAGGATGACGAGGGTTGGCATGAGCGCCACGTTGAGCAGGGTGATTTTCCCGGCGAGTTTGTCTTTCTGCCGTCGCAGGTCTTTTTGTTGTTCGCGGATGAGTTTGGCGTATTCGACCTGTTCTTGGCGGAGTTTGCGGATTTCCGCTTCCTGTTCGGGCGAGAGGTAGAGCTCGCTGCCGCCGGATTTCTGCGCCTGGAGATCGCTGAGCTTCTGCTGGGCGGCTTGTTGTTTCTCCTGGAACTCTTCGATCTTGCTGCCGACCTGCTTGTTGAAGTCCGCCTCCATTTTCTGGACCACGGTGAACGGGCGGCGGATGGCCGAGCGGGAGCGCGAGCCGATGAGGTGTTTCGAGCCGACCGCCTGGTCGAGCAGGTTGAAGAGCAGCGAGGAGTTGCCATTGACGGGCGAGGCCATCTGCATGCCTCCGAAGTTCTGCACGTTGTAAGCGAAGCGGTCGTAGAAGGCATCCACATCGGCGATGAGGAAGACGTTTCCGGGACTGGTTCCCTCCTTCAACCAGACGGGTTTGGCTTCATCCTTTTTGCCATCCTCGTCGTCATCCGCAGCCTCCGCTTTTTCGCCCGGCTTGCCATCGGGGAAGGCGGTTTTGAAAGTGCCTGATAGATAGGTGACGAGATCGTAGGCGGTGCCGGATGGCCGGAAGGTGGTGGTGAGCGAGGGGTCCAGCTGCGAGGCCCGCATGGGATCGACGAAGCCGGCTCCGGTGGTGGACCTGATGAGCGTGTTGATGGAAACGCCACCGCCGCTGGTCTTGGTGAATGCGCCGGGCAGGAAGAAGGTGACGGAGTCGAGGTCTTTGGTGATGACGTTGTCCTCCTGGGGCATCGCCTCTTGTGGGAGGGTCAGCACGGCAAGGCCAAGGCGGTCGCCGGCGAGCTTGGTGGCATAAACGGGATCTGCAAGAACCTGTCCGGACTCGAAGGAAACGCCCCAGGCGGAGAGCAGAGTGGGCAGTGTGGAGGTGGTGGGGGTGCCGGGTTGGCCCATCATCGGGTTGCCACCGCCCGTCATCTGGGCGGCCACCGAGAAGGCATCGAGGCAGGCGACCACGGTGCCGCCGTTGAGAAGGTATTGGTCCACGGCGAATTCGGCTTCCGGTGAGATGCCCGCCGGGTGGAAGAGCAGCAGCACCTTGATTTCCTTCGGATCAATGACGGGGGCTTCCATGGCGATGTCCACCAGATCGAAGGATTGTCCGAGTTGTTGATAGATCACCCAGGGTTGGGAAGGGCGCTGGCCGGGCATTGTGGGAGGGCCGCCCATGAGATCGAGCGCGGACATGATGCCGATCTTCGGCTTGGTGGGCGTGCTGACCTCGGCGATGGCCTTGGAGAGGTGGTATTCGAGCATCGTTTCGTCCCGCGGATCGAGGAAGGGGATCACGCTGGTGCGGTCGAGACAGGAAATGGCGAGGCCGAAGTAGAGGTTCTGATCGTCCATGCGCTGGCCGCTGATGCCGTCCAGATTGGCGGAGTCCTCGGCGTCGGTGTCGGGCTCGGGGTCGAGGTTTTCGATCCGCAGGTTGCCCTTTGATAGAGACGAGTATTCCTTGAGCAGGTCATCCACGCGGCGCATGTGGAGTTTGATCTGCTCGGGCATGTAGTCGGTGTTGCGGGAGGCGTAATAGCGGATGACGACGGGCGTATCGAGCTCGCCGAGGATGGCGCGGGTGCCGTCCGAGAGGGTGTGGATTTGTTTCTCGGTGAAATCCGCGCCGCGGTTGCCGTAGGGCGTGAGGGTGACGAGCCAGTTCGCGAGCACGGCGATGGCGACGAGTGCGGCGACTCCGAGCGCCGCGCGAGTGACTGGATGGGTGATTTTCATGTCGGTAAGCGGGAATAGCTGTGCGGTGGGCGTGAAGAAGGGTCAGGCACGTTTGGCGGAGAGGATGGCGCTGGTGCCGAGCAGGCAGACGAAGATGAACGAGGCGAACCAGACGAGGTCCTGCAGACGGAGCAATCCGCGGTTGAGCGAGCGGAAATGATCCCAGACGCCGAAGGAAACGATGGCTTCCACAGCGGTTGGCGAGGTGGCCTTGGCGAGTTCGCGGGTGAAGTCGTCATAACCGCAGAGCACCATCGTCACGCAGATGGCGACGGAGACGATCAGGCAGACGACCTGGTCCCGGGTGCAGGCGGAGACGAGCATGGTGATGGCGAGGAAGGTGCAACAGACGAGGAAGCTGCCGAGGTAGCCAGCGAGGATCGCCCCATTGTCGGGATCGCCCAAGTAGTTGACGGTCAGGACGATCGGGAAGGTGAGGACGAGGGCGACCAGCCAGACGGTGGCGGCGGCGAGGAATTTTCCGATGATGGCGCTCCAGATGGAGACCGGGAAGGTGCCGAGCAGTTCGATGGTTCCGGTGCGTTGCTCATCGGCCCATAGTTTCATGCCGACGGCGGGCGCGAGCAGCATGAAGATCCATGGGTGCCAGAAGAAGAAGGTCCATTCCAGCGAAGCGTCGCCGACACGCATGAAGTTGCCGAAACTGAACGTCAGTCCCATCGAGAGGGCGAGGAAGATGACGATGATCGCGTAGGCGGTGGGCTGGGCGAAGTAGCTGGTGAGTTCGCGTTTGTAGATGGTTAGAGAAGACATGGTGGTAAAAGCTGAGAGGCTGAAAAGCTGAAATGAAGAGGAGCGAAGATTTTGCCCCGGCGTTTCAGTGTTTCGGCGTTTGTTCTTAGGCGGCTTGCTCGGTGTCGCGGGTGGTGAGGCTGCGGAACAGGTCGGTCAGGGAGCCGGATCCGGACCGGGCGTGCAACTCGGCGGGCGTCCCGTCGGCGACGATTTTCCCACGGTCCACGATGACGGCGCGGGTGCAGGCGGCATCGACTTCTTCGAGGATGTGGGTGGAAAACAGGATGGCCTTGTTTTCGCCGAGGCGCTTGATGAGTTGGCGGACCTCGTGTTTCTGGTTCGGGTCGAGGCCGTCGGTGGGCTCGTCGAGGATGAGGACCTCGGGGTCGTGAAGCAAGGCTTGGGCGAGGCAGGTGCGATGGCGGTAGCCCTTCGAGAGCGTGTCGATCGATTGGCGGGCGACGTTGTTAAGGAAGCAGGTTTCGATGGCGCGCTCGACGGCGTCGTTTCTGTCGGAACCGGTGAGGCCGCGGATGCTGGCGCAGAATTTGAGGAAGCCGACGACGGTCATGTCCAGATAGAGCGGCGCGGATTCCGGCAGGTATCCCACCTTGGTCTTGGCTTGCTTGGGGTTGTCGATCACCGAGATGCCACAGACCTTGGCATCGCCCGAGGTGGGCGGTAGGAACCCGGTGATCATGCGCATGGTGGTGGATTTGCCGGCGCCGTTGGGTCCGAGGAAACCGAGGACTTCGCCTTTTTTGACCGTGAACGTGAGATCGTCCACGGCGAGTTTGGATCCGAATTGTTTGATGAGGTTTTCGACTTCGATCATGGCATGGAATTGCGGGTGGTTAGTCGTTGGACTTCGCTGGCGGGAAGCGACACGTGGGGAGGTTCTTGTTTGGAAAAAAATGCCACAAGGGAAAATGAAGGGGAGTGGGGTGTTTTCCCGAGGGATTGGTGACTTCCGGAGTCGGGTTCGGCGTCGGTCGCGATGAGGGCGACCCTTTTGCGACTGCTTTACGATCAATAGAACCGGAGAACTCCACGTCGGAAGACAGGTTTGTGCGGGGGAAATGATTGTTTGCAATTGGTTGGGGCGGTGCTTCGTTAGAAATGCTATGAAAACGATTGTTGTCGCAGTGGATTTCTCAAACGCCACTTCCGGCGTGCTCGACATGGCCAGCGGTCTGGCGAAAGCGTTCGGGGCGCAATTGCGTTTGTTTCACGTCGTGGAACCGGAACCCAGCTATACCGCCTATGGGTTCACCCCCGATGAGTTTCCGGCTCTGCACGCTTATCAGGAGGAGGCGAAACGCCGCGCCGCCGAAAAGCTCGACCAACTCCTCGAAAGGGTGAAACCCGAGCTTCCAAGCGCGACCGCCCAGATCGCGGAGGGAAGTCCGCTTCATTCCCTGCTCGACTATGTGAAGGAGAGTGGCGCGGACTTTGTGGTGCTCGGCTCGCATGGTCACGGCGTGATCGCCGCCCTTTTGCTCGGCAGCGTGGCCGAGGGCATGGTCCGCAAGGCCACCGTTCCGACGCTGATTGTGCCAGCTCCTGAAGAGAAGGCATAGAGCGGTTGTCGGGGTGTCTGAAGAGTCCTCACCGGAGAGTCTTTCCGTGAGGGCTTTTGAAGCAGGCCGTTCCCGCCGCGGCCGAAAAGCTTCTTGGCGCGGCGGCCTTGAAGGCTACCTTTGCCTCGTGGTGAGAGGAGTCAATGGGAGCCCGTTGGATTGGGGGTTCGCTGGCCCCGGCCGCATCGCATCCCGGCGGATCTTTCGACGGGCCGAATCCTGAAAATCCGCATGAAACACAAACTGGCACTCTTCGCCCTCACTACCGCGCTCGTGCTTGGTCAAAGCCACGCAGTCGAGCGGCCCAACGTCATTCTCATTCTCTCCGATGATCAGGGGTTCACCGACTACGGATTCATGGGTCACCAGGTCATTCAGACACCCAACCTTGACCGCATGGCGGCTCAGAGTCTTCTCTACACCCGCGGCTACGTGATGCCTGTCTGCTCACCTTCGCTG
>JBFEQB010000067.1:0-11896 GCA_041549835.1 Luteolibacter sp. | reverse complement strand
TTGCGGGTTTCATCGCAAGACTTTCAGTTGGATTCAGGGCGGGTCGGCGGGATGGAGGATTCAAGAGCCTCACGCACTCGCCGGATTCATTTTGTAACTACGTCAGGGGGGCTTTACCGCAAGCGTTTTTTCCGGTTCCGGCGGGTGGAGATAGGCGCAGAGCAAGCTGCGCCGGTGGGCCATCGGGTCCGGTCATCGGCCGCCACCTAGCCTTTCTAGGCCAAGAAAGTGGTTTCATCGACTCGCGGCGGGCGCCCCCCCGGAGGGGGCGATTCCGTCGGAGAAATCCTCAGCGTTCTCTGGTGCCTCAGCGTTGGGCGATCACACCCCATGACTCTTCTCCGGGTTGGCGGAAACCCATCCAAATGCCAAAGCGATCAATGACGTTGGGATCAACGGCTGCGGCCGGCTTTAATGATTCCGTTCAGCTGCGTGATCAGGCGCTGGGTGACCTCCGGGTGCGCACTACTCACATCCTTCAGCTCCGCAGGATCCGCTTCGAGATCGAACAGGCGGAATTGCGCCACCTTCGTCCGGGTGATTTTCTGTTCGACGATCCCATTGGAGGACGTTTTGCTGTCATGGCGTTGTAGCTTCCATTTTCCGACGCGGTAACCGAAAGCGCCCCTCTTGCCGTTGTCCTGCTGCACGAGATGGTCCCGGCCTTTCGCGCCCTTGCGCCCCAAGAGCGCGCCCAGAACATCGAAGCTGTCCTCGCACGCATCCGTTGGCAGTTCCACCTCCGCCAGTTTGGCCAAGCTCGCCGGCAGATCGATCGTGCAGACCATTTCGTCGGAAACCGCCGGCGAAATCCTGCCCTTCCACCAAGTGATGAACGGTGTGCGGGTGCCACCTTCATAAACGCTGTATTTGCCTCCGTTGAAAGGCCCGTTGGCACGGTGGTCGCCGCGTTTTTCAAATGCGCCGTCCGCGTAGCCATCATCCATGACGGGGCCGTTATCCGAGCAAAAAACGACCAGCGTGTCTTCGGACAGCTTCAGCCGATCCAAGGTTTTCACCAACTCGCCGACGCACCAGTCCAACTGCACGATCGAGTCCCCGCGAAACCCCATTTCCGATTTGCCGTGAAACCGTTCATGTGGCATGCGGGGGACGTGCAGGTCGTGGGAAGCAAAAAACAAAAAGAAAGGCTGTGAACGGTTCTCCTCGATCCATTTTACGGACTGCTTCACCCATTCATCCGCGAGGTCCTCGTCACGAAAACGGGCCTGATGCCCGCCGGTGTAGAAGCCGATGCGGCTGATGCCGTTGTGAATCGTCGAGTTGTGTCCGTGCGTCCAATCCATCTTGAGCGTGTCGCGATGGGTGATGCCGGTGGGGTAATCCGCGCTCGGTTTGGTGTCCCCGACCCAAAGCGGATCGTTGGGATCAAGGTTGGGGACGCGGTGATTCCGCACATAGACCTGCGGCACCCGGTCGTTGGTCGTGGGCAGCAGATGGCACAAGTCGAAACCGATCTCCAGGGGGCCCGGCTTCAGTTCACCGTTCCAATCCGGTCCGTCCGCACCACCCAGACCAAGATGCCACTTGCCGATCACCGCGGTTTTGTAGCCGCCGGTCCTCAGCAGCGAGGCGACCGTCGGCGTACCGTCCGCGATGATGGCCGGATTGTTTGGCACGGCAATGCTCGTGCCCGGCTGCCTGAACGCGTATTTTCCGGTCAGGAACGAGTAGCGGGTAGGCGTGCAGGTCGACGCGGAACAATAGCCACTTGTGAAACGTATGCCTTCGGCGGCCAATTGGTCAATGTGCGGCGTTTTCACGCGAGTCGCGCCGTAACACCCCACGTCTCCGTAGCCGAGATCATCCGCCATGATGACGATGATGTTGGGTTTGCGGGCGGCGTGGACGGTCGCGGCAAGCAGGGTGCCGAGCCATATCAAGAGGACTCTTTTAATGATGTTCATTTGAGGTTTTTGCCTTGCTGCCGATTGTTGTTCCTGCCGGGAGCGGCGGGCTTGCTGGTCACGGCCGGATAATAGGGGGAGTCACTGCGGGCTTTCGCCAGAAAGCGTTCCATGCGCTTCACCACGGCAGCATGCCGGGCTGAGACATCTGTTGTCTCGGCCCGGTCCTTGCTCAGATCATATAGCTCCAGCGGTTCCTTGGTGCCGAAACGAATTCCCTTCCAGTTGCCGAAACGGACCGCTTGTTGGAACGGCGAGTGGAACTCCCAATAGTGCATTTCGCGTCCCCGCTGGGTGCCGCCCAGCAACGTCGGCCTCACAGAATGGCCGTCGAGATGGTCGGGCGCTTTCACCCCGGCCAGATCGCAGGCGGTGGGAAACAGGTCACGCATGTCCCAAATGAAATCACTGGTTACACCGGCGGGCACCTTGCCCGGCCAACGCACCGCCATGGCCGCGCGGATCCCTCCTTCGTAGAGGGAACGCTTGAAGCCTCGCAGGCCGTTGGCGCTGTCGATCGCTTGGACAAACTCCTGATTGGGACCGTTGTCCGATGTGTAGAAAACGATCGTATCGTCGTCGAGGTCCAGCTCCTTGAGCAAATCCATCAACTTACCGACGGTCTGGTCCGTGCGGGTGATCATCGCCGCATAATGACGAACCGTGTCGCTGCCGGGAATGCCCGCATACGCGGCGTAATTCGGATCGTTCTTGGGAATCACAAACGCTCCGTGAGGGGGGGTGTAGGCAAGGTAGAGGAAGAACGGCTCGTCCTTGTGCTCGCGGACGAACGACAAGGTCTTCTTTTCCATCTCGTAAGGGATATAGACACCTTGCCGGTTCCCTTTGTTTGCTGGAATTCCGATCATTTTTCCGCCCTCCCAGATTTCGGCCGGAAAGTGATCATGGGCGTGAACCTGATCGAGATAGCCATACCAGTAGTCGAAGCCCTGCTTCTCCGGTATGCCGGAGGAACCCGGATTTCCGAGTCCCCACTTTCCAATGCCGCCGGTCACATACCCTGCCGACTTCAACGCCTCCGCTACCGTGACATCGTCGTCTTCGAGAAACACCAGCGGCCGACCGTTCTTCGCGCTAAGCTCTTCCACCCGGCCCTTCGCGGTATTGTCCCGCCGCCGGCCATGACCGGTATGAAGCCCGGTCATCAACACGCAGCGCGTCGGCGCGCAAACGGCCGATCCCGAATAGTGTTGTGTGAATTTCATCCCCTCGGCGCACAGCCGGTCAAAGGTGGGTGTCTTTACATACGGTGATCCGAATGCCCCGAAATCACCGTAACCGGCATCATCCAGCATCACGTAGATGATGTTCGGTGTGCGGTTCGCTCCGGCGCTTTGCAAAGCCGCCGCGAGACTGGCTAACAGGCAGACGGCCCATGAGAAATATTTTCCGCAGTATTTCATGCTTGGCCCGCTGATCCGCTGTTTCTTTGCATCGGTGGCGGTGATTCGGTGGAATCCGGAGGTTTGGGTTCACTGCTGTCCGGCAGCGAGTTGGCAGATGCGAATCGTATCCGCGCGTGCTGCGGGCTTATGACTTCCCGGGAAGCGTGGGAGCGGCGGTGTCGACAATCGTGGTGACGAAGGGCTGGTTTCCACCGGGAGGCACGGAAATGATGAAAATCCGCCGGAATGCATCAAGGAACTGCAGTTGGCGTTCGGTGAACACCACCCACGTACCGTCCTGCTTGTAGTAGAAGTTCGTCTGCGCGATGTTGAATTCGTTGCGCTGCTTGACGGAGGGAACCGCTGTCACCTTGCCGGGCAGGACCTGGCGCTTGTGCTCGCCGGCCTGAATGGCGGTTTCCACGGGAACCAGGCTCAGCACCCGCGACTCGCCTTTCGGGAAGCCCTTAGTGGTGTCATCGATCAACACCGCCCGGAAGGCGGGTTGCGAATCCGGAGGGCCGGGAACGAGGATCACGATGGCGCGTTTCAAATTCTGCGGCACCTTGAGCGTGGCCGCCAGATTGGCCATCGGTTTCTCCGGGTTGACCGCACCGGTGGTGTAAAACAGGATCTTGCCGTTGACCGGTTGGGTGAGTTGCGGGGGGGACAGGTTTGCGTTCTGCAAATTCAATTTCACCGCAGTTCCGGACGGGTCAGGAATGAACAGATCCACCATGGCATGGGTGGGATCAAACATCACGGCGCGAATCTGGACCGGCGGGGCGACGTCGCCATTCTGGGCGCGGGCCATGACGGACAAGCCGAGGGTTGCGGCGACGAGGAAGGATATCCTGGTTATCATGTGGATCAAATTTCATTGCTGGCCAACCACCGGAAGGAGACCACGCTGAGGCGCCGTCCGAACTGTTTGTTCGCGGCCGCGGCGCCGGAGTCGGTGTAGACATTCAATGACGGGCTGTTGGCAGGGTCAACATATTCAGGCAGGCGCTGCACCACGGCCTCCGCATAGGCCCGGGCGGTGATGTTGCCGCTGGCGTCCTGCGCCTCGCCACACACGCGGATGACGAAGGTGTCCGCGCGGACGGTGGCGGCGGGCTCGAGCAGGCGCATCAGATCTCCTTGGCAAACCCAGCCCGGAGCGCCGGTGGCGGGATTCCCCACCGAGACGAGCGGAGTCTTGTATGGGTAAGTCTTCCTGTCACTGATGTCGGCGGCGGTAACCGGAACCTGATCCTTGAACATCTTGTCGTTGATTCCGGAGTTGGTGATCGCAGCCTCCAGCGCGCCCATGCGGGTGAGCTCGGATTGGGTGCCGATCCGGCGGTTCACGAATTCGGACATTGAGAGGAACGGACCGCGCGTGCGGACCTCCTCCACGATTTTGGTCGCGAGGGTTTCCAGTTCCTCGTCGTTGAGTTCCCGGTAACCGTTCCACTCGTTGGTTCTGGGATTGTCGATCTTGTTGAAATCCATGCCAGCCGCGTCCCCGGCGGCCCCTCCATTGACCAGAGCCATCGGCAGGATCGGAGTGCCGGCCGCCTGAATGACCTCCAGTCCGGCGCTCTTCGCCCAGAGGGTGACGATGTTGCCCTTGTTGATGGATGCGAGTCTGGCCTTCCACGCCTGGACGCTGGTCGAGTTCACATTGAACGGGCCGCGGATCATCTGATAGGCGGCCGCACTCTGATAGGCGCGGTCCGTCGGCTTGCCACCGCTGAAGAGCTTGCTCTTGGCGCTCGAGACCGTCTCGCCCGCGGGAAGGTGGGACTGGAACGCCTGGGAGGGCAGCGGGGTGGTTCCATTCATGAAGTTCTCGAAGGTCCGGTCGGGGGTCAGGTTCCCGTCCGTGGCGAAGGTGGAGAAGTAAAAGCGGTCATACAGCGCGTGATTCGCCAGCACCGAGTGATCCAGCAAATCGTAGGCGGCGACTTCCCGGTCCGTCATCTTCACCTTGTCGGTGGACATCAGTGGCGAAACCCGGGAGTTCGCGACGGGTTGCACGAAGTTCGGCAGGTAGGAGGAAGTGAGCGCGTTGGAGCGGCGGAAGTCGGCAATGGTCTGCATCGGCCCGGTGGGGATCTCGAGATAGACTCCTGACTTGATGCCACGCTGGGTCGTGTTGCCCGTCAGACATGCGGTGCGGTTGAGGGCATCGAGGTTGAAGTAGTCTTCCACCTGGCCGAGATTATAAAATGGCTGGAAATTCAGCTCATGAGATTGGGAGCCTGGCTTCTCCCGGGTGAAGTCGATGCCGACCACCGGGCGGGCCGGGTTGTGGAACAGGTAGGGCATCCCGGCCAAGCGGCCATCCCGGAGGGCGTTGCCAGCCCCCGCGGGAGCGCGGCTGCCATTGTCATAGACTCCGCCGCTGGTGGTCCGGGCGTATGCGGAGAACACCGCAATGGTCTTCGCGTTCGCATGCTGGGAAATCGGATCGGTGCTGGAAACATAAGCACTTGCCGCGGAGAAATCGGGATAGGTGTAAACGCCCGGCAAGAGCTTTTTGAGGGTGGTGTTGTCCTTGAATTCGAAATCGAGGCCGCCATACTCGTAAGATTTTTCACCTGCGGTGATTTCCGCCGACACCTTGAAGGCTGTATTTTCGCCGAAAGCAGGTTGTCTTACGGCGTATTCCACCTTCACCATATGGTTAAGGCTCAAACTAAAAGTGCTATATGGCCTACCTCCTCTATTTAAACCTTGATCCGTCTGTTGGCCGGAGGAGATGTCGGCATCGTGGCCGCCATCGTTAACTGGCGTGATGTTTTCCAAGTCATAGCCCACACAGCGCCCGCGAAATCCAGGCTTGGCCTTCATCTTGGCAATTTGGGTGTTGTAGGGGATCCAGAACTGTGTGCCATGGGTATTGCTTCTCGAGGCCAGCGGGTGTAAATTCGGCCCACAAACCAGAGACTGCCCGGGTTTCAGAACGATCGGACCGGAAGTCGAAGAGCCGGTCGGTTCCGACCAATTCGCGATGTTGATGTTGAACTGCATCCCGTTCTTCCCCGTTTGTTTATGGAACATTTCACCTAGCGAGACCAAACGGCTGTTTTGCGGTATGCCGTCCGCATAGAAGAGGAAAGCCACCGGCACATTGATCATGCTGAGTTGCATGCTGTCGAAGGAGATGCTGATGTTGTAAGGATTGTGGAGGGTGACCAGAGGAGAGAACATCAGATCACCTTTATACTTCATGTTAGGGTCTCTAAGGGTCATTTTTCTCAATCTACCCTGGGAGTGCTCGTCGCGGACCACGAAGGAAAACAGGAACTCCATCTTTTGAATTACCGGTCCCGGGAAAAACCGGGTGGGCGGAGCCATGTCATCGATCGTCACATTCTGGGTGGGGGGCTGATCGGAGGTCGGGCTGATGTTTCCGTTCTGGATGCCCCTGAAGGAATTGTAATAACTCGACAAGGCGCTCCAATAGGGATCGGAGACGCCGGTGATGCCGGTGGTCGATTGATAGAGACGCTGGTCCTCGAACTCGGCTGGCAGGCGGATGTCGGTGGATGAACTGCTCATCTCAAAAACGGAGGACAGGTCCTGCTTGAGTCCACCGTTACGGACGTCCGTCAGCAGCCCCAGCGAGTAGGGCGTCACGTCATTGCGGAACGGTTTGATTTTGTTCGCCGTGTTTCCGGGAGAGGGCAACAGGCCGACCTGATTGAGGTCCGTGACTTTGCTGACGGTTTCATTCGAGGCCCGGAACGAGGTGGAGGTCAGGTCGTTGGGAAGGAAATCCAGAGCGGAACCGTCAGGTGCCGTCATGACGGAAGGGTCGGGGCGGTGGCCGGCGGTCAACGCGCTTTTTTGGGCAAGCGTGGAGTTGAGGTCCGGATTGCGATAGAGATTGATGCGTGCCTTTACCGACTCATCGGCGACGTGCCATGCAAAGGCACCCCGAACCGCCCCTTTGGTTGAAACCGGAACCCGCCCCGCCACGGCTTTGAAATCATCCCGGGCGGTGCCTCCCAACGATCCTTCACCAACCAGTTCGATGGTTTCTCCGTTCCATACGGAGTTGGCGAAATCCCGATTCTCGGCATCCGCAGGCTTGGGGCAGGAGACCAGCCAACGGCGGAAACGGCTGGCTTTCTCGGAATCGTAATCCAGCGACGCGCTTTCGGGATCGAAATCCCAAGATTCCCAGACACCGGTGGTGTTGGGTTTGGCGGGATTTGCGGAGAGGATTTCGGAGGTCGCGGTGACTGCCTTGTCCGGCCCAAGGGACTTTTGAAGCTCCCCAATCGCGAGCATCAGGGCGAGCCGGGCGTTGGCGCGCGCTTCGGCTTGGGCCATGCCCTGCGTGGAGCTGCGCAGCGACACCGCCGAGAGACTCAGCAGGCCGACGGCAATCACCGTGAGCAAAATCATGAGTGAAAGCGTGACGACCAAGGCGAAGCCCGGGTGCATGCGGTGAGCAGGGAGCTTGGGGTGTTGGATTGCGGGTTTCATCGCAAGATATTCAGTTGGATTTAGGGCCAGTCGGCGGGATGGAGGATCCAAGAGCCTCAAGCGCTCGCCGGATGCATATTGTAATTACATCAGGGGAGCTTTCCCGCAAGCGTTTTTCCCGGTTTCGGCGGGTCGAGAGGAGCGCGAATTTGATGCCACGTCCCGCTACGTGATCTCAACCCTGATCCCTTTTTTTGGGCGGCGGCACCAGCCGTTCCGGGATGGCACGCATCTTGACCCGCCGGTCGAGCGGGTCAAGATAGGCGCAGAGCAGGCTGCGCCGGTCGTTGCGGATGGCCCAGCGGGTCTGGGTCATCGGCCGCCACAGCTTGCCGTCGTGATACTCGAAGATCACCGTGACGACATCGCCGGGGGCTCCCTCCGGGCGCAGGTTGGTGACGCTTCCGGGTTTGGAATTGAGTCGGGTCTTGCCGACCAGACCGCGCATCGGGTGCGGCGAGATATTGATGAACTGGTAGCTGCCGAGAGGAAAGTTGGCGTTGCTGCGGTCCAGGGCGAGAGCCCGGTAGGGCAGTTTGTCGGTCTTCGCCGCGGGGAACAGCACCAGCAGGGGCTTGCTTATCCGGCCGATTCCCGCGCTGCCGACCAGCGGATAGATCTCCTTGCCCTCGGCATCTTTGTCCTTGCGGTGCAGGGTGACAGCTCCGTTGGTGGGGATCGTCTCCATCGGGCCGATGATGTTGGCGGTCGATAGCTTGATTTCCTCGTAGGAGTCCGTGCCAGTGCGCACATAAACGTCCTGAAGTCCTTCCGCATAGGCGAAGGAGTAGAATGAGGCGGGGATGCGGGATGGCTTTTCCTGCGCATGCAACAGGCTGCCGAGGACAAACAGAAGGATCAGACAAATGCGGTTCATGACTTTGTGTATCGTGCCGTTACGCGAGTGGCGATAGCGGATGCAATCCGCGTCGGTCCGTCCAGCATGGCCGTTTGCTTTTTGCCATCACAACACTTCCTTGGATGACAGCCAACGGAAGGACACGACCTGGAAGCGGCGCCCGAACACGGCGTTGGGACCGTTCGGGTTGAGATCATCCACCGTGCTGGCCGGCTCGTCCGTGGGGTCGAGATATTCGGGGCTGCGTTGAACGATTGCCTCACACCATGCCCTCACGGTTGCGTCGCCGTGGGTGGCCTGACCGTAGGCGCGGATCTTGAAGGTGTCCGAACGGGCGCTCAGCATCGGAGCGAGCGGGGTGAGCAAGTCACCTTGGGTGATGGAGGACGGCGCGCCGTCGAAGGTGTTGCCAGCGGCGGCATCGGGGTTGGCGGCATCCGTGTCCGGCCCCAGCGGCAATCCGGCGGTGGCGATGTCACGGTTGATCCCGCTGGCATCGATTGCCGACTGCAGGGCACCGGAGACGCCCAGCTCGGCGCTGCTGAGGCGGCGGTTGACGAACTCGGCGAGCGACTGGAACGGTCCGCGCCGTTTGATTTGGGCAACCAGTTTGCGGGCCAGTTCGTCGATCTGGCTTTCGTCGAGCCGGCGATGGCCGGTCCAAGTGTCGGCCAAGGCCCGCAGTGGATTGTCAGCAGAGCCGCTGAACAGACGTCCGGTCGGTGGCAGGTTCCGGCTGACGAGCACGCCGTCGCCGCTGGCGGTTCCCAACTGTCCGGACGCGGGGTCGATGTCCGGAGTCTGGGGCGCTTGCAGGCTGGCGAGCATGGCCTTCCACGCTGGGACCGAGGTCGAGTTGACATTGAAGGCGCCGACGATGCCAAGGTGGGCCCCGATTTGGGTGAAGCCAGAGCCGGGAGTGGCCAGCTGGGTGGCGAGTTTCCCGGGGTCGCTGACTCCTTGGAGGAGCGGGCGCATCCGCGGGTTGGGCAGCGCTTGCTCATCCGAGAAGAAATCGTCGAGCACCTCGTTCAGGTTGCGACTCTGGCCGGAGACGGAAGCCCGTTGACTCGAGGCGCTGGAGAAGAAGTAGCGGTCGAACAGGGCGTTGTTGGCAAGAAACGAGTGGTCGAGGAAAGTGCGCTTGCCTGCGCGCTCGATCGCCTTTTCCGGCGGGAGCAGCGGATGGGCGAACGAGTTGCCTATCGGCCTCGTTTGCAAGGGAAGCTGGCCACCGGAATTGATCGGCGCGTGCCGCAACTGCGCCATCGACATCAGCGGGGTGAGCGGAACCGAGACGAACGGCGCATTGGTGACACCTGTCTGGTTGTAAATACCGGCTGCCCCGAAGCCACGATTCTCCGAGTCGATTTCGACCGTTGGCGAGCTGTTCCAGTCGGACATCGACTCCCACGTGAACTCGTATTGGTGAAACTGCGGGTCTTCGGGCTGATCAATACCCATCGAAGCGAACTGATTGGTCGGTGCATTCTGTAGCCATGAGCGGGCCGGGTGGCGGGAATCCCGGCCGGACTTGAGATGCAGCGAGGCGATCAGGAACGGCTCCTTGTTCTGCATGGCGGGCGGGGGGGAGCCCTTGTTGCCTTGACCGGCCGGAATGTTGGCCGGAACGACCAGTGTGGGCATTTCCTCTGGGCCGAATGAAGGGAGGAGCGCGTCCAACTCCGTTGCGCCAAGATCCACTTCAATCGCCCCGGTGAAGTCGCCATCCTTCACGCTCTCCATGTAATATTTCAGGTAGGCGGACACCTCTTTGTTGGCGAACTCGTCCAAGGTGTCGATGTCGCCGTTTGCTGCCTCGACAGCGAGCTGAATCACGTCACCGGGTTCGACAGCGACCTCCCGTTTGAGCTTCCCGTTGATGTTGCCCGTGGATTTGCCGTCCATGCCGACGCACACATGGAGGGTGGCGATCCCGCCGACATATGGGTTGCTGGCATTTCCGGCCGGTGGATTCCAGCCGGCTCGCAGATCCAGCCCTGTCTTGTAATACTCACCTTGATAGTGACTGGCGGTGTTGTGGGCGGTGAAGACGAGGTGCTCACCCGGCCGCATCGTGATCTGGCTGCCGGATCCGATGGCGGGCTTGAGGTTGAGCCGATAGTAGCGGTTCTTCCGGTCCGTGAATTCGTCGCTCCAGAATGTATTCGCGAACAGGGTCGGTTCGCTTGGGTTGAGGAGTTGGCCGTTGAGGTAGGTTCTGAATGCCAGCGGCACCCGGTAGAGGTCGATGCGCCCTTGTTTGAAGGTCAGGTTCACATCGTAGGGGTTCCAAAGCGTGATGACTGGATCGATGATCAGCCAGATGATGACGGGTGATTTCGGGTTATCATTCCGGTGACCGAACCCGTAACTGAAGATGAACTGTGCCTTGGCGATGACCGGAGAGATCTGTTGCTCGGTGAAGTGCGGATGGAACAGGGTTGCCCGCGCTTGGGTACCGGCGGGCGGGCGCGGCGTGACGCTGGCTGCCAGTGTCGGGGATCCCTGCGGATCATCGACCCGCTCATGCAGCCGGGCATAGGAATGCAGCAAGCTCCACGATGGATCAGGGGTCGGCATCGGGTGCATGCCGGCGTCTCGGGACGGCGGATCGGCAAGCGGCTGACGCTCGTTGGAAAAAAGAAAGCGCCGATCATAATCGCTCGGCAACGTCGACTGGCCAAAGAGCAGGCTGAGGTCTGCGGCGAAGCCGCCATCGACGACATTGACCGGCAATCCGAGCGAGTCCGCGGTGAGGTGGTGGAAGTCGGCGGAGTTTCCGCCCGGCGAGGTGAGTTGGGTCTGTGCGAGGCTTACCAGCTTGAGTCGCTCATTGCCGAGTGCGGCGAGCGGTTTCCAGTCGCGCTGCGAATCGCGGACCGAGGCGAAGCCGGGAACTGCGGGTGCCGCTTGCTCGGCGAGCCGGTCGGCGAAATCGAATTCCGCCCGGTCGGGCTCGGGCAGGGAAACCCGCGCCTTGGTGCCCTCGTCGAACACGGCCCACGCAAGAGCACTCGATTTGGCCCCGCTCTTCCCAAGACTGAGGAGTCCGGCGTTCACCTCGTCGTCGGGATCTGCCGATGTGCCGGAGCCGACCAGGACGACGAAGTCGTCACGGACAGCCTGCTTGGCGTAGTTTCGTTGATCCGGGCTGCGTGAGGTGAAGGGGTCGGAAACCAGCCAACCCAGAAAATCCTGTTCTTTCTGTCCGTCGT
>JBFEQB010000066.1:0-11925 GCA_041549835.1 Luteolibacter sp. | reverse complement strand
TGGGCGGCGGCGAGACCGAGGTCTGCGTTCAATGGCAGGTTCCGACCGAGGGGACTTGGACGATTCTGGTGCGCCTCGACCCGACTCCCTACCAGTGGGCCGGCAACGACGAGGCCACCCGTGCCCTGACCACCTCGGTCTCGCCGCCGCCGGACACTACCCTTCAGGTCACCGCCACCGGCGGCGGCTGCCGGGCGCTCTATCAATGGCTCACGGGGCGCGCCCTCTACGTCTCGCCCGGGACTGGTCCGCTCCCGGTGGAGTGCGCCGAGGTCACCGTCACCGCCTATGACGAGAACGGCGTCTTCATCTCGAGCCGCGACGGCATCCACACCAATCTCGCGGGAGTCATTTCGACCAATCCCTACCTCGGCTTGCCGCTGGGCGTGAACCGGATGGTCGTCGAAGTCACCGACGGCACCCTCACCGGAAGGGCCGAGTTCACCATCGAGTGTACGGGCTACAGCAATGAGCCAGGCCCCGACACCCCGGCCGCCGCGACCGGCGACCTCTACGTCTACTCGGAGCACATCGCCTTCCTGCGTGAGGATCGCCTCGGCGGCCTGTCCCGCAACCCCCTGCCCAACGAACCGATCGCCATCGCCGCCGAACTCCGCTACTGGAACGAGGGGGCCTCCACCCCGCTGGTAGGCGTGCCGGTCGACGTCAACGTCCTGACCCCCATCAATGGCAGCCTCGTCTCCGTCCCGGTGGCGCAGACCACCGTCGACTTCCCCGATGGTGGCGGCAGCACGGTGCTGTGCGTTCCGTGGACTCCGCAAGTCATGGGTCCGCAGATCGTCCAAGTGGTGATCCGCCCCCGTGGCGCCGACTTTCCCTTCGAGGAATACGAGGGCAATAACGCGGCTACCCGATTGATCTTCGTCGGTGAAACCGACTGCCTGCTCACGGCCACGGCGATCGACGACGAGGTGCTGCAGGGCGAGTCCGGGACCTACCGGGTCACGGGCGAGAAACTCGGCAGCCGGACGCCGGTCTTGGGGATGTTCCTCATCGACCAGACCGGCTCGCTGCCCGAGGGCGTCACCTTCGATTACTCGGTCGCTCCCCTGACCCTGCCGGGCGACACGATGCTCACCATCCACACCACGGACGCCACTCCGCCCGGCCGCTACCGCTTCACCGTGGTCGGAGCCGGCGACGGCTGCGTCGCCATGGATCAGGTCAAGTTGCTGGTCTTCGGCGACGTCACCCCGCCGGAGATCATCCTCACCGGCGACGACTCGCTGACGCTCGAGTGCGGCGAGGAATTCGCCGATCCCGGCTGGACGGCCAACGATGACACCGATGGCGACCTGCTAGACTTGGTCGAAGTGAGCGGCACGGTGGACATCCACGTCCCGGGCACCTACACACTGACCTACACGGTGGCCGACGCAGCCGGCAACGTGGCCACCGTCGTGCGCACCGTGACGGTCGTCGATACCAGCCCGCCGGTGGTGACCATCACCGCACCGGAGTCGGGCTACCTCAGCCCGGTATCGGCTCCGATCGACTTCGCCGGCACGCTTGAGGACTGCAGCGCGATCGTCTCCGCCGACTGGTTCTTCACCAGCGCCGGCATCTCCGAGGGGCCTCTGGCCGGAACTGTTACCGATGGCGAAGTCCGTGACACCTACGCGTTCACCGAGCCGGGCGTCTACTCGATCCGTCTCGAAGCCGTAGACGCCGAAGACAACGCCGGCGCGGCCGACACCGTGCTCGGCCAGTTCCCGGCCTACGTGGTGATCTACGATCCGGATGGTGGCTTCGTCACCGGCGGCGGCTGGGTCTGGTCACCGCCCGGATCCCTGTATCCTGGACAGCCCGCGTATGGGCAGGTCGAGGGCAAGGCCTCGTTCGGCTTCGTTTCGAAATACAAGAAGGGTGCCACCACACCCACCGGTCAGACCCAGTTCCAGTTCAAGGCCGGCGACCTGAACTTCCACAGCAACACCTATGATTGGTTGGTGGTGGCGGGAGCGAGGGCCCAGTTCAAGGGCTACGGCATAGTCAACGGAGAAGAGGGATTTGGCTTCCTCCTGACCGGGGTGGATGGCGACGTGGCTGGCGGTGGCGGTGTGGACCGTTTCCGCATCAAGATCTGGGATCTGATCAACGACGAAATTGTTTACGACAATCAGGCGGGCACGGATGATTCCGAGAGCCTCAACAACCAGACCGTTATTAGAGGTGGCAATATCGTGATCCACAAGTAGCTCCTTCCTGCTCCTCGGCCCCTAAGGGACTTGCGGCTCATCCATCCCTTCCGCTTCATCGGCGGCCTCCTCAAAAAGGAGGCCGCTTTGTGTTTGGCGGTGGGCTTCTCAAGTAGCGGTGGATTGGCACCCCCTTGCCAACATCCGGGAAGCGCCGACGCCCCCGTCGGCATCTTCGCTTTGCCGTGTGATCGATTACCGGGACTGATCTCGGTCACCGTCCCGGTCCCATCCCTCCATAATGAAACCGTTGTTCGCCTGTTGGCCGGGACCGTTCCTGACGAAGGATTTTTGTTAATCCGTGAGCAATGACCCGACTCAATCCTGAAATCCCAGGACTGACCCGGGCTCACAGGGGCGACGTCCGACCTTCCAACCGTCGGGCAAGCGGTGGCCGCCACCACCCGCTTCCGTCACCACCCGCTTCCGTCTCCAACTTCCGTCCCGGAAGCGAACATCCCGTAAAGGCCCAGACGCGGCACCGCCAAATCAAAACTCTCGACTTGGCACGGCTCCCTCGCGCCTATATCCCAGCCTCAAAAAACATCAAAAAAGCCCTTGATTCACTCTGATACTACTGACCCTGCTTTAGTGCGGCTTCGACTCAGGCTTTGAAGTTCTGCCATCTGGGAAGGACTGATTTTCAGAGGCGGAAGTGCTTTAGACATGCAACAACCAAAGCAATTAGTGCGCCGACTATTTGCCTGACGATGCACTAGACAGCAATACACGCACAACAAAAAGCAAATCACGCGATACTAATCCGCTATCTAATCATCTGAAACAATATAATATGCCAGTTCTTATTTAAATCGCTTTTTCCGCAATCCGGTCCGGCCTATCGACTATTTCGGAGCCTTCTAGCCAAGGGCGGATTCCCAAAACATTATCCCGAATTCATCAAAACCATTTTTTGGGTTTTAATCCGAGAGGCACCATAAAGCTACATAGATGTATTTTAAATTCTGTCTATATTTAATATTTCCTCATCTTGTGTCATTGTCTGTATTTAATATTTAAATACCTTACGGGTATCCGGCTACAATTGAAACAAATTCAATTTAAACCCACCCCACTGACACTTTCTGTTTATATAGAACAAACTTTCCGCCGACGAAAAACCATAAACCCGCTGAGAATCAGATGCATGCTATATTCATATGCGTTTGATAACCTGTAACCGATCGAACAACAAACCATGAAATCGTATCTTAATAGCATTTCTGTCTGCTTCTACATAGCAGTATCCGCCTGCATGTCACTCAACGCGCAGCAACAGAAAGAATGGATCCCCGTGGACCCAGAGGCACCTCCGGGTACGCCGGTGGTTCTCAATGTGCTCGTTGCCGATCCATTGGAAACCGAGATCGAGGTCACCGTCCCAGGGTTCTGGGCGGAAGAGGTGATCTATGGCGGCAAAAGTTACTTCCGCCTCAGCTATCCGGCCATCGAGTTTCGCGGCAAGGGATTTCCTGCTAACAAAGAGGATCCGGGGTGGTGGGATTTTCCTCAGGTGCTGAAGCAACCGAAGAGGAACCCGGCGCCATTTGTCGCAGGCGTGGGCAGTAAGCGGACGTATTTTTTCCCGGAATCGGCGCTCGGCGCCAATCCGCAGACTGCAGCGGATATGATAGAGTTAGGCATTGACCCGGAGGGGGCCCGGCCAGGTCTTCCCCGGCTGCGCTCGAAGGTCGCGATGTCGCGGAAAAACACCCCTGCAACCACGGAGGCGAGGCTCGAACCAGGGAAGCTTGTGACGATTCCTTTGACGCTTTCGGTTGCCCCGGCAGGCTTTGAAGGTGGCGATGCGGACAACGGTTTCAGAGCCCCGGATCTGATCGACACTGAGTTCTATAGCAATTTCAAAGGCCAATACATAGGCAGTGAACCCTTGATGGGAGAAATCGGCGGCATGGGCGGGGCTCTATCAGGCGCTACACTGGCGATCCCGGTCTTCACCCTGATCAATCCATCGACAATCCAGACAATGCCTATCTTCCGCGTCTACCTCAAGCACTTGGAGGGGGCTGAAGATTTCGAATGCCCAATGGCTTGGGACTACTGGTATTTCGTCCAACCCTACCTCAACGGCGAGGCACTCCGCGAGTCGCTCACAGCGAAAGGACTCAAGATCGAAGCGTCGCGTTCGGCACGCTACCTAATCCTTTGTCCGAAAGATTGGCGGCCGACGCTGGAGAATTTCGCCGTTTGGAAACAATCCAAGGGGCTGAACGTTGATTTCGTCTATGTCGGTGCCGACGGAGATCTGCCGGCCAATCGAGACGACATCGACGAGTATCTTGAGGCCTACTTTCAGAAGCACTACTGTCACGGGGTTTATGTGTTGATTTGCGGTGACCAGAATGTAATTCCAGCCGGTCGCAGCTCGCGAATTATAGGCACCCCGGATGGCACCAACGCGGACTCCGACCACGTTTATGAGGTGCTTGGGAGTGATCGGTTTCCGAGCCTTTACGTCGGACGGTTGTCGGCGAACAGCACCAGTGAGCTGAAGAACCAACTCGACAAGATCCTCAAATACGAACACACGCCGGTGAGCGGAACCTGGCCGACCATCGCCACGCTTTGTGCTAACAGCCAGATGGACGATGATGACTTCGGGGTGAATGCTGATTGGCCGACGAAATACTCGCTGGCGGTCGAGCAAATTGCGCACTGGCCGCTCTACTTCAATCCGCCCACCTTCGAAACTTTGCACGCGGGTGCGGCAAGCTCCTCGGTGGTGCGGGCGGTGAATCAGGATGTGCTCGACGCCTTGGATGCGGGTCGCGGTCAGATTCTTTACCGGGGGCACGGCAGTGAAAGCGATTGGTCTTACGGTTGGGATGGCTCAGGTAGCAGCACCAGCACCGGCACCGGTTTCTCCGCCACCGTCCATGTTGACAAGCTCGACAACCCGGTGCAGCCGATCGTTTACGCGATCAACTGTCTTAACAACCGGATCAATCAGAACGACTCCATCGGCGAGCATTGGATGAGTCTGGAGGACGCCGGGGCCGTGGCGCATTTCGGGGCGACAGTGACCTCCGGAACATCCGAGAACCACGAGCGGGCAAAGGGCATCTTCCTGGCGCAATACTGGTACGGATATACCCGCCTGGCGCCAATGCTCGGACAGGCGGAGTCGATTTCCTACACCACGACCGGTGGTGGCGGTTGGTGGGATAGTAACACGTTCGCCTACATGTTGTTGGGCGACCCCGAAATGGAGATCCGGCACCGGTCGGTTCCAAAAGCGACTGCTAGTAGCGGTCTGGTGGCCACGGTGACGCAGGCAGAGGGAGGAGTGAGAATCCGCGTCACCGACGTCAATGGTTTCATCCAGCCTGGCGCCTTCGTCAACCTAACAAGCAATGACGGCCGCAGATTCAACGGATTCGCTAACACCGACGGGGAAGTGATAGTAAACGCCATCGACGCCGGCAGTGTGTCCCGTCTCGACCTAATACTCGACGGATTCAGCTTCACTGTCGAGTATCTCCAGGCCCCGATGTTGGAAGCAGTGGGCTTTGTGCCAGGTGGCGGTTTCAAGATCCGGCTGAAAAAGGCACCGCAGGGGGTTTTCCGCATATTCGGATCCTCGGATTTGGAATCCTGGCAACCCTTGGGGCTTGCCACTCAGGTCGGCACGAATCAGGAATTCGTAGATTCGGCAGCACCGTCGGGCTCCGTTGCCAGACGCTTCTACCGCGCGGTGCAGCAGCCGTGATGAGGAGCTGCCGCCTAGCATCGGCCAGGGTGGAATAGCGCACTAAGTTAAACATGTTTTACACACCCCCTTCCCTCCTATCTCTGGTCGGCCCCTAAGGGACTTGCGGCTCATCCATCCCTTCCGCTTCATCGGCGGCCTCCTCAAAAAGGAGGCCGCTTTGTGTTTGGCGGTGGGCTTCTCAAGTAGCGGTGGATTGGCACCCCCTTGCGAACATCCCGGGAGCGCCCTCGCCCCCGTCGGCATCTTCGCTTGGCCGTGTGATCGATTACCGGGACTGATCCTGTCGATTCCTTGTTCGTCGGGACCGCCCCTAGCGACGGACCCTGGCGACGTATCAGAACTTATTCTCGAATCCAAACATGACGCTCCAGTCTGCTGCCGCGTCTGACATTCCAATCGAAAATCCTGAGAGAATCTTCAAGTTCTGCTTCAGTTTGTACTCGGCTTCGCATTCAAGCGAAGGGGCCGGCGGGAACCTGGGCGCGGTAGCCGATTGCTCTCGGTAAAAAATCTTGGCTACCAGCTGGTCAGTCACAAGGCCACCGAGTCCAGCCTCGTAGATCCAACTGTCTTTGGCTTTGCGGTCGGGGGATCCGTCTGAAAAATATCGGTAAAGGCTACCGAAGTAAAACATCCGTTCGCTTTTCGGTATCCAGCCCCAGAATTCAGTCCCTAGAAGCCAATCATGACCGCCCGTGCCCAATCCTCTGTCTTCGTTGGCCGTAGGTGGCTTCCAATAGCCGCGAAACAGAACCTCAGGTTGATTCCCGCTTTGAGGCAACACGCGGAAAATCGCATCAAAGAGCAGATCGGAAATTCCCGAATCACTCTCCGAAATATGGAGTTTCTGCAACCGAGGTGTCGCTGTCGGGTCGATATAGCTGAAAGTACCCTCGGACTGATACCAGAGGTAGGGGATGGCGACTCCGAGTTCGCCCCATTCGAACATCCGGCGAATTTCAATTGGAGCGTAGAGCACACGGGTCTCGATGCTGCTTCCGTAGTCGCCTGTTGAGTAGACGGTCTCCGAACGGATCTTCCACTTTTCCTCCTCACCTCGAGCCTTTGGTGAAAAAACGGCAAAAGTGGCGAATGTGAATAGGAGAAGTGTGACTGATTTCATCGTTGGTTGGGGTAAATCTTCAATGGGCATCCTTGGATGACATGGAAGTGGATTTGAGGGCAATTTGAGGATGAGTGGCGGTTTCCCTGACGCGGATTTCAGCCGCGATTTCATCCAATCTTCCGGCCTTGTCACAGACCGTGAGATGGATCCAGTAGCGACCTTCCTCGAAGGGCATTCGTATGTTCAGTTTGTCATGTTCGGCAGTGATGAAGCCCATTTCGACATCAGCTTCCTCATAGTTGCCCTCCATGACCTTCCATTCGAATTCCACCTTTGGAGTCGCTTTGTCTAAATTTACCAACGCTTCTACAGCAATCGTTTCCCCAGGAGCGATCACATCTCCGGAAAGGGTCAGGCTTTGAATGTCCGGGCCCGGGAGTTCCCATTGTCCATTTCCTGTCCATGCTTGCTTGAGTGAGGAATATGCCGGCTTAGGGGTTCCGTCCCGCTTGACGATGCCAAACCAGGTCGAACTCCCCTCATAACGCTCGGACCAGCAATAGGCCACACCGCCGAGGTTGTGACCGCGGTTCGCCTCGATATGGTTTTTCCAACGATTCGCGAACATCGCGGCTTTGTCTCGGGCCGAATGCTCCAACAGGAGACCGCTGGAGCTGTGGGAACTGTAATCCGAGTGCCAGTAGCCATCGGGTCCGAACTCGGTGACCACATAGGGTTTTTTATTTCCAAACTCCTCGACAGTTTCCTGAAGGTAGGTGAGATGCTCACCGTAGAAAGAGTTGATGCCGAGAAGGTCCACCGTAGGAGCGAGACGCGCGTAGTCGCAGAGCGCGCCGGGAAGTTCTTCGGTGTGCTCGCATGCGACCATGATAGGGCGGTTTGGATCGATCATTCGGATCCGGCGGGCAAGTCGTTCCACGAATTGGATGTAAGCCCACCTGACTTCGGTCAGGTAGGGTTGTTCGAAGGAATGTTTCAATCCGCCCCATACTTCGTTTCCAATGACCCATGCGATCAGTGATGGCTCGTCATTGAGGTCGTCGATCAATTTGACAAATCCCTCTTCGTATTCCTCAAGTTGCGCGATGTCTCTGGCGTAATCGGTGTCGTGGGGCAGCCAGAGACCGTAGATGACTTTCAAACCCGCCCGATCGGCGGCATTGAAGAGGTTGTAATCTTCCCAGCCACCTGAATAACGGCGGATCGTGTTAGCTCCCATTGCTTTCAGTGCCGCGAAGTTCTTGTCGAGTTCGCGCCGTGAAAGGATCTTGGACCCGTCACGCCAGTCATGCCCTGGATTGTATGCCACGCCTTTTATGTAGAAAGGCTTTCCATCAACGGTGAGTTCGTATGAGCCGGGCGATCCGGTGATGCATTTGCCAGTGGCTGCGGGGGACTTGGCGTTCCGATAGTTGGTCCGAGGGAAACCGGATGCTTCGTTACCGCCCGAATCTTGTTGGAGCCTTGCGAAGCCGTCTGCGAGGGTTTTTGTTATCTCGGCATCATGCAGGGCGTTCCAGTCGATGCCGCTGGCAGTGGCGGACGGCCTCCAATCGGTCGCCCAGTTCTTGTCTTCTCCACTATTGAAAAGAACGGCGGCATGAATCTGGGGGTAACTGGTCTTGATGGTTTCGAAAGCGTCCGCCAACCATTCTCCGGCGTCTCCACCGTAAGGTGTGGATCCGAACTCAGCGAGCATCACCGGCTTGTCATATTTTTCGATGTGGTTATGGAATTCCTCGTAAAGGGGTTGGAAGGAGTGCCATTGGCCGTCACGTCCGGCTTTGCCGTAATTCAAGAGAGTCAGGCCGATCCAGTCCACGTAGTCGTCTCCCGGATAATACTTATCAACGGCCACACCCCTCCACGGATTGTAGACGAATGTGACGTTGCTGGCACCCCGCTCGTTGCAAAGGCTCACGACCCGCCTCCATGCTCCGATGAAATCCTCTGGGGCTACTTGACCCCCCTCCGACCAAGGATACTGGGGATTGTCCATTTCGTGGCCGAAACGAAGGAACACAGGCGCTCCGAGGTCTCGAATCTTGTCTGCGAATGCGGCGATGTAGTAATCGAATGCTCCGTCCGCGATGTTTCGGAAGATGGCTTTGTTTTTCGCAAGCGGGAGGTTCTGTTCATGGGTCCAGCCAAAAGTCTCTGTCCAAGGCTCCCAAGTGATCATCGGAATTTTCCGCTGGGAAACGAGATCCTCCAGTTGCTCTTGAGGAAACCCGTCTATGCTTTGCGGTCCCCAGGCGACATACATGGAAGCGATATCGAGGGACTGTCCGATGAGCTCCTCGGCATCGGCTAACTTTTTGTTGAGGACTTCCAAACGAGTGAAATCAGCAGGAGCATAGAATCCGGAATAGAAGCCACCCACCTCCTTTTCCTCCTTGATCAGGTGGGCCCAAGCCATCGAAAGGTCTTTCTCCGGTTGGTTCTTCGTGATCGCAAAGCTTGCGAAGGCCGCGACAACGATGGAGGTGAAGACGAGTGGCCGTTCTCGGAGGAGCGCGAGCGTGCCTTTGTGGAGATGATTCAGTTGTCTGCCAAGGAACGAGACCGGTTGGCTGATCCATGGTCTGCGAAGCGGGGCAGTCCATTTTATGATTCCTTCTCGCAGCCGCTCATTGGTTTTCTGCTGGGAAATCGCGACCACGGTCAGCAGGTTCACCGCGTTCCAGGCGGCGAAGAAAGACATGAGCCCGCTATACGGGGAATAATCCCGAACCAGACCGATCGGAATTGCGGCGAGGCTGATCAAACCCAGCACAATGTTCGGGATCGAGATCTTCCAGGCGTCTTCCGCCCAATCGTCCTTCGGTGTCGGCAGGTAGGGAATCTTTTTGCGAAATAGAGCGCAGATATTGCCGATGCTGAAAACCCACCAGGTTCCTGCACTGAGAATGCCGCTCATCAGGTGGAAGCCGCGTTCGGAAGGCTCCGCCAGGAACCGTTGCACGACCATCCGGATCAGCAGCACGAGCAGGATCAGAGGTAGGGCCAGGTTGAAAAACGTTCCACCTTTGATCTCCCATGCCACGCCGCCGAAAAGCAGGCAGAAGATCGGCACCAGGGTTCCGAAGAACGTGATCCAACCTTGGAGAAAAAACAGAGGGCAAACCGTGAAATGGATACGCTGATACCATGTCATCTGTTTGAAAACCTTCGGTAGCACCTGGAAGAACAGGTCGAAGGTGCCACATGACCATTTCAACTGCTGCTTGTAGAAGGCTCCGAGGGTTTGCGGAACGAGTCCGCGTGTGAGGATTTCGGGAACATAGGCGCCTTTCCAGCCCGCGGCGTACAGGCGCATGGTGGTGTGCATGTCTTCGGCAAGGCCTGCGGCGTGCCCCCCGATCGACTCGAGGGCGGTTCTCCGGAAAGCGCAGTTCGCGCCGATCGCCTGGGGAGTGCCTCCACCATGCATTCCCATTTCGATCGGTCCGTAGAAATGATACTGCATCTCTGCGGCCCCGCGTGCGATCAAGGTGGAACCCTGGTTCCTGTAGGCCTGGACGCTTTGCACGAAGCCGACCGATTCGTCGTCGAAATATCCGAGCAGTCGGTCGATCATGAACGGTGCCGGTTCATGGTCGGGATCCAGAATGATGCAGATCTCGCCGCTGCTTTGCCGGAGGGCATTATTGATATTGCCTGCTTTGGCGTTGATCTTCTCGACGCGGGTGACATGGACGACGCCTAATTCCTCACATACTTTTTTAAGATATGGATCGTTGCCTTCGTCGCAGAGATAGCTGGTGTGGGGGTAAGAAACGTTCTGCATCGCTTTCAGCGTGCGGACGATCATACCGGCCGGTTCACCCGGACAGGCGGTTGTGAAAATGTCGACCGTGTATGGACGGCTTGGCTCCCGTTTTTCCGGGACGGAGATCCGCCAGTAATACCACCATTCCCAGAGCAAGCTTAGGAAAATCAGGCCGAACGAGAGGTTCAACGCCCAGACCAGCCAAGGATCGCCCCAATGCTCTGGTTGGAAAAGCCAGGCGGCGAATGAAACGAGCAAGATCGTCCCGCAGAAGATCAGAACACGAATCAGTGACAGCTCAAAGCGTGAGGGTGGCCGTATGCGTTGCGGGGAGGAGGGCCATTCCATCGAAGGCCATTCCGACGGTTCTGTAGTCGATTTCGTGGACATGCGAATGCGGCAGTTTGAGGTTGGGGGGATTTCTCTTCCTGGTCCCAGCACTCTCGCAATGGTGCGGGAGTGGTGGGAACGGGCTTTTGAAATGCAGCTAGAGGCTGAAATTTTATTGAGAGGAAATCAGCGGGAAAAGCAGTCGAGCAATTGAAGATGAAAGGATTATGCGGCCACTGCCTGTCTCACGTTTTGGAAATTTTCTCTGTGGGAGTGTTAGCAGTTCGGCTCTGCCTGAGCGAAATCCGTGCCATAAAAGCAAGAAGAGGCGTGAGATGTCTAAATTCAGGGTTTGGTCACAATCCGGTGGTCGGATATGCTCAGTAGGGTCTGTCAGTAGGGTCCTGCCTTCCGGCTGAAACCGAAGCGCATGGGGGGGTTAGGGGGGAAAGGATGCTCGCGGAAAGGGAAGACCTTATCCCTTTTGCGGCCGTAGAGGTATCACGTGAACGCGTGTGCGGGTTCACGGAGGCCATGCACACGCAGGAATCATCCGCCGACAAGAGGTGCACGCCTTCTTTCCCGTCTCAAGATTGCCAGCACTGCCGCCACCAGCCACAGCAGCACGCTCCCCGGCTCCGGAATGCCCGTGGTCTGGTGGATCCAGTCCGTGTAGGACTCCACGAGCACGCCGCCGCCGGTGTCGCCGAAGCGGCCGCCGTAGCCTTCGGTGAAGGTGTTGATGCCCACGAGTTCCCAGCCATCCTCCGTTTGCCTGAGCGCC
>JBFEQB010000065.1:0-12420 GCA_041549835.1 Luteolibacter sp. | reverse complement strand
TGGGCACTGGAGCTCGGTCGCTACCCCGAAAAGCCGCAACTCAACCCCCAAACCGCTGGCGGCCACATGCGCATGATCATCGGCTACAATGACAAGACCAACGAGATCCTCTTCTCGGATTCATGGGGTGCCGGCCACGAATTCAAGCGCATGAACCAGTCCCATGCCTTTCAGGCATCCCATGGCTTGTTTGTGCTGAAACCCACCGTCCGCTGACGCGCGGCGACAAAGGAGCACACCACATACCAAGGCTTCCATAGGAGGCTAGACGCTTTCCGCCAACACGGCTTTGGTAACGAAACGGCATGAAGCCCGGGCGGGTCGCCAATCCATATTTTTAACTTCCCGCTCCTATCAGGGAGACTCATGTTCCACCCATGAGAAAAGCCCTCATTTGTCTGTTCCTCACGTGCACGCTGCTTCCCGCCGATGATGATAACTTCCGCGAGCGCTTCGCCGATCCCGCCACCCGCAGCGCGGCTCTAACCGAACTCATTCCCGGCACCCGCGACGCCTATTTCCACACCGCACTCGACCACCAGCTCGCCGACCGTAATGCAGAGTTCCTGAAAACCATCACCGAATGGAAATCCGCTTCCGAGCGCAAGCAACAACCGGTCTCCGCCGCCGGACTCACCGTCCTGGAAAACCGCCAGCTCCTGCTCGACTACCGCACGAACCCGGACATCTCGCTCGGCGAGCTCATCCGCCGACTCGATCTCAAGTTCGACGCCACCCGCCCGGATGCCGCCGCAGCCGCCGAGAGCCTGCCGACCCGTCTCGATCCCGCCCTCATTACCGAGGTGGCCTTCGAGAAAGCCGCCGCCAAGGAACAGCCGCGCCAGCCCTACACGAAATACCGCGACCAGCGCCTCCTCCGCGAACTCTCGAACGTCGAATCCTTCGACGATGCGAAGATCCGCTGGTTTCTCCAAAAACTCGACCGCGCCGATCACCCCGGCGTCGTCCCGTTGATCGACCGCTCGCTCGGCCTCGAAAAGCCCGTCCCATTCGGTTCCGTTTCCCTTCACCAGAAGCTCACCTCCGACCAGCTCGTGGCACTCTTGGATATCCACCCTGAGCTTCGATCGAACGGCGACTTCAACCTCGCCTACCTCACCAAACTCCGCCCCGGCGCCGAGACGGATTTCGCCCGCGACCTCAAAGCCCACGCCGCCCACCTCGCCCGCTGCCGCGATTACGCGCTCGCCCTGCCGCCCGCCCAAAACTCGCTCAAGTCCCATCTCCTCTTCCACCACCTCCGCCTTCAACAGGAACTCGGCAATTTCCCAAAGGACGACTTCCTCTCCTATCTCGCCCTGCCGCGCCAGCACCACCCGCTGCTTCGCATCCCGGAAAAACAGGCGCCGGATTGCATCTGGTTAGACTCTGACTTCGCCGCCGCCACCGGCTGCCCGCCCGTGCGCGACGACCTCGCGCTCATCGAATCCACCCTCCAGCACTTCCTCAGCCTGACCGATTCCGCCGCCGACTTCGCGCCCTTCATCGAGGAGAAACGCCTCACCCGCCTGCATGCCCGCGCTCGTCTGCTCGCCGGGAAAAACCCGGACCGTTGGGGCAAGCTCATCGATCCCGCCGAGTTCAAGACTCTCCAGCAAGAAGCCCGCATCGGCTTCGCTCCCGGCGCACCAACACTGTTAGACTCGGACGCCGCCGTTTCCCTCACGCTCGATCTCAAGAACACGCCGGACCTGCTCGTCCGCATCTACGAACTCGATCTCCCCTCCCACCTCGCCCGCCACGGCGGCGAGCCCGACGTTTCCATCGATCTTGACGGCCTCGTGCCGCACCACGAACGCCGCATCGCTTTCGCTCAGGACCCCATCGTGCTCCACCGCGAAAGCATCAACCTGCCGGAACTCAGCGGCCCCGGCGCATGGCTCGTCGATTTCGTGGGCGGCCAGGTTTCCGCCCGCGCCCTCATCCGCAAGGGCCAGCTCATCGCCTTTCCCGAACGCAACGCCACCGCCCAAACCCTCCGTGTCTTCGATGAAAATGGCAGCCTCGTCCGCAACGCCAGCATCACCCTCGGCCGTGAAACGTTCAACGCCGATGCCTCCGGCGTCATCACCATCCCGGACGCGCCCAACCAGCCCCTCACCTCCGGCCTCGTCCTCGCCGGCAAGCTCGCCACGCCGATCTCCCTCGGCACCCGCAGCGACGAGCTTGCCCTCGACGCCAGGTTCTTCCTCGCCCGCGAACAGTTGTTAGCCGATCAGGAAGCCCGCCTCCACCTCCGCGTCCGCCTCACCAACCACGGCCACGACGTCCCGCTCGACCGCATCAAGGACCCCGCCATCGTGCTCAAGGCGGAGTTGCTGGGCGGCGTTACCACCGAGCGCGTCATCGCGGAAAACCTGACGCTCACGCCCGTCCTCGAAGTCCCCTTCCAAGTCCCCGCCGATCTCCTGAAACTCACGCTCACCCTGCGCGGCACCGTCGCCCCCGCCACCGGAGGCGATCCGCTCAAGCTCCAGGACGAGACCACCTATCAGATCAACGACGACCTCAAGAAAGCACGCGTGGGCACCGCATTCTTCTCGCGCACCGCCACCGGCCACCGCCTCGAAATCCGCGGCCGTAACGGCGAGCCGCTACCGTCGCGAGTCATCACTCTGGAATGCTCGCGGTTCGATTACGGATCGGACGTCACGCTCAAGGTCCGCACCGATGCCGAAGGCCGCGTCGATCTCGGCACACTCGACACCATCGACTATCTCGAAGCCATCGGCACCGACATCTCCGATACGCTTTATGGACCGCAGACCCGCAGCCTCGACTACACTTCAAGCCTCCAGCTCCCGCCGTTCAGCGAGATCCGCCTGCCGCTCGAAAAACCCGCCGCCGCGCCGAACCACCTTGAGTTGTCCCTACTCGAAATCGTCAACAAGCAACCCGTCCGCGACCACTTCGACAAGCTCACCATCGAGGACGGCCAACTCGTCATCCGCAACCTACCGCCCGGCGATTTCAAGCTCACCCAAGGCGATGAAACCACCAACATCCAGATTTCCTCCGGCATCCAGACCGGCGGCCTGCTCATTTCCAAAACCCGCATCCTGCCGCTCCACACGTCGCTCAATCCCACCATCGCCACCGCCACCGCGGAAAACGACCAACTCAAGATCCAGCTCCGCGATTTCGGACCGGACACCCGCGTTTCCGTCATCGGCAAACGCTACCGCCACGAGGATTGGAATGGCGGCTCCGGGCTCTATCCGTTCGCGCCGCCCGTCCCTGACCGCCTCTCGCCCGGCTTCCTCACCTGCGGCTTCCTCACCGAGCGCCGCCTCAGCGATGAGATGCGCTACATCCTCGACCGCCGCTCCGCCAAAACCTTCCCCGGCTCCATGCTCCCGCGCCCCGGCCTCCTGCTCAACCGCTGGACCGACGAGGACCTCGACCAAGGCGTCCTGAGTGGTTCCGGCAGTGCGGAAGGAAAAGGCCGCGGCGGACGTGGCAGCGGAAGCTTCGGCAAGAAAAATGCGGCAAAAAAACGTGGCGGCGGCTCAGGCAGCGAACTCCCCGTCGTCTGCGATTTCCTCGAAATGCCCGCCGCCGTGAAGTTCAACCTCACCCCGGAAGCCGACGGCACGCTCACCCTGCCGCTCGGCGATTTCACCGGCAGCCAGTTCCTTGAAATCACGGCCACCGACGCCTTCGCGGACGACACGCTGACCCTGCCGCTCCCCGCCAGCGAGACGTCCCTGCGCGACCGCCGGATCGCCCGCCCGCTCGATCCCAAGGCGCACCACCTCGCCACCCGCAGCGCCGCCGTCCTGAAAAAAGGCGCCACCGCCTCCATCGAAAACCTGCTCGACGCCGACTGGCGCGCCTTCACCACCCTCACCGAAGCCCACCAGTTCCTCTACGGCATGACTGCCGACGAACGCGTCCGCGAGTTCGTCTTCCTCACCGAATGGCCAAACTTCGACGAAGCCAAAAAACTCGACCTGCTCTCCCAACACGCCTGCCACGAGTTGCATCTCTTCCTCGCCCGCAAGGACAAGCCCTTCTTCGAAAAACACGTCAAACCCCTGCTCGCCCAGAAACCCGAGCCGCAGTTCATCGACGACTGGTTGTTAGGCCGCAACCTGAAAACCTACCTCCGCCCCTACGCCTGGCAGCGCCTCAACGCCGCCGAAAAAGCCCTGCTCGCCCACGCCCTGCCGGGCGCGCAGAAACGCATCGCCCGCGAGCTCTCGCTCCGCTGGGAACTCGAAGCTCCAACGCCCGACTCGGAAACGATGCTCTTCACGCAAACACTCCGCGGCAGCGACCTCGCATTGCAAGACAGCCTCGGCCTCGCACGCAGGGATCTACGCCACCAGCAATCGGGCGGTGTGTCCTACATCACCAACAAGCTCAAACGCATCATCATCCCGCGCATCGACTTCGAAGACACCACCGTCGAAGAAGCCATCGCCTTCCTTCGCCAACGCGCGGCCGAGTTCGACAATCTGGAACTCGACCCCTCGAAAAAGGGAGTGAACATTTTGATTCGTCGTCCCAGGAACGCTTCACCCGATAGCAACGATCCGGGTTTGCTCCGCATCCGTGAACTCCGCGTCCGCAACGTGCCTCTTTCCGTGGCCCTCAAATACATCTGCGACGCCACCAAGCTCCGTTACAAGGTGGACGACTACGCCGTCACTCTCGTCCCCCAAACCGAAACCGGAGAAGACATCTTCACTCGCACGTTCCAAGTTCCGCCGGATTTCGCCGAGGCACTCAGTGGCAGCGGGGATTCCAATGCCGATCCATTCGCGGAACCGCAAGATCGCCCAGTCTCGAGCCAAGCCCGCAAACCCATCATCGAGCTTTTGAAAAATGCCGGCATCCCGTTTCCCGAAGGGTCGTCCGCAACTCTCACCGCCAATGGCATCCTGCTCGTAACCAACAATCCCAATGCTCTCGACATGGTGGAACAACTCACCATGGCCATTTGCTCCAGTGGGCCGAGTCGCGGACGCCAGCATCCTGCCCATGGCTTTGCCGGAGGCGTGGTGGGACTTCAAGACACGGATGGCGGCGGAATGGATCCATTCGCCGCACCCGTCGCTAGCGGAGGGGCCGCGCTCATGCATCGCAGGCCAGTCCCATCAGCGCCGTTTCTCTTCCCCGACCGCACCCGTCTCTGGCGTGAGGCGAGCTACGATCGCAACACCAATCCCACCGACGAATCCCTCATCCCGCTCAACCGCTTCTGGCTGGATCTCGCGGCGTGGGATGGCAAGGGCGCGTTTCTTTCGCCGCATTTCAACGCCTGCCACACCACGGCGAACGAGGCGCTGATGTGTCTCGCGCTGCTGGACCTGCCGTTCAAGGCGGGGCGGCCGAAAGTAAGCGTCGATGGCAGCACGCTGCGCGTCAAAGCCCGCGAGCCGATGATCCTCTTCTACAAGGACACGCGCCGCACCGACAAGGTCGCCAAGGAATCGCCGCTGCTGGTCCGCCAGTCGTTCAGCCCGCTGGCGGAGAAATTCCGCACGGTCAACGGCCATCAGGTCGAGAACCCGGTCAGCGGGGATTTCCGCCCCGGCCTTGCCTACACCGCGTCGCTGGTCGTCACCAATCCGACCGGCATCGGCCACCGCATCGACCTGCTCGCCCAGATCCCCGCGGGCTCGATTCCGCTGGAGGGCAAACCTGCCACGCTCTCGTCCACCGTCGAGATCGAACCGCATGGCGTCCTCATGTTGGAACTCGCGTTCTACTTCCCCGCCGCCGGGGATTTCGCGGTCTATCCGCTGCACGTCAGCGAGGATAACACCGTGCTCGCCCACACCGGCCAGCGCACGCTGCGGGTTTCCAACGACCCTGACAAACAGGACGCCGCCTCATGGTGGGTGCTCGCCCGCGAGGGCTCGAACGACGACGTTCTCAGCCGCCTGCTCACCGAAAACCTCGACGCCATCGAACTCGGCGCGATCCGCTGGCGGCTTCAGGACAAGGCGTTTTTCCTCAAGGTGTCGGAAATTCTCCGCGACCGCCTGCATTTCTCGCCGGAGATCGCGGCCTATGGATTCCACCACAAGGATCCGGCAACCATCCGCACGTATCTTGAGAACTCGCAAGCCGTGCGCCAGCTCGGCCAGTGGCTCGACAGCCCGCTGCTGGAAGTCCGCCCGCGTGTGCACCACGATTGGGAGACGCTCGAGTTCGATCCGCTCGTCAATCCCCGCGCACATCGCTTCGGCGAGAACCCGCGCATCACCCACGAACAGGCGCGAGCCCACTATCAGGCATTCCTCGATCAACTCGCATGGAAACCCTCGCTCGATGCCACCGACCAGCTCACTTTAACGGCCTACCTGTTCCTTCAGGACCGCATTGAAGAGGCGCTCGCGCGTTTCCCGAAGATCGATCCGAAACAGCTCCCCGGCCGGGTGAACTACGACTACCTACATGCCGTCGCGCTTTTCTATCAGGAAAAGCCCGGCGACGCGAAAGCCATCGCCGACGCCGGGTTGCCGAAGCTTCCGCCCGGCCTGTGGCGCGATCGTTTCCAGACGGTGATCGACCAGGCGGATGAAATCGCCGCGCTCGCCAAGCCGGAGAAATCCGCGAAGCCGGTGGAGGATGCCCTCGCGCATCAGCTCAACATCTCGCTTGCCGATGGCGGCAAGCTGGCGATCCGGCACCGTGGTCTGGACAAGGTGACGCTGCGGTTGTTCAGCGTGGATCTTGAGGTCTTGTTTTCGAAGGATCCGTTCCTGCAAGGCGAGGGCAACAACAACGCCCAACCCGCGATCCGGCCTAACGAAACCCTCGCAGTGCCGCTGGCCAAGGATGTTTCGGAAACGACCGTGAATCTTCCGGAGCCACTGCGAAACAGCAACCTGCTCGTTTCCGCCGAAGCGGGAGACCTCAAGCTCCTCAAGGTGCTGGATTCCCGCGCGCTGGAGCTCCGCCATCTGCCGCTGGAGCGCACGGTGCAGGTGCTCGACGCCGCCACCCGCAAGCCGCTCGTGAAGACTTATGTCAAAGTCTTCGCCGAGAACCGGGATGGCGAGGTGGTTTTCCACAAGGACGGCTACACGGACCTGCGCGGCAAGTTCGACTACCTCAGCCACACCGGCAGCGATCCGTCGAAGATCAAGCGGGTCGCGCTGTTGGTGAGTCATCCCGGGAAAGGCGCACGCACGGCGATCTACGATCGCTGACTCAGAAAATCATCAAGAACCCGTCCCTCCATCGCGCCCAAACAGATCAAGTCAGACAGAGGATTCATGGGCTGCCGGATGGCTTCGCCGCCCGATGGATTTCCGCATTTTCCCGCAGCCGGTCCTTGCGAAGTGACGGTCGTCACCTACGGTCCGGGAATATGAAACTCCTCGCCGTCCTTTGCGCCACCGCCACCCTGCCGGTTTTCGCCGCTGATCTCCCCGCCATCCCGTTCAAGACCATCGACGGTAAGGACACTTCGCTCGCCGCATACGAAGGCAAGGTGGTGCTTGTCGTGAATACCGCGTCGAAATGCGGCCTCACGCCGCAATATAAAGGACTTGAGGCGCTTCAGAAAAAGTACGCGGACAAGGGCTTCACCGTGATCGGATTTCCCTGCAACGATTTCGGCAAGCAGGAGCCCGGCACGGCGGAGGAGATCCAACAGTTCTGCACAACCAAATACGCGGTGAGTTTTCCGTTGATGGAGAAGATCCACGTCAAAGGGCCGGAACAACATCCCCTCTACACCGCGCTCACCGGCAAGGACGGGGCCTTCCCCGGCGACGTGAAATGGAACTTCGGCAAATTCCTCATCGGCAAGGACGGCAAGCCGATCGCCCGGTTCGAACCCAAGCAAAAACCGAACGACCCCAAGCTCGTGGCTGCCATCGAACACGCCATCGGCGGCTAACCGCCGCCCGGAAAACGGATGAAAACCGTCGCAGTCCTAGCAACCCTCGCGCTCACCGCCTGTTCGATGCCCGGGCCGCGGGCACCCGGTGCGGCCGCATCGCTGGAAATCCCCGCCCGCTATGATGGCAGCGCACCGCCCGTGCCGCAGGTCGCGTCTACTCTGACGAGCTTGTTCGCGAACGCCGCCCTCAACTCGACCGTGCGCCGTGCCCTCGCCCGAAACCCTGACCTCCGCGGCAGTTTCGCCCGCATGGAGGAGGCCGGATTCAACACCCGCAAAACCGCTGCACCGCTCTATCCGTCGCTCGACGCCAACGCATCGGCCAGCCGCTCCAACACCGCGTTCACTCCTGCCACCACGACCTATAACTTTTCGTTCGACGCCCGCTGGGAGTTTGATGTCTGGGGCCGCATCCGCGCCGGGGTCAGCGCGGCCGCCGCCGACCAAGCTGCCGCTGCAGCGAACTTCGAGAGCGCCCGGCAATCGCTTGCCGCGCAGACGATGCAGGCGTGGTTCGAACTCGTGGCTGCGGAAAAACGCCTCGCCTTGGGAAACCGCCGGCTCGCCAGTTTCGCCGACACCCGGGACCTCGTGAAGCGTCGCTTCGAGCTCGGCACAGCCACCTTCGCGGAGTCCGAGCTCACCCGCACCGACTACGAAAACGCCCGCGCCGACATCCGCCTGCTCGAGGACAACCGCGACCAAGCCGCCCGTAACGTCCGCCTGCTGACCGGCGATTACCCGGATGCGAGGCTCTCCGCCTCCACATGGTCGCCGCTCACCCGCTCGGTGCCTGCGGGCGTTCCTTCGGACCTGTTGCTCAAGCGTCCGGACATTGATGCCGCCTATCAGCTCCTCCGCGCCGCCGATTCACGGGTGAAGGTGGCCCATGCGGATTTGTTCCCATCGTTTCCCCTAACCGCATCCGGCGGCCGCAGCAGCCGCGTTCTATCAGACCTCGCGCGCTCCGCCTTCAATTCATGGGCGCTGCTCGCGGCCATGTCCGCGCCGGTCTTCGATGCCGGCGAGCGCCGCGCCGAACTCGGAGCCGCCGGCAAACGCGCCGATCAAGCGCTCGCCGCATGGCAATCCACCGTGCTCGCCGCCTTCAAGGAAGTCGAGGACGCGCTCGGCAGCGAACGCCTGCTGCTCCAGCAGGAAAACGCCCGCCTGCTGGCGCTCGACGCCGCCCGCATCGCGGAGGAGCGCAGCCGCCGTGACTACGAGGCCGGCATCGCCGACCTGCTCAACCTTCTGGAAGCCCAGCGCCGGGTTTTCGCCACCGAGGACCAGACCATCTCCATCCACCGCGCCCGCCTGCAAAACCGCGTCGCCCTCGCGCTCGCCCTTGGCAAGGGTGTCTGACACACTCCTCTCCGCCATGACCACCGGCAAGAAACTCCTCAACCTGCTGCTCGCCCCGCTCATCATCGTGGCCGCGGTTTTCATCATCGTCGCACTGGTCAAATCCCGCAAAAACCCGCCGCCACGCAAGCCGGTCGTCGCCGTGCCCAGCGTGGAAATCACCCTCTCCTCCCCGGCCGACGCCGTGCCCGCCATCTCGACTTTCGGCAACGTGCGTGCCTATCATGAATCGGAGGTCGCCAGCCAGGTCGGCGGCCGCATCACCACGATCGATCCGAACTTCGATCCCGGCCGCGCCGTCAACGCCGGCGACCTGTTGGCGAAAATCGAGGAAGCGGATTACCAGACCGCCCTCGCGGAACGGGAATCCGCCTTGGCCGCCGTGCGCCAGACCCTGGCCGACGAGGAGACGCGTGCACGCATCGCCAGCGAGGACTGGGTCGCATCCGGCCGCCGCCTCGAGGACGCGCCGGACTTCACCCTGCGCAAACCGCAACTCGCCGCCGCCCGCGCCGCGGAGCAAGCCGCGCAGGCCGCCGTCGGTCAGGCCTTGCTCGACCTGGAGCGCACATCGGTCCGCGCACCCTTCGATGCCATCGTCCGAACGCGCGAGGCCAGCCCCGGCAACGTCATCGCCGCAGGCGCTCCGCTCGGCTCGCTGATCGCCCGCGACAAAGCGGAGGTCCGCCTGCCGCTCACTCCCGAACAGGCGGCGCGCCTCGCGCTTCCACTGGCCTTCGTTTCCGGGGAAACCCGCCCGCTCAGGGCCACCCTGCGCGACCCGAACAGGCCGGGACTTTCATGGACCGCGCTTGTCACCCGCACCGAGGCCAGCGTGGATTTGAAGAATCAGGTGCTCTATCTCATCGCGGAAATTCCCAAACCCTTCGAAGCTGCGGAGACCTTCCTTCCGGTCGGCACCTTCGTCACTGCGGATCTATCAGGCAGCAAGCTTGCAAACGTCCACCGCCTCGCCGATGCCGCGCTCATCGACGACTCCTTCGTCTGGATCGTCGATGCGGACAACCACCTACGCCGCCAGGCCGTCGGGCGTTTGCATGACGGCAAGGGCGATTTCCTCGCGCGCATCGCCGCGCCCGTCGCGCCGCTGCCGCTGCGCGTTGTCACTCGCCCGCTGGCGAGCTTCCGCGAAGGCGGTGCCGTCACCATCGTCCCGGAAGCCGTCACCGAACCATGACTCCGGACGAAGATCCCATCCGCAGGCACAAGTTCATCGCTTGGTTCGCCGCGAACCCGGTGGTGGCGAACGTGCTGCTGCTGACGATTTTCCTTACAGGCGTGCGCACCGCGCTCACCATCCGCAAGGAAACCTTTCCGGCCTTCGCCGCGGAGAGCGTGACGGTGGAGGTTCCCTTCCTTGGCGGCACACCCGAAGACGTCGAGCGCGGCGTGGCTATCAAGATCGAGGAGTCGTTGCAAAGCGTCGAGGGCATCGATCACATCAAGAGCGAGTCCCGCGAAAACGGTGCGACCGTGACCGTCGAGGCGATCGAGGACTATCCGATCAGCCGTCTGCTGGAGGATGTGAAGATCGAGGTGGACGCGATTCCCGCGTTTCCCGAACAGGCGGAGAAACCGGTGATTCGCGAAAACACCCGTCGCAACGAGGTGCTGTGGATCGAGGTGCATGGTGCCGCACCCGAAGCCACGCTCAAGGAAACCGCCCGCACCTTGCGCGACGAGTTGCTGAAACTTCCCGAGATTTCCTTCGTCGAAACCCTTAACTCGCGCGACTACGAAATCTCCGTCGAGGTTTCCGAGGACAAGCTCCGCGCCTTCGGCCTGACCTTCGACGAGGTGGCGCGGGCGGTTTCCAACAACTCGATCGATCTGTCAGGCGGCGTGATCCGCAGCGAGCGCGGCGAGATCACTTTGCGGTCGCGCGCCCAAGCCTACGACGCGGCGGATTTCGCGGACCTTCCGTTGCGCAGTTCGGCGGACGGCACCCGCATCCTGCTGCGCGACGTGGCGGAGATCCGCGATGCCTTCGTCGATCAGGAAATTCTCGGCCGCTACGACGGCAAGCCGTCCGTGGCCTTGAAAATCACCACCGAGGGCAGGGATGACATCATCAAGGCGAGCCGTGCCGCGCAGGAGTTCGTCAAGCGTTACCCGACGATCAAGCCACTGCCGGACGGCGTTTCGGTGAGTTCGTGGAACGACGGCTCCACGCCCATCCGCAGCCGCCTAGGACTGCTCATCAGCAACGGCCTCTTCGGCACGGCGCTGGTCATTGTGTCGCTCACCTTGTTCCTCAACCTGCGGCTGGCGTTCTGGGTGGCGGTCGGCATTCCGTTTTCCATCGCCGGTGCGATCCTGATGTTTCCCACTCCGGCACTTGATCTCTCCATCAACCAGATCACCGCCTTCGCCTTCATCATCGTGCTCGGCATCATTGTCGATGACGCCATCGTCATCGGCGAGAGCGTGTATACCGCGAAGGAGGAACAGAAGGATCCGGATGCCCCTGACGCGGAAATCCGCGCCACCGTACGCGGCGTGTCGCGGGTGATCGTGCCCTCGGTCTTCGGTGTCCTCACCACCATCGCCGCCTTTCTGCCGCTCACCGGCGTCTCAGGTCGGCTCGGCAATGTCTTCGGCCAGATCGCCACCGCGGTGATCCTCGTGCTGATTTTCTCGCTGATCGAATCCAAACTCGTCCTGCCCTCGCACCTCGCCCATATCAATGTCCATCGCCGCGGAAAAAACATCGTCTCGCGCATGCTCTACAGCATCCAAGACGCGGTGGCCGCCGGATTGCGCAGGTTTGTCTGGCGCTTCTTCCTGCCCATTCTCCGCCGCCTGATGGGATACCGCTACATCGTGGCCGGCACGTTCCTCGCGGTGCTCGTCATTGTCATCGGCCTGATTCCCGCGGGAAAACTCCGCTTCGTGTTCTTCCCGGACATTTTCCGCGACGACATCGCCGCCAACCTCGAACTCGAACAAGGCCTGCCCGTCGCCCATCTGCACGACTCCGCCCGACACATCGCCCGCAGCCTAGACGCCGCCATCCGCGAACTCGAAACCCAGTCCGGCGAGAAAATTCTCGAACACTATCAGATCTCCGCCAGCACCAACACCAAGGCGAACGTCGCCGCCGAACTCACGCCTTCCGAAGAGCGCGCCGTTTCCACCGCCGACGTCGT
>JBFEQB010000064.1:0-12661 GCA_041549835.1 Luteolibacter sp. | reverse complement strand
TTCTCTTGCAAATCCCACATGATCTTTTCCGCAGAAGCCCACTCCCAGCTCCCCCAAAAACCGTCATCGATGGACCGCCGCGGCGTGCTAGGCACCCTCGGCCTCACCGGCCTCGGGCTTCTCGCCACCTCCGCGGCATCCTCCGCCTTCCCTTCCAAATCCGCCCCCAAAGTCACCGTCCCAACATCTTCCCGGAACAGCCAGAGACCGGCCATTCGCTTCTCCCCAGTTTCCGATCTTCCGGCGGAGTGGTTCTCGAACAACCGCAGCGCCGGCGACTACCTGCGCTATCTGAATTCACTAAATCTCCGGCGCGTGAGTCCGCAACAAGTCATCGAGTCCCACGCGAAGGCCAAGGGCTCGGTCTGGAACTCCCTGCCGCCCAAGGCCTGGTGGAAACGCATGGGCTATGTGCTCAAGGTAGTCGATCGGATCGCCCGCGAGATGAACGTTTCCGAAGTAGAGGTCATTTCCGCCTACCGCAGTCCCGCCTACAACGCCCGCTGCGCCGGTGCCAAGTCCGGCTCATGGCATCAGGCGAACGTCGCCGCCGACGTAAAATTCCCGGTCCGTGCCTCCAAGGTCACCCGCACCGCCCGCGAACTCCGTGACCTCGGACTCTTCAGAGGCGGCGTGGGTGGATATTGGAACTTCACCCACATCGACGCCCGCGGCAGCAACGTCAACTGGTGACCGGAGTGGTCCGCTTCCGAGCGCCCGGAAACACGCTCTGCGAAGCCGCTTTTTTATTCCGCTTGCTTCGTCGGCTCCTCCAGCCACCCGAGCGAGACTAGAAACGCGTCCGCATCGCCGATGGTTTTCGAGAGCCAGGGCTCGTTGTTGAAAAAAGCATGGCCGCATCCCTCATAGAGGTGCAGATCGCAACGCCCGCCGACCTCTTCGATTTTCCTCTTGAAACGCTCGGCCGTGCTTGTGGGAATCAAGTCGTCCATGGTTCCCAGAAACACGGCGGTAGGCGGCGCAGGTTTGCTGATATTGTGCGCCGGGGAGATTCTCTCCCAGTAATCCATCACCGTCTTCTGGTTCCAACCGCCGTCCGGACCGTTGTCGATGACCGGATTGAACAGAATCAACGCGTCGGCGCGGGTGGAAATCCCGGGGTCCTCGCCGGGGGCTTCGAAGCCTGAGCAGAACGTGCTCGCCGCCGCAACATGCCCGCCCGCCGAGCCTCCACCCACCGCAACACGCTGCGGATCGATTCCGAGCTCCGCCGCATGGGCGCGCATCCAACGGACCGTCGACTTGCCATCCTCCACACACTCTTTCGGACTGGCACCATGCGAACTCTTCGTCCGGTATTGCGCGGAAATCGCCACCATCCCGCGCTGCGCGAAATGAGCCGCCTGTGGGTAAAACTTCGCCGGCGTGCCGCTTACCCAGCTGCCACCGAAGAAGAGCACCACCGCCGGACGCTGGTCCGTGGCTTTCCACCCGGGTGGCAGAAACACATGCAACGTGAGCGGCTTGCCTTCGGTTTTCTTATACTCGATCACCCGGTCCGGTTTGAAACCCGCTGGCTTTTCCGGAGCGGCGGTGAGCAGGGAACCGAGCGCGATCCCAAGAGCGACAATCAGATGGAGCTTTGGCATGGCGATGAATCTGAATGGAAGGCCATGGATTGCCAACGCATAATACTGCCAGATTTCAGAGCGTCGAAATCGAATCGCCCAGCCCGCCGCTCGCCACCGAGCACCTGCACCCGCCGCTTCGAGGCACCGCCCACTGCGCCGCTTTCCAGTCTCAGGTAACAACGATGCGGGACTCCTCTCCGGCTCTTGGGCGGATGGTCCCCACCGGGTGGGGATCGATGGAGAGTCCGTGGTTTTGGAGAATCCCGGCAACTTCGGCGAGGGCCGCGGGGTCCACAGCGACCAGCAGTCCGCCGCTGGTCTGGGGATCGCTGAGGATTGCCCGGTGGGTTGCATCGGGACAGTCGATGGCATCCCCGTAGCTCTCCCAATTCCTGCGGGTGCCGCCGGGAGCCAGTCCTTGCGCGAGATAGCTTTCCAGATCGCTGATCCGGGGGATCGCTGCGAAATCAATCCCGGCGGAGACCTTGCTGGCGCGGCACATTTCGAGCAGGTGCCCGAACAGGCCGAATCCGGTGACGTCGGTCATGGCGTGGACGCCCTCTAACATGGAAAACTTCGCCCCGATTGAATTGAGGCGGGTCATCGATTCGGCGGCTTTCCCAACATCTTCAGGGCGGAGCCGGCCCTGTTTCTCGGCAGTGGCGAGGATGCCGACGCCGAGGGGCTTGGTGAGCAACAGCAGGTCGCCAGGGCGGGCGCCCTCGTTCGCCTTGAGGTGGCTGCGTTTCACCAAGCCGTTGACGGAGAGCCCGAAAATCGGCTCCGGGCTGTCGATGCTGTGCCCCCCCGCCAAGGTGATGGAAGCCTCGGCGCAGATCGCCCGGGCACCGCGGATCACTTCACGGGCCACGTCAGGCGACAGCTTGTCGATCGGCCATCCCAGGACGGCCAACGCCAGCACGGGACGGCCGCCCATGGCGTAAATATCGCTGACCGCGTTGGCGGCGGCGATGCGCCCGAAGTCGAACGGATCATCGACAATGGGCATGAAAAAATCAGTGGTCGCCAACAGCAGGGTTTCGCTATCGTCGAGCAACCAGGCGGCGGCGTCATCGCGCATCTCGTTGCCGATGAGCAGGCGGGCGTCGGGCGGAGTCGTGTCGCCCGTTCCGGAGAGGATCGCATCGAGGACTTTCGGTGCGATCTTGCAGCCACAGCCGGCACCGGAGCTGAATTGGGTGAGACGGACGGGCGGATTCATGGAAATGAGCGGGCGGATTGAATCAGAGTGGCGGCGATGGCGCGCGGGTCGAGTTTCAGGAATGGATGGCGGGTGATGTTTTCCTCCGCGAAGGCCGCCAGACATTTCTGATAGGTGCGGTCGTAGTAGGAAAGGATGAAGCGACAGGCTCCGGCGAAATCACCGCTGCGAAGGGCTTCGACGGTGGCCTTGGTACGGCCGCCGCCGAGCCGCGACCGGATGGTCTCGACGCATGACTCGAGTTCCCCGGGAGGGAAAGCGGCATAGCATTTGCAAAGATGGGCGATCCGCTCATCGTCCGGCAGCTCGATGACGTGGAAACGGGCATCTTTTTTCCGGCTCCAAATTCCCTCGGGCAGAACCCGCTTGCCGATCATGCGGCTTTCGTCCTCCAGCCAGACCGGACGTTCGGAATCGGTGGAGCGCCATGCCAGAGCAAGGGCGTTTTCAAACTGTGCCTGAGTCGGTTGCGCGGCTTCGCCAAGCCGCCCGAATGCACTTCCTTTGTGGTGGGCGAGCCCCTCGAGGTCCACCGTGCACTCCCCGAGCTCCGCCAGTTGTTCGAGAATTTCGGTTTTCCCGCTGCCAGTGAGACCGGAGACGAAACGCACTTCGCGGGGAATGGCGAAGGAGTCGAGCACCCAACGGCGGAAACTCTTGTAGCCGCCCTTCAAGGTGGCCACCCGGCAGCCGAAGGTGGCCTCCATCAACCAAGCCACGCTGCCGCTGCGCATGCCTCCCCGCCAGCAGTGGATGTGCAACCGGGGTGCCGCCGGGTCGGCAAGTTCCAGCAAAGTGGCGGCAAGCGCCTCAAGTCTTGGCCCCACGCAGCGCAGGCCGAGACTCACCGCGCGCCTCCGGCCTTCCTGCTTGTAGGCGGTGCCGATCTCGATGCGCTCCTCATTCGTGAAGAGCGGCACGTTGACCGCTCCCGGAATGTGCCCCGCCGCGAATTCATCCGGGGTCCGGACATCAATGACCGGCACGCCGGTTGGGCGGGCCAGAAAGTCATCAACGGAGAGTTCGTCAGGCATGGCGGGAGACTTGGAAGGGTCGACACCCATTCATCCCACCGCGCTGTCACCATGTCGAGAACCGCCATCACCGCACTGATCCCAGCCCTCTGCTTCAAACCCTTCTACCGGAGGGTCGGCGGGGCGGCAGATTGGCTTCATCGTCGCGGACCGGGAACGGACGATGGGCCAAAACCCTGACGATTTTTCGGAGTTTTGAGGATTGCCGGATATTCAGGATTTGCTTAAAACCCCTTGGAGAAACGCGGGATTCTGGTTTTGCGCGTTTGCTGTCGGCTGTTCACTCTCTCGCCCGTGTCCACATCCCTGAAAATTCTCATCGCCTGTGGCGGCACGGGCGGCCACCTGTTTCCCGGCATCGCCGTGGCCGAGGCCCTGCGCGCGCGTGGACATGAGGTGATGTTGTTGATTTCCGAAAAGAAAGTGGATGCCGAGGCCTCTGCGAAATACTCCCACCTGCGCTTCGAAACCGTGCCCGCCGTGGCGAAACCGCCGACGCTCTCGCCCCGGATGCTGCCATTTCTCTGTAAAACCTGGGGCTCCATCGCGCGCTGCAAGTCGATCCTGCGAAGCTTCGGTGCGGATGCGGTGCTTGGCATGGGCGGCTTCACATCGCTGCCGCCGGTCTATGCCGGCCACAAGCTCGGCCTGAAGACCTTCATCCACGATTCGAACGCCCGACCCGGCCGCGCCAACGTACTCACCAGCCGTTTTTGCACGCAGGTGTTTCTCGGGCTGGAAGCTGCGAAGACGTTTTTCCCGAAGCGGGAAACCGTAACCACCGGCACTCCGGTCCGCCCGGAAATCATGAACCTGCCGTCCCGCGAGCAGGCGGCGGACACCTTCGCGCTGGATCCGAACAAGACCACTGTCCTCGTCACCGGCGGAAGTCAGGGCGCACGCCGCCTCAATGAACTCAGCGCCGAGGCCGCCGCGAAACTACCGGCTGAAACCCAAGTCCTGCACATCGCCGGCGCACTGGATTTCGAGCGCGTCTCGGAAATCGCCAGCGACCGAACCGGCCACAAGGTGCTCGGTTTCTGCGACCAGATGCCCTCCGCCTATGCGCTCGCCGATCTTGTGATCGCCCGCTCCGGCGCATCGAGCCTCACCGAGATTGCCATCGCCGGACATCCGTCGATCCTCGTCCCCTACCCCTTCGCCGCAGACGACCACCAGACGCGCAACGCCGAAGTGTTCGCCGAAGCCGGAGCCGCCAAGCTCGTCCAGGAACGCGATCTCGATCCGGAAAAACTCGCCTCTTTGGCCACTTCCATTCTCCAAGACTTGCCAACTTACAAGCGCATGGCAAAAGCCGCCCGCGCACTCGCCATCCCCGACGCCGCAGAGCGGGTGTGCGCCGCCATCGAAGCCACTCTCACGACCTCATGACCGAACTCAGCCAGCGCCTTACCGAACGCAACCAACCGCTCCACGTCCACCTCATCGGCGTGGCAGGTTCGGGCATGAGCGGACTCGCGCTGCTGCTCATGGGCATGGGCCACAAGGTCAGCGGCTCGGACCGCGTGACCACCGCGGAAACCAACCGCATGCAGGGCCTCGGACTCGTCTTCTCATCTCCACACACCGGTGAGGCCGTGAAAGGCGCGGACCTCGTCGTTTTCTCATCCGCCATCAAACCGGAGAACCCGGCCTACGCGGCGGCGCTCGCCGCGAAAATCCCGCTCTACCGCCGCGCCGAATGCCTCGCCGCCATCCTCCACACGCGCAAGGGGATCGTCATTTCCGGCACCCACGGGAAAACCACCACCTCTTCAATGACCGCCCACGTCCTGCGCGAGGCCGGCCACAAACCGAGCCACTACGTCGGCGCGGAAATCCCGATTCTCGGCGCCAATGCCAAGTGGTCCGAAGACGGCGAGTTCATGGTCGCCGAGGGCGATGAAAGCGATGGCACGCTCGCGCTTTACCGCCCCGAGCACTCGGTGATCCTCAACATCGAAGCCGAGCACCTCGATTTCTACCGCGACCTCGACCACATCCGCGAGGTCTTCACCACCCTCGCCGGGCAAACCCGCGGCAAGCTCGTCTATTGCGCCGAGGACCCCGTCGCACATGAGCTTTGCGAAGGCCGTGAAAACACCATCTCCTACGGCTGGGAGGACGCCGACTACACCGCCTCCGACATCCGCGATCTCAAGGGCTCGTCCGCCTTCACCGTCATGAAAGGCGGCGGCGCGCTTGGCGACATCGAGCTCGGCATCCCCGGCAATCACAATATCCTCAACGCACTGGCCGCCATCGCGCTGGCCGATACCTGCGGCGCGGAGTTTCCTCACATCGCCCGCGCGCTTTCCACCTTCGCCGGGGCCAAGCGCCGCTTCGAAACAAAACACCTCTCGCCGAGCTACCGCATCGTCGATGACTACGGCCATCATCCGTCGGAACTCGCCGCCACCCTGCAGACCGCACGGTCACTCAAACCTCAGCGGCTTGTCGTGTTGTTCCAACCGCACCGCTACACGCGCACTCAGGCGCTCGCCGATGACTTCGGCAAAGTCCTGCAAGCCGCCGATCTCGTGTTCATTTCCGACGTCTATCCGGCTTCCGAAAAACCCATCGAGGGCATTTCCGGCCAAACGCTCGTCGATGCGATGAAGCGCCACGGCGACATCCCCGCCACCTATCTTCCCGACCTGTCAATTGCCCATCACGCCGTCGGCAACGCACTCCAACCTGGCGATCTCCTCATCACGCTCGGCGCGGGAAACGTGCATGAAGCCGGCACCCGCATCGCCCGCGACCTCAAGGTCCTCGAGGAAATGCGCGCCCTCATGCCCGCCGGCGAGATCGATGGCAAACTCTACGAGCCGATGAACAAGCATACCACACTGCTTGTCGGCGGCCCGGCCCAGTATTGGATGGAGCCCCACAGTTTCTATGGTTTCGCCTTTCTCGTCGATTACTGTCGCGAGCGCGGCATCCCGGTCCGCGTCGTCGGTCGCGGCTCCAATCTGCTCGTGCGCGACGGAGGCATCCGCGGCGCGGTCATCCGCCCGACGGGTGGGGCGTTTTCCGAAGTCAGCATCGGCACGCGCGGCGAAATCACCGCCGGAGCCGGGGTGCGTCTGAAGAAACTTGCCAGCTTCGCCGGAGGCAGCGGCATCGGCGGCTTCGAATGGATGGAAGGCATTCCCGGCAACGTCGGTGGTGCGTTGCGCATGAACGCCGGCGCGATGGGCGTGGAAACCTTCGACCAAGTCGTCCGGGTGACCTTCCTCGACGAGGACGGCGTCATCCGCACCCGCGAGCGGGAGGAAATCGTCGCCAACTATCGGAACGTTCAGGAACTCCGGCGCAACTTCGCCCTGCAGGCCGTCTTCAAGGGCAAGCCGGACAAGACCGAAAACATCAAACAACGCTGGGACGAATCCCGCGAAAAACGCAAAACCACCCAACCCGTCATGGCCTCCGCCGGATGCACGTTCCGGAACCCGGAGCAAATCGCCGCCGGCCGCCTGATCGATTCGCTGGGCCTGAAAGGCCAGTCCGTCGGCAAGGCCGCGGTTTCCGAAACCCACGGAAACTTCGTCGTCAACCAGGGCGGCGCATCCGCGAAGGATATTCTCCAGCTCATCGAATCCATCCAACAGAAAGCCAGAACCGAACGCGGCGTCGACCTCGAAACCGAAATCAAGATTCTCGGCGAGGACGAACCCGCGTTCTGAAATCTCAAATCTCCAATCTCAGATGTTAGCTTCCACCAAAATCGCGGTCCTGACGGGCGGCCCCGGCTCCGAGCGGCAGGTCTCGCTGGCTTCCGGAAACGCCGTGCTCAAGGCACTCCAAGGCCTCGGGCTGGATGCGGTGGCCGTGGATATCACTGGCACCACCATCGAGCTTCCGCCCGGCACCGGGCTCGCCTTCAACGTGATCCACGGCACCTTCGGCGAGGACGGCCAGCTCCAGCAAATCCTCGAAGACATGGGCGTCCCCTACACCGGCGCCGGAATGCACAGCAGCCGCAACGCATTCGACAAAAACCTCGCCAAGGCCGCCTTCACCGCCGCCGGGGTCCCCACTCCGCGGGCGGAAATCATCGATGTTTCCAGCGGCCCGCAGCTGCCTTCCTTTCCCGCGCCCTTCGTCGTGAAACCTCCGCGCGAGGGATCGAGTGTCGGCGTGAACATCGTCAAAAGCCAGGCAAGCGCCGGTGCCGCGATGGCGGATGCCGCGAAATATGGCAATGACATCCTCGTCGAGGAATTCATCGAAGGCATGGAACTCACCGTCGCCATCGTCAACGACAAGGCCATGCCGGTCGTCCACATCATTCCGCCGGAGGGCGTCTATGACATGGCGAGCAAATACCCATGGCTCTCCGGCTCCACAGGCAGCCAATACATATGCCCGGCAGATCTTGACGAAACGACCACCCGCGCCGTCCAGGAGGCGGCGCTCGCCGCCCACCGCTCACTCGGCGTGGAGATCTATTCGCGCGTGGACGTTTTGCTCGATTCACAAAACCGCCCGTTTGTGTTAGAAGCCAACACCATTCCCGGCATGACCGAAACCAGCCTGCTGCCCAAAGCCGCCGCCGCCGCCGGAATTCCCTTTCCCGAGCTCTGCAAACTCATCGCGGAACTCTCGCTCACCCTGCGTTCGAACCAACCTGAACCCAAATCCGAACCGTGAAACGCAAGACCACCAAACACCGCCGCCGCTCGCACCAAAACGTGCTTCAGGTGCGCGTCATGTCACCCCGCATCGCTTGGTTCGGCTTCCTCCGGTTCACCGGAGTGATCGTGAAAACCGCCTGCGTGCTCGCGGTGCTCACCGGCATCGGCTGGGGCGTCTGGCGCGGCATCCAGCACGCGTTTTACAAGAACCCGGATTTCCGCCTGCAGGTCATTGATCTCAACTCCAACCCGGTCATCGATGAGCTCGGCGTTACGGAAGTCGCCGGCATCGACCTCACCGCCAATCCCAGCCTCTTCGACATCGATGTGAAAGATGCCGAACTGAAACTTCGTGAGCTACCCGCCGTCACCGAGGCCCGCGTTGAGCGCCATCTTCCGGGCACCCTGGTGGTGCGCGTCGTTGCCCGCACGCCGAAAGCATGGATTTCCTGCCCGGACGCGGGCATGACTGAATTCCGCCGCGCCGGAGCCATCCTGGTGGACTCGAACGGCATCGCCTATCCCTGTCCCGAACATCAGGTCGAACTCGCCACCGGACTGCCCGTCATCGAACTACCTTCCTCCAAGGACCATCCGATCCAGTCCGGCGCGAAAATCCAACAGCCGGAACTCAACCATTGTTTCAGACTTCTCGAATCGGCCTGTGAGGCCGATTCCGAAGCTCCACACTGGATCGAATCCATCAGTCCAATCAACGACTGGTCGCTGCTTCTGGTCACCCGTCACGGCACTGCGGCGACTTTCGGTCTAGGCGATCACACACGGCAGATCGAAAGCCTGCGCGCCGCGCTGGACCATGCCGGAGAAAAAGGTTACGTGATCGAGACGATCAACCTCATTCCCAAATACAACATCCCCATCACCGTTCGCGGTGGAGACATTGCGCCAAGAGCCGTCCCCGTTTCCGATCCAGCATCCGGGAACACCCGCGAAACCCGCCGCGCCCGCGATCTCAGCAGTCTCCTCAACCGCAACTGAAGTTTTCCGTTCCCCACTCTCATGGCACGTCGCACGAAAATCCACGTCGGACTTGAAATCGGCACCAGCAAGACCTGCATGGTCGTTGGAGAGGTGAAGGCCGACAGCGCCGTCAAGATCCTCGGCATCGGCGAGACCAAGAGCGCCGGCGTCCGCAAAGGCGAAATCTACGACTACTCCCAAGCCCGCGCCTGCCTCAAGGACGCCTTGGCTAAAGCGGAAGACGCCAGCGACGTGGAAATCGGCAGCGTGTTTCTCGCCGTCAGCGGTTCCCACATCAAGGGCGTCAACAACCGCGGCACCTTCCGCCTGCCGGATGGCGAACCCACCGTCGCGCCCGAGCACGTCGAGGAGGCGCGCACCATCGCCCGCGAAGTCCACATCCCGCAGGACCACGTCTATCTCCATCCGATCATCCGGAACTACTGGCTCGATGGTCTCGAACACTCGACCTCACCCGTCGGCCTGTTCGGAAAAACCGTGGAGGCGGATTTCCACATCGTGCACGGCATCGGCACGCGCCTCCAGAACAGCATCAAGCTCGTCCGGGAAATGCCGCTTGAAGTGGATGACATCGTGTTTTCTCCCATCGCCACCGCTCAGATGGCGCTCGACCGCGAGCAACGTGAAGGCGGCGCCCTGGTCATCGACATCGGTGCGGGCACCACCGATTACGCGCTCTACCTCGGCGGCGTCATCACCGCCTCAGGCTGCATCCCCGTCGGCGGCGACCACATCACCAACGACATCCATCTGGTCACCGGACTGCCGTTCTCCAAGGCGGAACGGCTCAAAACCCTCGAAGGCGACGCCTCGGCGGACGCGCTCCGCTCAGTCGGCACCGCGAAACTCACAGACGACCGCGGCTACGCCGAAGTGGAGGTGCAGCGTAGCGTGTTGAACGAGGTCATCCGCCAGCGGCTTGAGGAAACCCTGCAACTCGTGCGCCAACGACTGCCTGCCGGATCGGTGGAAGCCATCGGCGCGGGGGTTTTCCTCACCGGGGGCACCAGCCTGATGCGCGGCTTCAGCGAACTCGCATTCGATGTCTTCGGGCGTGATATCTATCGCCCCGAGTTGCCGGAAATCAGCGGCATCCAGGCGAGTTTCAAAGACCCGCGCTACGCCACCTCCATCGGGCTCATCCGCTACGCGCAAATCCTCGAAACCGAACGCGCCGTTCCACCCGGCCTCTTCGGCCGCATCGGCAATCTGTTCTGGCCCTTCGGCCGGTAAGAGCCCCAACTTTCAAACCACCCAACCCGAGCCCCATGATCCCCTACTCACGCGACCCCAAACAAACCATCCCATCTTCCGCCGTCAAAATCATCGGCCTCGGTGGAGCGGGTGCCAACATGCTTGAGCGCATCGCCCTCGACGGCATGGAAGGTGCCGAGTTGCTCGCCCTCAACACCGACGTCCGGACACTCGGCTCATGCCTCGCCAAGGAGAAAATCCAGCTCGGCGTCAACCTCACCAAAGGCCTCGGTGCCGGCGGCGACCCCGAACTCGGCCATCAGGCGGTGCTTGAAGCGGAAGACCAGATCCGTGCCGCGGTCAAGGGCAGCCGGATCATTTTCCTCTGCTCCGGCCTTGGCGGCGGCACCGGCTCCGGCGCGGCGCCCATCGTCACCCGCATCGCCCGCGAAGAGGGGGCCTTCGTCGTCGTGTTCGCCACCATGCCCTTCGCCTTCGAAGGGAAGCGCCGACGCGAGCAGGCCGAGACCGCCCTCAACGAACTCGCCGTGCTTTCCAACGCGCTCGTCACCTTTGACAACAACCGCATGGGCGAACTCGTGCTCGCCAAACAAGGCATCCATGAGGCGTTCATCGCCGCCGACCACATGATCTCCGAGTCGATCAAGGCGGTCATCCGCCTCGTCATCCGGCCCGGTCTCATCAACGTCGGCCTCGACGATCTCATGAGCGCACTGCGCACCAACCGCTCGCGCTGCCTCTTCGGCTCCGGCATCGCCGAGGGCAAGGACCGCGCCAGCAAAGCCCTGCGCAACGCGCTTTCCAGCCCGCTGCTGGATCAGGGATCGCTCCTCAAAGAAGCGCAGACCGTGCTCGTCCACCTCTGCGGCGGCGAGGACCTCACGCTTTTCGAGATCGAGCTTCTCATGCAGCGCCTGCAGAAATTCGTGCCGGAAAGCGCGCACGTCCTGTTCGGCGCGGCCATCGATCCCGCGATGGGCGATTCCCTCTCGCTCACCCTCATCAGCGCGTTGCCGGAAGACTCGCTCGCCATGGCGCCACGCGAATCGTTGAGCCAAGCATCAAGCGATAGCCCACTGCTCGACCCCAGCCAGGGATTCACATCCCCTCCGGAAAAAAAGGCTCCGGCTCCCGAGCCCGAATCCTTGCCGGAAGTCGCCGAAGTCAAGCAACCCGAAAAGGTTCCCGCACCTGCTGCCGCGCCCGCGCCGAAAACCCCGGTCACAACCGAAGTCAGGCCTGCTCCCGTTGACGAAAAGCCCGCAACGCCCGTAGTGACGGAAAAAAGCCCGCCCCCATCGTTGATTTCCAAATTCCGCCGTTCGCTGGCAGGCTCGGCGGCCGCCCCTTCGTCTCGCGTCGAAGATGATGAACGCCCCTTCGCCGAACCCGATGTTGAGGACTCCGAGGAATTGCCGGACACGCCGGAGCTGGAATTGGAGTCCGTTGATTTACCCGACCCGGCCCCCTCGCCCGCCGAGCCTGAGGATGAAAAAGCGCCGACGGTTGCGGTGTCTGAATTTGTCTCCGCCGAGACGACGGAAATTTCGGCGGATTACATCGAGGCGGAACCGGATCCGGATAGAATCGAAGAGGAAATCATCTCCGAATCCTCCGAACTTGAAGCCGCCGGTTTCTCCACAATTCCCGAAAAACGCCCCCAGGGCACCGCTCCATGGACCCCTACGACCGGCCCGAAACCCACGGACGGGAAACCTGTGGAAACGCCCGCCGCGCCAGTGGAACCGGAACAACCGAAACTCAAACTGGGAGTGAAATCGGCGGCCTCGGAGAGCGAGCTCTCTCTCGACTCCAGCCCACGCGGCCGCTTCGAGGGCGAGAGCCCGAACGTTTTCGAGGGAGAGGATCTCGATCTCCCACCCTTCCTACGGAAGAAAAAGTAGCCCCTTGATGCCCCCCTCGGCCACCACGGAATGCCCGGCCGCGTAACCGTCT
>JBFEQB010000063.1:0-13001 GCA_041549835.1 Luteolibacter sp. | reverse complement strand
GGTTGTGGTTGGGTGGGGGGAGTGGTGGTGGGAGAAAGGTTGGTGCCAGGGATGTGTGGATGAACATGCCCGCCGGGTGCGGGGCCGGGTGGGCGCGGGGAAATCAGATGATCGCAGCGGTGGTTCTATCAGGAACCGTGCATGAGCTTCAGGCCCCACCAGATGAGCGTGGCCGTAGTGGCGATCAATAGGACGAGCATGAGTAGCGATTTCCTCTGTTCCCGCAGGATGTTGCGCACTTCGTTCCGGGAGACCACCTCGTCATGGTGTTTTTGTTTCTGTTTCGCACTGACCACGTCGGATGGAGGGAGGGTGTGTTCGCGGTCGGTGTGTTCCAATTCGGCCTTCCTCCTGCGATCCTCCAGCGCCTTCCTTCGTTGGTCGAGTTCCCGGCTGGCTTCCGCAAGCTGAAACAAGTCGAGTTCCTCAGAGCTGATGGCGTGCTTTTTCATAACCGGCGAGGTTGCCTATACAACAAGGGGCGCCGCGCATCCATCGAAATTTCGGAACCCTTAACAATAGGTTCCTTCCGAGGTTGGTTTCCGGGTATCCCACCCCATTTCCTGGCGGAACTGTCCGGGTTGAAAAAGAGCGATGGCCGCAAGACGCAGCTCGCGATCCTGCGGAGAACGCACACCTCGGTGAGCAACGAATGGATTGCGGAAAAGCCGGCGAGCCACTTGACGCCGCTGTCCTTGTATTTTGAGTAACGGGGGAAGCTCATGGGGACACTTCCTGCCAGAGGGTTTTGGATTTCCAGTCCGCCTGATCTTCGACCACCATTCCCCGGGAGCGCAGCAGGGCCACTCCCATCCACCGGGTCAATTGTTGGGCCTTCGCGCGCTGGAATCCCCACTCAGGGCCGTGGCTGCCACTGAATCCATAAACTGGCTCCGGCTATCCGCTTTCAGCAGAAGTCAGAAGCCACTTTTACTGAAAAAACTGGCGCGGCGGAGAAAATCTCAACCCGGGACTGTTATTGAATTGACGAACTGATATCCTAACGCAATCTGCCAAGCGTATGAAAACTGCTGCCATCGCTCTTGGATCTCTGGCCATTCTTTTGATGCCCGCCGCCGGACGCGCCCCTTCAAGTGCCTTCAAGCCTTCGGAATACAGCGAAGCTCTCGCTAAGGCCAAAGAAACCGATAAACCCATCGCGATCATCATCACCGACACGGCTTCGAACTGCCCGAAGTGCCAAAGGGGTAACGAGGAAGCTTTCAAGCGCCTACGGACCAACTATGTGATGGTGGTCGAAGATCAGGCGGACGAGGGCGACAAACTCGCAGACGACGTGAAACAGAAAACCTACCCAATTTACAACACGAAGGGCAAGTTCATGCCGATCGTCGCCGTCTTCACGCCGGATGGAAACTCGCTCCTAGGCGGACTGTGTTACGTACAGATCTCCGAGGATGGGCGCAAGGCCTTCCGAACCTTGGATGAAGAGATCGAGCAGGCACTGACGGCAATACCGGAGCAAAAAAAAGAAGTCGCGGAACCTGAAGAAATGGAAGCGTGCAAAATTGCCACGATGGAAAATTGGACGAATTCCAGCGGCCAGAGCATCAGGGCAAAAGCACTTTCCGTAACTGAAACGTCGGTGACGTTTGAATTGGAGAACGGGAAAAAAATCGACTACCCGCTGGCGAAGCTTTCCGAGGAGAGCCGTATAGCGGCCAAGGAAGCCTGCAAATGAGGCTCATGAAACCCGGGGGCGGTGTCGCATTTCAACAAAATGGAGACGGCGCGGTATCTGGTTTCGTCCACCGTGCGGGAATTGGGAAAATTAGCGAAAGGGTTGAAATGCGCGACCTGACCCCACTCAGACCGAGTCGAATGGCACGGCCTTGATGGCCACCGTGTGTGCCGGCACGATGTCGTTGCGCCACGCCGGTGCCTCGTAAGGGCACCGGCTTTTTTTGTTTTTGGATGACAGTTACCGCGCTTGGCGTGCGTTTTTGTATCCAACCAGCAACCATCATGAAAAAGGCCCTCACCCTCCTCTCCGTTCTGTTGGCGGCGGCACTGCACGCCGCTGTCGAACTCCCTGCCATCTTCAGCGACCACATGGTCATCCAGCGCGACGTCGAAGCTCCGGTCTGGGGATGGGCGGAGGCCAGTGAAAAGGTCAGCGTATCGTTTGCCGGCACGACCCGTTCTGCGGTCGCCGACAAGGACGGCAGGTGGATGGTCAAGTTTCCCAAGCAGGCGGCGAACACCCAACCGCAGGAACTGATCGTCAAAGGCAACAACGAGATCGTGCTGGCCAATGTGCTCGTCGGCGACGTCTGGATCTGCTCCGGCCAGTCCAACATGGAGTGGAACTTGAAGGCCTGCACAAAGAAGGCCGATGAAGTGGTTGCCGACTACAAGGACAACAGCCAGCTGCGTCTCTTCAACATTCCCAAACACATCAAGCTGGCCGAGCCGGCGGAGAATGTGCCCGGCGCCTGGGCCACCACGGCGGATGCGAATGCCTGCCTGAATTTCTCGGGCTGCGGTTTTTTCTTCGGCTCCATGCTGCAGCAGGAGCTGGGCATCCCCATCGGGCTGATCGGTTCCAACTGGGGAGGCACGCGGGTGGACGAATGGATCTCGAACAAGGCGGCCAAGCAGGTGCTGGGCAAAGCGCGCGGCAAGAGCATCTACAACGGCATGATCGCGCCGCTGGTGCCCTTCGCGATCAAGGGGGCGATTTGGTATCAGGGAGAGTCCAACCGGAAGGACCCTTTCCCGCAATACTTCGACAAGATGAATGCGCTGATCACCGGCTGGAGGGAGGACTTCCAGGTCGGTGACTTCCCGTTCTATCAGGTCCAGATCGCACCCCACAAATACAACAGGAATAAGCCGGGTGACGACACGACCCTGGCGCGCAATATCTGGGCGGCGCAGTTCAAGGCCGCGAAGGAGATTGTGAACTGTGGCGTGGTGCCGATTCACGACACCATCCACGGGGTGCTCACCAACATCCACCCGTGGGACAAGCAGCCTGTCGGCGAGCGCCTGGCGAGGCTGGCGCTCAAGAAGGACTACGGCAGGGACGTGGCCTTCACCGGGCCGGAGTTCGCCTCGGCCGAGAGCAGGTCCGGCAAAGTGGTCGTTTCGTTCGATGGGATTGTCGACGGGCTGACCACCACCGGCGGTGAGGCACCCAGTTGTTTTGAAGTGGCCGCCGCGGACAAAGCCTTTGTCGCCGCGCAAGCCGTGATCGATGGCGACCGCGTGATCGTCAGCGCGGAAAGTGTGCGCTCGCCGAAGTATGTGCGCATGGGCTGGAATGAAACCCAGGTCCCCAACCTCGCCGACAAGAACGGTTGGCCGGTCTTCCAGTTTCCCGCCCAAATCGTGAAGTAGGACATCCGCAGCGATGCTGGCAGGAGGTTTTCCACAGCGTCTCATTGATTTGGTCCCGCTCTCCTAATGAACAAGGTCAGGTTTCTCAGGTTCACACGTGGTTCGGGCCGGGGGCATCGGTCACAAACTGGCCGGGATGCTCAAACCCGGGTGGCCCCGCCATTCCAATGGCCTGGCCGCCAGCAACCATGGAGACCCACAAAATGGGAATACGGGAGACCTGGCCTCGGTTACGATTTCGGCTCGTCGTTCTTCGGGTTTCATTTGCCCGGGCGACAGGACTCGGGTGGCGTGGGAAAGCGGGGAAATAATCCTCGTTTGCGGAGCAGGTGAATCCATGCCCCCTGCACGCTGTCAACGAACGGGTCCGAACCTAAGCGCTCACATGTGAGCGGTTGTTGGTCTGGCTTTTGCGGCAGCTCTCGACCCCACCTCAATCTCGCCCCACGCGTTCTTCGGCTTTTTTCTGGATCCTGCTGCGCGATGACAGAAAGCAAAATACGCGGAGCGCGCGAAAGGCATTGGGTAGTCTGATTCGGGGCGGCTGAGGGAAGCTAGGTAATCTGCTACGGTCATTTCCTTAGCAAAGGCAAACTCGTTTACAACCTGGCACCTGATTCCACCATGAACCGATCTCTGCTGCTTTCCTATACTCTCCTTGCTTTTGGCTCGGGTTTCCTCGGTGCGCAGGCCGCTGAAACTGTCGCGCTTGCCGATTACTACTACCCTCCCCAGCAGGGTGCCAGGTGGCACTACCAGGGAACTGACTGGGATGGAAACCCAGCCCGCGCGCGGGTGATCCTTGCCAACATCGACTGGCCGCTCACCCTCTGGACCGGGCGCGCCACGCCGAGTCCCTACCAACGCCCGGTAATGCGGTTTGCCATGGAAACCGGCAGCTGGAACGGTTTCGGGTTCGACGGTTTCGGCTCCTACGACTCGTGGTTTGATTACACCAGTCTCGGCCCCTCCTGGACATACCATGGCACCGACGACGACCCCGGGGATAACGAACTGCACTTCGATGGCGGGTTCTCTTATCCCACATCGGTGGGGGTTGGCCAAAGCTACATCGACGCCGGTGATGTGTTCATCAATGGCATCTTCCAGTTCGAGGCGGTGATGCAATTGCAAGTCCTCGACACCACCCCGCTCACCGTTCCCGCCGGTCTCTTCAGCGACTGCGTCCATCTCCGCTTCACGGTCACCAACGGCGGCACGGTCATCGACCAGTGGGATGAGTGGTGGGCCCGCAACGTCGGCATGATCAAACTGCAGGGCCTCGCCGGCAGTGGTGCCCCTCGATTGAGGGAGCTTGTATCCACCAGCATGGCACCGGCGGATACCAACCTGGCCACGGCCCTGGAAACACCCGGGCGGCCTTGGTTCAACGGCGGGGAGGTTTCTTGGCAAAACCAAACCGCGGTAACCCACGATGGCCAGGATGCGGCGCAGGCCGGCGTCATTTCAGGTTCGCAGACTTCATGGATGGAGACGATCGTCGAGGGTCCCTGCACGCTGGAGTTCTGGTGGAAGGCGGACTTCTACGGCGGCGATCATTTCATGGTCCAGATCGCCGACTCCCACTGGGCCTGGGGCGAAGCGCCGGGTGGCGGGTCCATTTCGATCGACTGGACGAAGTTCAGCACGGAGGTGCCCGCCGGGAGCCATGTGATGCGGTGGACCTCCTACAACACCGCCGGATCCGCCACCGGCAACGGCCGGGTGTGGGTCGATGAGGTGAGCCTGCCGCGGCCGGCGTCGCCGATGATAGGGAGTCGGGAGCGGTCGGCCCCGCAAATCGCGATGGTCGGTGAAAGCATCGACTTCACCATTGATCCTTCCTTCTACGGCCGGCGCTACCAGCTGCAGCAAAGCGAGATTATGGAGCCCGGCAATTGGATCAACGAGGGCACCGAACATGTCGGCAACGGCGGGCCGCTCACTATCCGAATCCCGCGTAAGTCGGCTACGCCACAGTGCTTCTATCGTATTGAGCTGGATCCGTGAATGGGGTCATGAATGGGGTTTCTCGGGTTCACACGTGGTACGGGCCGAGGACATCGGTTACAAACTGGCCGGGATGTTGATGGAAGCATGACCCTTCGCTGGAGCGGGGAGCTAGGAAAGTCCTATCGTATCCTCATGTCCAGTAGTCCAGCGTTCGAAAACTTTGAAACCGTCGCATCGAAGTTGACCGGGCTGGCCCCAATTACTACTTACACCATTCCGAGCAGCTTGCTGTCGGGGATTTCTACCGCGTTCTTCCGTATTGGTGTCGAGTGAGGATGTGAAGCTCACCTTGGACCCGAATACGGTTTGTCATTGGACAGGGACTCGATTTCCTGTCCTTTGGAATTCCCTGTTGCCTAATTGGATAAAATGGATATAAAACGGGTATCCGATGATGGAAACCCCTCCGATTACCCCGGAAATGCTGCACCTCATCGCCCAGCTTGATGAGGCGAAGGGACAGCGGCAGGCGTTGAAGACGTTGGCCCCGGAGCGGCTGCTGGCCCTCCGGCACAGCGCCACGATCGAGAGCATCGCTGCAGACTTCGCGATCCAGACGCTGAGATGCAAAAGCAAGATGTTTGGCCCTTGCTCTATGGTAGCGGAGGCGGAGCCGTGCCCGGCACATATATTTTACGCATCACCTTCGAGAATAATAGAATTGTGAAACTCGAACATAAGAATGTCCCGCTGCCCTGAAAACACTCACAACAAGACGGTGCTGGACAACCGGCTACCCACTCCGAGTCTGAATGATTTCCGTAGCTACAACCTTTAACCCGCAGTCGAAGGTGCACCGCCGATAGCCGGTGCCAGACCTTGGACGTTCGATAAAAATTAAAAAGATAAAGGAAACTTCTCATGGTTGGATATCGCGTTTTCTCCTGGCTTTTTATAGTTCTCGGATTTTTGGCCGTAATTATAACAACTATTAACTTGTTTTGGTCTTCAGCTAACTATGAACCATTCATACAGAAAAATTTGTGCCTTTTTATTTGTGGCACCATTTTGGCTGTAGGCGGATTTCTTGCCCTTTGTCTGCTAAAATCAAAAAATGAGAGCTAACAAGGCGCTGGTATCAGCTCCGTTACGCACTCCGCGCTTCACTCTATGATACAGATCGACGTTAGAAGGATAAGAGATGAGATGCCCATCGTGTAACTCAGACATGCGAAAGGGCTGGCTTCCTTTGCCTCGCGGCCTTACATGGAAAGAACTTGATGAAATCCGCAAAGTTTCTTCGCCTAAAGGGAATATTCCTGGAATTGAAGTCGGTTGGCGTGTGAAAAAGCTGCCTTCATATCGTTGTGATGAGTGCCAAATCATATCTTTCTATTTTGGCGAAAAGGCTGAGAAATGAACCCCTCTTCTAACAAGACAATTGATCCTACTGTCGCTTGCGCGCCAGCGGCTCATTGTTGACGTTCTGCTGTAAACATGTCCTGTGCAATGAAACCGAATATCGTGAAGATCTTGAACTCCATGCACATAGTGTGCTTCTTAGCGGTAGGTGCTTTACTCGGTGAGGTGCACCAATCTCAGAAGATGCTCAGAATTGTTGATTCACCGTCGAGCACTGCGGAGCTAGAGAAGGAAACGGAACGCTGGATAATACACACTAAACTCAAGGATTATGCCGCGATTCAATATTGCTGGGGTGCAGTGGCAATGGCGAGTTCTTTAGGCGGTATGATTATGCTGGCGCGCAGCTACAAGCGATATTCGAGTGCTAAGTCATAGAAGCAGAACAAGAATAGATGAATGGGTGACCCCATTTATGGTTGCTGACCGCCCTTCGTGGTTGCGCAGCTTTGCGCCAAGAATCACAAGCCCAAGTCAGTGGTGGCAACGGCGGACAAGATCGCTAGTTCGCTTCGCTCTGGACGACCATTTCCCGCCGTGCCACACTTCAAACGTTAGCCGAGGAAAATGGAAGGCATCGACATCTATCGCTTGATCGGAATGTGCGCCGTGTTGGTTGCGGCCTGGTGCGTGCAGGTCGTAGGCTTCTCCAATTTCCGAACGGAAGCGGAGAATGGACCACCAAGGATGAATATTGTCGATTTCGATAAGGACTTTTCCAGAGAAGATAGCGATCGCCCGTTGGTTGAACTTGGCTATGACCTGAATGCGCCGTTTGTTTCAGCTAGCGGGGCACAAGTGCGGATCGCGGAACATCAGAGGAAGAAATGGCTTGGCTTGGCGGCCGGTATAGCGGGGGCGATTGGAGTGTTTTTCGCGGCTTACAAGCTTTGGGATGATTGGATTACGGGCATTGCTTGTGTTCTAGTCGGGCCTCTTGGGATAGCCTGGGGCATCCAGAGATCAAATCGGAACGGCTAACAAGACGTCGATCCTGAATGGGGTCTCTCGGATTCACACGTGGTTCGGGCCGGGGACATCGGTCACAAACTGGCCGGGATGCTCAAACCCGGGTTGCCCCGCCATTCCAATGGCCTGGCCGCCAGCAACCATGGAGACGCACAAAATGTTGATCCGTGCGCAATGTCCCCGGTTAGACCCGGGCTTCTGCTCCATCCGTATCAGCGGTCAGTAGGGGACTGATCCGGCCGTCACGTGCTGCTGGCCGGAGCCTTGATGGGGGAGGGGTGGTGGCCGGTAATCGTATATGCGCGGGAATTGGGCGGATATGCAGAACTTCTGCGATTGGTGAATTGAGAGAGTTTGTATATACATGTTACTTTTGAATTTAACTCAATTCATCGGTCCCGTGAGAGTCCTCCATTTACTCCGCGCTTCGGTTCGGCCCAACAGCTCTTTGAGGAACATTCCGCCAAAAGCAATTTTCAGGCGGCAATGCCTTCGGCGTCACGCACAGCCACACTCCCGAGGAGCGGTTTCACCTCTACCTGAGGCACTGAAGTGGATGCCCATAAGCGCAGCGGGCAGTCACGGTTGGATGGGCCCGCTGCTGATGGCTATCGGATGTGCCGTCTCGGTTGCCGGTGAATTCCCGGTGTTGTGCCGGGACCGCGCCGCAATCGAGCGGGTCTACCACGGCCATCGCCTCAACGTGCAGCGCTCATTCGAGCAGACCGTGCCCGCCGGGGTCATCGCTCGCCAAGTTGTCCTAGAGCAGCTGAAGGAGCGGGTGCTGCGGGAACGCTACGGAGTGACGGTGTCCCCCGAGATGGCCCGGGCCGAAGTCCGGCGCATCGATACCACCACCCGTGCGCCGGAAATTCTGGCGGAGATCAAGGAGGCATTGGGGAACGACCCGGACCGTTTCGCCCGCAGCATGGCGCGCCCGATCCTCGTTGAGCGCGAACTGCGCCGCCGTTTCGACAACGACGACGAACTGCATGCCTCCCGGCGCAAGGAAGCCGAACAGGCCCGCGAGAGGCTGCTCGCCGGAATGCGGGTGGAGGGAATGCATGAAACGGCCTGGGAGCTGACGCCGCGCCCCGAAGGCGATCCCGCGCCCGCCACCACGCCTCCGCCGCAAACCAGCGGCAAGGCCGGCAGCAGCCTCTATTCACTGGAGGCCACCGCACAGGTCGCGCAGCGGCTTTCCCCGCCCCCCGGTGACAATGATCGGAAGTTCTACTTCGAGGATCTCGATCCGCAGCTTCGGAGGGTGCTGGGGGCGCAGCTGCGCCAGGCGGGGGACGTCAGCGCCGTCATCGAAATCCCGAACGGATTTCTTGTTTTCACCGCGAAGGAAATCGCCCCTGAGCGGCTCACCGCGGCTTCGCTCGCCATTCCCAAACAGAGCTACGAAACGTGGCTCGAACAACAGGAGAACGCACCATGAAGAATAGGATCGTCACACTGACCCTGGCGCTAGGCCCCACGCTCTGCGCCGCACCGAGCGGCAGTTCCGACTATCACGTGCGCGCCGCCAGCATCGATGCCGGTGGACAAGCGGCCGCCAGCGCGGACTACCGCAACGACGCGAGCCTCGGCGGCCTCGGCGGCATTTCCTCGGTCGCGTCCCCCGCCGTAACGGCCAAGTCCGGCTACATCGGCCAGCTCTACGAGGTGGTCGGACTGCAGGTCACCGCCGCACCCGTGAACGTGAACGAGGGCGCCACGACCCAGACAGCCGCCGCGCAGTTGCTCGACGACGACACCACGCTCAACGTTCCCGCCGCCTCGGTAGCCTGGAGCGTGGTCAGCGGCCCGCTCGAGTCGATCGATGGCGCCGGTTTGGCCGCGGCCGCCAGCGTTTATGAGTCCACGGCGGCCACCCTCCAGGGTGACTACCAAGGCTTCTCCGGCCAGACCGGCGTCACGGTGCTCAACGCGAACCCTGACGACTACGGAAGCTACGCCGGTGACGGCCTGGATGACGGCTGGCAGGTGCTCCACTTCGGCTTCGACAATCCCGCTGCCGGGCCGTTGCTCGATCCCGATGGCGACACGCAGAACAATGAATTTGAATTCATCGCCGGCCTCATCCCCACCGACAGCGGGTCGAAATTCAGCCTGGCGATCACGGCCGCCGGGCCGGGCCAGATGGACATCGTGTTCAGCCCCCGCTTCGCCGACCGCACCTATACGGTGAACTACACGACCAGCCTCATCACCGGGAGCTGGATCCCGCTCGCCAGTGCGAGCACCAGCGACAATGGGACCGAACGCACCGTCACCGACCTGCTGGCAACCGACCCGAGACGGTTCTATCACGTGGAGATCACCAAGCCCTGACCCTCGCCCGCCCGACAACGACGCAGCCTTCAACTCCAGAAACCCATGAACCGACATTTTCTTTCCACGCTCCTGCTCTCCACGGCCCTCGCCGGCACTGCCGCCCTCGCCGGTGTTCCGCAGCTCATCAACTACCAGGGCCGTGTCGCGGTCGGTGGCGTGAACTTCGAGGGCACGGGTCAGTTCCGGTTCGCCCTGGTCGATGGTTCCGGTGCCACGACTTACTGGAGCAACTCCGAGGATACCGCCCCTGCGGACGGAGTGCCGGATGCCGCAGTAGCCCTGAGCGTGACGAAAGGCCTCTACTCCGTGCTGCTCGGTGATGCCACCCTCCCGAACATGACGGTGGTGCCCCACTCGGTTTTCGCCAACGGCCAGGTCTACCTGCGCGTCTGGTTTGACGATGGCGTCAACGGCTCGCAACTGCTGACGCCCGACCAGCGCATCGCCGCGGTGGGCTACGCCATGATGGCGGCGGAAGCGCAGACGGTGCCGGACGGGGCCATCACCGGCGCGAAGATCGCCAGCGGAGCGGTGAGTAGCGAGCAACTGGCCGACGGAGCGGTGACGGCCGCACTGAACGCCGAAGGAAAAGGCATCATGCCCAGCGGGGCGCTGGTGCTTTCCGCCACCGACAATCACGCACTGGTCAACGAGGGCTATGTAAAAATCGGCACCCTGACCGGGGCGGACAGCTGGAGCCAGAGGCTCAGCGGACCACCGCCCACCCCCCGCTCTCTCCACCCCGCGGTGTGGACCGGCAGCGAAATGATCGTCTGGGGCGGATTAGGTGGTAGCTATTTCAACGACGGGGCCCGCTACAACCCGGTAACTAACAATTGGACGGCCACCACTGGCACCGCCGCACCCGCCGCGCGCAACAGCCACACCGCCGTATGGACCGGCAGCGAAATGATCGTCTGGGGCGGATACAGCGGGACAAAGCTCAACACCGGCGGTCGCTACGACCCCGTTGCCAATAGCTGGAAAGCCACCACCAGCACCGGAGCTCCCCTTGAGCGCTTGAGTCACACCGCCGTGTGGACAGGGACCGAAATGATCGTCTGGGGTGGATCCAGCTCCAGTTATCTGAACGACGGCGGGCGCTACAATCCCACCACCGACAGCTGGACGGCCACCACTGGCACCGCCGCACCCGCCGCGCGCAACAGCCACACCGCAGTATGGACCGGCACCGAAATGTGCGTCTGGGGCGGATACAACGGGGCAAGGCTCAATACCGGCGGCCGCTACAACCCCGCCACCGACAGCTGGACGGCTACCACCACCACCGGAGCACCTGTCGGGCGCTCCAGCAGCACGGCCGTGTGGACCGGCACCGAGGTGATCGTCTGGGGTGGATCCGGCCCCAGTTATCTGAACGACGGCGGACGCTACAATCCCACCACCGACAGCTGGGCGGCCACCACCACCACCGGAGCGCCTGTCGGGCGCTACGGTCACACCGCAGTATGGGCCGGCAATGAGATGATCATCTGGGGCGGATTCCTCACAAGCTACCCCGATACCGGCGGCCGCTACAACCCCGCCACCGACAGCTGGACGGCTACCACCACCACCGGAGCACCTGTCGGGCGCTCCGGCAGCACGGCGGTGTGGACCGGCAACGAGATGATCGCCTGGGGCGGCAGCAACGGCAGCGGGAAACTCGACGACGGCGGACGCTACAACCCCACCACCGACAGCTGGGCGGCGACCCCCACCACCGGCGCGCCGATCGCGCGCAACAGACACACCGCAGTATGGACCGGCTCGGAGATGATCGTCTGGGGCGGTTTCAATTACGATGGAGCCACGCAACACCTCAATGAAGGAGGGTGCTACGACCCTGCGGCAAACAACTGGACGGCGACTTCCAATACCGGCGCGCCCAACGGAGGCGGCTTCCTCATAGCGGTGTGGACCGGCGGCGAGATGATCGTTTGGGGGACTGCCGGCGGCGGCCGCTACAACCCGACGGCCAACAGTTGGGCGGCAACCTCGAATACCGGCGCGCCCGTTGGGGGCGGCGCCTACAGGGCAGTGTGGACCGGCAGTGAAATGGTCGTCTGGGGCGGCTCCGTCATGCTCAATGACGGCGGCCGCTACGATCCCGCCACCGATAGTTGGGAGCCGGTTTCCACCAGCGGCGCGCCAGACTCGCGCAGCGATCACACGGCGGTGTGGACCGGTTCGGAAATGATCGTCTGGGGCGGTTCCTATCTTGATAGTGATATGCTACCGCAGGACTTGAAAAATGGCGGGCGCTACGATCCCGCCACCGACAGCTGGACACTCCTGTCCAGTTCCGGTGCGCCCGCCGCACGGGCAAGACACACGGCGGTGTGGACCGGTAGTGAAATGATCGTCTGGGGCGGCATAGGCGGTTCTAACAGTGGCGGGCGCTACGACCCGGTGGCAAACAGCTGGACGGAAACCACCACCACCGGCGCACCCAGCGCGCGCCAATTCCACACGGCGGTGTGGACCGGCAGCGAAATGATCGTCTGGGGTGGATCCAGCTCCGGTTATCTGAACGACGGCGGGCGCTACGACCCGGCGGCTAACAGCTGGGCGGCAACCACTACCGTTCATGCGCCCGCCGCACGTTCAAGCCACACGGCGGTGTGGACCGGCTCGGAGATGATCGTCTGGGGCGGTTCCTATTACGATGGAGCAACGCGCTACTTCAATGATGTCTGGGTCTACACCCCTGGGAAAACAATGATCCTCTACCAATGGCCTTGATCCAGGAACCCACCTGACCCTCGCGGATACCACTCCCCGAGATACTACGAATAAGTAATGTTCGGAAAAAATGGATAAACACGAAACATTCATTGAGCACTTGATCGATGCGACTTACAGGAAACAGAAGATCAAGTCACTGCGCAAGGCTGCCAAGTGGTCGCTGGTGGCTGCAGTTGCGACTATGCTCGCCGCTTTTCTCGCGT
>JBFEQB010000062.1:0-13071 GCA_041549835.1 Luteolibacter sp. | reverse complement strand
CGCGGAAATTTCGGAGCGCCGCCGAAGCCGCCCAGCTTGGGATCGAACATCGATTCGCAGCGATCCAGAAAGTCCCCGAATACTTTTGCATCCGGCAGCCCCCGCATGGGTGAGGATTCATCCGCCTGCCGTTGCAGCTGTGCCATCGCCCCCTTGGCGCTGGTTTCCATTGTCTCCCGGTCGTCCCGCCACAAGCGTGCGAGTTCGTTGCAAACACGCTGGAAGCCTGGCCGACCATGGCCGTCCTCCGGCGGGAAATACGTGCCTCCGAAGACCGGCCTGCCGTCGGGCGTGAGCCACACGCTCATCGGCCAGCCGCCTTGACCGGTGGCGGCCTGAATGTATGCCATGTAGGTGGCGTCGATGTCCGGGCGCTCCTCGCGGTCCACCTTCACACAGACGAAGTGGTGGTTCATCACCTCCGCCACGCGTGCGTTTTCGAAGCTCTCATGCTCCATCACGTGGCACCAGTGGCACGTCGAGTAGCCGACCGAGAGAAACACCAGTTTGTTTTCTTTCCTTGCGAGCGTGAACGCTTCTTCGCTCCACGGCCGCCAATCGACCGGATTGTGGGCATGTTGCAGCAGGTAGGGCGAAGTCTCGTGAATCAGCGCGTTGGGCATTGCAGGGAACTCTACAAGGGACGGATCAGGTGTCCACCCCCACCGCCGGAGTCCGGATGAAGCAGCGGTTTGGCTAAGGATCACCGGAATTGCTCGGAAGCTTTTCGGCCAAGGGCCGTGGTTTTTCATCTCCTACTTGACTCCATGATAGGAAACGCGCAGTTTGTGGGAACCTTCAAAAAGAAAAAGTCCTATGGAAATTCAAGGAGCAGTCAGGGATATTTTACAAAGCAAAGGCGGAGAAGTCTGGACGACAGTTCCGCAAAGCACGGTCTACGAGGCGATCTGCCTCATGGGTGAGAAAAACATCGGGGCGCTCGTCGTCGAGGAGGAGGGGCAGGTTACCGGAGTGTTTTCGGAACGGGACTACAGCCGCAAGGTCGCGCTGCAGGGACGCACTTCGAGGGACACGCTCGTGGGAGAACTCATCAGCGGCCCGGTGATCACGATTCGTCGCAAGGACAGCATCGAAAAGTGCATGCAATTGATGACCCAGCACCGGGTCCGCCACCTGCCCGTGGTCGATGACAACCGCCTGATAGGCTTGATCTCGATGGGCGACCTCGTCCGCTGGGCGATGGAGTCTCAGAGTCGCACGATCCTTCAATTGCAGGGGTATATCGCTGGCGACTATCCGGGATGACGGCTTGCTGGCCGGAGGGTGGCACGCACGTTTGTGAAGGGGTTCCTTCCATCAAGGTGCGTCCGTGATCACCAGACCAACTGCCGGAGGGACGCCTTGAGTTCTTCCGGCCATTCCAGAGTCTCGAGGGTTTCGGGCTTCTCCCATGCGGGATCAAGATTGATCAGATCCTGATAGAAAGCGGCGGCGTCTTCGGCGGCTCCGGTTTGAACGGCGGCGATGGCCATGAGGGCGGTGGCGTTTTCAAGCTTTTCCTGTGGATAACCGATCCGGTTTCCAGCGAGCAGGTAGCGGTAGGCTTGCTCCGCGTTACCCGTTAGAAGGGCGACCCATCCGGCGCGAAGGGCGAAGTTCGAGTCGCCCGGGAAGCGGCCCATGCCAGCGGTGAGGATGGCCACGGCCTGCCGCGGGTCCTGACTTTCGAACGAGGTGTAGGCAGCTTCCGCATAGTCGGCGGGCTTATGGGTTTCCACGGGATGTTCGGTGAGGAGCGTGACCCAGCGGTCCCGCGCCTCCTTGTAGTGGCCGAGGGTGGTGAGCGAGAGGGCCTCGGCGCGGAGGCAGGGAGTCGAGTCCATGCCGAGGTTGCGCGCCACGTCCGCGAGTTTGAAGGTGGACTCCGCTTCTTCATCGAAGGCGGAGAATGCAAGTGCTGCATCGAGGCAGGCCTTTGCGAAATGCGCCCGTCCGACGGTTTTGATCGTCAATGGATCGGAGAGCCGTTCGAAGAGTGCCTTCCGTTGTTCCCGTGTGGGGTCTTCCGGTAACTGGAGGGCGGCGATTTGCTCGGTAAGGCATTGCTGGAGTGAATCCATCGCCGGGCTGAAATCCGCCTGTTCCCAACCGTCCCAATCCTCGGAGAGACGGACTTGTTTCAGATCCGGAAAGCCATTGGGCCAAGAGGTCAGAGCGTCGGCCTTTCGGTCTTGAAGCCAAGCGATCCGGGAAAAGGCGAGCTTCTGAAGAAGTGGCGGTAGATCGGTGGCATGGCTGAGACAGGCGACGATCCATTCGGGATGAGTCGAGGCGAGGGCGAGTTCAAGGGCTTTTGCCGCAGCGGGCCCTTTGCCGCCGGCCTCGTCAATGGCGGCGAGGATGGTGTCCGCGTCGCCGTTTCGGAAGGCATCGATAATGGCTTCCTGCGGCCTGGGATCGGCGGGGACGAGAGACGCGCGGGCGATGCGTTCCGTGAGGTTTGCGAGCGATTCAGGTGCTGCGGTCCGTGGGGAGATCGATCGGAATGCTGCGATCACGGGCTGGAAGTCGAGTCCCGGGAAGATGCGGGGAAGCGCGCCGAAGTCGCAGTCATGAAATGCCTGGAGGCGTCGGTCCGCGTTGGATTTGGTGAAGGTCAAGCCGGTGTCATCGCAGGACACGCCAGCCAGGGATTCGGTTAGGTCTCCGAGCGCTTGGATTGCCTTTGGATCGAGGGCATTCGGTGAGTCCGGGTTTCCGTTAGTGACCGGCGGCGGGATGTTACGGAAGATGGTGATATCGCCGTCGCCGCTGGCGATGAATGACCGGTCATTGGGAAAAGCGGCGGCGGTGATGGGGGCCGTGATTCGCAGCGGTGCATGACCGCCAGCGATGATGGCGGTGTCGCCGTGAATATTGAGGGGTTCTTCGGCCTGTCTCAGCAAGCCGTTCCAGAGTGATGGCTGGAGTGTCCATGGTTCGCGTGCGAGGAGCTCCTCGGGCGCGGGAGAGTCGCTGGTGGTGTTTCCGAAAGAGAGCGTTTCGAGCGTGGGGGATGCGTGGGGGCCGAGATTCTTCAATACCAACGCTGAGTCGCCGGTTTCCGCAAACCTGGCGTGGAGAAACGCGGCTTTTTCAGGGGCGTCCGTTACCTCGATGGGTTCGGCCGGAGAGATGGGCATGGTCCACAGGCTGCCATCCTGGCGGAGCACGCGAAGCGCCTGTGGGTTCATCAATGCGGCCAGCGGGAGTGGATCATTCGGTCCGGACGGCCCGGAACTGCGGACGATTTCACCCGTGGCAATGTCACGCAGCAGCCAAGTGATTGCGGAGTTGTCGGCATTCGCAAATACCGGATGGGCGATGAGCAGGCCGTTCGGGGGGAACGCGATGACTGACGATGGCGTGAGGGCAGGAGGGATTGCCCCGAGATCGCGGATGGGGCGAAGGGTTTTCGCATCGCAGAGCAACGCGGTGCCGCCGCGCTCGACCACCACCCACTGGTGTTCCCGGTCGAAGACGAGGCTGCGGGTTTCCGGTAGGCTGAGCGGAAAGAGCACGCTCTCGATTTTCAGCGGGTCCAGATTCCATCTCACCGTGGTGTTGGTTTTTCCGGAAAGGCTCACCCACAGCGACGATGGGGCGGCGAAATCGAGGTGATCGATGGCGCACCCGTGATGGAGTGTGGTTTCCGGGAAATTCCAAGTGGTTTTCGTGAGGATCTCCCGTGCCAGGTCCCGGGCAACCGAGCATTCCGGGTCGGCCTTCAAGGCTGATACCAACATGGCGAGCGCTTCGCCCGGCTGGTGCTGATCGAGTTTCGCCTTGGCGGCATCCGCCCGGGTGTCTGCGAGTAGGACGGCGAGAGGCGCTGGCGTCGCAGGCGGCGACGGCGACGCTGGAATATCTTGCCGCACCACCGCCTTGATGGGTTCTGCCGGTGGATGGGTTTCAGGGAACATCAAGGCTGCAAAGGCGATCAGGCCGGCCACGAAGATCCTGCGACGGCGTTTCCGCGAGTCGAGGGATTGAACAACCGGGCCGTGCATCCTCGGTGAATTCAACGCCGCTGGCAGAGATTCGAGTCTGTAGCGAACGTGATTCATCGGAAATAGCAGGATTAGAGCCCGCTTTGCTGGATCAGGGCGCGGAGTTGGACTTGGAATTCCATGATGTCCTCCTGCGAGGGGCGGTAACCGGCGGTGTCCGGATCGAGTCCCGGGCGGCCGGATTGATCGAGCATCCAGACGGCCGTCTCGCCATCACTGAAGGTGGCTTTGCCACTGACCAGCGCGCCAGGCAGGGTGAGCGTATCCATCGTCACGGTGACCTTGCCGGTGGGCACGGGGGCGGGTTTCTCCTCTTCAGGTTTTGGCTCTTCCTTCGGCTCTTCGATGAGTTCGAGGCCGAGGTCGAGAATCAGGAAACGGGTGTCCATGTAGGTGATGGAAATTCCGAGGTCGTCTTTGAGGTGGCGTTGGAGATCGGACATGGTGGCTCCCTCGGCGGCCCGTTGTTTGAGCGAGTCGATTTGATCCGGGGTGAGTTTGCTGGCGCTGAACATGGCTGACTTTTGAACCATGCGGCGGGAAAGCCAAGTCTCAAGCGCAGGAACTCCGCGCGGATGTGGGCTTGATGTCCCAGTCGCCGGTCCGCAGGCTTTTGCCCGGATGCAGCAAACCCTCCGCGAATATTTCGGATTCGATGCCTTCCGTGGCGGGCAGGAACCGGTCATCCGCGCCTTGCTCGACGGGCGCTCCGCACTCGCGGTTTTTCCCACCGGCGGAGGAAAATCGCTGTGTTACCAGCTGCCTGCGCTGATGCTCGACGGGCTGACGCTGGTGATTTCCCCGTTGATCGCGCTGATGAAGGACCAGGTGGACGCGCTCACCGCCCGTGGGATTTCCGCCGCGCGGCTGGATTCCACTCTCGATGCGGATGAGCTCCGGGAACTTTACGCGAGATTGGAAACGGGTGGCGTCAAGTTGCTTTACATCGCACCCGAGCGCTTGGCGAACGAGGGTTTCCGCCAGCGCGTCCGGCGCATGAACGTGGCGATGGTGGCCATCGACGAGGCGCACTGCATTTCCGAGTGGGGCCATAATTTCCGGCCGGACTACCTGAAACTCGCGAAGTTTTGCCGTTCCCTGAAAGTTCCGCGAGTGCTGGCGCTCACCGCCACCGCCACGCCCAAGGTCGTGCGGGAAATCCGCAAGTATTTCCGTATCGCGGCCGCCGACTCCATCCAACTCAGTTTCCATCGGCCGAACCTAGACCTGCGCGTGACCCCCTGCACGGCGGGCGAGAGGAAACAGCTTCTGCTAGAGCGGCTTGCCGCCATCGCCGGCGCGGCGGTGGTGTATGTCACGCGGCAGGAGACCGCCGAGGAAGTCGCCACGTTTCTCGCGAAAAACGGCGTCTCCGTCCGCGCCTATCACGCTGGGCTTCCGGACGAGTTCCGCAGCGATGCCCAGCGAGCCTTCATGGCGGGGGAAACGCGGGTCATCGTCGCCACCATCGCCTTCGGCATGGGAATCGACAAGGCGGACATCCGCGGCGTGATCCACTACAACCTGCCGAAAAGCCTGGAGAACCACACCCAGGAAATCGGCCGCGCCGGGCGTGATGGGAAACCGGCGGTCTGTGAGTTGCTGGCCTGCGGCGATGACCTCACGGTGCTCGAGAACTTCATCTATTCGGATACGCCGTCGTCCCGCGCGCTTGGCAACCTGATCGACCGAGTCCTGCGTCTCGGCAATGTATTTGATGTTTCTGTGTATGACCTTGCGGCTACCTGTGACATCCGGAACTCAGTGATCGCCACCATGCTCGCCTATCTGGAAGCCGACGGTATTCTGGAAGCGACCGGAGTCTTCTACGGAACCTACCGCGCCAAGCTTCTAGACGCCCGGGAGAAGATTCTCGCCGGGCGTTCAAGTTCAGAGCGGAAACTCGTCGCCGCCATTCTCAATGCCGGCGAGATGAAGCGCTGGTGGCTCTATCTCTATCCGACTCTTCTCGCGGAAAAACTCCACGTTTCCCGCGAGAAAATAGTCAACACCATCAACGGTCTTCAGGCCGCCGGAGATATCGAATTAACCGTCTCCGGAGTGCGTCAGGGATACCGGATGAAGAAGGATCCGGGGGATCTGATCGCGCTCACGGACCGCTACGTGGAGGTGTTTCAAAAGCGCGAAATCGCGGACTTGGAGCGGCTGCAGCAGGTCTTGGGGATCTCGTCCCACCGCGGTTGCCTCACTGGCTATCTGACCAAATATTTCGGAGAAGTCCTGCCGGATCCCTGCGGCCATTGTGACCGCTGCCGCAGGGTTTCCGCCAAGACCATCAAACGCCCGCTTCCCCGTAACACCGGTGATGCCGAGTGGTCGGCGGTCAAGGATCTGGTGGCCCAAAGACACGCGGCTCTCGGCACGCCCCGCCAGTTGGCGAGATTCCTCTGCGGTATGACCAGTCCCGCCAGCACCCGTGCGCGGCTCACCCGGCACGATGCTTTCGGCCTGTTAGCAGATCTGCCGTTCAGCGAGGTCCTCGCCATCGCGGAGGCGGTATGAGGGGAGGCGAAAGCCGCTGGCAATGTCCGCCCTCTTCACGGAAGGGTGACTTGCAGGACGGTCGTGTCACAGGTGGCCTTCAGCGGAGCGGCGCCTTGGGGGAGTAGGACGAACCGTCCTTTGGTGAAGCACCGGCCGGCGGCGCTTTCGAGGGCACCGTCCACGACCGACAGAATCGAGAACCGCCCGGCTTCGGGATTGCCGATGGTTTGCCCGGCGGCGAGGGGTTTCCTGTCCGTTTTGAAATACTCACAGGTCGCCAGGGTGTCGCCGTGAGGAACATCCATCGAAGGCTCGAAGTCGTTGAAGTCGATGCTGGCGAGCGACTGGCCGACGTGGAGTTGGCGGGGTTTGCCATCGAGGCCGAGGCGGTTCCAATCGAAGACGCGGTAAGTGGTGTCCGAGTTCTGTTGGATCTCGTGGATCAGGAAGCCCGCGCCGATGGCGTGAAGGCGGCCGGAGGGAATGAAGATGGAGTCTCCCGGCTGTGGGGTAATGGCGTGCACGCAATTCTCGACGCTGCCCTCTTCGATCGCTTTTTCCAAAACCGCTTTGGTGATGCCGTGTTTCAGGCCGACGTAAAGTTTCGCGCCGGGATCGCAACCGGCGATGTACCACATCTCGGTCTTCGGTTCGCCGCCGAGCTGCGCGGCGAGTCGGGCGGGCGGATGGACTTGAATCGAGAGATCGGCGCGGGCATCGAGCACCTTGATGAGGAGGGGAAAACGCTCATGGTTTTCATAACCGGCGCCGAAGATCTTAGCGCGCTGCTTCGTCCAGAGTTCGTGAAGCGAGGTGCCCGCCAGTGGTCCGTGATCGACGACGGATTGCTCTTCTTCGCGGTCGACGATTTCCCATGACTCGCCGAAGGGTTTCACAGGGTCGGGCAGGGAGCGGCCATAAAAGCGCTCGAGTTCGCGTCCGCCCCACACACGTTCCATGTATAGGGGCTTGAAGGTGAGTGGTTCCACAGGGGGTGTTATGCAAGCGAGCGTGCATTTTTGCAAGATCCGAGATGAATCCGGAGATTGACCGCGCCCCCGAATGAGGCGAGTTTCATGCAGTCTTGCAGAAATCAGAAACAACTGGTGATGATGACACGCCACGGCGTGAAGGGCCCGGTAAATGGAAACGCTGGGTCGTGCTCGCCATGTTGGCGGGAGGTCTGGTTTGGCTGAATGGTCCGGGTTTCCGCTGGTTGGCTCCGAAAGCGGCGGTTCATTTCCTTGCGAAGGCCGGATTCCGCGGATCGTTCGTGCTGGAGGGTGATCTAGCAGGCGGGTTCTGTGTGAAGGATCTCCGGTTGGAAGGCGACAAGACCCTCGCCATGCTCACGCTCGGAAAAGCGACCTTTGACTATCGCTTGAACCATCTGGTCAAAGGGCGGTTGGACGGCTTCAGGGTCGATGGCTTGCATGCCGATTTGCGGCTGGGACCTCAGGATGACATGCGGGAGGGAGAGAAGGACCCTCTCAATCTCCAGCAACTGGTGGATTCCCTGCGCGCGGTGCGGAGCAGAATCATCCAGATGGAAACGGACTTGAAGGACATCAGTCTCAATGTGACGAAGGATGGCAAGCCGGTGATCTCGCTGGGCCGGACCCGCCTCCACCATAAGGCGGGGGATGCGGATGTAGGGCTTCAAATCGGCATCATCACGGATGCCTCCGGTCGCGAATGGCCGGCCCGCGACTCGTCAATCGTTTGGAATGAGGACGATCTAACAATCGATCGTCTTGATCCCTTGCCCGGCCTGAGTGTGCGCGGCCTGGTGGTGCGCTTCCCCGCGGGCGGAGGGTTGTCGGCGGAAGCGGAGCTTCATCTTGGTGATGCGGTTTTCGTCGTGAATTCCTCGCCGGGTCTTTCGGCCGTTCAGATGAATTTGCGTGAGGGGCGCTTGGTGAGCGAAACGCTGGCCGGGTATTTCGACATGAAAGTTACCGCCAGCGGCGAGTTGAGCTCCCTCTCAATGAATGTTGAAAACTTGCTTCCCGATCCGAAGGCCGCGACCGGTTCGTTGCAAGTGTTGTTGGAGAATTTGGTTTATCAAGACTGGAGGATTCCGGAACTGAGTCTGGATGCCACGCTTGAGGAAGACCGAAGCTCGGTCGCGCTGCGCGGCGTCGTGATGGACACCGAGGTTTCGGCGGACGCGGAGGCGGTGCTGGGCAGGGCGGGAGGCGGATTCCAGTTGGGTGAGACTCGTGGGCGTTTCAACGTGGCTGAGATTTCCAAACTTGTTTCCGCGTTGGCGGATCGCATCGAGGCGATCCATCCCGAGGCGTCGGTTCCGGCGTCGATGGTGGACGGGGATTTCAAGGTTTTGCTTTCCAATAACCACGCGACTTCGGCGGATGTGAATCTGGTGCTGAAACCGGCGGAGCCGGAGGTGGCGTCGTCGGTGGCGGTGAAGGCGCGCTGGTTGTCTGAAAATCCGGTCTCCGCAGAGGTGACGCTCGATGGTTTCATGGCCTCCGCCGACTACGACATTGAAAGCACCGATTATCAGGGCCGGTTGGAGCTAACCGATTTCAGGAGTGCCCGGATTGACCGTTGGCTGGACATTGTGAAGGCTGGAACCCAAGGCGCGATCGCACTCTCCGGAACTTGGGATGGCGGCGGATCCGTGAAGGAAATGACACATCATGGCACACTCGCACTAACCGGTGTGGATCTCGTGCGTCCGGATGTTCCGGTGATCCACGTGCTGGGCGCGATCGACTACAATTGGCCGCAGGGATTCACGACCAAGGACCTTCGGGTGAAGGCGGCGGAGCAAACCGTGGCGGCCAAGCTGCAACTGGCAGACGGTTTTCTGGAAATGTCGGACCTGCTGTGGCGGGACGGCGACAAGGAGATGGCCGCGGGTTCCGCAAGGCTGCCGATGCCGGAGGATTTCGCGAAATGGCGTGCCATGCCCGCTCACGATGCTCGGCCGCTTGCTGTCTCGGTTGGTTCGAAGGTTCTCTCGCTTGCCAGCTTGAAGGACTGGGTTCCCGCGGCGGCAATGCTTGATCCGCGTTCGACCGGACAGGTTGCGCTGGAGGTGTCAGGAACCTATGCCATGCCCGTCATTGATGCGGCGTTGGAGATCCGGGATCTGCGGTCTCCTGAACAGCCGCAGCTTCCTCCCGCCGATCTCACTTTGAAGGTCAATGCGCGCGAAGGCCGCATCGCGGTGGACGGCAACGCTGTGATTCCGGATTTTGCTCCGGCCGTCATGACCGCGTCGATGCCCTTTCGTCCCGCCGAGTGGGCGGAGAATCCGGAACTTTTTTTGGGTGAAAAGTTTTCCGCACGGGCCGACCTGCCGCGGATCGGCTTGTCCCGCTTCACTGCGCTGGTGCCCGGCGCGAAGAAACTTTCCGGCACTCTGACGGGGTATCTCGAGGCTGCCGGCGAAATCCGCAATCCGGAGGCAAAGGGGCGGATCGGCCTGACAAACGGTGGTCTCGTGGTGACAGGCCCGGACATTCCACCGGTCACCGGGCTGACCGCCTCGGTCGATCTGTCGCTGGAAAAGATCAGTCTGAACGAACTGAGTGCCTCCGTGGCCGGGGGCACGCTTGGCGCAAGCGGCTCACTGGCGCTTGAGAATGGCAAGCCGGGAAGCATTGACTTCCGGCTGAAGGGCGACCATCTGCCGCTCAAGCGCGATGACGCCCTCATCGTCCGGGTCAACACCGACCTGCGGCTTTCCGGTTTATGGGAGCAGGCCGCCCTGACGGGCAGGGTCGGAGTGGTGGACAGCATTTTCTTCAAGGATATCGAATTGTTGCCGATCGGCTCGCCGTTCACCGGACCGTCCGTGGCGTCGCTGCCGAAGATCGACCCGCCGTCGAAACCTGGGGAAGCGGTGCCCGAGCCGTTCCGCAACTGGACGCTAGACGTGCTCGCCCGCACCGTGAATCCGTTCTTGATCCGCGGAAACCTGGCGGCCGGCAAGGTGGATGCCAAGCTGCGAATCGGCGGCACGATCGGGGACCCGCTCCCGGTCGGAGAGGTCAGCATCTCGGATTTCAAGGCGGCTCTGCCATTCAGCACGCTCACCATCCGGGCGGGAACCGCACGGTTCACTCCGGAGACGGGACTGGATCCCATTCTCGAGATCCGGGGGGGTGCCGAGCCGCGGCCCTATCAGGTGGGTGTGTTTGCTTACGGCAGGGCCTCGGACCCCCAGCTGGTTCTGACATCCAGTCCGCCGCTGCCGGAAAATGAAATCATGACGTTGCTCGCCACCGGCACCACGACCTCCGGCCTTGAAGACCCGCAGGCGGCCTCGTCCCGTGCGTTGCAATTGTTCGCCGAGGAACTCCGGCGCGGGCGCTTCAAGGTGGGGAAACGGATCAGGCCCTTGCTCGGGTTGCTGGATCGCGTCGATTTCAGCGTGGCGGAGGCGGATCCGTATTCGGGCGATTTGTATTCCACCGCCACGCTGAGTCTCACCGACCGATGGTATCTATCCGCCGGGATGAGTGGTGAAGGTGATTCACGTGTGCTCGCCATCTGGCGTTTGAGATTCTACTGATGAAATTTCCCCGGATCATCTTCCTGTTGAATTTGGCGGCACTAACGGCCACGGCCGAGACGCGGGTGCGGGTCACGGGCATGCGGATCAAAAGCGAACAGCAGATGCTGGAATTGATGGGCGGGCGCCTCGTTCATATCAGGTCCTCGCCCGCTTCTGCGCCGTTGGCCGATGATGCGGCGTTCATCCTGGGGCAGCTTCTAAGGAAGGAAGGTTATTCCGACGCGATCGTGGATTGGAAACTCAATGGGCGGAATGAAGTCGAGTTGATCGTCAAGGAAGGAGTCCGGCTCTCGCTCGGTAGAGTTTCGGTGCAGGGTGTGTCGGCGGATGATGCGAAGAAATTCGCGAAGCTGTATGCGAAACCGGCGGAAAAAGAACGGGTTTTCGGCGGTGACGCGGCGCCATTCCGGGAGGGGGATGTGGACACCGGCTTGTCCTATCTGCGGCAGGAGCTCAATGCACGGGGGTATTGGAACGCGGAGGCAGTCGTTAGGAAGCGCAGCGTCGACCGGGCTACGGGAGAGGTGGCGATGGTCATCGATGTGACTCCCGGGATAATGTTTCGGATCGGCAAGGCGACGGTGGCAGGCGCCGCTTCGAAAGGAGCGGAACTTGTGAAGTCGTCGGCTCAGCCGTTTGTCGGGAAGACGGCCACCACCGGCAATTTGAATGCGATGCGCCTGGCGGTTGAGGAATCGGTGGTCGGCAGCGGCTATCCGGATGCGAAGATCCAGATGACCCGCAGACTCTCGGGCGGGGATTTTTTCACTGTGTTTTCCATCGAGCTCGGCGAACACGTGCGGCTTGGCGAAATCGCGATCGAGGGCTTGGAGCGCACGAATCCCGACCGGATTTCAAGGCGCTTCCGGGGGATGGAAGGGGATTGGTATGACGAGTCCGCGATGAACCTCCGGTTACGTCAGTTCCTCTCGACTGGTGCGTTTTCCTTTGCCCGGGTGGAAAAGGCCTCCTCGGGCGAGAGCGTGATCGACGCCACCCTGCACTTCGAGGAGGCCCGGGCACGGGAGATCACGCTCGGGGTCGGTGCGGGTTCCTATCAGGGATTAATCACGCGCGCGGCCTATGTGGACCGGAATCTTTCCGGCAGCTTGGTCGGTTTCAATGCGGGTCTGGAATGGAGCTTTCTCGGTTTGTTAGGGGAGGTGCGTGTCACCGATCCGTGGCTGTTCGGCTCCGATGTCGCCGGCACCGCCCGGGCGTATGCGCTGATCTACGGTCGCGAAGGCTATACCGCTCGTGAAACCGGTCTGGATGGCAAGCTCACCCGGAAATTCGGGAAACACTACATGGTGGATCTTCTCGGTGGATGCTCGGTGGTGAACCTGAACGAGGACGGTCTGCCATCTTCCGAACTCGGCGAGTCCTCCTACATCCACTCGCGGCTTCGGCTCACCCAGACGCTGGATTTCCGTGATAATCCGGTGCTGCCGAAATCGGGATGGCATCTGGAGAATTCGTTGGAAATCGGTGCCGCCGTCGCCGACGCTTCGGCATCTTATTTCATGGCGGGGCTATCAGGTGGATGGTATCGCAAACTCAACCGCCGATATGACATCGGCATCGGTGGCGGGCTCGGAATGCTGGTTCCTTCCGGTGATGGCAGCGATCTGCCGATCGACCTGCGTCTTTTCAATGGCGGGACCCGCAGTGTGCGGAGTTTTCCCGAACGCGAACTGGGACCGCAGGTGGACGGCTATCCCACGGGAGGCGAGGCGATGTGGAATGCGAACTTCGAGCTGATCCGCAAGATCACCGACTTCGTCCACGCGGTCGCCTTCGTGGATGCGGGCTCGCTTTCTCGCAAATACGGAGAAATCGGCTCGGCGGAGACCGAGCTGGCCACCGGTCTCGGCATCCGGCTTGATCTACCTATCGGTCCGGTTCGCTTCGAGTATGGCTACAATCTCACCCGTGACGGTGAGGAACCGACAGGGACATTTCATTTCGCAATCGGCACGGCCTATTGATGCGCTGCTCCGGAAGTCG
>JBFEQB010000061.1:0-13932 GCA_041549835.1 Luteolibacter sp. | reverse complement strand
GCGCCTATCAGTGCGGACTGGATGGCCTCCAGATCCTTGCGGGTTTCCGGAGCCTTCTTGTCATTCACGTAAAGCCGGCCGTCAGCGGACAGGTCGGACCACGGAAAAAGCGCCAGCACGAGGCATGTCAGAATGGATCTCATCGGTGTTTCAAGCCGCACGCTAGCGGCATCAGGCCGGTCCCGCAACCCGCTCTTGCGGGAGTTTGCGGAAAACTCCGATCCATTCCCGTCCCTCGCGGCCGGGATACGCGGACTCCGGCACCCAGCCATCGAAACGCTCGAACCATGGCGAGAACCATGCGTCGATCTCATCAATGGACGCCCCGAACGGTGGCCCGCATTCCTCCTCTCCCGGGTCGTTCGGAGTCAGGAAAAACACCCCCGCCAGCACTCCCCCTGGCTCCAGAACCTCCGCCGCGGACTCCGCGTAGTTGCCGCGCAACGCGGGATCGATCGCACAAAAACACGTGTGCTCCCAGATAGATGAAAACCGCCGCTTTTCGCGCCAGGCGGGAGCGAGGAAATCACCGACCTCGTATGCCTCCCCCGCCACGGCGGGAAACGAACTCGCCTTCGCCACCGCCGTTTCCGCGATGTCCAACCCGAGCACCGGAACGCCGGTCTCCGCCAAGGCCCGCACGTCATGGCCGATTCCGCAACCCGGCACGAGGACCGGGCCACCGCCCCACAGAACCGGACCATAACGCCCGATCAGCTCCAGCAACGGCGGTGCCGCACCACCCTTGTCCCACGGCGTCTCGCCCGTCTGATAGCAATTCTCCCAGTCCCTCATTGCGGGAATCCTTCAGCCGCATTTCTGGAATGCAAGCCGGATGTGGCCGCATCCATTTCCAGCACGGGGCCATCAATCCGCAGGATCAGCGCAACATCGGAATCGACACCCGCCAACTCATCATTCTCGTTGATACCGCCCGTTCCACAGTGCCAGAGTCGCGCCCGATGCCACTCGTCCGCCACTGCCGGTTCACCGCGATCGATTTCGAATCGGCGGGTGCGGCGCGTGGGAAAACCGACAGCCCGGTGCAGGTCGGGCTCGCCTCGTGGTCCACGGAGGGAGGACACGGCGATGCTTTCGTTTCCTACCTCTTCACCGATCAACCGGTCCATTGGTCGGCGAGAAAAGTCCATGGCATCGGGCCGGAGCAACTCGCGGACGCCCCCACCCTCCTCTCACTCTGGCCGGAGCTGAAACAACGGCTTTCCGGCGCGGTGGTGGTGGCTCACGGCAAGGGCACGGAAAAACGCTTCCTGCGGGCATTCCCCGGCCATGGTTTCGGCCCGTGGATCGACACGCTTCTGCTCGCCCGCGCCGCATGGCCCGACCTGACGGACCACTCGCTGGGCGCGCTCTGCGAATGTCTCGGACTGGCGGACGAGGTGCGGGCCATCGTTCCAGGGAAGTCATGGCATGACGCGTTGTTCGACTCTGCGGCCTCACTGGTGCTGCTGGCTCATGTGATCGACTCACTCTCGCTCGCGGGCCATCCGGTGGAGGTGATTCTTCACCCGGACACCTCGGCGTGGCATCAATCCCGCCGCCCCTAGCTCATGAAAATCCGCCACATCATCCTCATTTTGATCGGTGCCGCATTCGTGGCATGGATTCTTTCCCGCCCTCCCCGCAGGCCGGTCACGCGGATGTCGGAAAATTACCGGAAGAATGTCGAGAAACTCGAACAAAAGGCCGCCGCCAAAAAGCAGGCCACCGCGGTCGATCCGGACCTTGCCCTCGTCCGCACCCTGCTCGGGGAAAACCTATCCAAGCGCACGTTTGCCTTCGCCACCGTCGCCGAGGCGTGTTCCGGCAAGAAGGTCCTGCCGCTCACCGGCGATCCCGCCCACCTGAGAGTCACCGCAGCCATCCGCATGGCGCTCGCCACCACCCTCTCCGAGCTGAACCGCCCCGACTCGCCGCTCCGCCAGTTGCGCCGCATCAACGAGGCATCGCGGTTTTTCGAGGATGGCATTCTGGCGCGGCTCGATGCCATGCCGGGAATAAGATGCGAACTGCCGCCCACCCACTCCGGAGCACATCAGAGAGCGGGCTATCCGGACCTGCGGATCACTGACGAGGAGTCCGGGCTGGTGTTTTACCTGGACCCGAAACTCGTCGAACAAGGCTCTGCGGAGAGCACCTTGCGCACCTTTTACTTCGAGCCGAAAAACGAGACGCTCAAGATCACCGACGACGCCGTCCACCTGCTCGCCGGCATCGAGCACGACGGCAACGAACCACATTGGACCTTCACCGGCTGGCGACTGGTCGATCTTTCCGCGCTGCGCGTCCGGCTCAAGGCGGAATTCCAAGCGTCCAATGCGGACCTTTATCGCAAAACCAGTCTTTCCCTCCCCGTTCCGACCCGCTAGGATCCCGCCTTCATGACTGCATCTACCCGGCGCACCAGCGGCTCGACCGCGATGGACGACTACCTCGAACAAATCCTGCATCTCATCGAGGCCAAGGGCTACGCCCGCGCCGTGGACATCTCGAAAAACCTCAATATTTCCCAAGCCAGCGTCACCAACATGCTACAGCGGCTCGATGCAGAAGGGCTCGTCAAACACGAGAAATACCGTGGCACCACGCTCACCGAGGAGGGCCACCGCATCGCCCGCGCAATCATCGAACGCCACGAGACACTCACCCGCTTTCTCCGCCTCTTCGGAATCGACGAGGAAACGATTTACCGCGATGTGGAGGGCATGGAACACCACGTCTCCCGCCCCACCCTCAACGTCATCCGCGCCGTGGCCGACGCGCTGGAAGCAGACCCCACGCTGCTGAAGCAGGTGCGGGATAAAAGCAAGTAGGCGCGCGAAGCGAAGGCGGATCCCGCATCCCCGATTCTCACCGCATTCACGAATCCGCCTGCGCACTTGATTACCGCGCCATCCGCCCCAAAGTTCCCCGCATGCCAGATGCCGTTTACGTTCGCGACGCGTTCGCGAGGATTGCCGACCGCTACGTGCTCACCAACCACGTGCTGAGCTGCGGCATGGACATCTGGTGGCGCAAGGTCGTGACCGCCCGCATCCGCAAGTGGAAACCCGCAAGCCTACTCGACGTCGCTTCCGGCACCGGCGATCTCGCGCTCGAAATCCAGGACCACTGCCCGGACTGCGAGGTCACCGCCTCGGATTTCTGCGCGGAAATGCTTGCCCATGCCGCCAGCCGCGGGGTGGCCAACACAATCGTTGCGGACGCCTTGCAACTCCCATTCCCTGACCATGCATTCGATGTCGTCACCGTCGCCTTCGGCCTGCGCAACATGGCGGACTATCCCGCTGCACTCAAGGAGATGCACCGGGTCCTGAAACCCGGCGGGCGTTTGCTCATCCTCGACTTCTCGCTGCCGGGCGGCATCCTCCGCGCCCCTTACCGGCTCTACCTGCACCACGTGCTGCCGCGCATGGCGGGCTGGCTGACCGGCCAGCGCGACGCCTACGAGTATCTCGGCGGATCGATCGAGGCGTTCCCTTCCGGCCAAGCGATGTGCGAACTTTTGGAAACCTGCGGATTCACCGAAACCGATGCCACGCCGCTGACCGGCGGCGTGGTTTCCATCTACGAAGGCACCCATCCTCAGGCGTGAAAAAGCCCCCCACCATGCCCGTCCGCGATGCGGCGCTAGAGCTCGCCCGCCGCCTCAAGGCCGCCGGTCACGAGGCCTATTTCGCCGGTGGCTGCGTGCGGGATCGTTTGTTAGGGCATCCTCCCAAGGACTACGACATTGCGACCTCCGCGGTGCCATCGGAGGTGATGGGGATCTTCCCCGGCTCTAACGAAGTGGGCGCGCACTTCGGCGTGGTCATCGCGAAACACGGCGGCCACCACGTGGAAATCGCGACCTTCCGCACGGACGGCAGCTACAAGGACGGGCGGCGACCGGAGTCGGTCACGTTTTCCACACCGCAGGACGACGCACAACGCCGGGATTTCACCATCAACGGCCTGTTCGAAGTGCCGGAGACCGAAGAGGTGATCGATTACGTCGGCGGTCTCACCGACTTGAAGGCCGGCGTCATCCGCGCCATCGGCGATCCGAAGGCACGCTTTCAGGAAGACGGCCTGCGTTTGCTGCGGGCGGTCCGGTTCGCCGCGCGGATGGGCTTCACCATCCAGCCGGAAACCGACGCCGCGTTGCGCGAATGCGCATCCTTGTTAGACAGGATCTCGCCGGAGCGCATCCGCGACGAGTTCAACAAGGTCCTCACCTCTCCCCGCCGCCGCAAGGGCCTTCAACATCTCGTGGAAACCGATCTGATCCGCCACTTCATGCCCGAGGTGCTGCCGATGATCGGTTGCGAGCAACCGCCCGAATGGCATCCGGAGGGTGACGTTTATACGCACACGCTCATCATGCTCGACATGCTCGCGCCCGACGCACCGCTCGAACTCTGTCTGGCGGTCCTGATGCACGACATCGCCAAGCCACCGTGCCGAACGATCGATTCCGACACCGGTCGCATCCGCTTTAACGGCCACGACTCGCTGGGGGCGAACATGGCGGATTCCATCCTCCGCCGCCTGCGCTACCCGAACCACGTGATCGACGCGGTGGTGCCGATGGTCGCGCGCCACATGCAGTTCATGAACGTCCAGAAGATGCGCGTCGCGAAACTCAAGCGCTTCATGGCCGAGCCGACCTTCGAGCAGGAAATGGAGTTGCACCGCGTCGATTGCGGGTCGTCGAACGGTTTCACGGACAACTACGAATTCCTACGGGCGAAGGAGGCGGAGTTCGCAGCCGAGCCGCTGATTCCGCCGCCGCTGGTGACCGGCCGCGATCTGATCAAGCTGGGCATGCAACCCGGCCCGCATTTCAAGCAAATCCTCGAAGCCGTTCAAACCGAGCAACTCGAAGGAAGAATTCTTGCCCGCGACCCCGCGCTCGAATACCTCCAACGCCTCGCCGCCGATACAACCTCCTGATTTCCCATGAACCCCCACATCCCTGTCGAACACACCGATCCGATCAACGCGAAGATCCTCGCAATTTCAGAAGACTTGGTCGCCGGTTTCCAAAGGCAGCCGTTTCACGTGATCGCGGAAAAATCCGGTGTTCCCTTGGAAACCGTGATCGAGCGCATCCGCGCCATGCAGGAAGCCGGCATCGTCCGCCGCGTCCGCCAGACACTGCTCTCCACCAAACTCGCCCACGGCGCGCTGGTCGCATGGAAGGTGCCGGAGGAAAAACTCAACGACGCGTTTGATTTCATGTCGAAGGAAGATCCGTTTTCCGGCCACGTGGTCATTCGCTCCACGGATACCGGTGTTTCCGGATCCGGCTACCGTTTGTGGACCACTCTGAAGGTGCCCGTCGGCGAGTCCCTCGACCACCACGCCAAGGTCCTGATGCGCCTGACCGGCGCCACCGAATACCTGCTCATGCCCGCCAACGGAGTGTTCGCGTTGGGCGTCGGCCACACCCGCCGCAAAGCCCTCGAACCCGGCGACAAGTCCGACGAACCGGCGGTCATGATGACCACCGCCACCGTCGAACTCACGCCCGAAGAGTGGAACGTCCTCCTCGCACTGAAAGAAGAACTCACGCTCGAGGAAATTTGCGAAAACCCATGGGACGGACGTGCGAAGCTCGCCGGAGTCTCGCTGGAACGTTTCTGCGAAGTGGCGGAAACACTCAACTCGAAGAAAGTCATCGGCCGCTTCTCCACCTTCCTCGAACACGTCAAACCCTCCGCCACAGGCGAGCGCGTCACCCGTTTCAACGGCCTCTTCCACTGGGCCGTGCCCAAGGGCCGGGAAATCGAAGGCGGCGCGCAGGTCGGCCGCCACTACTGCATGACCCATTGTTACTGGCGCGAGGGCGGCCCGCAGTTCGGCGACGTCAACATCATGGGCGTGGTGCACGGCACCGAGAAGGAGCGCGTGCTTGAACACAAGGCTGCCATCGACCGCCATCTGGAGTCTGTCGGCATTCCGGTTTCCTACACCAACGTCTTCTGGGGCGGGCGTTCGGAGATCAAACCCTCGGAAATTTCGCCCAAGGTGTATACCGAATGGCATGCCCGGCACGCCGGGTGAAATCCGCAGCCCGCCGCAGTCGCTGCAGCCCGGAACACGTCGGTTTTTTAGTCGAAAAATTCCCAGATTTTGCGTGAATCGCCGGATCGATCGTGCTGGACTGGAGTCAACCCATGCAAGCGACTCTCCTACCGCCACGCAACCCGGCGTTTTGCGCACCTATCACCTCGAATCGTGAACTTGGTGCCTGCCTGATCGCCAATATTCCCATGAGGGAATTGCTGGCCGCAGACCTCCGGCGTGCCGGATTGCAACTCGTCGAGCCCACCAACGCCGAACCCCGGGCGATCCGCATTCCGATCGACAACTGGATCGAACTCGGCGCGCTCCTGTTACTCGGCCGGAACCCGAATGCCGCCCGACTGCTCGATGGCGAAGGCAATGTTCTCGCGTGGAAGGGCTCCGCCAATCCTGACGAATGCTCTGAGAAAATCGTCACCCACGCCGATTGTTTTCCCGTCATCTACCCGTGGGACCTCCTCCGTATGAACGAAGAGGTGCTGGCCCTGATGGACGAAACCTCGTTGCTCGGAGAGGTCAACCCGCTCGCAACTCTCTCGGGGACCATCCGCCTTGGCAATGGATCACGCATTCTTTCCGGCACGGTCATTGAAGGCCCGGTCCACATCGGACCCAACAGCGTGATCGGACCAAACGCCTACGTCCGCGGCGCCACCAGCATCGGCGCGAACTGTTATATCGGAAACGGTGCGGAGGTGAAAAACTCCATCATCTATAACAACTCCTACATCTCCCGCCAATGCTACGTCGGCGACTCGATCATCGGCACCCACGTCACCCTCGGCGCAGGCACCTGCACGGAGAACCACCGCCACGACGGCCGGCACCACGTTTCCATGATCCAGGGCAAACCCGTCAACACCGGCCGCCTCAAACTCGGCGCCATTCTCGGCGACGGCGTCCGCACCGGTGTCAACACCTCCATTTTGGCCGGAATCAAGATCGGCATCGCCCGCACCACCACGCCGGGCACCATCGTCAGCAAGGATCTATTGTGACCGAATCGTCACAATCCCCGGGTTCTGAATCCCACACCCCTCTCTTCTACTTTCCGGTGAAATGCATCGCATTCTGATTGTAGAAGATGAACAGGACATCGCCGACCTGATCGGGTTCAACCTCCAGCGCGGCGGGTTCGAGGTTCTCAAGGCCCACGACGGAATCACCGGAACCGAGACCGCCCTGCGCGAACGCCCGGACCTCATCGTGCTCGACCTGATGTTGCCGGGACGCGACGGCTATGCGGTCTTCCGCGAACTCCGGCGGGATTCCCGCACGGCCGAAATACCGGTCATCATGCTCACCGCCCGCGCCCAGACCGAAGACCGCATCCAAGGCCTTGAAGCCGGGGCCGATGACTACCTCACCAAGCCCTTCAGCCCGAAGGAACTCATGCTCCGCGTCCAGGCCATCCTCAAGCGCGCCGAAGCACCGCCCGGCTCGGTGGATTTCACCCACGGCCCCTTCCGTTTCGACAAGACCTCGCTCAAATTCTACCTCGACAACGAACTGGCCGAGCTCACATCCACCGAGTTCAAGCTGCTGCTCTTCCTCTGCGAACGTTGCGGCAAACCACAGGACCGCAACGACCTCCTGCGCACCATCTGGGGCTATAGCGACTCCGCCCACAGCCGCACGCTCGACACCCACATGAAGCGCCTCCGCCAAAAACTCGGCGCACACGGATCATGGATTGAGACCGTCCGCGGCATCGGCTATCGTGTCGTCCAAGCCGAAGAATGACTACCAACACTTCACTCGCCATTCTCGCCGCCGTTGTCGCGCTCGCCGCCCTGTGGGTCCTCGCATTCCGCCTCCGCCGGTCCCGTGAAGCATTCGAGGCCGATGTCGCCGCGTGGAAACACCGCCTCGATTCCGACCTTCAGCGCGCCAGCGACGAACGCGACCGCCTGCTCGATGCCTTGGGCGACGCGTTCCTGCTCATCGATGCCGAATCCAACATCCGCTTCGCCAACGACGCCGCCCACCAACTCTTCAACTCCCGTGACCTCGTCAACCGCCCCGTCCGGGAAACCTTTCTCGACCCCCGCCTTGCCAAGGAACTGCTCCGCTGTCTGGAAACCGGCGAACCCGTGCAAACCCGCGTCCTGCTTCCCCAGCAGGCATCCCCCCGCGGCGATCAGGAAACCCGCGGCATCAACGCATGGATGATCGATGCCACCCGCATGCCCAACCCCGAAGGCTCGCCTCCCACCACCCGCGTTATCATCCGTGACATGACCACCGAGCACCAAACGGAACAAATCCGCAAAGACTTCGTCGCCAACGCCTCGCACGAACTCCGCACCCCGATGGCCATCATCAACGGTTATCTCGAAAACCTCTTGGACGACAACATGCTCGAAGACCCGGACATAACCCGGCGTTTCCTCTCCGTCATGCGCAAGCACGCCGACCGCATCTCGCGCATCGTGGAGGACATGCTCGTCATTTCCCGCCTCGAGTCCGGCGAGGCGAACTCGCTCAAGGTCGAGCCCTTCAAGTTCCGCTCCTGCATCAATGACATCCTCGAGCGCCTCGAATCCGTCATCCGCAGCCAGCACGCCGCCGTCACCATCACGATACCCGATGAAATCGTCACCTTGCACGGGGATCGTTTCTATTGGACGCAAGTGCTCTTCAACCTGGTGGAAAACGCTCTCAAACAAAACCCCCACCCCGGGCTCCGCGTCGAGATCGGCTGTGAGGATACTGCCACCTGTCACCGGATCTGGGTCTCGGACAACGGCATCGGCATCCCCAGCGCCGACCTTCCCCACATCTTCCGCCGTTTCTACCGGGTGGAAAAACACCACTCGCAGCGTGAGGTCAAGGGCACCGGCCTCGGTCTCTCCATCGTCAAACGCGCCATCGAAGCCCACGGCGGAACCATCACCGTCACCTCCGTCCCAGGCCGCGAGACCCGGTTCCTCATCACCCTGCCCAAGAACGTGCGCATGATCGAAGACAACACCGCCATCCCGACGAACGCGGCTTGAGGCTCGCGGCGTTTTTAATTTTCACCGGCATAGAGTCCAAGACAGCCGCCCAAAGAAAATCCCGCCTCACGTAATTACGCTTGTCGGAGGCCGGATAACACCACGAATCCTGTGCTTCTGGACTCAGAAGCGAGCGTGGCGCGGGCGTCCCGTCCGCACCACATTTCCGGCAATGATTTTCAGGAAGTCCAATCGCTTCGGGACTTTGGGATGAACCCACCTCCAATATTTCCCAGAGCCCCCCTGCCGCGCCTCCGCAGTGGGTCTTGGCTCAGCCGTGAGCTGAGGCCGCGGCGCTCATCACGCCAGGTCCTCGTTGAACCAGACCTTGATGAACTTCATCTTGCGCGTCTCGTCGAAGCCGTGCTCCAGCACCCGTTCCGGCTCGCTGACGACGGCGGGCTTGAGGCGGATCTCCACACCGGTATCGAGCTTCATCACCGCGCCAATCTTCTTCTTCGCCTTGCTGACGTCCTTCTTGGAGATCTCGAACGACTCATCCAACCGCTGGCCGGTTTCCTCCTCCACCTTGGCACGGTGCTCGGCGAACTTCGTCTTCGCTTCCGGCGTCTTGAGCACCTGCTCCTCGAATTCCTGCAGGCTGAAGTGCTCCTTTTCCTCAAAGTAGCTGATCGCGTCGCGCACGGCGCTGGCGTCCTCCCACGGCGGGCTGTCGTCCCCCTTGGGTTCGGATTTCTTCTCCTTCTCTAGAAACGAAACCGCCATGCCGGCGAACTTGTTGGTGAGAAACGGACTGTCCGTGACCGGCACCACTCCGAGGAAATCCCGCACCCAGAATCGTGAGTCGCTGCCCGAGCGGTCGAAGGTCAGGACATGGTAACCCTTTTGCGCGAGGTGGTTGATGACAAGGCAGCCCTTGTCGATGCGCTCCGGGTTGATGCCCTGTTCGGTGTGGAGTTGCAGGTCGCCGTCGTGAGTGGAGATGCTGAGAAACGGCACCACGCTCTCGGACTTGAGAATGCACAAGCCAGTGGTCATTTCGCCGTTGATCTCGATGTCCTTGACCAGCGAGATGCAGAGATCGCCGGACTTGATGTTCGGGTGGTTGGATTTCGCGTAAAGGCGCTTCGCGATGTCACAGCCCTTTTCCAGCAGTCCGTCGTCCGAGGCGAAAATGGCCGCGCTGTAGGCGTTCATTTCGTGCTGATCGAGCGACGAATGGTGACTGAAACGATGGGCGGTCAGGTTTTTAAACGGCTTGAGGAAAATCGCGGTCAGAGCCTCTTGGTCGGGTTCCTCAATTTTAAAAAGCTCCTTGGAAGTCTGCAGCGGTTCATCCCGCTGGGGATGGCCGACTTTGGCGAGAACGAGACTGGTGGCGTAGGCGGAGGTGAAACGGATCTTGGCGGGCATGCGGGCGGCAAACTACCCGCTCGCCGCCATTTGAACATTCCCAAATCAAATTTCCCGCTTTACAAATTAGCCCCTCCTAATTTATTTTCTTGAGACAAATTCATGAGCCGCCTTGAAAAAGAATCCGTCGGTGCGACCCGGATTCAGATGGAGGATGCCCTGAAGCATCTGCTCGACTGCGACGAATCCGGTCGTGGAGCGACGATCGAAAGCCTGGCCGGTTCGCTGGGCCGCTCACAGCGCCATGCCGCGGAGATTCTCGGCCTGCTGCGCGGCCGCGGCCTCGCTACGGCAAGCGGCGACCTGCATCACCTCACCGAAGATGGGCGGATGTATGCGCTCCAAGTCGTCCGCACCCACCGGCTATATGAAACGTGGCTCGCCCGCGAAACCAGCACTCCCGCAGCCGACTGGCACCGCGAGGCTCACAAAGCCGAACACCACATTGAAGCCGCCGACGTCGATGCTCTCGCCGACAGCCTGAACAACCCGCGCTTCGATCCCCACGGCGACCCGATTCCCACGCGTGAAGGACATTTGCCGAAACGCTCGCTCACCTCGCTCGCATCCTGGCCGGATGGTCAGCCGGCCCTGATCGAACACATCGAAGACGAACCGGCAACCCTCTTCCGGCGGGCCGAACAACTGGGCCTTGCCCCTGCAACGCGCATTGATGAATCATCCCATCTCCCCAATGGCTCGATCGAGGCGCTCGTCGAAGGTCGCCGTATCACGATTCCCGCGGCGGTCGCGCCGCTGATCCACGTCGACAGCCCGGAACCGGGCGACGAAACACCCACCGACCTTTGCCGCCTGTCGGACCTTCCCATCGGCGGCGAGGCCATCGTTCACGCGCTCGCCCCCTCCTGCACCGGCCCGGAGCGCCGCCGCTTGCTCGACCTCGGCGTGGTGCCCGGGACCCGCATCCGCTGCGAGTTTCCCAGCCCCTTCGGCAGCCCGCGGAGTTATGACATCCGCGGCGCGCTCATCGCCCTGCGCACCCATCAGGCGGACCGCATCCTCGTCCACTCACCCGTCTCATGAACTCTCCCGAAGTTCACGAACCCGGCGAAGCCTGTCTCGCCTGCCCGTCCCGTTTCAGCCAACTCCGCAAGCTCGGCCTGCGCGTCGGGGAGAGCGATTTCGTCGTCGCCCTCGCGGGAAACCCGAACACCGGCAAGACCACCGTCTTCAACGCCCTGACCGGCCTGCGCATGCACACCGGCAACTGGCCGGGCAAAACCATCAGCCGCGCCGAAGGCGGATTCCTCTACGAGCAAAAACGCTTCAAACTCGTCGATCTGCCCGGCACCTACTCGCTTCTATCAGCCTCGCCCGACGAAGAGGTGGCGCGCACCTTCCTGCTTTTCGGCCAGCCGGACGTCACCGTGATCGTGGCGGACTCCACCTGCATGGAGCGCAACCTGAACCTGATCCTGCAGGTGCTGCAAATCACCGGGCGCGCCGTGCTCTGCCTCAACCTGATGGACGAGGCGAAGGCCCACGGCATCGAGATCGATGTGCGCAACCTCGCCCGCGATCTCGGGATTCCGGTCGTCCCGTGCAGCGCCCGCTCCGGCGAGGGCATTCCCGAGCTGATCCGGGAAATCGCCCTCATGGCCGCGCGCACCGACACTCCCCCGCCCCGCCGCCTGCCGCTTGAAGTGCCGGGCCTGCGCCTCGCGCTCGACCAGATGGAGGCGGAAATCCACGAGGCCTTTCCGCTCCTCCCCCAACCGCGCTGGGTCGCCCTGCGCTTGTTAGAGGGCGACCGCGAAATCATCGACGCCGTGCGCTCCGGCGAAATCGGCGCGCTCGCCGAACCCGTGAGCGCCAGCCTCAACCAAAGCGCCTGATTCCTTTTCATGAAATCTCCCGAAGAAGTCCTGCGCGACGCCGACGAACTGCGCTGGCAACTGCCGCAAAACCTCCACGACCGCATCGCCGAGTCGATCTACGGTGAGGCCGCCCGCATCGCGGAGCGCAGCATCGTCCGCCAACACGGCTCCCGCCGCCTGGCATGGCAACAGAAGCTCGACCGCCTGCTGACCAATCCGTGGACGGCGTTCCCCATCATGGTTTTCGTGCTGGGTGCCATCCTCTGGATCACCATCGTCGGCGCGAACGTGCCGTCCGCCATGCTGGCGGAACTGTTAGTCGAAAAGGGCCACGCATTGCTCACCGGCTGGATGGTTGCCGCCGGCTCCCCCGACTGGCTGCGTGGCCTGTTAGTGGATGGCATGTATCTCGCCACCGCCTGGGTCATCGCCGTGATGCTGCCGCCGATGGCGATCTTCTTCCCGTGTTTCACCTTGCTCGAGGACTTCGGCTTCCTGCCACGTGTCGCCTTCAACCTGGATCGTGTTTTCCAGAAGGTGGGAGCCCACGGCAAACAGGCGCTCACCATGGCCATGGGTCTCGGTTGCAACGCCGCGGGCGTGGTGGCCACCCGCATCATCGATTCGCCGCGCGAACGCCTCATTGCCATCATCACCAACAACTTCTCGCTCTGCAACGGCCGCTGGCCGACCCAGATCCTGATGGCCAGCGTGTTCATCGGCACGCTCGCCCCCAAGGGCTGGGGCAACTCGATCGCCGCGCTCTCGGTCCTCATCGTCGCCTTGCTGGGCTTTGGTTTCGCGATGCTCACCTCGTGGCTGCTCGCCCGCACCGTGCTGCGCGGCGAGGCCACCACCTTCAGCCTCGAGCTTCCACCCTACCGGCCGCCGAATTTTTGGAAAACCCTCTACACCTCGATCATCGACCGCACGCTCATCGTGCTCTGGCGCGCCGTGGTCTTCGCGCTGCCGGCCGGCGCCGCCATCTGGCTTTCCGCGAACATCCCGGTCGGAGATCAAAGCCTCGCCACTTGGTTCATCCACGCCACCGATCCCATCGCATGGACGATGGGACTCACCGGCGTGATTTTGCTCGCCTACATCGTGGCCATTCCGGCCAATGAAATCGTGGTCCCCACCATCCTGATGCTCACCATTCTGGTCACTGGCGCGGGCGGCGGTGCAGGCGCGGGCGTCATGTTCGAGCCCGACAGCGAAGCGGTGCATGCCATTCTAACCGCCGGCGGCTGGACCACCCTCACCGCCGTCTGCCTGATGCTCTTCAGCCTCTGCCACAACCCGTGCTCGACCACGATCTACACGATCTATCGCGAGACCCGCAGCGTGAAATGGACCACGGTTTCCGCACTTCTGCCGCTGGTCATGGGCTTCGCACTCTGCGCCACGGTAGCTGCCGTCTGGCGGGCGTTTTTGTAAGCGGAAAATCGAAACGCTTGCCCCTGTTCGCGGAAATCCCCACCCTCCGCGCGTGATTCGATTCGCAGTGCTTGGCAGTGGCAGTGGCGGCAACTCGGCGGTCGTCGAGTGCGGCGACACGCGCCTGATGATCGACGCCGGATTGAGCGCCAAACAACTCACCGTGCGCCTCGAAATGCTGGGAATCGATCCCG
>JBFEQB010000060.1:0-14845 GCA_041549835.1 Luteolibacter sp. | reverse complement strand
GCAGGGCACCAGCATTGTGCCGGTGCTCAAAAACGACGGCGAGGTCACCGAAGACTGGCGTAAGGCGGTTTACTACCAATATTCGGGTGAGTGGACACACAAGGTCGCCCGTCACGACGGGGTGCGCAATGCGCGCTACAAGCTGATGCGTTTCCCAGAGACCGATGAATGGATGTTCTTTGATCTCGAGAAAGACCCGCAGGAAATGACCAATGTCGCGGCGGTGGATTCCTACCAACCTACCTTCCGCGGGATGCGCAAGCTCTATGACCGGTTGCGTGAGCAATATGAAGTGAGTTCCTCGACCTACCCGCGCCAGCGGTGGGAAAGAAATTGGTGGAAGAAGCGCTGGGACGAGGAATATGCCCGGGCTGGCACGCCGGAGGCGGCCAGGGCGAGGGTGGTGTTCCTTGGGGACTCGATCACTCAGGGATGGAACGGACCTAACGGAAAAGAGCTCTGGCAGAAACACTTCGCTCCAGTGGGGGCGCTCAACTGGGGCTTTTCCGGCGACCGCACCGAACATCTGATCTGGCGTTTGCAGAACGGCGATATCCAGCGGGTCAAGCCGGAGATTGCGGTGCTCATGATCGGGACGAACAACACCGGGCACGAACAGCGACCAGCTGAGGAAACGGCAGCTGGCATCAAGCGGATCATCGATGACCTTGCCTGGAAGTGGCCCAATACGAGAGTCATCCTGATGTCGATTTTTCCGCGTGGCCCCGACGTCAATGATCCGCTGCGCAAGCTCAACGGGCAGATCAATGAATTGATTCAGCCGTATGCCGATGGCAAGCGCATCCATTGGTTCGACATCAATGACCGCTTTCTCGACCAAGAGGGAAACCTCAGCCGCAAGGTCATGGCAGACCTTTTGCATCTCACGAAAGAGGGCTACGGCATTTGGGCCGAAGCACTTTCCGTCAAGTTCAAGGAGCTTGGCGTGGAGTAATCCGTGTCGTGGCTACGTATTCTCCCCTTTTCAGCACCTTGGTCCCGAGGTGGGCCGAAAAGGCAATTAGAAGGGGAGCGCAACGGGATTTTGCGAGGATGGCAAAAGCCGGCGGTCCTGCTGTTGCAGAGATTCCGTCGCCGCTGGTTCGATTCCGGGCCAAGGCCCGTGGGAGCCGTTATGTGGCAGGGGGCCTTTCCTTCAGCTGATCTTTGCCTTATGAAGCCTTATGAATCGTGCGTACGGCCTACCTTTTTGCGGGTGGAATAAATCATCGCCAGGTCTGGGCCCTTCGGCCGGAAGCACCTGAGGGGATTCGGTCTATCGAGTCCGGCCGCGCATGCCGATCAACGTCAGGAAGTCGAAATACGTTCCCTGAAATCCGCAAGCCGGACTCCTCGCCGTGGTCGGAGCGGAAAGGCACGGTCCAAAAATACCTGGTTGCGTGATTAAAGGCGGGCATGCCTAATGCCCACCGTCATGCACGTCCGCAAACTCACGCTTGCCATATTCAGCGCTATTCTCATGGCCCCGTCCGTCACTCGGGCCGACGACGCCCCGCTTCCACTCAAGCAGGGCGATCGCATTGTGTTCCTAGGCGACTCCATCACTGCTGCGGCTGTGAAGCCCCAGGGCTTCATCACGCTGATCCGGAATTCGATTGATACGGCGCACCCTGATCTCGGGATCGAAACCATCGGTGCCGGCATCAGCGGCAACAAGGTGGCCAATCTCCAGGCGCGGCTGGACAAGGACGTTATCGCTAGGAAACCCACGATCGTCTTCATCTACATCGGGATCAACGACGTGTGGCACTGGAAGGAGAACAAGGAAGGGGTGCTCGCCGGCGGAACGACCAAGGAATCCTTCGAATCCGGTCTCAAGGACATCATCGCCAGAATCAATGCCGCCGGTGCGCGCGTCATTTTATGCACCGCCAGTGTGATCGGCGAGAAGCATGACGGCAGCAACGAGCGCGACGAAATGCTGGATGAGTATTGCGGGATCAGCCGCAAAGTGGCGGTGGAAACCCAGAGCCAGTTGCTTGATCTCCGCAAGGCGTTCATTGACTACCTGAAGGTCAACAATCCGGACAACCTTGCGAAGGGTTTCCTCACCCGCGACCGCGTCCACCTGAACCCTCAGGGCAACAAATTCGTGGCCGGGGAAATGTGCAAGGCCCTTGGGATCAAACTGGTGGCAACGCCCGCCTCTGTCCCTGCCGCCTCGGGAAAATAGACGAGGCGGATACCGTTGTGAATATACCGCTGCTGTGGCTTTCCCCTTGTGTGGATCCACGGGAAAAACCCACCTTGGAGCGCGTCCGCTCCGGCAACCCCTGAAAGCATCCTCTGAAAGCGGACGTAGTCATCGCTCAATCATTCATGAAATTCCTGCTGATTTTTCTCGCGCTTGTCGCACCCGTCCTGCCCCGCGCCCTTGCGGCGGATAAACCGTTGAACATCCTCGTGCTCTACGCGGATGACTGGCGCTACAACACCCTTAGCTGTGCCGGGAATCCAGTCGTCAAGACCCCGCAGCTCGACAAGCTCGCCGATGAGGGCATGCGCTTCACCCACTCCTGTGTGACGACCGCTATCTGCGGCGTGAGCCGTGCTTCGCTCTACACCGGCCAGTGGATGGCACGTCATGGAAACAGGGGATTCAAAACCTTCGACACCCCATGGGAGGAAACCTACCCCGGCTTGCTCAGGGCCAACGGCTACCACGTCGGCCACATCGGAAAATGGCACAATGGAACATTCCCCGAGGACAAGTTCGATTTCGGCCGCGCCTACTCGGGCAGACACTGGATCGAGCAGCCGGACGGCACGAAAATTCATGTCACGCAGAAAAACGAGAACGACGCCTTGGAATTCCTCCGCAGCCGTCCATCGGACAAGCCGTTCTGCCTGACGCTCGCCTTCTTCGCGACCCATGCCGAGGATGGCAACCCGCTGCAGTTCCTGCCGCAACCACAGAGCATGGAGTTATATAAAGACATCACGGTCCCCGTTCCGAAGACCGCTACCGAGGAGGCGTTCCGGAAACTTCCCTCCTTCCTCGCCACCGAGAAGAACGAAGGCCGCGTCCGCTGGCACTGGCGTTTCGATACGCCGGAAAAATACCAGACGATGATGAAGAACTACTACCGCCTCGCCAACGAGGTGGACGCCACCTGCGGCCGGGTTCTCGCCGAGCTCGCCAAAGAGGGTCAGCTCGACAACACACTCGTCATCTTCACCGGCGATAACGGCTATTTCCACGGCGAACACGGTCTCGCCGACAAATGGTATCCGCACGAGGAGAGCCTGCGGGTGCCGTTGATTGTCCGCGATCCTCGCATGGGCCCGGAGAAAAACGGCCGGACGAACGATGAATTCGTCCTGAATGTGGATCTGGCCCCGACCATCCTTGCCGCCGCCGGCATCCAGCCACCCGCCACCATGCAGGGCCGCAACATCGCCCCGCTCTACCTGGCCGGCAAAAAGCCGGAGTGGCGCCAGGAATTCTTCTACGAACACCCGGTTTTCGATAACAAGGACAGGATACCCTCGTCCGAAGCTCTCGTCCGGAAGGACTTCAAATACATGCTGTGGCCGGACTTTGGCCGCGAGCAGCTTTTCAATCTCAAAGCCGATCCATTCGAGGAAAACGACATCATCGGCGATCCCGCGCGACAGGAAACCCTCGCGGAGATGCGTGCCCGTTTCGCCGAACTCAAGGCCGCGGTCCGCTAAGCATCTCCCGGGACGCCCCTTCAGGCTTCCGCGCTCGTTGTGGCGGCAGCCGTTTGAGCCGGGTTTTTGACGGCCGCGATGATCGGGGCCGCGAATTCCCGAACGGCCTTGGCGGGATTGTCCGGACTCGACTCGACCTGTTTGACGATGGCGGAGCCGACGATGACTCCATCGGCGGCTTCTGCGACCATGGCAGCCTGATCAGGCGTGCTGATGCCGAAACCGACACAAACGGGGACGTCGGTGTGAGCCTTGATTGAGGAAACGAGTTCCGCGATGTTGGCGGAGGGCGCGCCGTGGGCACCGGTGACGCCGGTGCGGGAGAGCGCGTAGATAAAACCCTCGGCCGACCGCGCTAACAGTTCAACCCGGTCCGCGGGAGTGGTGGGGGCGATCAGGCGGATGTGCTTGAGGCCCGCACCGGTGGCGAGGTCGGTGTTGAGCGCGGCTTCGTCGGGAGGCAGGTCCAGCAGGAGGATGCCGTCGGCTCCGGCGGCGGCTGCATCGTGATGGAATTTCTCGAAGCCGTAGGTGAAGACCGGGTTGAGATAGGTGAAGAGCACGATCGGTGTCTCGTGGGTTTCGCGGAATTTCGCGATGAGTTCGATCACGCGCGGGGTGGTCATGCCGGACTTGAGCGCACGGTCGGCGGCCATCTGGTTGACGATGCCATCGGCGAGGGGATCGGAAAACGGCAGGCCGAGCTCGATGATATCCGAGCCGAGGTCGGCGAGGGCTTTCATGACTTCGAGCGACTTGTCGAAGTCCGGGTCACCGGCGGCGATGTAGGCCACGAAGGCTTTTTGGTGGGCGGCGCGGAGTTTTTCGAAAGTGGCGGAGAGGCGGTCGGACATGGCGAAGAGCTTGGGAAATGAGCTGTGGAGGATGTAGCTGACTCAACTCCGTTTGGCGAGGGCTTCGCAGCCTTTGATGTCGAGCTTGCCGGAGGCAAGCACGGGGATTTCGGAGACGGGGACGATGTGTTTCGGGCACCAGAGCGAGGAGAGGCCTTCGTCGAGAAGTTTGTAGCGGAGGTCGATGCATTCCTGTTCGAGGGCTGGGCCGGCGATGGTGGAGAGCAGGAGGATGGCTTCGCCTTTTTGTTCGTCCGGGATGCCGACGACGGCGATTCTACGCTCGGCTTCGTTGTCGAGACCGAGGACCTTGTTGATGGCGGCCTCGACGGTTTCGTGGGGAACCATTTCGCCGGCAATCTTGGAGAAACGGGAAATCCGGCCTTCGATGTAAAGGAAGCCGTCGTCATCCACGCGGCCGACATCGCCGGTGCGGAACCAGCCGTCCTTAAGCACTTCGGTGGTTTTTTTCGGAACTCCGAGGTAGCCGGGAAAGACGTTGGGACCTTTCAGCCAGATCATGCCTTGTTGATTTACGGGCACGTCCTCTTCGGTGACCGGGTCGGTGATTCTGATAGCAAGGCCGGGCAGCATCTGGCCGACGGAGCCATTGCGCGATGAGGGCAGGATGATGGCGTCGGTTTCGGGCTCCGGGTCGGGCAGGTTGACGTTGGTGGCGGGGGAGGTCTCGGTGAGGCCGTAACCTTCCTGTGGGCGGATGCCGAATTTTTCTTCGAAGGAGTCGGCAAGCGATTGCGGGAGCTTTTCCGCGCCGGTGACGACGAGTTTGAGCGACGAGAGCTGGGCGGGATCAATCCGCTTCATGTAGCCCCGCAGGAACGTGGGGGTGGAGAGGAAGAGGTTGATCTGGTGGAGCGCGATGAGTTCGGCGAGGCGTTTGGTTTCCAGCGGACTGGGATAAGTGACGAGGTTGACGCCTTCGATGACCGGATACCAGAGGGTGACGGTGCATCCGAACGAGTGGAAGAGCGGGAGGCAGCCGAGGATGGCGGAACCCGCGGGGAGGTCCAGGCGGGTGCCGAACTGGGTGACGTTGGAAAGGAGGTTGCGGTGGCTGAGCACGACGCCCTTGGGCTCGCCGGAGGAACCAGAGGTGAAGAGCAGGGCGGCTTCGTCATCGCCGCGGCGTTTGTTAAGGCCGAGCATGACGCCGAGAACGGCGGTGGGCAGGAGTTTCGAAAGGATCGCCCAGGTGATGGTTTTCTTTTTGAGGGCGGGCAGGACCCGTTCAATGAGGATAAGGTCGCGGTTGGGGGGCCAGGGAAAGGTGGAAATCTTGCGGACGAAGGGATCGGCGGTGATGAAGCGGTCCACACCAGCTTGGCGGATGCACGAGCGGATGGCCTCGGGGCCAGCGGTGAAGTTGAGGTTCACCGGCGTTTTTCCGGCGAACACCACGGCGAGGTTGGCGATGAGCCCGGCTTTGCCGGGTGGCAGGACGATGGCCACGCGCGGCTGGTCGGTCTCCGCCTTGATGAACTTCGAGAAGGCGATGGCGGTGGCGAGGATTTTGGCGTATGAGAGTTCCGAATCGTCGGCACCATCGATGATGCGGTTCTTCGAACCGTGTTTTTTGAGGCCTTCAAGAAGCGTCATCGAGAGCGAACCCTTGAACAGTGAGCGGAAACTGTAGGCTTCTTCCGCCGCGGCCAGCAGCGCCTGCTGCCAGGCGGCGACACTCGACTTGGCGGCCGGAATCGGCTTGGCGATCGCGAACACCGAGGCTGGCAGTGAGGAACGGCGCTCGACAGACAGGCTGGATTCCTTGGGGCAATCGATCGCGATGGGGAGGAGCGGCAATCCGAAGGCGCACAAGGCCCGGAGGTGGGAAGCTGGAATGTGATTGAACGAGGCGTTGCGGACCGCCGCCCGGCCGGGGACGTAAATGAGGACTCCTCCGTTCTCGAGATACGGTTTGAGCTGGCTGCCCGCAGAGGCCGGTGCGGCATCAGCGGCGGAAAACATGGCGCCCGATCCGGATTTCTCCAGGTAGCTGCGCATTGAGGCATCATGCTGGGAGCTTTCCTCCACCAGCCAGGTGACCTGTCTTCCCGCGAAGGTTTTGTCGAGCAGGAGGAGTTGCTCGAAATTGAGGCGGCCGGGGATGACCAGAACACCGGTGGCGGGGATGCGCTCTTTGTTGAGGATCTGGTTGGATGCGGAGGACATGTCGGGAGATCTGAGAGGTGGAGGGACTTAACGCCTCGCTTCACGGACAATTACAGGGATTTTTCCCGGCGAGGCACGGAATTTCTCGGAGAAAACCGAGGAATTCATCCGTGCCGGTGGCGCAGATGGTCGATGGCCCCGCGGAGATCCGCGGCAGTGACCGCGTGGCTCACCATGGCGCTGCCGGGAGCATCCAGAAGAACGAACCGGATCGCCCCGGCGGAAAATTTCTTATCGGTCGCGAGTTTTTCCATGACCGTCCCCGTGGCGATGGTGGCCGGCAGTTCGAGCGGCAGGTGGAACCGCTCCAGCACGCGGAGGATTTTCGCGGAAGCCTCCGGCATCAGGCCCGCGCGCCGTTCTGATAGAAAAAGGGCGGCGCGCATCCCGAGCGAGATCGCCTCGCCGTGTAGCAACTCGCCGTAGGGGACGGAGGCCTCAATTCCATGGCCGATGGTGTGGCCGAAGTTGAGCAAGGCACGGATTTCCCGGGTCTCGTGTTCGTCGGCTTCGACCACCCGTGCCTTGATGGCGATGTTGCGGGCAATTAGGTCCGCTGGCACATCGCGGCTGGAGGGGTCGAGCGCGGCGAGGTCGTCGAGCATCGCCGCGTCCCGGATGGCAGCGTGTTTGATCGCCTCGGCGAAGCCTTCGTGATACTCGCGGTCCGGCAGCGTGCGCAGGGTTTCCGGATCGACGATCACCAGCCGTGGCTGATGGAAGGAACCTAACAGGTTTTTCCCCTCCGCCACATTCACGCCGGTCTTGCCGCCGACCGAGGAATCGACCTGCGAGACGATGGTTGTGGGAATCTGTACGAACGGCAGCCCTCGATAGAAAATCGCGGCGGTGAAGCCAGCGAGATCGCCCACCACGCCGCCGCCGAGCGCGACGACCATCGATTTGCGGTCATGGCCGGCGCGGATCATTTCGCGGCAGAGGGTTTCCGCGTGGCGCATCGACTTTGACGCCTCGCCGGCAGGCACTGTGTGCAGCGTGGGGCGGAAACCGGCGGCTTCCAGCGAGCGGATCAGCGTTTCCCCGTGGAGGGGGCTCACCGTTTCATCGCTGATGACCGCCGCACGGCGTCCGGCCAGTCCCGCGGTGGAAATGAGTTCGCCGGCGCGGGCGAGGGTTCCGGCTTCGACGATGACGTCGTAAGAGCGCTCGGCGAGATCGACATGGACTGTGGGCATGTTGGTGAGCATGAAAAATCCGGCGGGCATGTCCATCCCGGATCATCCTTGCATTGCCCATTCGCGGGTGGCGTGCTTGGCTCTGCCCATGGAAATCCGCAACCGCGAGGCGCAGGTGCCGTTCACGACCAAGGATGGTTCGACGATCCGGAGCCTGTTGGACCGGTCGAACGCGCGAGTCGCGAACCAAAGCCTTGCCGAGGCCACGCTGCCCGCCGGAACCGCCACGGACCGGCACTATCACCGGCTGAGCGAGGAGTTTTACTACCTGCTCGCCGGACGCGGCCTGATGGAGATCAATGGCGGGAAGCGCGAGGTGGGCCCTGGCGACGCGATTCTAATCCCCGCGGGGGCGTGGCACCAGATCCGGGCCATCGAACCACTCCAGTTTCTTTGTTGCTGCGCTCCGCCCTACGCGCATGAAGACACGTATTTCGAGTGACTCCCCTGATTTTCCCGCAGCCATGAAAGCCATCGCCAGTTTGCTCGGAGGTCCCGTTCTTTTCCTGCTCGTCACGGTTGGGAGTGCTGCGGCCCGGGATGGCTGGGATGATCGCCTTGCGAAAAAATTCTCATCACGGCTCTGGCAAATCGAAAAGGAGCTCAAGGAAACCGCACCCCTTTTGGACGGCTTGCCGGACATCCCTATCGACGACCAGGGTGGCTCGGGTGGATACGCGGCCCTCTACCCGCAGGCCTCCTCCTCCGGGGACTCCCTCCATGCCGTCGAGGTCCGGTGGCCGGAGTCCGCCTCCGTGGACCTTGTGGCACTGGTGCCCACGCGGCGCTACGATGCCAAGGGTCTGGACGCTCAATATGGCATGCCGGATGACTTCACGGTAGAACTGATAGATGACAAGGGTGCGGTCGTCGCCCGTGTCGCCCGGGAACGGAACGTGCGTGGAAATCCGGTTCGTCGGGGGCACCCGTTTGTCTATCAGTTGTCACCGGCGGTGCTGGCTGCGGGCGTGAGGGTGTCCGCCAAGGTGCTGCAACCGGATCTTGGGAATCTCGGGAATTTCGTCCATGCCTGGGCAGAGGTGTTTGCCTTCCAGGGTGAAAGGAACATCGCCCGCGCTGCGGAGGTTCGCAGTCTTGATGGAGCGGCTCCGCCAGCGCCATGGCACTGGAAGCCTGCGTTTCTCGTCGATGGCCAGACGCCGCTGGGCCTGCCGGAGACCCCGGCGAAGGAACACCTCAACATCGGGTGGCTGTCTAACGGACGAGAAAGCGCGGCCCAATCCGCCTCGTTGATTGTGGACTTGGGCGAGTCGGTGCTGATGGATGGGGTTCGCTTGCTGCCGGCGAGACGTCCGATTCCTGATTTGCCGAGTGGTTTCGGGTTTCCGCGGAAATTCGAGATCTCGGTTTCTGAAACGAACCGTCCCGATGATGCGGACGTTTGGTCCGTGGTGGCCGCATGCGATTTCCAGAACCCGGGCCACAATCCGGTGATCGTGCCCTTCGCGGCCACCCGCGGGCGTTATGTCAGGATCGAGGCCACGAAGTTATGGAAAGCTTACGAGGACTACCCGGCGTTCCTGGCGTTGAGTGAAGTGGAGGTTTTGGACGATGGCTCGAACCTCGCGCTGGGCAAACCCGTGCGCTCGCCGGACGGCATGCTCAATCTGATCGCGCCGGGCGGTCGGTATTGGGGCGGTGCCGCGCTGAGTGATGGCTACGGGCCGGACGGGCGTCTCGTTTCCACCCGCGAATGGATGCTCGATTTTGACAAGCGCCTGAGGATCGAAACCCGCCGCCATCTCCTGCGCGTGGAGGCCGGGCAGGTGGTCAGTGGCTGGCGAAACGCGGCTCTCGCGGTTTACGGGTTGCTCGGAATGGCCGGAGCCTTCGCCATCATCGCCCTGCCGATCCGCTACCGCATTCGTGCCAACCGCGAACTGGCGAAAGTGCGCGAGCGCATCGCAGGCGACCTGCACGACGAGGTGGGAAGCAATCTCGGCAGTATCCAGATGTTCGCGGATCTCGCGGAAAGCCGCGCCGGGCACTCGGAGGAGCTCAAGCGCATCCAGCGCATCGCCGCAGAGACTGTTAGCGCTGTGCGTGACATCGTATGGCTGCTCCGGCCGCAGGGCGACCACCGCATCGCCACCGTCGAGCACCTGCGGGAAACCAGCTCGATCATGCTGGAGAATTTCGACTGGAAATTCACCGCCAACGAGGAGGCGTGGAAGGTCGAATTGTCCGAGGAGTCGAACCGCGACCTGTTCCTCTTTTTTCGCGAGGCACTCCACAACATCGCCCGTCACGCCAAGGCGAAGACGGTGCAAATCCGTGCCGATCGAACCGACAGCCGAATCCAGCTCGTGATCGCCGACGACGGGGTGGGCATTGATCCCAGAAAACTCGAACGTCCTGCGACACTGCGTGCGCTGCGCCAGCGTGCCACGGTCCTCAGCGCGGAGTTTCGTGTGGACTGCCAACCGGGCGAGGGGACCCAACTCACTCTGACCGTGCCGCTGGACAGGAAACGGCTCGCCAAAAACCGCCGCTCAAAACCGTAGGCGGACCATCATCTCTAAAGCTTCGCTTTCCGAAGGCCCGCCCGTGGGTTATCTACTCCGCACATGCTCAAGTCTCCACCCACCCAGGAAAACCCGATCCGGCTGATTCTGATCGAAGACCACGCGGATTTCCGCGAGTCGGTCTCAATGGTCCTCGAAGAACGCGGCGGCTACCAGTGCGTGGGCGGTTTCTCCACGATGGAGGACGCGCTTGAAGCCATCCGCGGTGGTCTGGAGACGGATCTCGTTCTATCAGACCTCGGGCTGCCCGGTATGAGCGGCATCGAGGGCATCAAGAAAATCCGCGAACTGCTGCCTGAGTCCCGTGTGCTCGTTCTAACGGCCTTCACTGACAAGGCCAAGGTCTTCGCGGCTCTGGAAGCGGGGGCGCACGGTTACCTCGTCAAGGCCGGCAGTGCGGTCCGCCTGCTGGAAACCCTTGAGGAGGTCCTCGCCGGCGGCACGCCGCTTGATCCCAAGATCGCCGGTATGATCCTCCAGACCTTCCGCAAACTCAGCCCCATCCCCGAGGCCGAGGCGCTCTCCAACCGCGAGTGCGAGGTGCTGCAACTCGCCGCCAAAGGCCTGACGCGTCAGGAAATCGCCGATGAACTCAAACTCAGCGCCCACTCGGTGACCGAATACATCAAGCGCAGTTTCGACAAACTCCACGTCCGCAACCTGCCCGCCGCCGTCAGCGAGGCGATCCGCCGCGGGTTTCTGGATCTGTCGTGACCCGGCCGCCGTGTCCCAAATCTTAGGGACATGACAAGACCCCGGAAATCGCCCATCTTCTTCCTGTCGAGAGGGGAGAGGTCCCCGGTTTCAAACTCATGACAAAGCTTTGAGGGCCGTGCGAGAGCGCGGCCCTTTTTGTTTCCCGCCCCGATGCGGAGTGGACGCGCGGCCCGCGGTGCCTGTAGTCTCCGCGCGTGCTGCCTTGGTTCTCCGACAATCGTTTTCCGCTGTATCTCGCGCCGATGGCGGGGGTGACGGACGTGATTTTCCGCGAAATCTGCAAGGAGCTCGGCGCGGACGTGATGGTCACCGAGTTCGTTTCCGCGGAGGGCATCATGCAGGCGGACGAGCGGACGCGGAAATACACCGAGTTCACCGAGGGACAGCGGCCGGTGGGCGTGCAGCTGTTCGGTGGCGACGGCGAACGGATGGGCGAGGCGGCGAAAAAGATCATCGATTGGAAACGCCCGGATTTCATCGACATCAACTTCGGCTGCCCGGTGAACAAGGTGGTCGCTAAAAACGGCGGCTCGTCGCTGTTGAAGGATTGTCAGGTTCTATCCGGCGTGGCGTCCGGCGTGGCGCGGGCGGTCGGCGACCAAGTGCCGGTGACCGCCAAGATCCGCATCGGCTGGGACGACAAGTCGGTGAATGCCGTGGAGGTGGCGAAAATCCTCGAAGACTGCGGGATGGCGGCCATCGCCGTGCACGGGCGGACACGGGCACAAGGATATGGCGGCGAAGCGGATTGGGACGTGATCGATGCCGTGGCGCGGGCGGTTTCCGTCCCGGTGATCGGCAATGGCGACATCACCTGCGGCGCGGACGTGATGCGGCGGAAGCGCGAAACGGCGGTCTCCGGCGTGATGATCGGGCGCGCGGCCATGCAGAACCCGTGGGTTTTCCGCGAGGCGAAACATTTTCTGGAAACCGGCACCGAGTCCCCGGGCATCGATCTGGAGGAACGCTGGGAACTCGTGCTCCGGCACTGCCGCCTCGCCGTCGCCAGCGGGCGGAACGGCAACGAGAAACAAACGCTCACCGCCATGCGCTCGCGCCTGATGGCCTATTGCAAGGGGTTTCCCGGTGCGAAGGAACTCCGGCAACGGCTGTGCCACGTGGCGTCGATCGCCGAGGTGGAGGATCTGGCGGCGTTTTCCGTGAGCCGTGCGGTGCTGGTGGAGTCCTGAATGGACAAGATTTCCCGGAGGCGCGGCTTTTCGGCCCATAATTTGCGAGTTTGCGCTAGAACCCGCTGGGTGGATTCGTAAACTCCCGCAATGCAAATCCTGCCCATGAAACATCTGCGCGCATTCATTCTCTGTGCGGCCGCCTGCGGAACCTCCATCGCCGCCGACGGCTGGACCGCCCTTTTCAACGGCAACAACCTCGACGGCTGGGTCCAGCGCGGTGGCGAGGCTAAATTCGCGGTTGAAGGTGACAGCATCGTCGGCACCTCGACGCTCAACACCGGGAATAGCTTTCTCTGCACATCCCGTGACTACGGGGACTTCATCCTCGAATACGATTTCAAGGTTGATCCCAAGCTGAACTCGGGCGTGCAGGTCCGCAGCCAGTGTTTTCCGGAAGAAACCGAATTCGAGTGGGACGGCAAAAAGATCAAGGTGCCCGCCAACCGGGTGCACGGCTATCAGATCGAAATCGATCCCGATCCGGAAAAAGACCGCTGGTGGAGCGCCGGGATCTTCGAAGAAGCCGGCCGGAAGTGGCTGTATCCCGGCATCTGTGGCGGTGATGCGCAAGCCTTCACCGATCAAGGGCGGAAGCTTTTCAAGCAAGGGGATTGGAACCACGTCCGCGTGGAAGCTATCGGAGATTCATTGAAAACCACGCTTAACGGCACACCCTGCGCCGAGATCATGGACTCGCGTGTGGCGGCCGGATTCATCGGTCTCCAAGTCCACGCGATCGGCAGCGACAAGTCACGCGAAGGCACTCAGGTCCGCTGGCGCAATCTCAAGATCAAGGAACTTGAAAACACGCCAAACACCTTGAGCGCGGCGGAGAAGTCCGCCGGCTGGCGTTTGCTCTGGGATGGAAAAACCAGCAATGGCTGGCGCGGTGCCCGTTCGCAGGAATTCCCCAAGGGCGGCTGGGAAATTAAGGATGGCCTGCTCATCATCAACGAAACCGGCGGTGCGGAGTCCGCCGCGGCAGGTGACATCATCACCCGCGAGAAGTTCTCCGACTTCGAACTCAAGGTGGATTTTAAAATCACCCCCGGCGCGAACAGCGGCATCAAGTTCTTCGTCGATGCGGAGCTCAACCAGGGCAGGGGGTCTTCCATCGGGCCTGAGTTCCAGATCCTCGACGACGTCCGCCATCCCGATGCGAAGCTCGGCCGCGATGGGAACCGCACCATCGGTTCGCTCTACGACCTGATCCCCGCGCCAAAAGACAAGAAGGTGAGCCCCGTGGGCGAGTGGAATCACGCCCACATCATTTCCAAGGGCAATCATGTCGAATACCGTCTCAACGGGGTGAAAACCGTGGAGTTTGAGCGCGGCACCAAAGAGTGGCGCGAGATGGTGGCCGGCAGCAAATACAAGGTCTGGCCGGCGTTCGGAGAATTGAAGGAAGGCCACATCCTGCTTCAGGACCACGGCAACCAGGTGTTTTTCCGCAACATCAAGATTCTGACTCCCAGCAAGTGAGCCGGCCGCCCTGCACACGGCGAGTCACTGCATGATCTTGAGGTCCCGCGTTTGTCCGTCCGGGCCCTGCGTGGCGATCATTTCAAAGACCGGGTCCGGCAGATAGCGGCGCACCGTGACCTCCCAGCCCTTGGGGCCGATCAGGCTTTTGATCATGTTGGAGGAAACCTCGGCGATGTCCCGTGGTGGCATCAGGAACACAGTGGTGATTTCCGGCGCCATGTCCGCGTTGATGTGGCGCATCACGCGTTCGTATTCGTAATCGTGCGGCGAGCGGATGCCGCGCAGCACGTATCTCGCCCCCTTTTTCCGCGCGTAATCCACCAGATAGCGGTTGTCGAAATGCGCGATCACAAGGTTCTCGCTCGGCTTCGTGGACAGACGAAGCAATTCCAACCGCTCCTCCACGGTGAACGAATAGCGTTTCGATGGATTGTCGCCGATCGCCACGATCAGTTGATCGAACATGGCGAGTCCCTGCTCGATCATCCAGATGTGACCTTTGGTGGGTGGATCGAAGGAGCCGGCATAAACCGCGGTGCGCATGCCCGGAGCCTAAATCGCCAATCCTTCCCGTGGAAACCGTAAATTTTCCTCTCCGCCGAAAAAACAATCCTCCCGAATTGCCAACCGGATTTTGACAGCGCCCCGGCAGGCTGGTAAGTCGCCACTGCGTTTGCGCCCGTAGCTCAGCTGGATAGAGCATCCGCCTTCTAAGCGGACGGTCACTGGTTCGAATCCAGTCGGGCGCGCTTCGCGCCACTACCAAACCGCCCGGAGGGCGCAAACCGGGAAAGCCGGAGGAGGCAATCCAGTCGGGCGCGCTTCGCGCCAGTCATGTTTCCGCGAGCGGGGGCGAGCGCATCCCGGATGGCACGAGCGGAGCGAGGGCAATCCAGTCGGGCGCGCTTCGCGCCACTACCAAACCGCCCGGAGGGCGCAAACCGGGAAAGCCGGAGGAGGCAATCCAG
>JBFEQB010000059.1:0-15876 GCA_041549835.1 Luteolibacter sp. | reverse complement strand
GGATCGACCGCATCGCCACCGGTCACCACCGATCCGCTGATGTCGCCATCGACGTCGTCGCTGGCCGTGACACCGGGGTCGACGAAGGCATCGTTGAGCTTGAGCTTGAGGGGATTCGCGCCCACCAGCGTGATCACCGGCAGGCTCCCATTCTCGATGAGAAGCTCGTCGGAAGTTGTGTCATATCCGATATTTCCACTTCCATCTTGAGCCACAACCGCCACGTCATAAATTCCGGGACTCAGAGCGGGACTGATCTTGTTGTCCCGCAAGCTCCACATGCCTCCACCCTGATTGGTGGCTACATAGGTCGTTCCACTGACCGTCACACTCACGACTGCAGTGGCGTCATTGACCGTTCCGCTGAGCGCTGGAGTGGAGTCCGAGGAGGTCAATTCCGCAACGGTCACCACTGGCGGGACCACGTCGTTGGCAATAAGTTCATAGAACGAAAGCAAGCCGACTCCGTTCTCATTGGCGACCCACGGCCCTGCCCCAGAATGCCCTTTGTAAATCACGCCCGTCGCCGCACTTGCGTTGCCGGAAAGTTGCAGTCTGATTTCTCCGTCGACAATCGATCCGCTGACAACAGCAACCGACGCCCCGTCTATCCCAAAATCATCCTCAGCACCTGGATCGAAGGTAACGGTGTCGCCCGGGATTCGGAGTGGGAGGCGAATCATGTTCGGGTCCGCACTGCTCCAGATTGCCGCCCCGGGATTCGGGGGATCGATATTCGCAAGGTCCTCACCTCCATAGAGATCACGCCGGAGCACACGAGCTGTATTCATGCCAAGCGTTTCGTAGCCGTCGCTGAATGAATAATGGCACCCGTCATGTCCGTTCAAGCCATTGGTGGACTGAACCGAAATATCCGCAAACTGGTCGGCTAACAACCTCTGCGTGTCCCGTAAATCCACGTCGAAACCTGTTTCGCTACAGTAGCCATCCCGCACTTGGAAAAGATAAATCCTCTCTAGGGCGGGGAAATCCTCAAGCCAGTCCGATCGAAGTGCGATCACTCCCGCTTCGTGGACGGCCACTTGGCTTTTATCGCTCTCTCCTTGATACCACAGCACAGAGCGGGCGGCTGTGTCAAGACCTGCCGCCTGCATCCGGAGAAGCAGGCGCCCGTAATTGGTTGCTGAATCTGACGGCGACGAATCGTTTCGCTGGAAATACTGGATCGGCTCGCCACCGCGCGCACCGTTCATGACGGCGACCGGGATTCCGGTTTCCGTCACCAGTTGATTCGCCATGACCAAAGCCCACTGGCCGATACCGCCGGGCAGGTTTGTGGATGCGTCTCCCTGGGCCTCATACCACCAGTTGTAGGCCACCGTATTGGCAGGATCAGCGGTATTCATGCCAAAGCTCCGGACGTAGGGGCTCAAATAGCCGTGCGACGTTCCCGTCCGCATAAAACCATCCGCATTGGATTGGCCCTGCACAATAAACACATCCCCCGCCACAAGATCCTCGCCTCTCCAAACCAGAGACTCAGCGCCCAGCCCGTCTCGCATCCACAACACTATGTCATACAGCGCCAACTCGGCCTGAATAGAAGCACTGAATGCGAAAGGTGCCTCGCCGTTTGGCCCGGAAGAATACACCAGATTCTGAACTTGGTCCCCACCGACCTGCACACCGTCCCGATATACCCGAAGCACCGCCTGTGTGAACCCTCCCCCTCTCTCAATTCCAACAACGACCACCTCCGCTTGGTTTGTAATCATATCCCTGGGCAGCAGCTGTAGATCCTTGGGAACGCTCGTCAGCAGCACATCGTGCTGCACCGGAGTATAACCGTATTCCCAGCTAATGATTTCCTGGGTCGATGTTTCCTCGCTTGTGGTTGCGGTAAATCCAATGTAGGCCGTCGTTCCGCCCAGTATCTCCGGGATGTCGACCTCATAATCGTGGGTGAACGTGTCGTTCGTCGAGGCGTCCTTCACCACCTGATGGAGCGTCACTCCGTCGTAAGTGAGCGTGACATTGAACACATGCCCACTCTGCAAAACGACACCAGATGGAGTCATGTCAATCGATCCGGGCGTCGCGTCGCCAAGTTTCTCACCGCGGGTGTACAATCCCGTCGTGCTCGCCGGGAATGTGTCGAATTTCACGGCCACGCTGGACAGACCCACATCCTCGAAGCCCAAACCATCGAGGGGACCGCTGACCGCATCAACGGCGGCGTTCTGAATGGCAAACGTGAAGCCCTCGCCGAAGCCGTAGCCTGCGGCGAGTTGGAACGTAAACTCGCAGGTAAACCGTTGGACATCCACTTGGTTTAGGGTCCAGATCGCAGCTTTCTTGTAGTCACGCCCCCTAGTGAGCTGCGCGCGACCATCCCAAATCCGCGCCTCGCCAACATAATTCAATTGCGTGTCCGACCCTACGAACCCGCCGGTAAAATTGAGGACCGGCACCTCCCCTGCCAGCTGTTGGCCGATCAGGAAATGAAGGCAGAATATCACCTTCCCGATTCCCCGCGTCGTGGTGGAAATCCGCGCAGCCGATTTCATCCGAAAATCCCCGAGTGGCGCGGCCATTCGTCTGATCCCGCGGAGGGGCACAGATGAACAGCCCAAAGGCCATTGCCCTTGGCGGTTTCGTGCATTCATGAGCTTTTTGGGGGTATCGGAGATGCTTTCGGCTTACAGGATGTTCACCAGACTAGGAGTCGAGTGATGAAAGTCTCCCCACAGCCTTACGATCAGGCAAATTATCGTCCGCCTTGGAAACGGATCAATGATTTTTTAGACCCGATGTTCACCATACCACTTAATGTTCTTGGTCTCTCGTTCGGCGTAGGCGTCGGGAGCCTCATTTGAATCGCCTGAGAACCGCCAAGCGCGACTGCCAGCGATTGCCCCTTACTGGTCTACAAAACGCCGAACTTCGCTCACCAAGGCCTTGAGGCCGACGGCGGATCGACTCCCGAGACGATCAACACTCTCGAGAAGACGCTCGCCTCTCTCGCCACGGACCCGTTCGAGATTGGTCACCAGGGCGTCGGGATCGAAGCTCTCGATGTCGTAAACCAAATCTGCAGCCTCCAGATCCGCGAACAGCCCGACGATCTTTCCATGACTGCTCAGTGCAATCGCAGGAATCCCCTGCACGAGCGAGAAAATCACGGAGTGCAGTCGGCCACCCACATGCACGTCGCACATACCCGCAACCCTGATTGCGGAACTCACGGAATTGACGTTGTGGGTACGCACATTGGGGAGGTCTCGCACCCGCTCCATCACGTCATCCACGGTATCCTGGTCTTCCATTGGTTCATTGGTAAACACCAGCACTTCAGCGCACATCCGCTCGACCACGAGCCTTATTACACGCTCAAGTCGGTCGAGATATGCGTCGTAGGCAGCCTGATCGGCATTTGGAGACCGACCGGGGCGGCGATAGTGGATCGCCCCGATACCCACTCTGAACACCCCGCCCGCAGTGAGCCGGCGACGGACAAACTCCTGGCCAAGAACCAGATCGGGCACGACCTCACGATCCAAAATCCCATCCATTGCGAAACAATTTCTCAAAGCCTCCACGGAGGCGCTGTCCCGTACCGTGACTCCCTCGGCCAGATGACATGAAGCACTGATACAGGCACGGCCGATGATGGTCTTCAGCGGTCCAGCTCCACCTCCGAAGATCCAGAAGCGCCGGCCGGCCGCCCGTACCACCAGGCAAGTGATCAGAAACTGCAGCGAATGCAATGGATAGATGTCCATCAATGGATTTCCCGATCCCATCAACACCGCCTTGCATGCCCTTGCGGAATGCCATAGTTTGATATAATGGGGCGGAAGGATGATAACTCCATAGACCATCTTCCGAAACCCGCTCATCGAGTGCCCCCTGTGATTGATCGCAATCGGCTTGATCGGGAACGCACGGGCCTTCAATCCACCGTGGGCGTCAAGGCCATCCTTGAGAGCATTGTAAATCGCCCGGTCGCCATAGTTCCGCGCGAAGGCATGGCCGATACAGAGAACCCGGTCCGCCTTCGCCCCGGACTTGTCCCGAAACGTGGCCGCTTCCGACTTTCCTGCTGCCCCGGTGGTTTCCAGTGTTTTGATATTACTATCGTTTTGCTTCATATGATTTCAATTCCTAACTATTTGAACTAACCGTTCAAGGGGTCGACAGCCTCGTCACCTGCAACTCCTTTATACCGCTTTACGACAAGGCAAACACCCGCTCCCAGAAGGACGCTCACAAGCCCGACCGCCCGCGACGTAATGGCAAGCGCCAGCGCCTCAGCCGCGCTCATTCCCATCAACCCGAACAGCAGGACTGTCAGCCCTTCATACACTCCAAGTCCCTCTACCGAGATTGGAAGTCTTGATAGAAACGTGATGATCGGAATTACCGCCGCGGTCTGAAGAATTCCCGTCTCGATTCCCAAACCTAGCTGGACCATAAAGAGTGTCACAACCGGCATTGCCTGCTCGCCTAATGTCAGAAAAAAGAAGACCATCGCGCCTCTTTTGAGTTGCGGACCGTCGGTCTCAAAGCGCGCGGATTCGAGATCGAACTTGGAACTGATGCGTGCTGAAATCGAATTCAGCAACCTTGCCGTGACCGGTGACAGAATGATCAGGGGAATCAACGGAAAGGCGATAATTGCCAACACCGCGAACACCATTAGAAGGGAAGGAGCCGCGAAGGAATGGATCCCATTCAACAAGACGGCCGCCCCAATTGCAACAACCCCGCTGGCAGCGAACCCCGCCACCTTTTCAAGAAGCACGGAAACAACCACCTTTTTATGCTGCCGGGTCAGGCGCGCGAGCCTTACGGCCCGTGTGATATCTCCACTAAGGCCCCACTGGGCGGCCATACCAACCAGAATCCCCACGTAGTAAACATACAATGTTTCGATGAAGCGCACCGTGACACCGAGACGACGTATGAGGTAATGCCACTTCCCAGCCATCCACAAACGATCGACCGCGCTGGCGGCGAGCACAGCAAACAGCCATGGCAGGCTGGCATTTGACAGCACTGTTCCAAACTCCACCCAATCCACCCGCCAAGCAATCAACCACAGGAGCAGCGCAGCGACTGCCACACGGATCAACTGGCCGGCCTTTCGCCGCGCCGTGCCGCCTCTCGACCACAAAGAAACCGATCCGTTCGATTGCAGGACGCCCGGCTCGTTGATCTTCCCGCTTTCACTCATCGGATGCCCAAATTCGAATCGATTGTCTCCCGAATCGCTTCGTCCACCGGAATGGTCGTCGCCCAGTCAAGGTCGCGTTTCGCAGCCGCACTGCTGTAGATCATGTTCTTGTGTTTCCACTTCAACTGTCTCCGCGAGGTCGCGTCCTTCTTTAGGAGACCCAGTCCGGAAACAAGCTCATACACTCCCGCCGCCACGTAAGGAAGGAAGAATGGGATGCGGACCCATTTCGAGTCCCGCTTGGCCTGCTTGATGTAACGCTGGATGTAATCAAGCACCGTGACCTCGCCGTCATCGACCATATTATAGGTTTTACCGACCGCCTCGTCTCGCCGAGCCGCGCTGATCGTGCCCTCAACAAGGTTGTCGATATAGACGAACGGAAGCCGTGTGTCACCCTTGCCCAACACGATGAACAACTTGTCCTTCAATTTGAACCCGAGATGAGGGAAGAACAATGGCCCCCGCGCGCCGATAATGATGCCGGGGCGGATAATTGACGTGGGAATTCCCTCGGCCTGGGCCTCCCGCATCAGGCGTTCCGCCTGGATTTTGCCCCAGGTGTAAGGCCGGAAACCTCGCTCGTCTTTCACGAAGGGGTGCTCCTCTGTGATCACGGTGTCATCGGGATAAGACAATAGGTCATACACCGCCAAAGAACTATAATAGACAATTCGTTTCGGCCGTGTTTGCCTCGCCGCATCAAGGATGTTCCTCGTTCCCTGAACGGTGGAAGCCTCGTGCACTTCCCAGCCACCGCCGATCGCACCGCCGATATGGTAAACAATTTCTATGCCCTCCATTGCATTCCTCACTTGTTCGGCATTTGCGAGATCGCCGAACATCACCTCGCAGTCGAGGGACTGGATCAACCCCAAACCATGACTTGAAGGCCGGACGAGGGCGCGGACGGACTCGCCTTGCTCGACGAGTTTCTGAATTAAATGGCTTCCCACAAAACCCGCTGCCCCGGTCACCAACACGGTGGCTGGGGCTCCTTGTTTAATCGGGACGACACCCTCCTCACCCTCCGCGGGGGCCACCGACTGCGGCCAGATGCGGTGGATCAAATCGACAATTCCGTGACCTTCTTCCATCGTCACAGGAGGCACCTTTTGCTCGCGAACCGCATCATAAAAGCCATCCACCACCGCACTGACTCCACCAGTCTTGTCCATGCGGCCGACCAGCGCGTTGAAGACATTTGTCAACCCACCCCGCGCATGTTGCCAAGCCCGGTTGAATCCCATCAGTCCCCGCGCGGCCGCGCGCGGCATAAGCCCGTCCCGGTCCATCACCACCGTCGTGGTGTAGAGATCCGCGATGACAACCCCATCGGTTCCGCGCAGCGTCAGTGAGACCGCATCCGGCTTGGCGCAAAACGAAACATTAACCTGGGCTCGCACTTGGCTCGCATCAATGGTGACGGCAATCTCGTCGTCCCATGGTTTTGGAACGATGCCAAAGTTGCGTGAAAGGGCCGTGATCTCCTTGACCTCCCCGAGGTGCTTGTACACGAGCGAAAGCGGATGGGCCATGTGGTCCTCGAGCGGACCCCCGTTGAGCTTGTAGATCCAATGGCTCTTTTCAGCACCGGCTTTCAGCAGGGCTGGATAGCGGTTTAAATCAAAAACATAGTTCACCTCCGCGCGAACCAAGCGCCCAATACGGCCCTGTTGCAGAAGTTCATTTGCACGGAGAACCACGCTCTCGAAGCGGTAGTTGTGATCGACGGAAAGAATTTTCCCACAGCGCCTCGCCACTTCCATCATCCGTGCTGTTTCATCCGGATTCATGGCCATTGGCTTTTCCACGAGGACGTGACATCCGGCTTCGAGGCATTCGATGACGATCCGGCAATGGGTCGCCGGCGGAGTCAGCACATGCACCACGTCCGGCTTCGCTTGGGAAATCATCTCATGAACTGACCCATAAACCGGCACTCCGCCGCATTCCTCACCGAAGCGGCGCGCATAGTCAATAAATTGGTCCGCGATGCCCACCAAGTCCGCACCGGCGCTTTGGATTGCCCTCAGATGGACGCGGGCGATGTTGCCACATCCGACGAATCCTACCCTCAGGTTGTTCATTTCTTTTTTGTTTTCACTCACCTTATTCATGACTTAATGTGGCTGGAGATTTCTGGTGAATCTTCTCACCGTTTCCCGATCTCCTTCGCGGGCACACCAACGACGATCGCATATGGAGCAACGTCTTTGGTGACCACTGCACCCGCGCCTACAATGGCACCCCGACCAATGGTGACACCGTCAATCACGCGCGCACCGGCTCCAACCCATACGTCATCTTCGATGATGACCGGTCCCTTACTATATAATCCCTGGTGCATCATCGGCGTGCCCCGGTCCTCGGTGTGATAGCGCCCGCCCCCGATGTAGCACTGCCCGGCGAGCATCACGTGACGTCCCAATCGAATTCCGCCAGCCGAACTTAGCGTGGACTGTCCGCCGATGGAACATCCGTCGCTGATTTCGATGAAGCCCGCATCGGTCTTGGCCTGAATCAGACAATCGCGCGCGATCAATACCTGTGATCCGATCTTGAATCCGTCCGGTCGCGCGCCGCGGGCGTCCAAAAGGCAAAAGTCGTCGATAGCCGTTCCGTCACCGATACTGATCTTGCCCGGATGGCGCAGGCTGACGCAGCGCCCGAACTGGACTCCGCCTCCCGCTTGCTTCAACAGCCGCCTGAACATCACCTTGCGCATCAAATAGCCTGCCGCACCGCCCAGATTCCCGCAGAGAATGGTGATCAGCTCGTATTTCAGTAGGGCCGCAAAACCGGTTTGCCCGACGAAGAAATCCGTATACTTAGCCAAGGGCGACTTTCTTCCGGCTCCAAGACCGTCCATTCCAGGCGCCTTCTTGATCGCGTGTTTGCCCGCAACCACAGTCGAAACTTTCGGTTGCCATCCTGACTGGCTACGTGCAATTGATTGATAAATTTCTATCAGGCTTCGCGCATGCCGTTCGACCGTGAAGTTGCCGGCGAGTTCCCGGGCGCGCTTACCGAACCGCTCTCTCGTCTCTGAGTCCGCCACCAGTTTGACGATGGCCGAGGCCAATCCGTCAATGTCACCTTTTTCGACAATAAGTCCTGTCGCTTCGTGCTCTACGAGCGTGGGAATCGCACCGGAGCGAAAGGCGACCACGGGCTTGCCGGCCGCCATGGCCTCAAGCACCACATAACCGAACGGCTCCTCCCACATCGATGGGGCGACGGCGAGGTCCGCGGTGGCGAGCACCTCCGGAACGTCACCGCGCTGTCCTGCAAAATGGACCGCACCATTCAATCCCAGATCCGCCACTAGCTTTTCACAGATAGGCCGATTCGGACCCTCGCCGACCACCACCAGCCGCGCAGCAGGCGCTTCTGCCAGCACTTTCGGCATGGCACGAATCAGCTCAGCCTGACCTTTCACTTCGTTGACCCGCCCGATGACGACAATCATGGGATGCCCGATCGGGGCGCCCAGTTCTTCACGGAGCAAGCTCGAAGGTTTGGCCGGCAGCGTCGAATAAGGCGAAAGATCCATCCCGTTTGCCAAGATGTGGATGATACCAGGATCAAAGCGGTGCTGGAACAGGGCAAAATCCCGCAGCACATCGCTGGTCATCACCACTGCGGCGGTCCAGCGGGCCATTCGGCGCTGCGCCTGAAGAACTCCCGGCTTGAGCGCATTGGCATCGTGGAGGTGGATCACCACGGGAATCTGGTGTCGACGCGCAACCCATCTTCCCAAGATCATCGACTTTTCCGAGTGCAGGTGAATGACGTCCGGTTTTACCTGCCTCACCAAGCGTTCGACATCCCCAATTGATCGGGGGTCCCACTTTGATCTCTCGAAAAAGACGGGATTAACCCCCGCAGCCATCAACTTGGGAGCGGCGGCATGGGCCGGAGCGAGAAATGCCGCGGTTAGATCAACACCCTGCCGGACCAATTCAGGGTAGGTGTTAATAAAATAGGTGGTCCCCCCGTGGACCTTGCCGTCGGGATGTCCGAGGTGGTCGGCAAGCATCAGCAGGCGCAGGGGTCGGGCGGATTGGTTGTGGAAATCCTGTCTGCTCATGTCAGTAGTTTCATCTATAGAAATCAGGAGTGAACGCGCGGCCCTCATCGGGCCTTAATGAAGCCGTTGTCGAAATACCATTGTGCGGTGCGCCGGAGACCGTCCTTTAAAGGCACCTTGGGTGTGAAGGAAAGTATCCTCCGCGCTTTGGAACCGTCGAAGTTGCGGTTGTTGGTGAAAAAGCGCACCCGGCGCTCGTGCAGGGGCGGTTCGATACCCAACGGCCTGCAAATAAATTCACAGGCTTTTGCGGCAATCATGATCGGCGTGAGCGGCAAACTGCGGGCGGGGGGGGCGACATTCATCGATTTCGCAACCGCGGTCACCAGGTCGCGCAGCCGCACAGCTTCCGCACCAGGGAGCAGGAATACTTCGCCAAGGGCCTCCTTGTGATTGCCGCAGAGCATGAACCCGTCGACCAAATCATCGATGTAGCAGGGATGAAACCAGGCGGATCCATCGCCTACGGTGCGCCAGCGGCCGTTGTGGATGTTGCGGAAAAGCTTGAGCATCCGGGTGTCTCCGGGCCCGTACATGCTGGACGGCCGCATGATGACAGCGGGCAGGCCGAGGGCGATCTCGTCTTGTAGAAAGTTCTCCGCCTCCAGCTTTGTTTCCTGATAGATATCACCAGGGTTGTAAGGAGAGTTTTCCCGACATGGAATCTCCTTCACGTCACCATGCACCCCGATCGTCGAGCAATGGACGAAGCGAGGCACATGATGTTGCTTCACGGCATCCACGATGTTGCGCACACCTCCCACGTTGACGGCACGGAAATATTCATCGGTCGGTTTTGCGGACCTAAAGGGCGAGGCGAAGTTATAAATTAAGGAACATCCTTCTACAGCAGCAAGCACATCCGCGGCGTGGGTGATGTCACCCTCCACCAGTTGCGCGCCATGCGTTCGCAACTCGGCGGTGTTCGATCCGGGGCGGACCATGACCCGGACCGGTTTTCCGTTGCTTAGAAGCGTCCTAGCAAGTGCCCCCCCTGCGAAACCAGTTCCTCCGATGATCAGGGTAAGTTTTTCGTTTCCATCTTTCATATTCATTTCCTTTCTTGGGCGATTTCCTCGCCGACGGATTTGTCAGCGCGTCGGACCGACGTCATGACAGGATGCGAACGCGATTCCATTTCCTGATAGAACCCGCTGAGCTTGCGGGAAAAAGCCGCCACAGAAAACTCATCGGCCACTCGCTTCCGCGCGGCTTCCGCTAGGCGCTTCCGCAGTTCCGAATCACCGGCGAGCGTTAAGATTCCCTCGGCAAATAATTGTGGTTCCGGTCGGGCAAGAAGTGCAATGGACGGGTCCATTACTTGCGTGTGCGTGTCAAGATCGGTGGCGAGCACCGCCACACCCGAGTCCAGATAAGAGTATATTTTCATCGGAGTGTTGCCACCCTTGATCCGGGGGGAAACCAACACGTCCGCCTGCCGCAGATAACTACCCAGTTCCTCAACCGGACGCGGCCCAATCAGGTGCGTCCGGTTTTCAATTCCATGTTCCACCGCGCGTCTACGGCATCGTTCAATATCCGCTTCATCGCCACCGATCACCACCAAATCCAATGCGGCGCACCGGCCGCAGGCGATGGCAAAGGAGTCCAAAAGAAGATCGATTCCCTGATAACCTTCCAAGTTGCCGACATATAGTACGAGTCCTCCGACAATACCCCGCGATTTTCGCAAGTCTTCGGTGGTTTCACAGTCCGTGAGAAGGCTGACGTCCTCAAGGCGCAGGACCGGGACTTCCGGCGCATGACTCCGCGCCAGAGTCTCAAGTGACTTGCACACCGCCACCACTCCGGAACTACGGCGAATCACAAAACCCTCGGCCGCTTCCATCATTCGGACCACCCACTGAGGAAGCCGGTATTTATCGGAGATTTGCGCCGGCATTGAAGAATCCATGTCGAACACATAGGGAGTCTTCGAAAGTTTTCCCGCGAACCATGCCATGAATGCAGCTTCTTCAACGGCATGAATCACGTCGTAGCGGCTGCGAAGGCACATGGTGATCACCTTGAGAAACATAACGGCATCGCAGAGGACCTTTTTGACACTGAAGCCCGGCCGGATATTGCTGATGCCCGGTATGCGTGGGCTCCGATGCAGACATACCGGACCCATGTCCACGTCCTCGCCTTCGTGGAACGCCAACAGGTCCACCCCGTGGCCCAACCGGGCCAAGGTCTCGGCCAACATCCTCACCGCGATCGGAGTGCCGCGCGGCTGATAGAAGGGCTGAGGCGCGAGAATGAGAACTTTCATGCGTAAAAAACGTCTACTCGGACAGGAGGCGCGTCACACGTCCTGCGAATTCCATTTTCCTCTTTCCATCGACAATCCAATCGATCCGACGCTCCAGCAAATCCTCGGCACGGGTTACCGATTCTTCAGCCATGAATTCGCTCAACTCGTCGTCTCCCAATGCCATCACGGTTTCAGGATCGATGAACCCGGACCGACTGCCAATCAGCGGTCTACTGTCATCGATTTTTCCCTTTCCGAATATCCGATCCAGCGCCCATTCGGCGAATCCCCGCGCGGTGGTGTATTTGATTCCGCAGGTGCTGAATAGGCCTTCAATGTCATGTTTCACGAAAGTTGATCGATGAGCCATGTTGGGATCCTCCGAACTCTTGGCCGGGAGCACTCCCGCAGTCACCCTCAGCACATTGCTTCGGCGGAGATCCCATCCGGGAATGGCTTTATTAAGATCATCCAGAAATTCGCCGACCATTTCTTCCGTCGGCTCGCGGGAACCGATCCAACGGTGATGCACAGTTCCGACAAAGGTCAGGCCGGCCCGATGGGGCGTCACGAAATAAACGCGCGAGGCCGCTTGCACCGCCACGGCGGCATCGCTGGGAGGGCTGACATCGAGCAATAAGTTGAAGGTCAGCGAGGGGGTCATCAATTCGGCATGGTCCCGGTCCAACGCTGACGCCACCTCCCTCGCCCAAGGCCCTGCCGCGTTGATGACTATGGGTGCCTTGAACACACCGACAGCGGTCGCCATCCCGCTGACTTTGTTCCCATTCTTCACCAAACGAGCGGCGTCCACATAGTTAAGCAGGGTGGCTCCACGGTCCGCAGCCCAGCGAAGTAGCTCCGCATGTAGACGCTGGGGGCTCAGGATTTGACCATCATACCACAGAGCCGAGCCTTGCAAACCCTCGCGCCGAACCTCCGGGAACCGCTCACGTGTTTCCGCCACACTTAGAACCCGTCCTTCCGCAAAACGGCTCGATTTCGAAAGCGCGTTGTTGATGCAGAGGGCCACGTGGAAAACAAGCGGCCGTTTCAAGCCTTTGCCATAGAGCGGCATCAAACACGGCAGTTCATGGCACAGCGGTCGGAAATTTTCCATGAACCAATTGCGTTCCCGCACCGATTCGAAAAAGCGCGGCAAATCCATGTTCTGAAGATAGCGGAGCCCTCCATGCAAAATCCGCAGACTGTTCAGACTGGTGCCGCCCCCGAAATCCGCTTTTTCCAAAAGCAGCGGACGCAGCCCCCGACGCGCCGCCTCAAGCGTCAGAGTCATGCCATAGATTCCGGCCCCGACGACGATCACGTCATAGCTTTGATCCAAGGCCGTCTTAATGTTTCGTGGAAACCCTTTCATTATTGTATGCGAAGACCCACTTGTTGTCTGACAAATCCAATCGGTCCCACCCTTCGGCCGAATGCCACAGGACTATGTTCGAGCGCCCGGAGGGCCGTGCCGAGCGCACGCGCAGGATACCTATAATCCCATTCGCAACAAACCTCAAAACCGTAGGTTCCCACCATCGATTCCTGGGTCCGTGGCCGCAGGGGATCCGTCCCCGGGAGAACCGGCCTCCGTTTAAATAGACTTGGGGTGGCCCAGCCCACCGGACGACCGGCATTGTCACCTATAAACACATCATGTGACACCACCGCATCCGATACCATCCGTCCACGTGGTCCTAGCCATTTGCCGACGCCCCACGGCAAGACCGCAAGCGCCTTAGCCGCCGTCACCACCTCAAGGGTCTCGCTCAGCGGAAGGCCGTCGGCAAACGACCGGTCGGTCAGCAGGGCCAGCACTTCAACTCTCTCGGCAGTGACGATCTGCCGCCCGGCTATTACCAGGATTCTCGACCCGAGAAACAGCGCTTCTTGCTCGTCAGTGTGCTCCACTTCCCACGGCGCACCACCGTCCCTCCATTTGGAAAAGACATTCGAGCCGGCTGCTTCCGCAAGCAACAAGGTTGGCAGCCCGTCCCCGTGACGGGAAAGATTCTGGACTGCATTTGTTAGGAAAGCCTCTTCATCATACTCGGGATGGACATGAACGTGGCCATCGACTAGCAATCGGAGGAATCCGTTTTTTTTCAGTTTCGCGACCGCCATTTCCTTTCTTTCCAACAAGTGAATTGAGTCGAATAGAAGAGGCACCATAACCAGAGTAAGGTCACCAAACCCAGCCCGAGGATCGTGGCCCCATCACGAAAATGGTTCCGGTGAACATAAAACTCAATGACCTCCGCACGCCCGGCTCCCAGAATCCGCCCGCGGACGGAAATTTGCGCTCCATCGGCAACTTCCAACCGCGGAATCGCAAGTTCTTTTCCTGTCAGATTCTCAAGGTAGCCGCCATCCGCGGTAGCGCGGTATACCGAGCGATCGATCTCAAAGATCTTTCCGGCGTTGTTACCGGAACCATCCAAGGTCCGCACAAAGTGATTGTCTGCATCAACCGTGGCTTGCAGCCATAGACCTGGAAGCGTTACATAACACACCAGCAAAGCCGCTGCAAGGCCCCACTGTCTTCGGTTTGGCGAGAAAAGCGGATCGAACGAGACCGCTGTCCTGAGCGTCGCACCGAAATAGACCAGTCCCCCGATCGTCAGGAGACTGTTGGTCGGGCTCTCGGGCCAAAAGAGATCGAAACGAATGAGCCTCCAGTCAAGGGGAACTATGAAGCTGACGCCGTTTCCCCACTTGATCTGGCAGGCGTCCAGCAGCAAATGGAGGAGAGTCCCAAGACCCAAAATTGCGAAAACCCGCCTGCTGCTATCTGTCAATAGCGCCAGACCGCCACACAGGAGAAGTGAGATAAACAACGAAGCTTGATTGATGGCGTAAAGCCGTATGGCAACCACATCCAGATCCGGCAGCAGGCTCTTTGCCAACCGCTGCCCAATCCACGGGAGATCCGGAATGATGCAGCCAAAGTAAACCCAAGGAAGATCAGCCTTAGGAATTAGCCGCCGGGTAATCAAGCCATGAACGGCGAAATGAGCCAACGTGTTGGGCATGGATTCTTTTGGAAAGGCAATCTTGACGAACATCACCCGCAGTCCGTTTTCCAAAACTTCATTGAAGCGATCACCGAGCCGTCCGATTCCGGCTCGAATGGCACGTCATTAATGCCAGTTATGTTAATTAAAAGCCAACATCCCGACCCGAGAACGGTTGGAGGCCACTATCGGGGCGGGCAGCCGTATCGCTTGGCAAGTCATCACTACAGCCAGATTGAGGTCTGGACCACTAAGCGGTTGGTGATTTGTGCCCACCGGAATGAACTGGGAATTATCAATCGAAGCATCAAGAACCTTCCACGGTTCACCTCACATCGTCGGAAACAGGTGGAAATACTTTATCTCGGAAAGCGATCGAAGGCTGCCTGATTACTTATCATTCGACTGAGACTCCATTTCGACAACCGGTTTCGCGCGATAAATATGGCGGATTCGAAATGGCATTCTCCCCTGACTTTCATGATAGATCCGTATCAGCAACTCGGAAATCACGCCCATCATCAGAAGAAGCACAGTCGTAATGAACATGACTCCACCGATCAGAACAAAAATATTCTTGTTCAAATTGACGACTTGCCCGTGCTCCGTCAGGATTCCGAACTTCTGCGTCAAGGCCAACACAAAAGCCAATCCGGCCCCCAGGAGCCCCAACATGGCAAGCTTCCCGAAAAAATAGAGCGGCTTGGTTAGATAGTCCTCCAAAAACTTGACCGTCAGCAAGTCGAATAGCACCTTGATCGTGCGCTTCAAACCATACTTGGTTACCCCCGCGGTCCGCGGGCGGTGATTCACCGCTCGCTCGGTCATTCGCGCACCGCGCCTTCTGCACATGTACGGCAGGAAACGGTGCATCTCCCCATACAAGCGTATATCATCAAGAACTTCCCGCCGGTATGCCTTCATGGTGCATCCAAAATCATGAATATCCTCGCACCATGTCAGCCGACGGATAATCCGATTGGCGACCATCGAAGGCAGCTTGCGGCTCAACCACTTGTCCTTCCGGTCCTTCCGCCAACCGCTGATCACGTCGTAACCTGGTTCCTTGTCCAGATCCGCAACGAGGCCGGGAATATCCGCGGGGTCGTTCTGAAGATCCCCGTCCATTGGAACGATGACACGGCCTATGGCCATACTGAAACCTGCTCCCATCGCCGATGATTGGCCGAAATTCCTGGTGAATTCCACCACAGTGAAACGAGAATCAGTTCCGATTTCCTGCTCGAGCAACCGCCCACTAGCGTCACTACTACCGTCGTTGACAATGATGACTTCATAACGGAGCACT
>JBFEQB010000058.1:0-16402 GCA_041549835.1 Luteolibacter sp. | reverse complement strand
GTAGCGGGAGAGATGCCTTTTCCATTTCTTCCCACTGACGAGCCGCTGCCACGTCCACTTGAGGTGCTCGCGTGGAGTGCGCATTTCGGATTTTTCCGTCCAACGTCCGAGCATCGCGTCCGCAGGACCGGGAAGGCCGGGGAAGGTGATGATTCTCGCGTCGGTGGGAATCAGGGGCTTGCGGAGGTAGCGTAGCGGCCATGCCCCCATGCAATGAATGCGGAAATGCCGGGTCCAGGACTCCGGCCAGAACTTGATGCCGCCGCGGATGTTGTGAGTGACGTAATTCTGCTCATACTGGAACTTACGGGAAACGTTCGCCGTATCAGCCTGGAGGTTTTCAAGCATGTAGGAATGCCCGCCGACCGGAAACCGGAAGACCGAGGTCTGGCCGCTTTTTTTCAGTTTGTTGAGCCAGTTGCGCGCGGTGATCACGTCGTTCGGGTCGCCATATTCGAAGTAGCAGTCGATGTTGCCGACGATCACTGAATCCAGATCGATGAAAAGGGCGATGCCCTCAAGGCCGCAGAGGTCCTTGCTCCAGAGCGCGACTTTCGGCCACTTGCCGGGCACGTCGGGCGGGATTTCGCAACCCAGCGGCGGCAGCGGAAAACAGGTGACCTCCGAACGGATGCCGGACGCGTCATCGGTGAAACAAACCACCTTGAAGTCGCCGGTGATGTTCCGCGCCACCATGGCGTAGAGCACATTGACGTCCTTCGGGCCGTAGGCGGTGCCCCATTTCATGCAAAGGATGTTTTTCAAGACGATGTTCTGGGATGGATCGGTTTCACGGACTGCTGATGTCAGCCTCCCGGGGCTTTGACAGTCAAGGGTATTCCGGGATGCCAGAGGACCCCTTTGCGGGAAAACCTCTTGCCGCCGGTGAGGCCGGGGATTTATCTCGAATCAAGCCCGTGGCAGATCCTATCCATTCCACCCACATCCTCGGCAGCCGCGAATTCGGCGGTGCGGATCAGTTTTTCGTGCGGTTGGTGCGCGCACTCCATCAGGCGGACCAACCGGTGACGGCCATCAGCCGCCCTGACAGCCCGGTTGCGAACGCGCTGCGAGACGATCCAATGGTTTCTACGGACTGGCGGATGTCTTTGTCTGTCCGTCCCGCCACGAACCTCTCGGCAACGTGATTCAGGAAGCGTGGAACCACTCGCTACCGGTGGTCAGTACACGCAGTGACGGCGCGCTGGAATTGTGATCGAGGATGGAAGCACCGGCCTGCTTTGCGATTGCAAGGATGCCCACGGCATGTCGGATGCCATCCGACAGGTCCTCTCAGCCACGGATGCGGAGCGCGTGGCAATGGGCCGGGCCGGCAATGCTCGCCTGAACTCCCGCTATGGCCGGAACGCCATCGTGGCGGCGTATCTCGATCTTTACAGCGATCTGTTGACCCGGAGGCAGGACTAATTGTTCGCCCGGGTCCTCACCCATTCGACATAGCGTTCGAGTCCTTTTTGCAGCGGAGTGCCGGGCGTGTAACCGAACAGACGGTGGGCTTTGGAAACATCCGCGAAGGTGAGCGGAACGTCGCCGGGCTGGTCGGGCAGGTAGTGGATTTCCGCCTTTTTGCCGAGGATTTCCTCAATGCCTTCGATCAACTGCGAGAGCGTGTTTGCAGCGGAGCCACCGAGATTGACGATCTCGAAATCGGTCGCGGTGTAGCGGCCTGCGGCCATGACGCCGCTGATGATGTCCTCAACGAAGGTGTAATCCCGCGCGGTGCTGCCGTCGCCGTACTGATCGATCGGTTCGCCCGCCATGATTTTGCGGGTGAATTTGGAAATGGCGAGATCCGGCCGCTGCCGCGGGCCATACACGGTGAAGAAACGCAGGCAGACACAGCGGATGCCGTAGAGATTCGAATAGTTCGAGCAAAGTTGCTCACCCATCAGCTTGGTCGCAGCATAGGGGGAGATGGTGCGCTGGATCAGGTCGTCCTCGGCGAAGGGGACTTTCTTGTTCACGCCATAGACCGAAGAAGAGGAGGCGAAGACGAAATGTTTCACTCCGGATTTACGACAGCCTTCCAGCAGGTTGAGCGTGCCGTCGATGTTGGTGCTGACATAGAGTCGCGGATCGGCGAGGGACGGCCGGACGCCCGCACGGGCGGCGAAGTGGAAGACCTTGTCGAACGAGTGCTCCGCAAACAACGAATCCACAAGAGTCACGTCCCGGATATCGCCCTCGATCAGTGTGATTTGGTCACGGAACCCCTCGATGTTTCCGCGCTTGATCGAAGGGTCATAGTATTCGTTGAAATCATCGATCACGACAATTTCGGCACCCTCGGCAAGCAGGGCCTCACAGAGATGGGACGCAATGAAACCGGCGCCGCCGGTGACGAGAATTTTTTCGGAAGCGGAGTCCATGGATTTAGACATCATCATTTGGCGGCTCCGTAGAGCTGCGGGTTGAGCGCCGGATCGTTGTACATCTTGAACTGGTAATACACGGCGAAGGTGCGGGTGCCTGCCTTCACCGCATCGACGAGTTCTCCAAGGCTCCGGGTGAGGTCGCCGCGCTGGTGAAGGATGCGCGCGAGTTTGGCGGAACAGTTCGCCCGGTGCTCGGCGCTCGCGTCCTCGCGTTCGGCTTCCTCACGCATGTGAAATTCCTTGAGCGCCAGGATGGAGAGCCGGTCGAGGATCATGCCCGGGGTTTCCGAGTTTTTCGGGCAGCCGGATTCGGCGGGCTGAAGTTCGGCGACGAGCGCCTTGTCCATTTCCTCAATGAAGTTGTTGCGCTCCTGGTTGAAGCGGTCGATCGCGCGCTTTGCCTGATGGACGCGCTCCGAGCCGAGGTCATCGCGGCGGGCGACGTCCTCCTCGTGCCAGAGTTCGAAGTTCCGCTGGTGGTTCTCCTGCACCAAGCGGATGAAGCCCTCGCCTGCGGCGGCGGGCGGCGATTCGTGCCACTCGGCGGTGAGTTCGGTTTGTAGATTGGCGATTTCCTGAGCGTCGAAGTTCATGATGGGGTCAGCGGGCGGCCAAGTTTGCAGGTGAGCAGGGGCCGTGCAAGCCTCCCTTTCCCCATGGCTCTCGATGGCCTTACATCAAACTCGCGCCCGCTTCGGCGAGTTCCGAGCGCTCTCCGCGGTTCAGCGCGATGTGGGCCACGAACGGCTGGCCTTTCAGGCGGTTGCGCGTGTAAACGAGACCGTTGCTGCGGCTGTCCACATACGGATTGTCGATTTGGGCGGGGTCGCCGACCAAAACCAGCTTCGAGTCCCGGGACATCCGGGTAACGATGGTTTTTGCTTCCTGTGGTGTGAGTTGCTGGGCTTCGTCGAGGATGAAGAACCGGTTCGGGATCGAGCGGCCGCGGATGTAGCAGAGCGCTTCGATTTCCAGAACCCCCTGTTCCATCAGGGCCTCGTAGGGCTTTTTCGCGGTGCCCGGGGCGGTGCCGGTGGTCTTTTGCTGCTTGCGGCGCGGGCCGAGCGGCGTGCTTGGGCGCATCAGGAGGTCCAGTGCGTCATGGATCGGCTGGAGCCACGGACGCATTTTTTCATCGAGCGAACCCGGCAAGAACCCGAGCTGATCGCCCATGGCCACCACCGGGCGGCTGACGGTGATGCCGTTGTAGCGGCGGTTGAACATTTCATGGAGACCGGCAGCCACGGCGACCAAGGTCTTGCCGGTGCCCGCATGGCCGTAGCAGGTGACCAGCGAGATTTCCGGGTTGAGAAGCGCGTCGATCAGACAGCGCTGACCGAGGTTCAAGGGTTTGAGTGACTGGCCATCGGGGATTTTCAACACCTCGGGGATGTTGAGTCGCACGAATCGCCCGTTGGCCGAGAGCCGGGCAGGGATCGTTTGTTTCTCCCCGGCTCCGAGCAGCACGTATTCATTGATGGCCACGCCCTGAATCCGGTCTTCCTCAAGCTCGATTTCACCGGAGCTGGCGAAGCGCTGAAGCTCGTTCGGGTCCACCTCGACCCGCCTGACCTCGTAATTGGACACCTCGCGGGCATCCACCTTGTCGTTGAGATAGTCCTGGCATTCGATCCCGACGGCGCGGGCCTTGAGCTGCATGTTGATGTCCTTGGTGACCAGCACCACCGGGGCGCTGTTGTGCTGCATCAGCAAAAGGCACGCGGCGAGAATCCGGTGATCCACCCGCTCGCGGTCAGGGAAAATCCGATGGAAACGGTTGAGTTGCTCCGAGTTCTTGGGGCAACTCGCCGGATCGTAAATCACCAGCCGCACGGTGCCGCCGAACGGTGTGGTCACGCCTTGAGTGACCACTTCGGAGGAGGAAAACATTTCCGTCAGACGCCGGTGGACCCGGCGGGCATTTGCACCGCGCTCGGTCTGCTCGGACTTGAACTTGTCGAGTTCCGCCAACACGTCCACCGGGATGCAGAGGTGGTTCTCCTTGAAGCGTTCCAGCGAGGCCGGGTCGTGCAGCAGCACATTGGTGTCCAAAACGTAGTTCTTGACCAACTGGGAGGGCGCGGTGAGGCCGAAATCCGCAGGTTTAGGTGAACCCGATCCCGCCCGCCGCCGTTTGGAAATACCTTTATCCGGGGAGCTTTCTTGGAATAGCGCACACTGGGCGTCGTCGGAACGATGGATCATGGGGTTGAGGGGGTGAACAAACGGGTTCGGCGGGCGATGGTGGGAGCGTCACCGGCCCGCCACCGGCATGCGCGGTGCCAAATCGAGGCTGCGAATCTTGAGTTCTTTTAATCAAGATAGATTGACTATCTTCAGATCGCCCGGGATGGCAATACTCAAATACACGCGTTTTTTCGGGACCGCATGATGGAGAATCAAGAAGCGGAATCCGTTCGTCCCTTGAGGATGTGGGATCGCCGCGAGGAGCGTCGCGCACTCCATCGTCCTTCCATCCTCGTGTCGGCGAACGGATTTCGCCCCTCCTTGGGACGTGCCCGTAAAACCACGGCTGGTTCAGCCGCCCGAACGAACGCCGTCCGCGATTCTTGCCCTCATCGGCTTTCCCAGTGGGCTGCGCGGGAAATCCCGGAGCACCACCGCTTCCTTCAGCCTGCGGAAACCCGGAGCTTGAGCCGCATATTTCGACAGCGCGGATGCGATGACCTCCGCCGCCACCGACTGGTCGAAGACCGGCACCAACGCGTGCTCCGCCCGCTTGTCCGGCACCGCCACCACCGCGAACATTCCGGGCTGGAGCCGACTTTCTGATAGATCGGCGAGTTCGCATTCGATCGCCTCCGGATCCACCAGTTCGCCCAAGACCTTCACCAAGGTGTCCGCCCGTCCCAGCGGAGTGATACCCTCGGCGGCGAGCCGCGCCCGGTCATTCGTCTCATGCCATTCCGTGCCGCGCGCCTCGAAAACCCACGCTTGGTTTTGCCGAACCAGCGTGCCCGAGAACAAGGCCGGCCCCGCGATGCGGAGCTTCTGATCGGGCGCGGTCTCGGCCCGCCAACCCGGCAACAGGGGAATGGGTGAAGGCTGATAGATGTCATTCAGCGCAGCGAGTGTCTGGGTGGCGATCTGGGACGCCGCCTCAGTCATGCCATAACTCGCGAGCACCGGCCAGCCGAGCGAGCGGGCCGCCCGCCCGGTTTTCGCATTCATGTGGCCGCCGCCGACGACCACGGCGCGGACATGGCAAGGCGCGCGGACACCCGCTTTCACGAGGTCATGCACCTGTGCCGGAACCAACGAGGCGTGGGTGGCTTTGTTTTCCGCAAGCCACGCCGCGAATTCGGAAGCGTCCCAGCTCCGACCGAATTCCTGAAACCCGCAGCCTGCGGAAAAGACACGCGCCACCACGCCGAAACCACCGACGTGCCGCGTTGGCAGTGCGAGCCCCCAGCAGGATTCTCTTGAAACATCCAGATGGAGGTTTACGGCCTCCGCCGAGGCAAGGAGAGCGGCCTTCGACAGAGCAATCCATTTCGGTTCGCCCGAGCTGCCGGAGGTTTCGAAAAGCACATGACTCCGCAGTTCCGGGAGATCCGGAATGCTCCCGGGAAACCCGCCCGCCGCGAAGGGCGCGGGATCGTTCCAGAAGGATTCTTCGGTCAGTAGAGTCGCGTCCATGGCAGTGCGTGCAGCAGATCGTCGAAACCCAAGCCGTGGCCTGCCGGGGCTTGGAAGGCCGGCGACCATGGACCGAGCATTTCGGTGAATTCATCGGGCTCGAACAAATGATGCGTCTGCAAGCCACAGAGCCCGACGAGCCCTGGAAACTGCAGCCCGAGCCGCGCCGCCTCCCAAGCGGCGAATGCCTGCCCCACCGGATGATCCATGTAGCCCGTCAGGACCACGCGTTGGCGATGGTGCAGCGCCGCTTCCGCCAGTAGAAACGGTTCGTCAACCGCCGGCTTGATCACCATCACCTGTGCCGCGGAACTCCGAGGTCCGGACTCCCGGTCCACCGCCAGCTTCACCCTCGTCTCGCGGTGAATCGTGGTCCATGCCGATTCGGAATACGGGCAGGGATCTTCCACGAAATCGATGGCGGCGCGGGTTTGGTCCGAGAGGCCTGAGAGAAACGCGGCCGCCGCGGCCGGTTCGAGCGCTTCGTTGAAATCCAGCCGCCACTTCAGCGAAGGAAACTCCGCCGCCATATCATCGAGAAATCGCGCCTCCGCAACGGGATTTCTCCCCGCCTTGAGTTTGACGGTTGAAAATCCGGCCTCTACGGCAAGCGCCACCTCCCCGATGTCGCCCTGCGCCAGCGTGGCGTGGCTTTCCGGAATCTCCATCTCCTCGAAGAGCGAGTGCTCGAATTTGCGCGCCTCGCGGTCGTATTCCGCACAACGAATCGCGCGTTTGACGATCGGCCAGCGGCGCGCGCCTGCCAGATCAGCAAGGCACTTGTCGAGCGGCGGATCCCCCAACTCCGGCCACGGATGGATGCATCCGAAGCCGCCATCGATCTGAATGAGTGCGCCCTCGAATGCGCGCCGGTTGGAAACCGAATTCAGAAACCCGCGCGCCTTGAGCTGGTAGCGCGAAATCAATGGTTTGGATTCAATGGGATTCATCGTGTTCAGGGGAGGGTTGCCGCGAAATGAAACACCGCGGCGAAAAGAATCAACTGCACCCCGCCGAGCGCGAGCAAGCGGTTGAAGCCGGGCCCCGGCGGCAGTGTGAACACGCCCCAAATAATGCGCAGCCCAACGAGCAACACCGGAATGCTTGCGATCAGAAGCGCCGGGTGCCCCCATGCCATCCACACCAGTCCGGCGAATGCCGCCAGTTTGATTTCGAACCAAATCACGGCTGCCGCGATTTTGGGCCCGCACCTCACCGCCAGCGTCCGTTTTCCCGTCGTCGAATCCTCCTCGCGGTCACGGAAATTGTTGATCGAAATGAGCACCGCCGATAGCAGGCCGACCTGCCATCCTAACAATAACGCCTCGCGCGGCCAAAGCCCCGTCTGTATGAACACTGTGCCTGTCACCGCCACCAACCCGAAAAACAGGATCACGAACACCTCGCCCATCCCCCGATAGGCGAGAGGAAAGGGCCCGCCGGTATAGCCATAGGCAAGGAACAGCGAGGGAATCCCGATGCAAAGGATCGGCCAGCCGCGCGCCTGATAGAGAAAGGCGCCGCAGATGAGAGCCAGGGTCAGGAATCCGGAGGCGATTCCCAACACCGTGCGCGGACGTATCAGTCCGGTGGCGGTGACCCGCAAGGGGCCAAGGCGGCGGTCGGTATCCGCGCCCTTTTTCGAATCGATGGCGTCGTTGAAGAAATTCGTCGCGATCTGGATGGCCACCGCGCCGATCAGAGTGGCGCACGCGAGTGGCAGGTCGAAGGAGCCGCCGAGTTTCCATGCCAGAACGCATCCCACCCATACCGGCACGATGGCGGCCGGCAGCGTTTTCGGGCGGGCGGCAAGCACGCAGGACTTGAGGACGGAATCAGTCACGCGCGGAGTGGAAACCAATCCTTGTCATGATGCGATCTCATTTCCGCTTCGAAAGGCCAACCGCATGGACCCAAGCCGGTTGCGCTCGCTGGAACGGTGCCAACTCTGAAAAAACCAGTGGAGTCCCCCGCAAAGATTGGACAGGGAATCAGCACGAAGAAGCGACGGGTCGATTGGCGGGCACCCACCAAAGGGGGTGGGAAATGCGGAATTTATGACAACCTGCGTAGGGTAAGGGAGTTGCCGCATCGTCATGCACGATCCTCACGTCACGCCGCAAGGGGGACAATGCCCAAACCTTGGTGAATGCCGAACGTTTTGTCGGTGGCGCCATCGGCCCCGCCCCCAGCAGCACGCCGCAGGCTTGAAATGAAGCAAAGCGGAGCTCTACCAGTCGTCGGTCCGGAACGGCGCGATGAGTTCTTTTTGGCGATCAAGGCATGCCCGGCGCCGAAAGCCGGTAAAACTGATGACTCTCAGGAGCGGAAATCCTCATCGAATTCAAGCCGTTGACCGGGCTGTAGCTGCCCACGGTCGCCCATGACCCGGGGCTCATGTCCGGCGAAGCCTCTACCAGAATGTCGGGAATTCCGGAGCCCACCCAGGCATGTCTCCATTCCAGCACCACGTCTCCGCCATCGATGGTGATCGAATCCAGCTTGAAGGTGGAGTTGCGGTCGAGCGGGTCGGTGCCGGTCCAGTATTCCTGCCACGTCGGAATGCCGTCACCATCATGATCGGCGAGGGCCGCCGCTTCGTAGTCCGAGGACCATTCCGCATTGATGCCATCGAGCCAGACATGAGGCACGGCGTGGTTGGTGGTGACCACCCCCCACTGGGCATAGAGGGTGGTGTTCTGAGTGATGGTGAAGCTGTCCCCGGGCTGATAGAAGGTGCCGCCGCTGGTGGAGGTGCCCCAACCCTCGAAGCGGTGGCCGCTTTTGACCAATGAGCCGGTGTTGTCCAGAACGGTAACCGTCGAACCATTGCTATAGGAGCTGTTCGCGTCGACCGGCACCGCGCCCGAATCCGCGGTATTGGCATCGTAGGAAAGCGTGCTTGTGCCAGAACCGGCAACGATCGTGATCTGCTCGGAAAGCGCGTAGAAGCGATAAACTCTGGTGTCGGCGGTATCAATCTGGGTGAGATCGATCCAGTTGGGCGTATCGACCCCATCGGTTGGATTGTATGAATTCCATCCCGCCGCATAACGGGTTTGACTCATGTCGAGTCCACCGGTCTGAGAAACGGTGCCATCACTGTCTGTTCCCGACCAGACTCCCCAGAGCCCGGTTCCATCATAATTCACTCCCGATTCGTCGAAGATGATGCGGCTGTCAATCGAGCCATCCCACATGTCCAACAGATCATCGGCCACCTTGGCCCCATCGACGAGACGGTGAACCGGGGCGGTGACCGGAGCATTGTCTTTGGCATTCATCGTGGATGTCGAAGCAATCGCATACCAGGTCAGGCCGGATACGCCGGGAAGCGTGGACGCCGCGGCAACATCATTGACGTATGAGTTGAATGTCGAGATGGTCCTCGGAGCTCCATAAGTCGCCTCCAGCGAGCTCATGTTCGACCTCGTGCTGGTGACGAAGACGAGTTGGAAGGTGCTGCCAACCGTGTAGCCGAATCCAGCGGGAATCAGCGGGCTGTCTTCGGTCACATAGGTGATATTCTCCGACCATTGAGCATAGAGGGTATGGTCGCTGGTTGCAGTCACGATCGTCGCCTCCGTCACTAGCTCTCCGCCGATGGCTTGAGTAAACCAACCGATGAAGGTAAAGCCAGGAAACAAACCCGGGGTGGCGAGCGTGCCATAGGGCGAGTCGAAGCTGACCACGGCGGTTCCCGGTGAAGCGGCTTGGCCGCCGTTGCTATCAAAGGTCACGGTGTGCGAGTCGGCTGTCCACTGGGCATAGAGCGTGTGGTCGCCCGCAATATTGACTAGAGTGGCCGCCGTGACTTCCACCCCGCCGGTCGGCTGGGTGAACCAGCCATCGAACGAGTAATTCGGACGGCTGGTCGTGGCAAGCGTGCCATAGGCGGCATCATAAGTGGCCGTGATGCTCAGTGGCGAGGCATCGGTGCCGCCATTGGCATCAAACGCCACCGTGGAGGTGTCCGCGGACCACTGGGCATGGAGCGTCGTGTTTTCAGCAATGAAGAATGTCTGGCCCACAGTGTAGGCGCTTCCACTGCCATCGGCACTCGTGTTCCAACCGACAAAGGTGTAGCCGGTCTTTGCCAGTGTTCCGCTGTTTCCAAGCACACCGACCTGGTCGAGATGTGAGTAAACACCAGTTGGGTCGACCGGCACGGTGCCGGAGTCGGCGGTATTGCGGTCGTAAGCCACTGTGTAGGTATTGGGATTGGCAACCCAGTGCGCATAGAGCGTGGTGTTGCCGGTCACGAAGAAGTTCTCACCCGGGCTGTAACTTGTGCCGTTCGCATCCGGCATCGTATTCCAGCCGACAAAGTCGTAGCCCACTTTGACCAGCGCGCCGCTGTTTGGAAGAACCGTGACGGAGCCTGAGTTATTGTAAGGGGAGTTTGCGTCCACCGGGGCGGTGCCGAAGTCCGAGTCATTGTCATTGTAAGTGACTGTGCTTTGGCCCTCCGCTGTTATGTAGAAGGTGACCTCATCGATGATTACAGTGCTTGCATCACTTGCAGTGAGGCGAAAGGTGTAGGCACCATGCTGCGTAAAGGCGGCCGATGTGTTGACTGATGAGGGATCGGCGATGCTCACGGCGGTCGGCTCACCGGAGACCAATGTCCATGTCGTGGTGATCGTGCTGTCGGCATCCGTGGCAGTCGCATCATCAAAGTTCAAAGTGATGCCAGCGCCGCCACCGGGGCCAGCCAACACAGCCGCCTTGTCCGCACCGGCACTCACGACCGGTTTTGCGTCCCACCGCGCATAAAGGATGTGGTCCGCGCCAGTATTGACGATGGTCGAAGCATCCACAAGCGTGCCGCCATTCGGATCCGTATGCCAACCCGTGAAGGTGTATCCTGCACGGCTGGTGGCGGGCAGCGTGCCATAAGCCGAGCCGTAAGACACAGCTTGGACGATTGGACTTGGGAAGGAGCCTCCCATGCTCTCGAAGACGACGTCATATCCATTTCCCCATTGTGCGAAGAGCGTTAGATCTTCAGTGATGTTATAGGATTGATTGACGAAGTAATTCACACCACTGCCGTCCTCCAACGAATTCCAGTTGACGAAGTAGTGACCCGTTTTTTCCAGAGTTCCCTGCGACAACACTGAAAAACTCGAACCGACGGCATATGGGCTCAAGGCATCCACCGGAGGAGTCCCGATGTTGGCTGTATTGCCATCGTATAGGACGAAGGATGGGGGAGGCAGGATGTTGTCCCTGATCAAAATCTCACTGGAAGACTGATCGGAGATTAAAAAGGCACTATCAGGCTCGATCGTCAGCGTCACCGTCTCTGGATTGGTTTCAACAAATGAATCAACGAGAGCGGTTAAAGCCACAGTGGCGGAGCTTTGGCCGGCCGGAATCGTCACCGTGCCCGCGGGAGAAATCGTGTAGTCAGAATTCCGGATCGCGGTGCCGGAAGTTGAAAAACGGACCTCAAGCGGGGAACTCGTATCGCCGGTCCGAGAAATCGTCCATTCGCCGGGATTGGATCCCAGCTCCGAGGCCTCCGCATCGCTGGAAATCACAGACACCAGTGGAGATTCCTGCGAAACGGTGACTGTGAAATCCTGGAAGTGCGAGGCCCCCCAGTTGTCCGTGGCGGTGAGCCGCATCGTGTAATCTCCCTCAAGGGACAGTGTGGCGGTCGTTGCAATCGCTGACGCATCCACGATATCGACGACGGATCCTACGGGACTATCGATGACAGACCAACTGTAGCTCATTTCGTTGTTCTGCGGGTCACTGACGAAAGAACTTCCATCCAGAGCAATGGTGGCGGCAAAGCTGAGCACTGGACGGCTCAGGCTGAAGTTGCTGAAGTAATTGGCGCATCGATCAATGAGATAAGTGACGTCCGCGACGATGGCGAGGGCTCGGAAGCTCGTTTCGCTTGCCAGGTCCCGTTCGCCCAATAGGCCCGCGACACTGTCGGAGTAGTAGATACGCCCGAACTTGGTGGCGCCATCATAGTAGGCCGGAGTCAGGTCCAGCGTGACGGTCAGGGTGCGGTCTCCTGAGAGATTCGCCACCACTTCCGGATCGGCAAAACCGGATCCGGAGCCGATGATCACATTTCCGTGCCGGTTGTAGCCAATGCCGGCCACGATGTTGATGGTGGAGTCATACACGGGAGTGGAGGCATCCAGGAAACAAATGGCGGGATAGGAAACACCTTCCGTGGCTTGTGACAAGGTGCATGTCAGATCAAATCGGGCATCCCAAGCTCCCTTGGTGTCATCGATGAAGGACCCCAGATCAACGTGCGTGGTCTTGGCACGATTGTTGCGGATGTAGCCGTCCTGCCTCAGCGACGACTGGAGGGTGTCCTGCCAGACATTGGTGCCGCCGGCAGTCGTGATGGCGGCATCGAACACCTCCAGTGTGGTGCCCTTGATATAGTCGGTCTGCAATCCCCCGAAAATCTCGCTGGCAAGGGTAGTCGAAGTAGGAGGCGTCAACGGATCCGGCGCTGCAATGGCCAGAGTCGTGTTGACATTGGGAAGGGGCGCAACGGTCGGCGCCGTATTGGTCTCCTCCGTGCCGATCGTTTCATCGTCGGTGACCGTCACCAACACGGTTTGGCTGACGATGGCATCAAAGTCATCATCCGTGAAAGCAGGGTCGATCGAGACCGTAATGGTAGCGGAGTCGTTGCTCAATGTCAGGTCATTGACACCCGTGATGGTCACCGTTTGCGGGGCATTCCAGTTCGCAGGGGTAAACCCAAGAACCGGGGGAGAGACGGTGACTTCGCCCGTGGCGGAACTCACCAACTCAATGGCGACAGACGATGTCGGCTCGGCATCGAGCACCACGGTAAAGGTATCCATGCCGCCATCCTCGCCGATCGTTGAAGCGGTCTTGCTCAGGGTGAACCCAGGCGCTTCATCATCCGTGCAAATGACTTCCAAATGCCAGACAGGCTGCCCGGCAAAGGACGGATCGCTGAGCGCTTCATCCACCTGGATGTGAATCCGGGATTTGTCGGTGCCAAGGATGTCATCGTCGATCGCCGTCAGGGTCACCTCCTGAGGCGTGCTCCAATTAACGGCATCGAATGTCAGCGCGGAGTGGGAAAGGGCCACATTGCCAAAGTTGGTGAGGTTGAGATCGACCACCACGTCGCTTGTCGGCTGCTGATTGAGCGCCACGGTGAAGGTATCCACTCCACCATTTTCACTGATGATGGAGCGGGTTTTGCTGACCAGCAGCCCCCGATCTTCCGGCCGGAGCCGCGCAACGGCAAACTGAGTGAGCGGCTGCGGATCGGGGTCGTTCTCAATCGCGGCGACCATCGCGTTGTAGTTATCCGTCTCCCACCCCCATTCCGTCTGATAGTCGGTGTAGATGCGATATTCTTCGAGCGCATCGGCAGCGTTCCCCTCGTAGTATTTGAGCAACCTCCAGGTCGCCCTCCTTTTGAACGAGCCCTTGCCATACTCGCTCAGGAACAGACTCACAATGTGGTCCAGTCCGTCTTCGATCAGCAAATCCGCCAGAATGTAGATCGCCGGCTCCACCGGAGTCGCCGCGTTGTGGTAGCTGTGGTAGCTCATGTCCGCGTCCGAGGCGACGAGGTTGACCTCATCTGCGACCAGGTGAAAGGACTCAGCCGAAATGCCGCGAAGCATCTTCATTCCCGGGCCACGTACATTTTGACGTTTGTGCTTCGAGAGTTTCAGCGCCGCTTGAATGTGTTTGTCAAAATGGGTGCTCAATCCTTGATTGGACGACAAGGAAGTAACCACGTCGGTCAACGCTTCCTCTGTGGTCCCCAAGGGGTCGTCCGTGCGTTCCTCCAGGATGAAATCGAGGAGTTGTTCATAGCCGGCTCCGATTTTATCCAGCGCCTGCGCGGCCAACTGGCGCACCTCGCGATCCTCCTGTTCATCATCGAGCAAGGCAATGAGGGTCGCGCTCATGGCGTTGTAGGTGGCTGCCGAAAGAGCATTATAGGCATAGTAAAGGGCCGCCCCACGACGCTCATACACATCGGGACTCGCCAGCATGTCCGCCATCCTCTGGTCGTGGGTCGGATCTCCAGCATAGGCCGCGGCGGTTTGGGCCGCCGGAATCCGAACATGAATGTGCCGATGGCTGAGGTAGCTGATCAGATCCTCGTAGGGCAGTGAGGCATAGTCGATCTGGCTCATCCCGGCCACCTCCTGGGCGGTTTGCGCATCCAGCCAAATCGAGGGGTTGGCATTTTTTCCGGCAATCCAAAGTTCACCCTTGGAGGCAAGGAAAGGTGCTGCCATGAACTCCGGCATACTCACATTGGCTCCCGTGCTATTATCGTAAAACCCACCTTGCCAGGTCCGGGCGATGGTGTACCACCAGCGGGTTTCCTTGAAGTATTCCGCAAGGGCATCCGGCCCGGCCACGGCCGCGCCCAGCGGGGTCCACATCATGTTGAATGCATTCGCGGCGTGCCCATAAGTGAGATTGACATGGCCGGCGGTGGCGAGCTCAGAGAAGTAGGCGGCCGCTTCAAGGTCGCCGTAGAGCGACATCGCAATGGCGACTTGGGCCGATTTGCCGTTGTCGCTGAAAATATTGGTTTTCGGCATATGCACGCCGTAGGGGATCTCACCTCGATGCGTGTAAGAGCGGTAAAAGGTGTAGGCTTTATCAATCGCTTGCTGGATCTCAGGCGAATCAATGCCGCACTTTTGCGCGAGCAGCAGGCCGATGAAGCAAGGCAGGGAACTCGCATTCATTTGCGCGTAACCCGGAAGCCGCCCGCTTCCATTGATTCCCTTGTGCCCCCAAAGCCCGCCTGCATCCTGGCCGTCGACAATCTTCTCCACCGTCTTGTGCAGGCTCAGCAAGACCGAGCTGTCGTTGGTTGCCAGGTAATACTCCGCATACGCAATGCATCTGTAGCCCCAATCCCAGACACTCGTCTCACTGGGTTCTTCGAAGGCATAACCGGCCAAGTCCGCCATCGAGTGGCTGGCACCCAAACCCGTCCTGGCGACCAACCCTGCCTGCTTTCCAGATGGTTGCTGGCCTGCCATGTAGCTTGAGAAGTTCGCGAGAATCGCAGCCGACTTCGGGCAGTTGAAGGGCGCGGTCGCACTGTAGGATCCCAGAACCGGCAGCGCAATCGTGACGGGGGGCGCGTCTTTGATGCGCAGCGTGAGCTGTCCGGCTCCCGCCACCGATTCAGCGACATCAATCGCTGCGGCCAGGTCCTGATAAATGGCACTGCTGAAATCGGCACCATCCGTGCCCGTGATGACCATTCCGGGAGTGATCAAGCCGTCGGCAGGAGATCCTGGATCCACCGAGGTCACGGTGATCTCAGTGCCGGCACGGTTACCGAAAATACCGGTGGGACCGAATTGCTCGGCGCGTGACATGCTCGACAACAGGAAGAAGGCACCGCACGCGTGGGTAAGGATGGCTATGGTTTTTTTCAAGGGACTAAGGTTTTAATGAAGGTCTAAGCTCTGCCGCACGGACGGGAAATTCAATCAACGATGAAAACCAAACCAGAAATGGGTCCGGGTCGGTCCGCGGCGGCTTGTTCTGCTTCTTTATTTCCTCCGGAAGAGGGATTCTGCTTTGCTGACAATCCGGAAGGGAGTGTCCATATGGTCGGGTTGTTGAGGCTAGTTACTGAAATTCATTTGTTGAGAGCCGGGCGATCGAAAAGCCGCTGGTGCAACGATTTTTCTGTAAATTTCTCGAACACCCGCAACTCCGGCACATGGCATGGAAAATGGAGGTGCTTGAACCAAAATCAAGCAACAATCAATGTGGCCACGGATTATTTCACCAACACCTTACCAGCAAAGGGGGCGCCTCACTGATTGGAGTAAAACCCCTGATTGGCAAGGGGTTGCGCAGGCCTCGCCACCTCGGATTGCGGAGACTTGTCTCCGCCACGGGGTCGGCGAGGCCTGCCTCGCGCGGGGGATGGTTTGGCTGGTTACGGATCAAGATCCACCCGCCTGCCTGCCAGACCATCGAGAGCCGCGTTGCATAGATGCCATAGCTCTGGCCCCTGTGACAAAAATGCGAGAGGAGCTCTGTTGACCGCTTACCCAGAATGGCACGTCATCATGGCCCTTTTTCGGTGGAACGCTTGGCGCAAGCCCCCGTAGGCGCGGTCCGTGAGAACGCGATCGTCCATCCCCCCCCCGCGTTCTCACGAACGCGCCTTGGTTGTCTGGCGCGAGAGCTGCCGGGTTCACCATCAAAAGAACGGCGGCCCCCTTTCGGAGACCGCCGTTTGAATGGTCGCTTTTGCGTGGATCCGCTTGGCGCGGATCAGTTCGGAGTCACCACGAGTCGGGCGAACAACTTGCCCGAGCCCG